>JBAZMK010000010.1:0-7182 GCA_041649755.1 Candidatus Pacearchaeota archaeon | reverse complement strand
TGCGGGCAGGTAACGACTTCTCGGAAGTTTCTGATCTCTACCCCGTCCCATATCGAATAAGCATACGTTTTACCATACAGCCTTACTCCAGGTTTTGGCTCTTTTACCTTACCGAGTGTTAATAGAATCTCGTCCTTCCCGAATGGGTCAAGTAAGATTTCAACATCAGTAAAGTCTTTGGTAAATTGGCCGCCACGCCCCGCGCTGGCACCTTCCCCTTTTTGTTCTACTACTATAGATATTCCTCTGCCGGATGCTTTCTTGATCTCCTCGCAAACATGGCCTATGTCGTAGTGTTCTTTAAGATTTACCCAATCTATGATATTGATTCTGTCCTTGACAACATGGGAAGCATAATCATCCCTCACTGGTAAGAGTGTGAACTTATCCATCCCTTCATCGTCAACCCACTTCACCCAATCCATTTTATCTAGCCGATTCAAGAATCGAGAGTGTGGTTCAAACTCCTGTTTCTCTGAGTTCCATGTAGTGTACTCATTTCCCATTAGCACAGGTTTCTTGTCTATATTCTGAGCGCAAAACTCCAACGCCAGTAATGTCTTACCAAAGTTCGATACACCCGCTATGAATATAAAGTCACCCTCCCGTATAGTAATCTGATCGGCAAACCACATCTCTAATCCAGTAGCTTTTTCTTTAGGGAATATAAGCATATACGGTTGTCTGCGTTCCCTCCCTGGTGCAAACACCCTGACAGGCTTGACCTGTGTAATAACCCGATAACTACCGTCCTTTCTCCCTGTAGGTCTAATTAAAGGATTCTCCCCTTCAGATAACCGCAAGAGAATCATCCGCAATCCGTCCCACGCCGGAGATGCAGGGTCTATGTTCAAGTCCCGCCGGAGCTGCATCAGATCGATGTCCCTTCCTTGAATGGGGGCAAGGAACTGACGCACCTTATCAATTAACTTCGTCTCTACCATCTCCCCCTTCTTTCACTCGTGCTTGTGACGCTTCGTGACGCAAATGTTACGCTTGTGACGCTCTCGTAACTTGTAGCTATTTTCTTGTGACGCTGGCTTTTCATTTACTCGTAATCTCCCGTCACGTTGCTTTATATATAATTAATTAATACGTACCCCTCCCCACCCTACCCCAATTACGGGGCACTATCTTCTAAGGAATACGTACTGTATTTACTTACTTTCTTAGAATGGGTATGTCCCATCTTCATCAATCCGTTTACCCTGTTTTCCAAGACGTTCTGCCCCGCTCTCAGGTCATCCAACTTTGCCTTTAGACGTAGCATATCGGGTGGTAGTGGCGTTTTTACAGGGGCAGGGGTGTCGCCGTACCTTTCCTTGTCTCTAAGGGCGTATAATCCATGCGCCCACGCTTGCCGGTAGGTCATGGGCTGGTGGCGGATCGGTGTATGTGCTTTCCTTTCATAGTCTGTTATCATCTATATCCCCTCCATGTTCATTACTGTAAGTCTTTAAATTCAGGGTATTCAAAGTAAAATACCACAGCAGTATTTCTCTCTTGAATAATCCCGAAATCCTCAGCTAGACGAAAGCCAGCTTGCGTTCTTCTTAACCTCTCTACTTGCAACTCTATCTCTTTGCGGAACTGTTCAATCGAGTATGTCTGTTTCCAACGGTTGCACCTTTCGCATGATGGATTCAAATTAGCAACATCATCAACGTCAGAAAGATTGATGGTGTCTAAATTAAATATCTCTCTCATCGTTGGAGATTTGAGGTAACAAGCATTGCTTCGTGGAAAAATATGGTCAATATGAAATCGACTACCTAACTTTATCCCACAGTACGCACAGTGACCATTGTATTTGTTTTTAATTACTAACCTATCTTTTGGCTTCATAGTCCATCCTCATAATAGGGCTTCATGCCAGCACCTCAATAATCTTATCCCAATCCTTCGGTCTCCAAACGTACACCTCTGCCCCCGCCAACTCCCATTGGTTCAGCCATTCCTCTTGTGCTTCCGATAGCTTCCCCTTATCACTCTTTATCTCAGCTACTACCATCCGGCTAGGCTTTAGCATTACTAGATCGGGAAATCCCTCTCCGTCTGCTTGTACGGGCGTGGCGAAATATACCGAGCCATCCTTGCGCTGGATGCGTACCCCCCTGAAGTGTGCCACTAGCCAATGATGCAAATGTGCAACGTCTATAATTTGCTGCTGGAACTCTGATTCTTTCATCTGCTATACTCCTAACTCCATTGGTATCGGTATCTCTTGTAATCGCTCTCCTTTAGTATTGATAGATGAGATCTTAATGACACCAGGGAACGGTTTATCTTGATAGTAAGGTTTGAAGATGACAACCACGCTAGAAAGATTTGCCCGCGCGGATCTGCCGTTTAAACTAAAATGCAGTCGGTCAGCAACAAAGCGCCACTCACTTGCCTTCATCACGTAGTTGTGCCACATCTTTGAATCTGTGGATCTGGATTGGATGAGGCATACCACGGTAGCGCCTTTCTGCGCTTCGGTATACGCTTTCTTCATCCACTTGCTGATCTCGCCGTTGTAGGGTGGGTTCATCCAAACGATATCTTTGCTCCAGTCACGGTCAAGGGAATCCTCGTGCTTTGAATAGAACCTTTCACATTTGGCATTCTCCGCGCTGGCGCAAGCATCAAGCGTGAAGTGAAACTCTTTATTAAGCGTGTCAAAGAACTGCTGAGGCGTTCCGTATTCGGTGCTGCTGGTTTTCTTCACGCCTTCTCCCCCTTGAAGTCGCCCCAATGCACATAGAACATCTCTTCGTCTGGCACATGCCGTCCATAGATGCCGTCGATAACAGCTTGCAGTTCCTTCGGGTCTCTTGCGCCTTCCGGCTCGTACAGATAATTGACGATGATCCACCAGGGCAACCGCACGATACAGGTTACTCGCGGGTCTTTGCTGTACCGCTTGTGCCTCGATGTGCATATCTTCATGCCTAGACGTATGCGCTCTTGGCTCCATGTGGTGAATGGTATTAACTCGCTCATTTCTCCCTCCCACTAAAAAAACTCACTAAAGGATTACTCTCTAGACTGCCGCGAAAGATGCCGCTGTCCAGCATCCGCTCGTAATGCCGCTGAGTGTGGCATTTGATACACGGTCCAACCTCGTGTATCAGCAGCGGCTTTTCCGGCGTGGGTACTCTGGTTATGATCTCATGCCGTGTGTGTGGCTTGCCTTTACATATCGGGCTCATCTTTCCTCGCTTTCGTTTAATAGAGTGATACCATACTCTAAGATTCGCTTTTGTATCTCAGCGTCGTCAGCAACGTAGGCAGTGTCAGCAACGTAGGCGGCGCGGGCAGCGTCAGCAACGTAGGCAGCGTTAGCAACGCCGGCGGCGCGGGCAGCGTTAGCAGTGTAGGCAGCGTTAGCAGCGCAGACAGCAGCGTAGGCGGCGAGGGCAGCAGCGTAGGCGGCGCGGGCAGCGTTAGCAGCGTAGGCAGCGTTAGCAGCGCAGACAGCAGCGTTAGCGGCGCGGGCAGCGTCAGCAACGTAGGCGGCGTCAGCAGCCTTACAACCATTGTCAATCCAATCTCGCCATATCTTATATTCTTTTGGATAGCTATCTTTCCAGAGATATTCCACCTGTTTGGCTGCAAATACGGCATACTGGATATACTGTTTACGATCTATACGTCGCACGATGAGCCAGTTTGCCCAATCGTACTTACTCTCTTTAATGAGTGCTTGTAATATCTTTACTGCGTCTCTTGCTCTCTGGTGTATAAACCAGTCATATCCTTCAGCACACGCTCTTTGTTCTCTTAACCATTCTTTAGTTATCGTTTTCATACGCTCATCTCTCCTCGCTTTCGTTTATGGCTTCTTCCCTTCGGCCTCCGCAACTTAAAGGTAGTATTGCCCTGTTGATATATTCCTCAGTTCCGCAACGTGGGCAAATCCATTTCGTCAGCCATGAATCCATAGACCGTTCCGGCTTCCAGTTTTCATCCATGATTAGCCGTTCGCCACAGATAACCAGTTCTGCTTTAGATTCATAGTTTTCAGTCTTTGCCCGTACATATATTTTGATTCTGCGCTTCCCTCTTCTTGTGTAGTAACCAGCCCTGAGAACCTTTGACAGCATACGAGGGCTTTTCTTCTGGCAATAAGGTACGCCACTCATTACCTTCCATCCTAAGAATCGTGCTGTGTTCACTCTTTCACCTCGTTCCTATTGAAGTCCATTACCGCCTGATCTGCATGGTCATTACGATCTACAAATTCGTCATAAGGGATAGGGCTTGTATATATCAATCGTGAGTAGTAACGCATCATTTTTTTTAGCTCGTAATCTGTCCATCCAGGAGCGATATATTCATGTTTACGTTGTGCATCTAATGGTTGAAAGCGCATGGGATTTGGTAACACACCCCATGATCTAATTAACTCCAAACGCGCCCGCGCATCATCTGGCGTATCCTTATAACCAATCAGGCAATATACCTGTATGTCTTTAGTAGTTCGCTGGCGGCAGAGGTCGATCGCATCCTTCACGGCTTGCTCTGTTCCCCACCGATCGAAAGCAAAACGCACTCTACAATTTAATTCACCAAACATATCAGCTACCTCATGGGTGAAGCGTCTTGCTTCTAATCCTTGATTGAAGTCTACAAACGGGAAATATTTGAGATTGTCTACAACGCCGCGTATATGCCTATTAGTTGCAGCAAGTAGGTTGTTGTCGCATACTACAGGGGCGGGCCGATAACCAGGCAATTCTCTAAACTCCCCCTCAATCTTCGGCACTGCGCAGAAGCCGCATCGGTTTGGACAACCTCGCGTTGTAAATGTCGCTAATGGATTGTGGAACAAAATAGGTTCGTAGCCTTCAATCTCTGACGGCTTCATGATCCCGGGGCCACCGATATTGACAGTGCCTTTATAGGCGGCAGCAATCTTTTGAGCTTCATCCATTAACCACGTGAAAGGGACAGAGATATAGAGGGTCTTGCCAACTTCCCATGTCGCGATCCCGTTATGCCAATTCTTCAAAGTTCCGCAATCTCCTTTCGTTCATGCTATATGTACAACCTTGCCTGTTATCTCTTGATCGCTTATCCATCTTGCCAAGTCCTTCGCTGTGTCCCTCAAGCACTGCTCGTTGCACGTCGAGGGGGTGCAAGTATGCTCTGTGTTCTCGCAGTACCATTGCAGCCCCCTCCGTAGCGGCGAGTGGCGCAGGAAGTCCATTACCTGCTCTGGGGTAATCATAGTTCCTGTGTCCTTGCGAATTCTTCTGGGGTCTTAATCTGAATACCTAATTCTGCCGCATCCAAAAGAATGTCCTCTGTAAATCTGGAGCATCTATCTGTGGTCATCCGTGATGTCTTTTCTAGGAAGTGGATACCATGTTCGTCAACCTTCGATGCGTACTTCTGTTTATAGTGTAACTTGATTTCTTCCAATGTATGCCCTGTTTCCTCGGCTATCTTACCGAGAACATAATGTAGATAGCTGTTCTGGTTCGGTGATCTGATAGCTTTGTATTCCCGCAAGACAAGCTCAATCTTCTTACCCTTTAATTGATGTTTCCAAACCTCATACTTCTCAGGTAAGTACAGCCGGATATTGGTTCCCGCCTCGTTCACTTCACCAAACCATATAGGTATGTCCTTCAAGACTTCACGCTCCTTACACCATGCTGTAGTAGGTGGCAGGAATTACAGATCATGACTAGGTTCTCCGGCGTGTCCTTCCCGCCTTGACTGCGATGCAACTTATGGTGAGGGCTGAGTGCTTCACCCATACACCCACGCCCGCACATCTCACAGCGATTACCCGCCCTCTCCATAAGTTGCAATCTTAACTTGCGTGGTATCATTCCGGCAAAGCCTCACAGCGCATCATGTCGATAAGTTCTTGCTGCTTTTTATCTGAGCATTCATCGAAGGGTAGTTCTGTTCCTGTCTTTGCTATCCATGCTTTCACCGAATCGAGTCCTTGCTTTGTAGTGACACTGTATCCGGCCTTCTTGCAAGCCGCTAGAAATAGCTGCTTGTTGTTTTGGGGCTCTTCTTGTCTCGGCTGTTCGGCAAACAGGTCACGCGGTGCTTGGGCAGGGGCTTTCTGTGACACTGGCGCGGCGTTTGCGGGCTTTGTTGTGGGTTCCGGTATGCCGCCAACAATGTCCTCCATGTCCTGAGTGAATAAGTCTGAGAGCCGTCCGGCTGATAAAGCTGCGTCAACCAATGCCCGCTTCTTTGCCATCTTGAGGATTGTGTTAACCTGGGTGTATATGTCATCATTGGCGACCTTGCCCACTGTTTGCTCTGTGATGGATATATCGTTATCAGGGAACTTTGAACCGCACCCGCCTTGCCTCTTGAAGCATAGCCAGCCGCCGCCGAATTCCGCTTTGCCTTTCATGATGGCCTCAGCACCACAGTCAGGACATTTCCTTTTGGACTCCCGCCAACGGTATTTGGCTTCCATGCTGTTGCACTCGCCAAGCCCCTCAGATATAGTGACGTTACTGTTGACTGATATGAGAGAGCATTTGATGAGATACCGGAAGAAGCCCTTCTCCCAATCCTCAGCCTTGTCGAGTATCACGTAGAGGTCAGCGAGTCCGAGGAGCTTGGCTATCTTCTCGGCGCCTGGTTTTAAAAGCGTTGGTTTCTGTGTGCCTGGGATAATGCCGAAGTCATGCCCGTCCTGTAGGTTGCTTCTTACTATCTTCTGAAACTGGTTTATTGCTGCAATGTCTCTCCTGAAGTTCTGCTCATCCGGTAATGCTAATGCTGTCGATCTCATTTCGTCTTCCATGTTATTCATCCTCTCCTTATTTCAGCCCCGAAGATGTGTCCTGCGCGACCGGCGCGGTCATGTCCTTAACCTTGCTGTAGAGTAGATAGGCATCCGCTTCCACTAATGTCATATCATCCCCGTTTGCCTCCACCTTGAAGCCGTCCACGCCCTTTGTGCTAGCCGCACGCTCGATCACTATGCGGTAACGCTGGTTCACCTGTATGTGCTTTACTTCTTCGCTCATCTTGTCCCTCCTTATCCTTTCTTTACTTAATCTCGTAGCCGTCGCAAACCATAGCTACAATCTCACCCTCATTCTTGTCGTAAAACCTGTACTCTTTGAGCGTGACACCAGAGCAGATACCAGCCCCCATCTCCTTATGTTTACATGAGTACAGGGGGCAATTAGCCGATTGAAGTTTAGTTCTGCA
>JBAZMK010000009.1:0-8771 GCA_041649755.1 Candidatus Pacearchaeota archaeon | reverse complement strand
TTACAAGAATAGTTTTTGTGGGACAGTTCCCGTGTACAGGTTCTGGAATCATAAGAGTGGGTCTGACCATCTTTATACAATAAGTGAGTCTGAAAAGAATAAGATATTGAGTAATTATTCTGATGTTTATACTTATGAAGGTGTTGCTTTTTATGTTTATAAAGACAAAACAAGTTGTGTAGGTGACGATATCGCTCCCGCTGTTGCATTGATATCTCCTTTAAATTACGCTGTTTTCCCAGAAATTCCTCAATCTGTAAACTTTATTTTTAGTGTATTTGACCAATCAAATATAAGTTCATGCGGTCTTAAGGTAAATAATATATGGATAAATAAAAGCAATGTAAATTTGGGATTAAATAGTATTAATGTAACTTTGTCTAAGGGGATTTATACTGCAGAAATCTACTGCACAGATGCTTACGATAACACAGGGAAGAGTAACAAAGTTTATTTTACAATTTTGAAAGGATGCGAAGAAAACGAAACTGAAGAAAATGAGACTTCCGACACGGTCGCCCCAATGTCTGTTTCTGGTCTTGGAGTTGCTTCAAAAACAAATGATAGCATATTATGGAATTGGACAAATCCGACCGATTCTGACTTTGCAGGCACATTAATTTATATAAATGGTGAAAATGTAGCTAATCTCTCTTCAACAGAGAATTTCTATAACGCTACAGGACTACAATCTAACACTTCTTACACTATTGTAATCTATACCAAAGACTCTTCAGGGAATGTAAATGATACCGAAGTTTCAAGCACAGTAAGAACTCTTCCATTTGAGGAAGATGATGATGAAGATGATGATGAAGATACCCCTTCTGAGAAATCAAAGAAGAAAACTTCAACAGAAGATACTCAGGTGATATTTACTTCAAGTAAATCCCCTGCATCTCCTACAAATTATACTGGGGGGGAACAATTCCTTGGCAGTAAAACAGAAACCAAACTGAGATTAGGTTGGCTTCCTTACCTGCTCTTAATTCTTATAATTCTAATCTTGGTAGTTTTAGTTTTAATTATAAAAAATATATAAAGCTCTTTAACTTACTTTATTGATGGACTTAATCTATAAAATTAATGGGTTGAAGAATTCTCCTATTAAGAAGATTATTGATGAGAGGATTCGGGAATTTGAAGAAGTAGGAAAGAGAAAATTTGATGCTGTTTTTGGGGAGCTTTGTTTTTGTCTGCTTACTGCGAACTTTTCGGCAGAAAAATGTATTAATATACAGAAAGAAATGGGTAGAGATTTTTCTGTTTTAAGTAAACAAGAACTTGAAGAAGGTCTTAGAAAACAGGGGCATAGGTTTCCGAAAACTCGTGCAGATTATATTTATGAGGCAAAGAGATGCGAAAAAGACTTATTTAATGCGGTGGGGAGCGGTAAAGAAAGACGAGAAAAGTTAGTAAGAGAGATAAAAGGTATTGGAATGAAAGAAGCAAGCCACTTTTTAAGAAATATAGGTTTTAAAGATGTCGCAATAGTAGATTTTCATATAATTGATTTATTAAATAAAGAGGGTTTAATCGATTTTGACAGAAGGAAAAAAACGCTTACAAAGAAGAGATATCTTGAAATAGAAAGGGTCTTAGAGGAGATCACGAAAAAAACAGGTCTCAACCTTGCGGAACTGGATCTATACCTCTGGTATATAGAAACCGGGAAGATTTTGAAATAAACGAAGCTATAAAAACCCCTTTCTATTATAAATAACATGTCTTATGAGTTTCTGGAAAATACCGCAGATGTAAAGTTTAGGGCTGAGGGGTATACAATTGAAGAGATGTTTATTTCATCAGCCGAAGCCTTAAATGAGGTTATAAGAGGGGACATAAAGATACTTGCTCAAAAAGAGAAAATGTTTGAAATTAAGGTAAAAGATGTTGAAAGCTTACTTCATGATTTTTTAGAAGAGTTTTTGTATCTTCTTGATGCAGAGAAGTTCCTGTACTCTAATTTTAAGGAATTAAAAATTGATGAAGAAAATTTAACACTGAAGGCAACTATTCTAGGGGATAGTGAGGAGAATTATACATTTACTAATGATGTTAAGGCTGTGACTTATAATGAGATGGTCATTAAGAAGGCGGAAGGGAGATATCTTTGTGAGGTTGTTCTTGATGTTTGAATTTAAGTTTGACGGGGGGGTGTTTTATACCCATAATTTGCTCCATATAACTTATTTCTCTTGCTATTTCATGCAAAGGTTTAAACTCTTTAATTAAAAATCTCGCAGAGAACTTTTGAACTGGGCGGACTTCTGTTAGAAATCTTATTCCAAAAACAAGAACAAACAGCCTTGCTACTGCTGAAACAGAAAAAATAAGTAAGATGGGGTCCATAAAAATAATGGGGAGTTTAGAAAGAAATGAGCCCATTATAGAACCTAAAAACATACATACTCCCACTATGAGAGTCATATAGTTTGAACCAAAACCTCTTTTATTGCTTCTTACCGAATCATAGACATAATTATTTGTTGCAAGGTTATACCCGGCCCAGGCAAAACCACTAACAATTGAAGGGACGAACAGAAGATACCATCTGACAGCAACGGGATTCTTGATAAGGGCTGAAAAAGCCCATAAAGCGGGGACCGAAAACAAAAGCCCGACACTGATTCTTGTAAGTGCAATATTGCCAAATCTGTCGGAAACTTTCCCTAAAAGAGGAAGGAAAATTAATTGAAAAAACACTGCTGAAACAGTAATTGCCATAAACCAGCTATAAGAAAGTCCCAGGTTCCTTAATAAATAGACTGATGTAAATGGAGTTGCAATGCCTATTGCAATACTCAAAAAAGCCCGAAAAATAGTAAATCTGCCAAAAGGAGTTGATGGTGCTTTTTTCAGAAACTGGCGGAAAGAAAAGTAGTCTTTTTCCTCAATCTTAATTTTGGGGGAATATGTTTTCTGAATAATTTTAAGTGACCATAATCTAAAGAAAATCGCAAGAAAGAAAATCACGGCAAAACCCAGCATAGAATAAAATAAAAAATTATTTTTTCCGAAACCGAGCTCGGAGATTTTGTCCAGTATAATTGCAGAGAGAAACATAGAAGCGATACCAAACAATCCTGTGATAAAATTCCTTCTTGAAAAATATTTGCCCCTTATTCTGGGGGGAACAAGGAAACCCATCCACAAGAACCATGCAGGATAGATTATGGCTCCGATTCCATAAATCAAACTCGCGATAGCAATTAAAATCCAAATAGAATAAGAAAGACCGAGATAGTGAGAAAAACTTAGTAAAATTACCAAGAACCAGAGAAATACCTGAAATAGGACCCCCCAGATTACAATCTTTTTGGCCGAGATTTTTTTTATCAAAGATGAAGCCCTAAGTTGAATTATACTTGGAAAAAGATTTATCATTCCGTGGAGAATACCTATCTGACTCGCTGTTGCATTCATTGCAATTGCGAAAGGAGACAAATAGGATGTCCCAAATCCAGTAGAAAGAGAAGACAGCGCTCCTTCTTTTACACTTAGTTCAAGACTTCCCTCAACCTCTTCTGCAATTTTGGGGTGTTCTTCACTACGCACCTCTAATCTTTTTCCCATATTATTCTCAGTATAAAAGGTTATAAAAAAGTTATGCTATTTAAGGTTTATAAATAAAGAGTTTCTTTATTAGAGATGAGAAAGGGGAGAATTTTGGGGCGAGAGACGAGAGAGGTAAAAGAGATTTTTGGGAGAGTCAGTAAAAGAGATTTTTCCGGGAACACTGGTCAAGCTGTAAAAAATTCTGCGTTTCAGTTTTCAACTACTTTTGTTTCAAAAATAGGCTCCTTAATTTTTACTATTATTTTGGCCAGAGTCCTTCTTCCGGAACTTTTTGGTCTTTACTCATTAGCTCTTTCTACGATTTTGATTTTTGCTTCGCTTGCAGACCTTGGAATTGACTCTACTATTGTAAAGTTTATTTCTTCTTCAAAAAAAGATTCTAAATCAAAAGCATACTTTTCTTATTTATTAAGGTTTAAGATAAAAACTTCTCTGATATCTGCGGGGCTTCTTATACTTCTCTCTAAGTTTCTTTCATATAATTATTATAATAAACCAGAAATTTATCTTGCATTAGTCGGAGGCTCTGTTTACCTTCTGCTAATGGGGCTTGTGGGGGTTTTTGAAGGTGTTTTTCAAGGGGTCAATAATTTTAAAAAAGGTTTGCACAAGGAGATTATCCTGCAAACAATTAGATTAGTAATAGTGCCAGTTTCAATTCTATTATTGTTTAAATTTTTTCCAAAGGCAATAAATTTGTTGTTGATAATTTTAGGTCTTTCTGTTTCTTTTTTAATTTCATTATTATTTCTCTACTCCTCTGCAAAGAGAGAGATTGGTTTTTTTAGGATTAAAACTGAAGAACTAAAACCTAACGAAAAGAAGGCTCTGTTTAGTTTTATAATTGCTCTTTCTGCAGTGGTTTTTTCAGGGATATTTTTTGGTTTTATTGACATATTTATTTTAGGGCGATATGTTGAAGCAGAATTTATTGGATATTATCGTGTTGCTTACTCATTAATTACTTCAGCTATTCCTTTAATAACTTTTTCAAGTGCCCTCCTTCCTTTATTTAGTAAAATTCGGGGAAAGAGTCTTGAGAGAGGATTAAGTAGGTCATTAAGGCTAACCTTATTAATTTCCATCCCTTCAACAATTTTGGCAGTTCTTTTATCTCCCTTTATTGTCAAACATATTTTCGGAGAAGAATATCTACCTTCAATAAATATTTTGAGAATATTCTCAATTTTAATAGTCATACTCCCTCTAATCGCATTGTATTCATCTTTTTTAGTTTCACAAAATCGTCCGAGAAGAGTCGCACAATCTTTAATTGTATCAACTTTTGTGAATATAGTTCTTAATTATATTCTAATATTTGCGTTACTCCCTTATGGTCAAATATATGCTGTTTACGGGGCGACAATTGCAACGATAATCAGTAAAGTGTTTTATCTTGTAATGCTTCTTATTTATAGAAGATAATTTTATTAATCCTTGTTATTCCCTTATATTATGAAATTTGTTATTTCGTCAGAAAATCCCTTAGATGGCTTAGATGGTAAAAAGGTCCTTAATTTTATTAATCTTAACACGATTTGGTGGCTGAAGAACGATGATTTTTATAGGGGTTTAATGTTCGGTGACCAGAACCTTAACTTTCCTGATGGGAGAATTTTGGCTTTTTTTTCTGGATTTAAACAAAAAAGAGGACCTACATTTACGAAAGAGTTCTTGCTATCGGAAAAAGCCAGAGAGAGAAAGCATTTTTTTATAGGTCTTGAGAATGAAGATTTAAGAAAACTTTCAGAAGTGGTTAAAATTCCTCCTAAAAAATTAAGCAGTTATAATCCCCCTTATATTAAAAATTTAGAATTTTCTCCCGAAGAAAGAAAAAAGATTATCTCATTGATAAGGAAATTTAGACCTGATTTTGCGTGGGTTTGCGTGGGGTCTCCTAAGCAGGAAATTTTGGCTAATCAGCTTTTTAATGAGTATAAGATAGTCTATTTTAATGTTGGAGCTGCGACCGATTTCTTATTAGGTAAGAAAAAAGAAGCTCCTGCAGTGTTTAGAAAACTCGGACTGGAGTGGTTTTATCGTTTTGTCACAGATTTTAAATATTCAAAAAAGAAAGTCTGGAGGAGCTTTATTGGACTTTTTTATTTGGTGGCAGGTAATGTTAATTTAAAACAGATAAGGTAAGTTATTTTAATTCTATAAAACCTTTCCATCCTTTTGGGGGTTTGAAACCAAAATGAAAAGGAGAAGAAAAGTATTCTCTTGGAATGGAAACATTAGATTTTAGGATTATACTTTCTAACATATCATTCCTCCCCAAAATGGGGTCTTTAATTACTTCATTGTACAATTTAATTTTTTGAATATCAAACCCCATTAGGGTAGTTGTAAAGAGGTCTGTTGAAACAGGATTTAGTCCTAAGATTACACAACCTGTTTTCTTGGCGATTGGTGCAAGAGGACCTTCTTCTTCACCAGATACTATTCCATCTACTAATGAAATAAATTTTCTTTGAGGGGTTTTTTGTATAATCCCTTTTTTGTTGGAGTAGAGAATTATTTTTGTTAAATCTATAGTCATTCTCCAAGCCGTATCATTGCCATACCAAGAACCCCCTGTAATAGCTCCTACATAGTTTTCCTTACTGATTTTTCTTCCAAAGAAATCCAAAATTTTTTGGGAAAAATAACGTAAGCCATTCCCAAAAACAAATAAGCCTTCTGAAATCCTTGTTTTTCTAACTAGTAATTTTAAAATTAAGAACCTTCTATATTTATTTAAGCTATTTTGCAGGATTCCTTGATTAGGGTATTCGTCTCCCCCTTCTAATATTCCTCCTATTCTATAATGAGGGATGTAATTTTTATCCCCTTGAGTGCCTACCATATTTTTCATATTAAGAGTAGTCCCTACTTTTTGATGGGTCTTCATTTTAGGAATAGAAATTATCACATCTGCATCTAAGATTGTACCAGAAACCTTATACTTATGTCTCCCCCTAAGATGGTTATTGATAACTGGTTCACGATTATAATCTGAAGCATAAAACTTTTTTATTTCTTCTTCGTTCAATTCGCTAAATTTGCTTAGATTTCCAATCTTTACTTCAAAATATCCTTTTGGGTCTCTTTTCTTTACTCTTCTAAGACTGCTTGGTGAATATCCTAACTTAGAATAAGGCACATAAGTTTCCCTTAAGTCAAAAACTTCTATATCAAAATTAAATTTTTCTTTATAAATATTTTTTATATTGTCTATTTTAGTTATTTCTTTCCACCTACTAAAGTTACAGTGCATGAGGGGGGCATCTGCAATAGTTATCTTCCCCTTCCCCCCCAAGGCAAGATAGACATAGTCTACAACAGGCCTAATAATTGAAGGATGGGTTATACTTGCAAAAATATCCTCTCCTTTTCTCTTATTTACATCCAAAACCGCATTAGGTTTTATTACGACTTTATCGTCAGGTTTTATTAATTCCTTTAGGGGGTTCCAATTTTCTTTACCATAATTTTTACTATCTAATCCCAATAATTTAAAACTCTCTCTAACCATACTATATACTTTATTGTTCTCATTTAGTTCTATTTTCTTCCAAGTCTTTTTTAGTTCAGGAAAGAATTCTGGAGGATTACAATCTGATACGGGAGGATAAGATACGTTCTTTTCTTGAACAAAGGATACTTTTTCTAATCCCATTTTATTTTCTATTATATAATTCTTTTTTAATTAATACTTCTTCTAAGGGCTTAATTGTCAAATAGGCATAATATGCCGTAATCCGCTTATCTTTTATCTTTAAATATCTTCTTATGAAGCCTCCAAATTTTTGAATAGTGAGAATCCTTTCTATGATTTTATCTTTTATCGTCTCCTGAGAGAGAGTTTTATTAATCCAGTTTAGGTAGTCCTCTTCAATAATCTCAGATAAAATTTTTACATTTAACGGCTTAAGGCTAATTCTCCTTAGGGCTTCATAATTTAATCGATTAGAGGTTGTCTTTTTAAAAAATAAAGAAGACTCAAAATCCAAACCAACTTTCTTAAAAAAATCTTTTTGCCATAACCTCTTTTTCCTTCTATTTTTATTTATAGTTAGCATACTCATTGCAACATCTAAATCTAGAAAAGGGGACCAAGGGAGAAAGCCTTCTTTCCTTGGAAGAGTCATAAGATATGAAATGAGGATAATTTTTAATCTAATAAGGTTTACTATCTGAAAAATTTCGTCGTTTATAATGTCCTTATTTTCTCTGAAAAACTTTTTTCTTAGTTCAAATTTTGTTTTTATCTTGCATTTATTCGCGTCTGCGTTTAGTCCGTGAGTGTAACCTATTTCTCTTAAGTCCTTATATGACTTAACTATCTTTTTTGGCGTACTCCCTGCCCATACGTCCCCAAAAATTCCACTTAGCCACCGATGTCCTGTACCTCCTTCTTCGGCTATCTTCTTGTAAAATTCTAAATGATACATTCCGTGGGCGTGAACTGAAGGTCCAAAAATTTTTATCCATTCATCAATGTACTTATGAAAATCACCTAACTTTATTTGGCCCCATTTAATTCCTAACTTTTTACAGAGTTTTTTAGCGTGAATAACTTCATAAGATTTTTCCTGTTTCTTTGAGACTCCAAAAGTAAAAGCATTTAATTTAGATTTGTCTTTGATAAGGTAAGCTAAAAGCCTAGAATCATAACCTCCACTTAATGGAAGAACTATCTTTTTTTGAGAGCTTTTCTCCCAATCATGAATTTTTTTCATTAATAAGTTTATTACCTCTTCTTCTTTGGACGTCTGTTGGTGATTTTTTAACCATTCTGATACGGGGTCCTCTAATTCTTTAATTTTAATTTTTCCTCTATCTATTGTAATCTCTGAAGAATGTCTTAAGAATTTTACATTTTTTATCGGTGTCTGCCCGAGAATAGAGTAACCAAAATCAAGGTAATTGTTCAAGCCCTCAGGATGAAATTCAAGATTTCTAAAATCAATTACTTCATTAATGTCGTAACTAACTTTGTTAGTCTTCTCATTATAAAATACGGGTCTTGACGCTAACCAGTCAGTTTTATAGGTTACCATTGGCTTAAGAAAATCAGATTAGATGATTTTATAAATTCTCCTTCTATTTATTTCCATGAAGAACTTAGCCCCGATAGCACTTTTTGTTTATAATCGTTTAGAGCAAACACAGAAAACAATAGAGGCATTAAAAAGAAATCCTTTAGC
>JBAZMK010000008.1:0-9037 GCA_041649755.1 Candidatus Pacearchaeota archaeon | reverse complement strand
TAGACGGAGCGAAGTTTCGTAAGTGATTTTTGTTACGATTATGTTTAGCAAAAGAACAAAAAGATTGGTGATTTATCCGAGCGACAGCGAGGACAGATTTCAATTTGGACGCAGTCTGGGAACATCGGGCTTAAACAACCCGAAGGGCTCGAGCGGAACGAAGTGACCTCGAGAGTTTTTCCGAAGGAAAAATTTGGGAATTTCTCGAGCTGAGGGAAATTCTGTTTAAGCATCTGTTATGTCTTCCGAACGAAGTGAGAGCGCGTAGCGTGACAAGAAAAATCTTTGATTTTTCGCAGAGTTAAAATCACTTTTCTGGGTGGGCAATTAATCTGACGCGCGCGTTTTTAGAAAAACAAAAAATAAAAATAGTGCCCCTACGGAGTTCAAACCCTCGTCAAAAGTGGAGCTCGGCCGAACCGTTAGTGCTCTTTTGCTTGTTGGTACACTCTGCTCAGGCAAAATTATAAAACATTTAGAGTTTATAAATTTTAAAAAATAAAAAAGGGCTCCCAAAGGAGCCGAAATAAATTATTCTTGGTTCTCTAAAAGATATTTAATTTCTTGACAAAACTTCAAAATATTTTTTTCACTAAGAAGATCTTGGAGATAACTTTCACTTTCGACTAAATCTTTTCCTTTTTTAGTCAATTCCCATTTATAATTGCCCAAGTTTTCTTCTTTCACTTTAATTAGTTTAACAACCCCAAAAGATTCTAAACTATATAAAAGAGATCTGATAACTCTATCGTTGTTGTCTGGAAAAATTGTCAAATATCTTCCGCCGTCCATTTTACTTATCTAGATCTTTGAGGTATTTAACTTCTGAATTATTTAACCCCAAAAGTCTTCCAGCTATAGATCCGTCCGGATTAAAATAGTCTACTCCGGATTGTCCAATTATTCTTCGATATGAATTAACAATCAATGTTGATTCTGGAGTTGATATTCTAAGACCCTTATCTACAGAGTTAGACATTGGAAGAGATACTTGAAAATCACTCGAACCAATTTTAGGAGTGTACAATGCAGTCGCACTTAATCCCTCCAGACTTCCAATATCATAGATAATTTGTCTTGGCTCAGAAGTTCTCGGAGCTTCATAAAGCTGTTGTTCTAATCTCATTTCTTTTTACCTCCTTGCAATTGTGGTGGTTTATCGTCCTCCACTGACGCTCGCTTTGAGTGTAACAAATCTTCTTTAGTAAAAATTCTTTTTCCTTGTCTTAAATTTTCAGCCATTAATCTTGAGGTCATAGCATAAGATAAACCAATTTTTCTCCATTCTGAATCTTCAGAAAAATCATAAGCAGATTTTTCTTGTGTTTCTGCTTCATTAAGATTATATTTTATCGTTTCTTCTGTAATTGGTTGTTCTCTTAATCTTTGTTTTTGTTCTTCTAAATATCTTCTATCACCAAAAATAAATTCTCCAGAAAATAAAGGGTCTGTAATTTCAACATCAAACAAACTTCTTTTTTCTTCAAATTCTGTTGGAGAATAAGAAGCAACATCAATCCAATCGTTTCTTATTCTTGGAATTTCGCTTCCAACCACAAAAACATCAATATCGCTAAATTCTTTTCTTGAACCATAAAGCAAAGCAAATCTCACATCTTTTAATTTATCTTTGTAAACATCTTCCAACAATCTCTTAACCCTCGCTGGAGTCGTCCTCCTCGCCATACCTTGAGCATACATTGTTGCTAAATTTCCATATTGGCTAGAAAAATTAATCACAGAATCAACAGCTTCTTTTTCTTGTCCTGAAAGAGAATCATATTTTCTTTCAAAATCTTCTCTTAAATTATTTTCTCCTGAAAGTAAGTATTCTGTCCAAATTGCAAACAATTCATATCTTCCTAAATTTTCTTGTCTGAAATTTTCTAATTCTTGAAAGATTTGATTTTGTTGTCTAAATCTTTGAATATCTTCTAAGGTAAATTGTCTGCTTTGAAATTCTTGTTTTTCTTCATCTAATAGTTTTCTTTCTAAATCAACTAATTTTCTTCCTGTTAAATTTTGTTCACAATACAAACCATGACCAAAATATTCATGAAATAAACTTAAAGGATTTTCATTTCTTATGACTGCTGTTTGATTTCTTGGTAAATAAATCCCAGAGGAATTCGGATTTAATCCTCTTGTTTTTGCAAATTCATTCCATTGAAATTCTGGAATTTGTTTTAAAGAAGTTTGTTCTGGAGAATAGCCGAGTAAATCTTGATAAAATTGTTTAGAAGAATCTAAAAGATATTTTGTTTCGATGTTCGGTTGCATTTGTTTTCCCATCATTGTATTTTGGTAGAAACCGCACGAGGTGGTTTCCACCTCTTGAAAAAGAGAGGGTATTGAAGTTTAAATAATTTTTGTTTTTCGTCTGTTTCAGCGCGTGTCCTATTGGGTGGGAAAGAAAAGGGATTTTAATTATACATAACATCGGGCTTAAGGGAAGTTCAATTTCCTCGAAAAAATTCTCCTCGTGAAACAGAGCTGAGAATTTTTTCAGAGCTGAAATTGAATTTGGGTGTAGTGAGGTGCAACCGAACGAAACCCTTTAAGCCCTGTTAGTTTCGTCCGAATACTTGGAGGACTTGATTTTTAGTGCAACGATGCCGAAGGCAAAAAATCAAAGTTTTTGAGAATGCCGTTTTATGTTATTTAGAAATAATATTTTTTGGGTGGGCTTTTGTATTAGAGAGACGCGCGCTTTTTTTGTTTCTTTTTTTCTTAAAAAAAGAAAATGGGGATTTCCGTTGTTTTTGCTTCTTTTCTTAAAAGAAGACACACCTTTTAGGACTTATAGACATCGAATTTTCTGTCTATAGTATCTAATTCTTCACAAGAATTATTTTTTCTAACCCAGTCATAAATAGCAATACTTCCAGCAACAGCTGCATTCAAACATTCAACACCACCATATTGAGGAACGTATATTCTATCTAAGGAATTTTCAAGAATTTTTTGTGGAACACCGGTTCCTTCATTTCCAATAACTAACATAGGATTACTAGGGTATTGATAACTAAAAATGTTTTTAGAATCATTACCTATTTCAATTGAAATAATGTTATAATCATGTTCTCTACAATATTCAATAAATTCATCTGAAGTTCTCATTTTAACAACTTTGATCTTTGAATGTGCACCTGTTGCAGCACCTTTATTCCACTTTTTTCTTCCAACTATAACCACTTCTTTAATATTGGCTGCATTGGCGGTTCTAATTAAACTTCCAACATTAGTTTCATTTGCCAAATTCATCACAGCAATTGCTAAATTATTCATTTTTTATTCTCCTATAATCTTTGATAGTCATCTTTTCAAAGTATTTTTCCTTATTTAGTGCTTTCTTTAGAACTTTTTTTAATAATTCTTTATCATCATCCCAATTAATTTTTTTAATAAACTCATCGAGATTTAACCATTTATATTGAGAGTGCTCTTCATTTAGTGTTATCTCTCCAGATTTAACAAAAGATAAAAAGTTAATTTCTTCGCAAATATTTTTTACTCCATTGTAATCCCACTCATAAACAGAACCCCAATTTAATGAGATTACGTCTTCTATCTCAAGCCCTGTTTCTTCAAGAACTTCTCGGGCAACTGCATTTTCAGAAGATTCATTTTCTTCTACGCCTCCGGTTACAACAAACCATCCTCCTTCTGGAGCATGCTCTGGATGTTTAGTCATTTCTAAAGCTAATAACTTACCCTCATTCACAACAAAAGTTAATATTTTTCTTTTCATCTTATTATCAATATTTATTATCTTTTAAGTCCTTCTAAAATAAAGATTGGAATTCCACTCTCATCTTCAATTTCAGAATATCCTTTTTTTAGCTTAAAAGGAATTTCTTGTGAAGATAAAATATCTTCAACTTCTGAAATACTCCATAATTTTATTTTGTGTTTATCGACATGCATATCCATTTTTCCAGTTTTTTTATCTTTAATTAAATATAAGGGGTTCCAACATGAAAAACCATCGCTTGAATGTGAAGTATAAAGCTCAGCGACATCCAACCTCTCATCACTATTTGCAGTTATATTTGTATATCCTTCCTTCCATCTTTCTGCACAATATGCTAAATCAAAAATAACTTTTCCTTCAATAGCGTGTCTCCGCATTGAATCAATAGCCTTCTTGAAATCTTCTTTTGAAAGATTATATTGGATCGAACTAGATAAACAATAAACAATATCAAAGTTTCTTCCAAGATTAAAATTCCGCATATCTGCTCGAGTTAATTGTGCGCATAGAGATTTTCCTTCAGCTACATCAAGCATTCCTTGATTTAAATCAAGACCTTCTAATCTTGCTTCTGGTAATCTTTTTTTGACTGCCTCTAAATGAACGCCTGTTCCACAAGCTACATCAAGAAGACTTGAATTATCTCTGCTAGGTAAATTTCCAATTAAAAAATCTGCCTCCTTGCCATAATTCCTATACGAATAAAGTAAATCATACATCTTTGCTAAATCTTGATAAATTTTCATTTTGTTTCCCCATAGTTAATTGAAGTTAATATTAATAATTTTGTTTTTTCAGGAACCAATAATTTCCATGAATCATCTCCATCGTTAATCTTATTTCTAATAATCGTTCCACTTATATTATCATATCTCGGTAACCATAACACTGGGATACTATTCTTAATAAAATCTTCTTTAACATAATTATTTCCTGTAGCGACTATTTCTACATCTTCAACTTTTCTTAAAACATACTTCCCCCAATCCCAATAGAAAGGATGATTAGAATCTAAATCTTCTAATTCAATTGGTTGAACTCCCGTGTTTTCGTAAACTCCTTTTATTCTCTCTTCCAAGGACAAAAAATCATTTTCTTTTTGTGCTCCAATTCCGATTTTAACTTCGCCAACTAGGTTGCAAAATAAATCATAGGCCTTAAGATGGCCTAAATGAAAGGGGTCAAATCTTCCAATGTATAAACCTTTCATTTTTTATATTCCTCCAATATCTTTACCAATTCATCGTTTGTAGAAAAATATTTCATATCTATTTCATCTGTTAATTCAGGAGGCATATTTCCATCAATTGTAGTTCTATCAATTATAACGGGAACAACCTTATTAAGATACTTTTTGTGATATTTTGTATATGCTACTTCAACCAATGTTCCGGGTGAAAGACCAAATACTGTAACTACATCTCCCTTTAAACTAAGACAAGTGTTAAGTCCTGACCAGCCTAAATCAAATTCTTCTATCCTATCACAGTAGGAGAAATATTTCTCTAGTTCCTTTATTCCTCCTTTAGGTATATAACCAACAACATTTTCTCCTCCTAAATTTTTATAAGCCCTGGCAATATCCAAGGGAACTCCATTATCGGGGATTATATTTATCTGAGATATATACCTTGCCAATACTCTTGCTCTTTCCTCTATAAAGGAGAGATATTCGTCTGAAGAAATATTTCCAAACCGAAATAATTTTGTTTTATCAGTTGGACCTGCTACTAGTGAAATTAATTTATCTCTCATGTGCTTCCTCCATTTTAGCTTTTAGCTTTGTATAGCTTTCTTCCAATGAGCTTCCCATAGCAATTTCCCCATGAAGTCTTAAAATTGCAAAACCTTCATTATTTGAAATTACTCGTGCAATTTTTTTTCCTTCACCAAAACAACCTGCACGAATATAATCCTGTGTAGAATATTTTTGCATTTTAGTATCATAAGTAATTCTAGGACAATGACTATGAATGATTGCGTTAGCTTCTGGGAAATTTTGATACAATTCAGAAAGAAGAGGTGATTCTGAAGAGGGTTTTTTATATCCTATCCAATGAATTCTTTCATTTTCAACTTTAGTTATTAAAGAGATGTTTTGTTTAGATAAACTTCCAACCTGAGAACCACTTGTTGAAACTAAAATACCTTGTTTTACTTTTTTACTTAAACAACCTCCTGCCCCTCTTGTTAAATCGGCATCAACTAATTCTTGACCAACATTTCTGAATTCTGTATAATTTTCATCGACTAATCTATCAAATTCCCTTGTTCTTTCAAGTTGTTCAGAATCATATCTTGTTCTTGATAAAATATGATACACGGTATCTGCAATTTTTTCAATAGGAGCCATTGTAACTTTGTCAGAGGCAATCTCGGGCCAAACAATTTTACAGCCCCATGATTCTAGTTTCTTCCTTGATTCTTCCATAATAGGGTGATGCCATAAATCTCCATTCATTGCTGGAGCAATAACAACATTTCTCCCCGCGCCTATTGCTGTAGCAGTTATAGTTAATGGATAAGTATCTGCAATGCCTCCTGAAATTTTATTTAAGGTATTAAATGTGCATGGTGCAACTAAAACCATATCTTCTAAAGGTAAAGATTCTCCCTCTTTCGAATAACCATAAACCATAGTGTTTCCATTCATTTTAAATTCTGATAAACCTGAATCACATATCTGCCGACCCATATCAGAAAACATAGTATAAACTTCAGCCCCCTCATCAACTAATTCATGTATCATACGAGGAATTTGTGTAATTTTTCTTGCTCCTGTTCCGATAACATACAATACTTTTCCATTCAAAGATTTCATTTTTTGCTCTCCCTTATTTGCCTATAAAATTCATAAGCAACCACTGGAACCACTGTAGGTAAAGTTAAAAATTTACATCTAGGATTCATAGGTATTTTAATTAAATCATCAAGTAACAGAGATTTTCTTTTTGTTAATCCTGATGACTCTGTTCCGAAGACAATTATAGAATCATGCTTTGTTAAATCTAAATCATAGAAATCATTATTAGTATGTGGTGATGTTCCAATTAAATATTTTCCTTCGTTATGTAGTTCTGATACTGCTGATTCCAATGTTTCAAATTCCCTAAATTCTGGGATGTTTTCAATTCCCCATGATTTAACTTTAGAAATGATTTTTTTATGTTTTGTGTCGATACTGTTTCCTGTTAAGTATAAATCACAATTTTCTAATGCAGTTGCGACTTGATATATTTGGGCGATGTCATATGGTGCCCTCAAACAATCAAACAATAAACCTATTCTTTGCATTTTTCCCTCAAATATTTACCTATATTGTAAGTTGCTATTGATCCTTGAGCAGCAGCAACCACAATCTGTTTTAGATTTCCTGTGATATCTCCTGCCGCATATGCTCCAGGAATATTTGTAGCCATGTGTGAATCAACTACAACATAACCCCATTTATCCAAAACAACTCCCATCTGTTTAGCTAAATCATTATTTGGCTCCAAGCCAATACATACAAAAATCCCTTCTGCGACAACATTCTCTAATCCTGATGGAGATCTTAGTGTAATTGATTCTAAATTTTTACCCCCATTTAGGCCCACTATTTCAGTTTCAGTTCTATAAGGAATTCCTGCACTTAATAATTTTGAAGCGTATTTTGATTTCGCATTTAATTGAGGATCTTTTTCAATAACTTCAACATCACAACCCAGTTTATTTAGATATAATGCTGTTACTGCTCCAGTATTTCTACCTCCAACAACAAAAACTTTTTTATTTCTAAATTGTTCTCCATCAGGAACACAATAATAAAATATGGATTTTCCTAAAAATTGTTCTATGTCTGGAACATTAAGTCTTTTTTGTTTTGTACCATTTGCTAAAATTAAAGAATTTGTTTCGTAAGTATGTTTATCTGTTTCAACTAAAAATGCATTGTTAGTTCTATTTATTCTTTCAACCTTTTCATATGAGGGAATGATTTCATTATTTCTTAAATGTTCTTGAAATTTTTCAATCAATTCTGTTCCACTAACTTTACTGAATCCGAGATAATTATCAACAGTATAATGTGAATCAACTGAAACTCTTGGAAACCAGCCCTCTTCATTTGATTCGATTAGTTCAAAATTCCATCCATCATTTTGCGCATTTAATGCAGCAGACATGCCTGCAGGTCCTGCACCCACGATTAAAATATCTTTTTTACTCATTTTTGCTTCCTCCTTGCAGTTAATATAAATGGATCAGAAGTTATTTTAATAAACTCTCTTCCTTCGTAAAACTCTTTTATTATTTCTAAGTCTGAATCATTTAAATCTTCAACAAAAGGAAACATCTGAACAATTTTTAGTAATTCATCTTGAGTATATTGCCTTTGAAATGCAAACTGCTCCAGCGAAATATCTTCAAATCCTGCTTTATTTAGTTGGGCGATATAAAAATCTGGTTTATGTGATCTCACTAACCTGCCTTGGAATAGATTAGCAATTTCTACAAGCCCTTTTCCTTCCCCATATTCTCTAAAAACAAATAATCCTCTTGTTTGCAACACTCTTGCTAATTCTTCTACTGAAAAACGAGTAACATTTTTTGCTGTAACTGTTGCAAAATTATCCTCGCCAAAAGGAAGGTTATAATTATCAGCTAATTTATAATCAATACCTCCTCCGAAAGAATTAGCTTTAGTTAACATTTCTGGAGAATTATCTATACCAATTAATTGATATTTGCCAGGATATCTTTTCTGAATTTCTCTCAAAATATATCCATTCCCAGTTCCTATATCTAAGATTCTACCTAGAGGTTCTGTTTTCCCAACATATTCTAAAAATCTTTCATGAAGAGGATTAAACCTATTTTCAGAAAAAACAGATTCCCTTAAATTCGCTGTTGAATGATCATATTGGTTTTGCATAAATAAAAGAAAGTTTAGAATTTTATAAATGTTACTATTTTATAGTTATTAATGATGTTTCGAGGCGAAGCCGAGACTATCTGTCCGAAGGACTAAGGAAATCCTCATATAAATCCAAAAACGAAGTTTTTACTATCTGTCCTGAAAGGACTAAGCGCGTCTCTCCTATTGGGTGGGAGAAAAAATATTATTTCTTATTTCTTTGTTTTAACTCTAACTTGTAGGCATTCTCAAAAATTGAAACTAACGTCAGGGATATACGAAGTTTTTCTGGAATGTAGTGGAAGAAAAATTTGGGTGAAGCCCGAGCCGAGGGCTGAACCGTATATCCCTTGTTATACGCCCCGACGACTGAAAGAAGGAGAGCGCAG
>JBAZMK010000007.1:0-42955 GCA_041649755.1 Candidatus Pacearchaeota archaeon | reverse complement strand
GGGGATAAACGGAAAATTCTTCTCGCTTCGCTCGTGCTTTTCGTAAGCACCAGAATTTTCCCAAATTGAATTCTCAGCCAGTTCGCTACGCTCACGGGAGAATTCAACTTCGCTTATCCCCGATGTTTAGTTTCAATAAGTGGGTTCACCTAAATGTCTGAAAAATATTGTTTTAATGGTTCGAGAGAAATTCTTGACCATTCTTCAGCCGCAAAATCAGAAGAAGAACAAATTTTTTCTAATTCATCAATTGTTCTGAATCTTCCATTATCAATTTCTGAATCTTTTGGCGTTACAATTTCTGAATCTGTTTCAACTACATATAAAACGCCAAAATGAACTTTTCCCACATCGTTAGAATCATCATTGATATATCCTATTGCTTTTGGATTTACACTCCCATTTATATTGACTTCTTCTTCTAATTCTCTTAACATACTTGCATGAAGAGGATTTCCATTTTCTATATCAACTTTTTCAATATGACCTCCAACTCCCCATGACCATTTGCCTTGAAGTCTTTTTTCAGTATAATTTGCATCTTTCGCAGATCTTTGATAAGCAAAAATTTGTTTTAAACTTGGATTTACAATCATGGCATAACCAACGGGTTGTTTATGTGTAGGATCTTCTTCTGCAAGACCCCTTTTCATATATTTGAAATTATCAAGAATTCTTGATTCATAATCAATTTGATTTTGCGGTTTAAATCCTTGGAAGCTTTCATTACCTAAAAGAATTTTTCTCTCAACAACCATTATTAATTTTTCAGACTTCATACTAATGGGAATTAGATAATTACTTATAAATATTTGTACGGTGAACCCACTTACTTTGGATTTTTCGGCTTTGCCGAACGTTGCACTAAAATCCAACCTCTATCGAGGGAAACTAACAGGAATTTAACGGTTCCGAAACCTTGCAGGTTTCTCCACCCAAATTGCCTTCGGCAACTTCTTTTATCCCCGATGTTGCCCAAAATGAAAGTTTAGCCTAAAGGTTGCTCACTAAACCCTAATTTTCGTTCTGAGTTCTTGGCTTCCCCTTTCCCGGGCCTTTAGGCTGTGAGTAATTCTCAGCCTTAAAGATTTCTAGTTTCGTTAAAGCTCATAAAAGAAAAAACACATAAAAAACTAACAAAATTGCTTACGCAACTTCAATCAACAAAGCTTTAACGAAATTTCTGAAGAAATATTATAAAAAACAGAAAGATTTATTGTTTGCTTTGATAGTATTGTACTGCGTAATAAACAAGTTTCCTACTAGATTCGAATCCCCCACCAATTCCAACTGCTCCATCAGACCGGAAAGAATCAGTTACATAAGCCTTTTCTCCAATAAGAAAAGAATCTGCTTTAGATGGAGCCTCCTGTTCTATAAACTCTACCAACTTTGATTTTCTTTCTCCTGTATCTCTAAAAAAAAGTTGCGGTTTTCCTATTGGTTTTCCAGAAATTTTTTTTAGTTCTTTTAATGGTTTAGTCATCCTTCAAATGAGGTAAATTCTTTTATAAATCTTTCTATAGCTACTACTTTTAAGTTACTTCAGCAACTACGCTACGAAATCGGCTGAGAACAAAACTTTCACTCACGAGGCGATTTTGTATCGCACTCGTGCCTCGCTTTCGCCCGGTCGGGCAACAGGCAATTAAATAGAAAATTCTTTAGGCTTTCGCCACAGCTTTTCTCGTAAAAGCCAGAATTTTCCCAAATTCGCCTCTTATCTCTATCTTTTTAAGATTGGAGGCGAACTTTGTTTAAACCCGATGTTAAATGAAATAAAATAAACTGCCCTACCAAACGAAACTTATTTAATTACAAAATATTTTTTCATATTATGGTATTCAAAATCAGCAAAATCGAAGATTCAAAATTAGATGAAGTTTATGAAACTTCAATGAAAGAATTAGATTCTTTTTTTGAGTTGGGTTGGAAATATAATAGGCCAAATTTGGTTTTAGTCCCAGATAGAAAAACAATTAATTCCTTGAAGGGCAAAGAAACTGAAGAATGGGTTGTTGGTTGGACTAATGGGAATACAGTTTATATGCTTTCAGATAAAAACTATGAAACTGAAAGCAATCATAAGTATTCCGATGAAGAGTACTTTGCCCTCTTAAAGCATGAATTAGCTCATTGTTTTTCTCATATCATTAGTGGATTTTGTCAAAAACCAATTTGGCTATTGGAAGGACTTTCCATATTTTTGTCAGGACAACTTAAATTAAGACCAAAACCAGAAAAATACTCCAAATTTATCGAGTTTTATGAAAAAGGCGGAAAAGGAGTTTATTCTGAATCTGGTTTTGCAGTTGAATTTTTAGTGCAAAAATATGGAAAACAAAAAATACTCCAACTTTTGAAAAAGGCAAAAGAATCTAATTCTAAAAAAGATTTTGCAGATTTGTTCAAATCAATTTATGATTTTGAATTAAGTTATGATAATTTTGAAATATTATAACGGGCAGTTTATTTTACTCTGCGGTTTTTCCTTCGGAAAAATCCTCGGGGATGTCTTGCAGACTTTCGCTATCGCTCACCCTCATTTAACAGGGCTTAAAGGGTTTCGTCTGGTTGTACCTTAGTATCTAAATATAATTTTAAGTTTTAGGCTTAGAATGTTGAGATTTCCAATACTTCAGTTGTCTGTAATTAAGTTGGTCTAAAAAACTCAGAGTACCTTGTTTGGAAGTATCTCTAAGACAAATATGGCGAAATCCCTCATGCAATTCAAAACTTCTTCTTTCCACAAAAGTTTCATATTCTCGCAACCTCATTTCAAGAAGTAGCCAAGTACAAAACCCCTCTTCATCTCTCTTGACAGATGTTTTAATTCGGTCGCGGATTTTATCATTAACGGACGCCTCTAACAAACCCACTCTAGACGGATCTCTTAGATTAAAATATATCCCTTGAATTCTCTCCACCCTCAATCTTTCACTTTCACTATCTTCAAAAAATATATATAAGTCATTATTTGGTTGAGTATATCCTATCATAAAAGTATAGGTTCATTATAACCTTAAATACCTTTTTCCCCAAAAAACTTTATTGCCTCAGAAAGTTCTTTATGGTTTTTTGCGTATTCTTTAATATCTATTCCTTTTTTATATGCCTCACACGCCTGAACGAGAGCTTTTGCCCCCGCTTTTGTTCCCTTAGGATGTGCGTGAACACCTGCCCCCATTGTCGTAATAAAATCTACCCCTTCCATAACATCAATAAAGGACTTAAGTAAGGTAGGGTTCAAACCCCCTGAGACAATCGGACAGGACTTTTTTATCTCCCCCCACAGGTTCTCTCTTGAAATTACTTGCCTTGCATTATTCATTTTGACTAAATCCCCTCTGTCGGAATCTTCCCCCGAAAACCCCCAACTCTGTTCAAAAAAATGTCCTCTCGTGTAATTATACAAAATGCTTTTTGCAGAAGTAATATCTTCATAAGTATCCCCTTCCATTTTGCCAATTCCCGCAGTACCTGTATGCACCCCAGAAGCCCCTGCAAGTCGTGCTAACTTTGACAAAACTAATACAGAAAACCCAAAAACATTCTCCTTTCTTGTAAAAGCCCCGTGACCAGCCCGATGAAAATGTATGAAAACATCAGGATACCTTCGCCTAAGTGTCTGGACAGCCATCCACCCAGCGGTAATCCCGTCAATCAAAAAAGCATAACTTCCTTTTTCAAAACCAGCATTTCTTATTAACTCACATCTTCTAATCATCTCATCAAAATCGGCAGAAGAAACATTGAAAGAATGAATCTTTTTCTTTCCAGTTATTTTTACTGCCCTATCCATGGCTTTCTTTACAAATTTAATCATTTTCTCATATTCGCAAAAATCTTGGTCTGCCTGAGGTTCGTCATTCTTTACGAAATCTCCGCCACCCGTCCAGAATTTAAAACAAACTTCAGCATACTCAGAAGCGGTAAGTCCTATTTTAGGCTTTATTATTGCCCCAAGAATTGGCCTGTCATAAATATCAAGATAACTTCTCATATCATCTAAAGTATAAGAGGGTCCGTCGTAATGTTTAAGCATCGGTGCAGGAAACCAGATATCAAGCAATTTTAAAGCACGAACTTCTTTCATTCCAAAAACATTCCCTGCAATAAAAGTCAAGATATTTTGAATATTCCCTTTTCTGTCAAAAATTCTCCAAGGATAAGCAATCCAAACCAATCTCTTTTTTAAATCAATTTTATAGATAAGTGCATTGAGTTTCTTTGAAAACCTTGTTTCTGTTTTAACCCTAAAATTAGTCCCCGTTGAAGACTCTGCAGCAACTTCCGCACCAGCCTGTAAAAAATTCAGCTTCCCCCCAGGAACGAGATGAAAAACTGCAAGAAGATATTCCCCGTTAAAAGGGTTGCTTAAATTAAAATTAACATAAGCTTTCTGTTTGTCATTAAGCGATTTTAAAAGAATCTTAAACTTTTTCTCCCCTTTAGAAAGTTTCATAATCAAATCAAACCCTCTCGCTTTTTATAACTTTCTGAGACAAGTCCAAATATTTAAAAATACTCTTTTCTTCTACTTTTAATGAGGTTTAAATTATTGGTTTTTTTATTGTCCCTATTTTCTTTAGCTTTAGCTTTTCCTGTTTACGCTCAAACCCAGGATGTTTGTTCACCGAACATTACTCTCTTAAATCAGGACCCCTATCCTGCAGTCCCGGGGGAATATGTAAAATTAGTTTTTCAGGTAAACGGCATCTCTATGTCAAAATGTGGGGATATGACGGTAAGATTAGTCCCAGACTACCCAATAATCCTTGACCCCACTGATTCAGGGATAAAGAAATTTAAGAAAGTTGATTACATAAAAGATTACAACACTAATTTAGTGGTCCCTTTCAAAGTTAGAATAGATGAAAATGCCCTAAGCGATACAAATTCTATTGAGGTTCAGGTGCAAAATCAAGATGGAGCAATTACATCAAAAAAGTTTGATTTAGAAGTAAGAGACACGAAAACAGATTTTCAGGTTTTTGTCTATGATTATGATTACACAACTAGCGAGATAACTTTCCAAATTTTAAACATCGGCGACTCCGATATAGAAGCATTGACAATGGAAGTCCCAAAACAAGATAACATCTTAGTTAAGGGTTCAAACATAGAAATTGTTGGAGATTTGGATTCCAACGAGTACACCACTGTTGACTTTGAAGCCCGTCCAACTGACGGCAAAATACAGGTCAATTTATATTACTCGGATGAAATTAATGTTAGAAGAAAGATAGTTGAAGAGGTAGTTTTTGATTCATCTTATTTTCAGGAAAGGTTTTCTGTTAAAAAAAGTACTTCGGGTTGGGCTTATGCTTTCTGGATTTTAGTTCTAGTCTGGGTTATTCTGTTCTTCTTAAGAAGAAGGAAGAAGAAAAAAGAAAAGTCTGAATAATCACTCGTATCTTAAAGCGTCAACGACATTTATTCTTGAAGCTCTTAATGCAGGGGCTACTCCGGATACCGCTCCAGAAATTGTTGCGAATAATATGCATCCTACAAATAACCATATGGGGAAGGCGGGAGCTAAGAACCCCCAACCAAGATTATCTAAAATTGCTCCGCCCAAGGCGGAAAGCCCCCAACCAAGAAGAACCCCAATCACCCCTGCGATAAACCCCAAGAAACTTGATTCAAACAAGAATATCCCAAAGACTTCACTATTTTTAGCACCAATTGCTTTAATCGTACCAATTTCTCTTGTTCTTTCAAGAACTGAAGTTATCATAGTATTAGCCGTATTTACCGCAGAAACTAAAACAGAAATAAAAGCAATTAACAAAATAAATCCTACAATAATATTTATAATAGTCATATAAGACTCAATCATATCATTAAAAGATTGGACAAAGAAGTCTTCTTCCCCTTTCTCTTGACCTCTAGCATCCCTTAAACTTTTTTCCATATCTTCTATTGTTCTTTCAATGTTCTCTGCATCTATTCTTGCGACAATCCACCCGTAAGAATTATTCTCTTCAGAATAAACTTCTTCAATAGCCTCATTAATCATATAAATTTGTGCGTCGTCAGGGGGGCTTCCAATTTCCTCAAAAAACCCTACAACCCTCATTTCTTTTCCATTAATCATTATCTTATCATTTAATTTTACCGGCTTAGAGAAAATCTTATCTTTTATCATATAATTATAACCAAGAACAACCTTATTCTTATCTGAGGAAGTGAGTTCTCTCCCTTCTTCAATTTCCACATTAAATACATCCATTATTATAGGTTTTTTAAGATCATAACCCATAGCAAAAGTATAAACAATTTCATCATTAAATTCTACTGATGCAATCTTAAAATAAACTCCACTTGCTTCCCAAACCCCCCTTGTTCTTTCAATAGCTCTTAAGTCTTTTTCTTCTAATCTAAAGGTATCATCAAGTCCCGGAGTTGAAAAAGCCCTTCCTTGAACGATAGCCTTGTCAGCAGATGACCCTGCCATAGTTTCGTTGACATAATTATAAAGCCCCAACCCAAAACTTATAAAAATAAAAACCGTCGCTATTCCTATAAAAATAGACAGAATAGTGAGAAAACTCCTTGCCTTCCTGTGAGACAGATTCTTAAGAGAATATTTTGCGCTCTCTTTTCCTATTATCATTATCTTAACGCCTCCACAGGATTTTGTTTAGCCGCATTCATAGCGGGAACAATTCCAGAAATAGAACCTATAAGAAAACTCCCCGCAAGTGTTCCAATTATAAGGAAAAAGTTTATATCAAGAGGAACTTCTGAACCCAAAAAAGAATTTATAACCCCCACCCCTACTTGCCCTATGAGTAGCCCCAATGTAACCCCTACAATTCCTCCGACAAGTCCTAACAATCCAGACTCTGTAAAAAACTGCAAAAAGATTTGAGAATTCTTAGCACCGACAGCTTTCATAACTCCGATTTCTCGTCTTCTTTCAAGAACAGAGGTCGTCATGGTGTTCACAATCCCAATAGCTCCAACAACAATAGATATAGAAGCTATAATAACTATAAATGCCTGAACGCCCCCTAAAATTGTATTTACCATTTCAAGTGTTGCCTCTGGAGTTGATACTTCAAAATTTTCTTTTCCAACCTCTACATCTCTTCTCCTCCGCATTAACTTTTCAATATCCTCTTTTGCCCTATCCATTAATTCAGGACTTCTCACCTTTGCCGCAATAACATCTACTCTATCATCTTCTCCCAGCAAATCTCTCAAAGGGTCTTCTTGCATAGTAATCATATTATCTAAAATGAAACTTCCTTTTTTCTTTGCTATCCCCACAACCTCAAAATTTTGGTCGTTTATAGTAACTTTATCCCCCGGCAAAATTCTCTTTCCAAAAGTTTCAGTATTCTCATAAAAGTTGTAACCTAAAACAACTTTAGTAAGGTCCCCTTCTTTTAAGTGCCTCCCATATTCTATCTCTAGTCCGATAGTATCATAAATATTCTTTAAGTTATTCCCCTCAGGAATAGAAGCCATATAAACAAAACCTGTTTTTTTATTGAATTCTATCCTTGCTGAACTAATCACTCTCCCTATTGCAAAATCTACCCCAGACACTTTGTCTATTGCCTCGGCGTCTTCTTTTGTAAGTGGCTCAGTTACCCCAGAACCAGGAGGTCCATACCCACTCAATCCTCCCGCTTGAATCGTAATCACCTCCATATTCTCCACTCCAAATTGTGAAGTAATCGCCGTTTTCAACCCACTGCTTAAACTAATCAAAGCGACCACAGCCATAACCCCTATAAAAATTCCTAAAAGCGTAAGCCAAGAACGAATGCCCCTATGCTTAAGATTCTTGAGAGCAAGCGTAAAGTAATCACCTATCATATAATATATTCTAAAGGACTCTTTATATTTTTATGGATAACAAAATTATTTTTTCTTATGAATCACCCTAAACTCCTTTCCGTATCTTTTTGTGACCTTTTCTAATTCTCCATCTTTTAGCCAATAGATAACTTCTGCATATTCTTGAGCTAAATCTGGGTCGTGAGTCACCAGGATTATCGTCTTTCCTTGTTTATGAAGTTTCTCCAAAAAGTCAAGAACGATTTGCCCGGTTTTTGTATCAAGATTTCCTGTCGGCTCATCCGCTAAAATTACCTCTGGGTCATTAGCTAAACTTCGTGCAATTGCAACTCTTTGCCTCTGACCCCCAGAAAGCTGATTGGGGTAGTGATGTTGCCTGTCAGTTAGTTCTACCAAATCTAAAAGTTCTCTTGCTTTTCTTTCCCTTTTTGAAATAGAACTCCCCTGAAACATCATTGGAAGCATAACATTTTCTTTAGCAGTCAAATTAGGAATAAGATTAAAGGACTGAAAAATAAAACCTATCTTTCTACCTCTTATTTGCGCAAGGTCAGACTCGTGAAGCGTAGAAATATCTTGATTATCTAAATAAATAACCCCCTTTGTCGGAGTGTCAAGACTCCCCACAAGATTCATACAGGTTGATTTCCCCGAACCGCTCGGACCCATAATCGCGACAAACTCCCCTTCATAAATTTTTAACTGAATATTATTAAGTGCTTTAACAACAGAATCCCCCATACGATAAAATTTCGCGACTTCTTTTAACTTTATCAGCTCTTTTCTTTCCATAATTTTTTTAGCCAAATCAATTATTTAAATTTATCATAAACTTTAAATAGCCATTTTTCGCATTTTTAATATGATTATTCCAATAAGATGTTTTAGTTGTGGAAAGCCAATCGCTCATCTGTATGAAAAATACAAAGAATTAGTTGCACAAGGAAAAACAAACAAAGAAGCCTTGGACGAACTTGGACTAAAAAGATATTGTTGCAGGGCACAAATTCTCGGTCAGACAGATACATTAGAGTTAGTTAACAAATTCAAAAAATTCTAAAGTATAAATTATTAAATACTAATTTAGCTTTTTTATTTAATGAAAGAAAAATTAATTTTGTCATTTATAATTCTAATTTCAATAAGCATATTTGGGATATTTATTTTTAACAAATTTTTACACATTAAATTAATCGCAACACTTTTCTTAATGATAGCCGTATATACCCAATATTATTTATCTAAAAAAAACATAAATATATTTACCGCGCCTCGTGGGACAAAGCCACCAAAAAACGCTTCAAGAGGAGACCTATTTATAGAATATAAATAGACAGCTTTGTACTTTCCCATCATAGACAGTACAGGTACAAACGTCGGAAGCTTAACTTCTGAGTTCGGAATGGGATCAGGTGTTTCCAACCGACTATGGCCGTCTAAAAAAACTAAAATTTACCCTTATTTAAACCTTTCCACTCTTCCATTTTCCCTGTCATCATCTTTTTCTCAACTATCTCAAGTTCCTCCCAAATTCCCTCAATTAAATCGTAATTCTTTGCTTCTTCAAGAGTCACCCATTTATAATTTGTAAGGCTTTTATCTAAAACAACTAGTGCGTTTTTGTCAACAGGTTCGGCGTACATACTTAGAACTAAGACTGGAACACCGTCGGGTCTAACAAAAACTAAGCTCGTCACATAATTTACATCTTTTATTTTCAAACCGACTTCCTCTTCGCACTCTGCCTTGCACAGATTCTCTACAACATTATACCATTGATATTTGGAATCTTTTTCTCTTAAGGCATAGTCAAGAACCTTTAATTTTCCGCCAGGAACTGTCCATCTCCCAGGAAACGCCTTCTCCCAATCGGCTCTTTTTGCAATCAAAAATTTTCCGCCGTTTACAATAATCACCGTTGCAGAAATGTAGTGGGCAAGATTTTTATCATAATTCATACAAAGAGTACACGTCCCCACTATAAAAGAATTTATTTTATTGAAAATATACATCAGGATTCTTTTTCTAATAAATTTTTGGAAAGATTTTTATACTCCCTAAAGGTAAAAGAATATGGGATTACCATGGCTTTACTATGAAAGAGCAGAAGTAAATTCTCCCGAAGTTTTACAAATAAAAAGATTATTATGTCGTTCCGGGATACCGATAGTAGACATGCACCCTGCGACAGAAGTTGGGCATATTCCTTATATACATTTAGGACAGTATAGATTTTGTGGGGTGCAAGGCGTTAAGGATTTTATTAGAATGGTTGTTGGGGACTTAGAATTTTTATCAAGAGATTCTATTTCTTAAATTTACGCCCGAGACAGGACTTGAACCTGCGACCTATGCCTTAGGAGGGCATCGCTCTAATCCAAACTGAGCTACTCGGGCACATTTATCTTAAAAAAAGAGGGTATAAATAATTAATGAGGCGACCGTTCTTTGTTAGAATCTAAACAAATGAGGAGAGGAGGATTCGAACCCCCGTAGGCATAAGCCACCAGATCTTGAGTCTGGCCCGTTTGACCACTCCGGCATCTCCTCGCACGAATTAAAACGAAAAGAGGATTATAAAATTATCGGAGTGGGAAAACGGTGTTTGACTGAGCAATTAGGTCTTGCGAATTTAAAGATTAAAAACTATCTTAAGCAAGACATGATTGCGAACAGCGTAGGCATCTCCTCATATTTCGGTCAAACATTTGACCGAGCTTTGAGCCTCTCTTACAAAATAAGGAAAGTCAAGCAAGTTATAAAATTATCTATGCGCGGGCCGGGATTCGGACCCGGGTCATCTGCTTGGAAGGCAGATATTCTACCACTGAACTACCCACGCTCAATTAAAACAAATTTACACAAGTTTTAAACCTTATTATTATCCAAAACATTTAAAACCACTTTTTCTCTTCTCATTCTATGGGATTCGGTTCTTGGTACGATAAAAATTACAAGAAACTTTTAGTCCTCACTGCCATAGTTTTACTCTCTGCAATCGGATACCTCCTCTTTTTTTATACTCAGACTGGAGACATAATCAATAAAGACGTCTCTTTAACAGGCGGAACTGTTTTCACAATTTACACAGACATCCCCCCATCTGAAGTAATAACTCACCTTTCATCAGAATTTTCCGATTTTTCCGTGAATTCAATCTCAGACAGCGCAGGCAAACAGACACAATTAATCGTTACAGTTCACGAAGACCAGAGAGAAGCTGTTCAGACCTCTCTAGAAGGTTTTCTCGGTTTTGAACTAAATGGAGAAAATTCCTCTATTGAAACTACAAGTGCCTCACTCTCAGCTGATTTTTACAGGCAACTAATCATTGCAGTTCTCTTAGCTTTCTTTTGGATGTCGGCAGTTGTCTTCTTAATTTTCTCAAAGGGCAAAAAAATAAAGACCTATGTCGTCATAATCAACCTACTATTCGGCTTTTTTATGGGAAGCTTATTTTTCAAACTCAACTTTATTCTCTCTTTGTTAATCTTTTTCCTTTTCCTTCTCTTGTTAATTTATATTTACATAAAAAATTCTATTCCAGCTTTTGCTGTTATACTATCTGCCTTTGCAGATATCACAATGACCCTTGCAGTAATAACTTTTTCTGGGATTAAGCTCTCCACAGCAGGAATAGTAGCATTTCTGATGCTTATCGGTTACTCCGTTGACACAGATATCTTACTGACAACCCGTATGCTTAAAAGAAAAGAAGGTATCAACACAACCCTTTTTTCTGCCTTTAAAACAGGAATCACAATGACCCTTACTTCTATAATCGCAGTTCTCACCGCCCTATTTGTCATTTATAATTTTAATTCTGTTTTAAACCAAATATTCATAATTCTAATAATAGGTCTAAGTTTTGACATATTCAACACGTGGATAACTAACGCAAGTTTAATTAAATGGTATGCAGAGAAAAAATGAAGATAACACTTAGGCTTTGGATTGTGATGGTCTTATTTTTACTCTCATTAGTATCAATTTTCATAACTATAAACCCTTTAGGGATTTCATTTTTACGGGAGGGCGTTGTTATATCTTCGGTAGAACCAGATTCTCAGGCATTTCAGGAAGGTCTGAGGAAAGATATGATTATAACAAAAATTAATAGCAGAGAGATATCCTCTATTTCAGACTACAGCCTTCAAATAGAGAGTTTGAGAAACTTGGAAGAAAATGAAACGACAAGACTGGTTATAACCACCAATACTCTTGAAATTATAGGGATTTTTGACAAGCAGTTCGTTAATGACGTTTCTGTTAAAGAAATTCCTTCTACAAAGATTAAAACAGGTTTGGATTTACAGGGCGGGGCAAGGGCTCTCGTTAGGGCAGATGTCCTCCTCACAGACGAACAGCTTGACGACCTTATTGCGGTTTCCGAAGAGCGACTTAACGTTTACGGATTGACTGATGTCAAATTCTTTAAGGTTATCACTTCGGACCAGGACAGACTTATGGGGATTGAAATTGCAGGTTCAACTCCTGAAGACCTAGAAAATCTTATCGCCCAGCAGGGTAAATTTGAAGCTAAAATTGGAGAAGATATTGTCTTTATCGGAGGAAATGAAGATATAACTCACGTTTCAAGAACCGCATCAGAAGGTGCAACCGTATATGAATGCAGTGATTCTGCTACAGAAAGCATCTGTTATTTCAGGTTTCCTATTTCTTTAAGTGAAAAAGCCGCGCAGAGACAGGCCGATTTAACAAAGAATTTGTCTTTAAATGGTTCTTATCTAAGTAAACCATTAGACCTCTATCTGGACGACCAATTGGTAAATTCATTGAATATTGGCGCAGACTTAAGAGGAAATGTCGCAACACAAATTCAGATTTCTGGTTCAAGCACAGGCTCTTCCAGAGAAGAAGCATTAGACAACACAGAGCTTGAAATGAAACAACTTCAGACCGTTTTGATAACAGGTTCGCTTCCTTACAAACTTGAAATTGTTAAAATTGACCGAATTTCCCCGAACCTTGGCAAAACTTTCAAGAACCAATTATTTTCGGCAGGAATATTCGCATTTATTGCCGTATCAATAATTATTATTCTTAGGTATAGAAAAATAAAAAATTTCTTGGCTATGGCTTCAATTTCCCTTTCGGAACTAACTATAACTCTCGGTCTATTGGTCTTCATTGGACACAACTTTGATTTACCTTCTATCGCAGGGATTATTGCCGCAATAGGAACGGGAATAGACGACCAATTAATCATATTAGATGAGTCGGAGGATAAATACGAGTCAATTGCACGTAGAATTAAGAAATCCCTTTTTATCCTTGTAACGGCCTTCGCCACAACATTCGTAGCAATGATACCTTTAACAGGATTCCTAAGCTTTATAGGGATTGGTGCAACCTCTGGCGGACTTCTAAGAGGCTTTGCGATAACTACTCTAATCGGCATTACTGTGGGTATATTAGTAACAAGACCTGCATTCGCAGATATAGTAAAGCAAATTGAAAATTAAGATAGGTTTAAATACTCTTATTTCAATAAAATTTAACGGTTACGGTGTGCTCAAAACTTAAATGTTTGGGCAGAGAATTTTGTGATGGGTTGGTCACGATAAGGAAAGTGCTGTTTAGAAAATAGCAAAAGCTGTAAAATGACAAACAATAATAGAATCCACAAAGGAAGTTTACAATTTTACCCAAGGGTAAGAGCAAAAAAAGTTATTCCTAGTGTAAACTGGAAACCTGTAAAATCAGGTAAAAATGGTCTTTTAGGGTTTATTGGATATAAGGTCGGTATGGTTTCTGTTTATGTAAAAGATAACACAGACGACTCTATGACTAAAAACAAAAGGATTGTGGTTCCTGCAACAATAATTGAATGTCCAGCTATGAGGATTTATTCAGTGAGATTTTATAAAAACGGCAGGGTTTCAAAAGAATTCATCGTATCAAAAGAAAAAGAACTTAAAAGGAAATTAAAAGTGCCTAAAGAAACTAAACAGGTAACTAAGGAAGACTTTGATGATGTTAGAGTTATACTTTATTCAATTATAAAAAATACTTCTATTGGTAAGAAGAAACCCAACCTGTTGGAGATTGCCCTTTCAGGGAGTAATGAATATAAAATGAAACTTATTCAGGAGAAAGTAGGAAAAGATATCTCCCTTAAAGATATTTTTGAAGCAGGATTAGTTGATATTAGAGCTGTAACAACAGGTTATGGGACTCAAGGACCTGTAAGAAGATTTGGTATTTCTTTAAAGAGCCATAAATCTGAAAAAGGAAGAAGAAGACCAGGGTCACTTGCCCCATGGCACCCGGCAAGAGTCACCTTTAGGACCGCCCAAGCAGGTCAGACAGGCTACCAAAATAGAATAAGTTATAATAATTTAATTCTTTACATAGGCAGAATCAGCGACAAAGATATAAACAAGAATAGCGGATTTGAACACTACGGCAAAATAAAAAATGATTATCTTATTGTAAAAGGCTCTGTTCCCGGACCAGTTAAAAGGGGATTAGTCATAACCTTCCCTATTAAACCTACAAAAAAACAATCTAAAAAGAAATTTGAATTTATTGAATTAAGATGAAAACGAAAATAATTGATAAGAGAGGGAATGAAAAAGGAAGCATAGACTTTCCGAGTAACTTTTCTGTAAGAATAAGAGAAGACATTTTAGCAAAAGTCTTTGAAACTCAGAAAGGAATTTATGCTCAGCCTTATGGGGCGATGAAAGGGGCGGGAGCAGGATATTCTGCTTCAGGAATCTCAAAGAAGAGAAGGCATGTTTGGAAAGCGACTTATGGGAAGGGAATCTCAAGAGTCCCAAGAAAAATTATGTCTAGACACGGCTCAAGTTTTAATTGGATTGGTGCAACAGTTTCAAATACTCGGGGCGGTAGAAGACCCCACGCACCAAGGAGTGAAAAAAACCCGTTCAAAAAAATAAACAAGAAAGAATTGAAAATAGCCTTTAACTCTGCATTTGCCGGAACAGTTAATTTATCTTACATAGAAAAGAAATATGGGGCTAAAATTGAATCGGGAATCGTTTTTGAAGATAAGGTTTTAGAATTAAAAACCAAAGAATTCTTCTCATTGCTAAAACAAATCTTTAAAGAAAACTTTGAGAGAGTAATAAAGAAGAAGACTATTCGTTCAGGAAAAGGAAAGATAAGAGGAAGAAAGTATAAGGCTAATGCGGGTTTGCTCTTTGTAATCTCTGGCAATGAGAAAATGAAAAGAAAAGGGATAGAAGTTGTTCCAGTGAATGAATTAAGAATCAGCGACCTTTCTCCAAACGGAGAACCTGGAAGAATCGCCTGTTATACAGAGAATGCAATTAAAGAAATATCGGAGAGATTCAATGAGTAAATCAATAATATTTGAAAAAGTAAAATCTACTGAGAAAGTAGTTAGACAGATAGAGGTTGACAACATTTTAGTCTTCATTGTAGACAGGTCCATAAAAAAACCCCAAATAAAAAAAGAAATGGAGAACCTATTTAATGTAAAGGTAGACAAAATAAGGACACACACTCTGAAGAACAAAAAGATTGTATATATAAAACTAAAAAAAGAATTTCCTGCAATAGATATCGCAACTAAATTAGGTTTAATGTAAATGGGAAAAAGAATAATTCAACAACGAAGAGGAAAGGGCGGACACGTTTACAGGGTTAAACAGAAGGCTTTCCTTGTGAAAGTAGGTTATTCAAACAGCCAAGAAGGGGAGTGGAAAGTCACAAAATTCGTTTCTTCTTCAGGGCATAGTGTCCCTATAGCCAAAGTAACAAATGACCATGGCCAGAGTTTTTATACATTTGCTACGGATAATTTGTATGTGGGTCAAAAGATAACTTTTGGCGGAGAAAGTACCGGCGACATTGTAGAAATAGGAAATTTAAAAAACGGAACCGAAATTTTTAATATAGAAAATAAGCCTAAAGACGGAGGGAAGTTTATAAGATCTGGAGGAAACTATGCAATTATTTTGGGTAAAGATACCAGAGGAGTAAGAGTAAAGATGGCTTCTAAGGTTGAGAGAGTATTTAATCCAGAATGTCGGGCAACGATTGGTAGAGCTGCAGGGGGCGGAGTCCTTGACAAACCAATCTTAAAAGCAGGTAAGAAGTTTCATATAATGAAGGCAAAATCAAAGTTGTGGCCAAGAACATCTGCTGTGAAGATGAATAAAATTGACCATCCTTTTGGAAGCGGAAGAGGAAAAAGGATAAAGAGTAAGATTGCAAAGAGAAATGCCTCACCAGGGAAGAAAGTAGGGTTAATCAGACCAAGAAGAACAGGGAGGAAGAAAAGATGATAGAAAAAGAAAAGTTAGAACAGAAAAGTAAAGAAAAATACTATCGTGGGAAGACCATTGAAGAATTAAAGACCTTAGATACTCGCGAGTTTGCTAAATTAGTAAAGGCAAGACCAAGAAGAGCAATAATGAGAAACTATGATGTAATAGAAAATTTTGTTAAAAGGTGTAATGAAAAATCTTCCAGAAATAAACCAATAAAAACACACAGTAGGGAAATGGTAATAATTCCTGCGATGATTGGAAGAACAATCGGAGTTCATAATGGCAAGGAGTTTGTAAGAGTTGATGTTAACGAAGAGATGTTAGGTCACAGGTTAGGGGAGTTTGCACTTACAAGAAAAACAACTAAACATGGAGCAGCAGGGGTTGGGGCAACGAAGTCCAGCGCCTCAAGGTCAGTGAAGTAAAATGAACAAAGAAGAAAAAATTAATGAAGAAAAGAAAGTAGAGAATAAGGAAAACACTAAAACCGAGAATAAAGAAGAAAAGAAAGTAAAAAGCGAAGTCAAAAAAGTTAAGGACTTAGCATTTGCTAAAGGAACTTCGCTGAGAATTTCTGCTAAATATTCTTCAGAGGTCTGTAAGGTAATAAAAGGTAAAAGTCCTGAAAAAGCAATAAAGAGACTGAACGAAGCTCTGAGTAAAAAAAGAGCCATACCAATGCAGAGAAGAGAAACACCCCATCAAAAAGGAAGAGGCATCTCTGGAGGGAAATACCCCTTAAATGTTTGTAAGGCTTTAATTGATTTAATAAAGCAGGCAAGCAATAATGCAAACTTCAACGGGATAGAAAATCCAATAATCGCTATAGCAAAAGCGGATAAAGCATCAACCCCGTTTAGGAGAGGGGGGCGAAGAGCAAAAAGAACACATATTTATATTGAAATAAGAGATAAAAATAAATTAGTGGAGAAAAAATGGAAGAAAGAAAATTCATCGAAGTAAGGAAAGACGAATATAACATAAAAAATTTTGTTAAGAGAATGTTCGGGAAAGGAAGAGTGTCAAGAATAAAAATAGAATACACACCTATTGGAGAAAAAATTATAGTTTCAACTCATCGTCCTGGGCAGATTATTGGAAAGAAAGGAGAAAAAATAGCTGAACTAACCGAGATTTTAAAAAAGAGATTTAAAATGGAAAACCCTCACATTGATATTGAAGAGATTAAATTCCCTGAATTTGACGCCCAATTAGTTGCTGATGAAATTGCTCTAACCTTAGAAAGGTTTGGCGCTTCTAAATATAAAGCTGCAAGTTACAAAGTATTGGCTAAAATAAAAAAAGCAGGAGCTCTTGGAGCCGAACTAAGGGTTTCTGGAAAACTTCCAAGCGACCGTGCGAGAAGTTGGAGATTCCACTTTGGATACTTAAAGAAAACAGGGGACGCAGCAAATGTAGTAAATCGTGCAGAGTCTATTGCAGAAACTAAACAAGGCGTTGTAGGAATAAAAGTGGCTATTTTACCCCCAAACGTGAACATTCATGACCAAATAATTATTGATGAAAATTTCTTAAATAAAGTGAAACAAAATAAGGCGAGTTCTGTCGAAATAAATAAAAAGGGAAAGAAGAAATGAAAAACAAAAAAGACCTAAACGATAAGGAAGTAGAAAAGAAAATATCTGACCTTAAAATAGAACTTCTTAAACAACCGACTAAAAGGAAAAGAATTAAAAAGGAGATAGCGAGGCTATTAACAATGAGTCATCAAACTAAATTAGGAGGAAAACAATAAGGTGGAGATTTGCCCAAAATGCGGATTGCCTAAGCAGGCCTGTGTCTGTGAGGAAATCGCAAAAACCCAGCAAAAAATTGATGTAAAAATTGAAAAAAGACGCTTTGGAAAGATGTCTACATTGATTAGCGGGTTTGACGATGGAATAGATATAAAGGAAATTGCAAAGAAACTGAAAGAAAAACGGGCTTGTGGGGGGACAATAAAAAATAAAGTTATTGAACTTCAGGGAAATCACAAAGGACATATTAAACCTATCCTCGTTGAGCAGGGTTTCAACGAAGACCAAATTAACGATTAAATGGCAAAAAAAGTTTTAAAGAAAAATATTGAAGAAAAAATTGAATGTAAAGATAGATTCTGTCCTGTTCATGGAAGTAATAAACTAAAACTTCACGGCAGAGTTTTTGAGGGAGTTGTAATAAATAAACTTCACGGCAGAATCAAAATTGAGTTTGAAAGAATTTTGAAGATCCCAAAGTATGAAAGATATGAGAAAAGAAGAACGAGAATCCACGCAAGACTTCCCGAATGTTTAAATAAAGAAGTCAAAGAAGGAGACCTTATTCAGATTGAAGAAACGAGACCTATAAGTAAGACAATAAATTTTGTAGTTACTAAAGTAATAAAAAAGAAGGAGGAAAAAATATGAAGGCAATAAGCAGTAGAGCAACACGGGGGCTGAACATCGGAAGCTTAGTTGAAGCATGCGATAACAGTGGAGCAAGAATTGTTAGAATAGTTTCAGTAAAAAGAGGAAAAACTAAGAAAGGAAGACAGGGTTATGCAAAAATTGCTGATTGGGTTAAAGTTTCTGTTAGGAAAGGGGATTTAAAAATGAAAGGACAGGTATTCGACGCGGTGGTTGTTCGGCAAAAGAAATCTTGGAGAAGAAACACTGGAGAAAGAGTTTGCTTTTCCGATAACGCCGTAGCTTTACTAAAGGATGAAAAAGGAAATCCAAAAGGAACCCAGATAAAAGGACCAATTGCCAGAGAAGTTCAGGAAAGGTGGAAGGAGGTTGCAAAAATTGCAAGCATAGTATACTAATGAAATCAAAATTTAATAAAAACTGGAATAGAAGCGTTCAGCCAAGAAAACAGAGAAAATTCTTAGCTAATGCTCCAAAACATATTCAAAGAAGATTAATGTCCTCCTCCCTTGAAAAAAAGCTTAAAGAAAAATACAAAAGAAAGAATATATCTGTTGTGAAGGGCGACGAGGTAAAAGTAATGCGGGGGAAATATAAGGGAAAACAGGGAAAGGTCTCTGTTTGTGATGTTAAAAACACAAGAATTCAGATTGAAGGAATTACTCGGCAAAAAAAGGCAGGGGATAAAATAGGAGTTTGGTTTCATCCGTCAAAAGTGAAAATTGTTTTATTAAACGAAAAGGATAGTAAAAGAATAAAGAAAGGAGAATTAACAAAAAAAGATGAGAATAAAGAAATAAAAGACAAGGAGAAGGAAAATGCACATAAAAAGAAGTAAAATGCCAATGACTTGGCCACTGCCAAGGAAAGGAAAAAAGACGAAATTTTTAGCTGTTCCAAGTCATTCGTTTAATAACGGAATAAGCTTGCTTTTTGTATTGAGAGATATGTTAGGAATTGTAAAGAATCGGAAAGAGGCAAGGTATATGGTGTTACAAAAACTTATAAAAGTAAATAATAAGGTCAGGATGGATGAAAATTTTCCTTTAAGAGTTCTTGATGTCGTTACCATTGGCAATGAAAATCTAAACTACAAATTAGAAATCGTGAATAAAAAATTTAAATTAAGAGAAATATCTGAAAAAGAAGCTGGGATAAAAATAGTTAAAATTTCTGGAAAAAAGGTTCTCGGAAAAAACAAAATCCAGATGAATTTAGATGATGGGCAAAACTTCTTAACAAAAGAAAAATTCTCTGTGGGGGATTCTGTTATAGTTAACACTAAAGAAAACAAATTGGAAAAAATCATTCCTCTGAAAGAGGGGGTTATAATAGAAGTAACCTTAGGAAAGCATGCGGGTAAGAGGGGAAAACTAGTTGGATTTGAAAACCTTCCAAGAGAAAAAAATTATATTGTAAAAATTGAAGACAGGGAGGTTCCGTTGCCATATAAGGCAATCTTGGCAGTTGAAAATGGTAAATAAAATGAGAGAAATAAAGTTAGCGAAAGTTGTTTTAAACATTGGCGGAACGGGAGAAAAATTGGATAGGGGTTTTATCCTTCTTGAAAAGATTTCATGTAGAAAACCAGTCAAGATAAAAGCCACAAAAAGAATCCCTACTTGGCAGGTTAGACCTGGTCTTGAAATCGGAACAAAAGTCACCTTAAGAGGCGCTGAAGCTGACAAAATGCTAAGAAAACTTCTCCCAGCAGTTGATAATATTATAAAAGAGAAACAGATACAGGACAATTTCTTTTCCTTTGGAATATCCGAATACATAGAAATCCCAAAGATGGAATACATAAGGGAAGTAGGAATCATGGGTCTTGAAGTTACGGCTGTTTTTACAAGGGCAGGAAAGAAAGTAGAATTAAAAAAATTCAAGAGAAGTAAAGCAAGAAGGTCTGTTGTAACAAGAAAAGAAATTGAAGATTATCTTGAAAATAAATTTGGTACAAAGATTTTGCGAAAGCAAAGGAGGGAAGAATGACCGCAAGTGATTGGAGAAAAATAACGAAACAATTAAAAAACAAACCTGCGGTTTTAAAGAAGTTCCTAAAACACAATAAGCCAAAACAAAGAAAATTTGGAATCGCCGTGCAAAAATGTGAAGTTTGCGGCAGATTCGGAGCGCACATATCAAGTTATAATCTAAATTTATGCCGACACTGCTTTAGGGAGCTTGCAGTTGAACTCGGTTTTAAAAAGTATAGTTAGTGAGGAATTAAGATGAGTCAGGATATTGTTGCAGATGCATTGAACCAGATAATGAACGCTAAAAGGGTAGAGAAGAAGGAAATCCACATTAAACGAAGTTCTAAATTTTTAGTAAGCCTACTTGAATCAATGAAAAAAAAGGGTTACATAGATTACTCAGTTGCAGAAGGAGAAAAAGGAGTCAACGTCAAAATTATTAAACTAAATGAATGTAAGGCAATAAAACCAAGAAGATTTACGGGGTTTGATGATATAGAAAAATATCTAAGAAGATATCTTCCTTCAAGAAAATTCGGTCATCTTTTAATCTCTACAAATAAAGGACTAATAGACCAGCACGAAGCAATTGAAAATAAAATAGGAGGAGCCTTGATTGCTTATATTTACTAATGAAAAAGAAACTTGAACGAATAATTGAAATTCCGAGCGGAACTCAAATTTCTTTTAATAACGGAGAATTAATAGTTAAGAACTCTGGAAAAGAAATCCGAAAGAAAATAGACACTAAAGAAGTTCTTATAACTCTGGATAACAATTCAATAAAAATCTCTTCTGAAAAAGCAACAAAAAGAGAGTCTAAAATGGTTGGGACCATCTGGGCGCATATCAATAACATGATTAAGGGAATGAATGAAGATTTTATTTATAAATTAGAAATTTGTAACATACACTTTCCAATGAATGTAAAAGTAGAAGGAGACTCTGTCGTAATTAAATCTTTTTTAGGCGAAAAAATCCCTAGAAAGGCAAAAATAATGCCAAATACAAAAGTAGAAATTAAAGGGAATCAAATAATCGTTTCGTCATATAACCTGGAATTCGCAGGTCAGACAGCTTCAAATATAGAGAAGGCGACTAAATTGACTGGAAAGGATAGGAGAGTCTTTCAGGACGGAATTTTCATAACTGAAAAATGTGGAGAGAAGATATAATGGTAGAAGAAAAAAGAAATCCCGAAAGAAGAAAACCAAAATTTCTTAGAAAAGATTGGCACAAAATGATAAAGCTTGGCAGTAAAAGCAAGAGCAAGAGAAAATGGAGAGCTTCAAAAGGAAGGCAGGGAAAAATTCGTCTGGAAAGAAGGGGTCACCAAAGCAAGCCAAAAATAGGATGGGGATCCAAAAAGAACAGGCAGGTTATAATAAGAGTTGAGAACATTCAAGGTATAGAGAATATTAAGTTAAAAGAAGTCAAGGGAATTACTATAGGGAATGTAGGATTAAAGAAAAGAAAAGAAATTATAGCTAAAGCCAACGAAAAGAAAATAAAAATTTTAAACAAATATAAGGGAGAAAAAGATGCAGCTAAGTAAAAAGAAAGAACTTGCTTCCAAAGTTTTAAACGTAGGAAAGGGAAGGATAATTTTTGTAAAAGAACATTTACCTGAGATAAAAGAAGCGATAACAAGACAGGATATCATAGACCTTCATAAAGCAGGGGCAATACAAGTTTCACCAGTTAAAGGTAGAAAAAAAATTGTCAGAAGAAAAAATAAAAGAAGAACGGGAAAAATAAAGAAAAAAGTGAACACCTCTAAAAAGGAATATGTCATTATGGCAAGAAAACTCAGAAGATTTTTAAAGCACCTATCAAAGAGAAATCAGGTAAGTAAAGAAGAGTACATTAATTCACGAAAAATGATAAAAGCCAAAAAGTTCAAGAGCAAAAGACATTTAAAAGAAAGTTTGGAGGAAAGTAGATGAGAGTAAGCAGAAGAACGATTAAGAAAAGAAGAAAAGAATTTAGAACAGATTATGTACTTAGAAAGAAACTTTTGGAATCAAATACCCCTAGAATAGTTATTAGAAAGACAAATAAGTATTTTATCATTCAAGTAGTAGAAAGTTCCGAAGCTCAGGATAGAGTAATAATGACAACGATTTCAAAAGAGCTTTTAAAGAACGGGTGGGACGAAAAGTATAGGGGAAGTTTAAAGTCTATTTCAGCAGGATACTTGACAGGACTTTTAGTTGCTAAGAAACTGAAAAAAGGTAAGTTTATAGTTGACTTAGGAATAGCAAGAAAAATCCACGGCTCAAGAATCTACGCAGTCGTTAAGGGTTTAATTGACGGTGGGGTGGATATTGTTGCAAATGAGAAAATCTTTCCAAGCGATGAAAGACTAAAAGGGGAACACCTAAAGTCAGAGGTTAAGGAAATGATAATTAAAGCCATAGGAAAAATAAAATGAAAAAACCAAAAAAAGAAGACGAAGAAATGATGAAACAAATCAAAGAAATGGAAAAGATTATAGATGAAAAAGAAAAGAAGGAAGAATTAGAAGTCTCTAAAAGGGCAGATGAAGAATTTAAAAAAGAAGAAGGAAGGATCCCGGTAAATGAAAAAAGAGAAGAAAGATATGAAAGAGAAGCCAGGGAGAAATTAGAGTTATGGATTCCTAAAACTCAATTGGGGAGGGAAGTTAAAACTGGGAAAATAAAAGATATAGAAGAGATTTTTAAGTCAAATCAGAAGATTCTTGAGCCGGAAATTGTAGACACTCTTTTGCCTAATTTATATGTAGACACCCTGTTTATTGGACAGGCGAAGGGCAAATTTGGCGGTGGAAAAAGAAGAGCTTTTAGACAGACACAGAAAAAAACCGAAGAAAGTAATATTCTTACTTTTGGAGTTATGGCTATTATCGGGGATAAAAACGGACACTTAGGGATTGGTTATGGGCGGGCTGCAGAAACTCTCCCTGCAAAAGAAAAAGCCGTTAGAAAAGCAAAGCTTAACATTACAAAAATAAAAAGAGGATGTGGAAGTTACGATTGTTCCTGCGACGAACTCCATAGTATCCCTATGGAAATTCAGGGAAAATGTTCTTCTGTCAAAGTAAAATTAATTCCAGCACCCCAAGGAACGGGCCTTGTAATAGGAAAAGAAATGAAAAAAATATTAGACATAGCAGGAATAAAAGATATCTACAGCAAAAGTTTTGGAAAAGTAAGAACAACCTTTAATACCGCAAAAGCTTGCGTGGATGCACTAAATAAACTCGGAGAGGTAAAAATATGATAGCAGTTATAAGAATCGCCGGTCAAGTTGAAAAAAAACGAGAAATCAAAGAAACTCTTCAGAGGTTGAATCTAAAAAGAAAATTTAATTGCGTTTTGATTAACGAAGAAGACCCTATATTAATGGGTATGGTAAACTCTGTTGCGAATAGTGTAGCTCACGGAAAAGTAAGTGAAGAGTTTGCAAAAGAAATGCAGAAGAAAAGAGGAGAAAAAGGTAAAAAGTGCATCAGACTTCACCCACCGATTGGAGGATTAAAGAAAAGTTCAAAAGTCGCATTTCCAAAAGGGATTCTTGGAAAACACGATGACATAAGTAAATTAATTGAGAGGATGTTATGAAAACTCATAAAAGAAAAAAGAACAGCAGGATAAGAGGAGCGAGAACTTGTGGCTGGGGCTTTAGACAAAAACATAAGGGTCACGGAAATAAAGGTGGTTTCGGAATGGCTGGGGCTGGAAAAAGAGCAGACCATAAAAAGCAATTCGCAAAAAATCTTGATAAAAACAAAGTTTATTTTGGAAAACAAGGTTTAACTTCAAGAGGAACAGCAATAAAGAAATATGACGCAATTAACCTTAAAGATATTAAAGCAAACTTCTTTGATGGAAAACAAAAGACAATAGAGTTAAAAGGCTACAAAATTTTAGGCGAAGGCGAAGGTTTCAAGGCAGAAATAAAGGCAAAATCTGCAACAGCTTCTGCTATTGAGAAAATGCAAAAAGCAGGGGGAAAAATTACTTTTGAAACTAAGGAAAAAATTGTAAAAGAAGAAACAAAAAAGAAAACAGAGAATAAAGAAAAAATAACTGAAAAGAAAATCAACAATAAAGTTGTAAAAAAGAAACCCTCCGTCAAAAAGAAATAATTTTCCTCGCAAAACTTTATAAACAAAATTTTTCATCAATATTAATGGCACTTAGGAATCTATTGCATAATTTGCCTGAAGTTAGAGCTCCAGTTGAAAAGAAGCTTAGCTTTAATGTCAAGCTTAAATGGACAATTATAATTCTTGTCGCTTTTTTCATACTTTCAAATATTCCTCTTTTCGGGATTGAAGAATCTGCTCTTTCCCGTTTTGAATATCTCGCGATTTTGCTTGGGACGTCTTTTGGTTCAATTATCTCTCTTGGTATTGGTCCAATCGTAATGGCCTCTATTATCCTACAGCTTTTAGTCGGGGCGCAAATCCTTAATATTGATATGAGTACAGAAGAGGGCAAAAAGTTTCATAGTGGGTTGCAAAAATTACTTGCTTTTGCATTTGTTTTATTTGAAGCAACAGTTTATGTAATTATGAGGGGAATTCAAGCACAGCCAGGTTATATTGGCCTTGTTATTTTCCAGCTCTGCCTTGGTGGAATTCTAATTATCTTTATGGACGAAGTTGTTCAAAAATGGGGTTTCGGAAGCGGAGTATCTTTATTTATCGCAGCAGGTATTGGTTGGAGACTCTTTGCACAATTATTCCAGTTTTTAGGAACTCAGGGAACTTTTGAAGCCTCTGGAAAAGTCTTGGCTCTTGTCGCATCTGTAGTTGTTGGTGACAGTCGTGGCGCCCTGATTGCTCTGTTTCCAATTCTTGTAACAATCCTTCTTTTTCTCGCAGTCGTGTTCGCCCAAAGTCTTAAAGTTGAAATTCCGTTAGCTTATGATAGAATAAGGGGCTACTCTGTAAAATGGCCCTTGCAATTTTTCTATGCAGGAGTTATTCCTGTAATTCTTGTCTCCGCTCTGGTAGCAAACTTGCAGTTGTTCGCATCCCTTTTACAAAATTGGCTAGGCAATCCTACATTCTTAGGCGGGTTTATTGAAGGTCAGCCAGTCTCTGGAATCTCTTTTTGGATTCACTCAACACCAATTTTAGAGTTAATGATTAAAGGAAGTTTCAGGTGGATTTATGCAATTCAGGCAATCGGTCATGTTCTTTTCTACACTATCTTTTCAGTTTTATTCTCCTTTTTTTGGGTAAGCACATCAGGAATGGACGCAAAAGGTCAGGCAAAAAGAATAATTAAATCTGGAATGAGTATGCCTGGTTTCAGAAAAGATGAAAGAGTTTTAGAGTCTATATTAAAAAGGTATGTAGGACCTCTGACAATTATGGGGGGTGCTGCAATTGGAATCCTTGCCTCAGTCGCGAATCTTCTCGGAGCACTGGTCGGTGGAACCGCAATCCTTTTAGCAATAATGATTCTCTACCAACTTTATCAGAATATTGCCCAGCAACACGCAGTTGATATGAACCCTGCGTTGAAAGGATTTTTCGGAGCATAACAAACATTTTAAAAACCTTGATACCTAACTTAAAAAATGGTGATTACAGACTTTATTAATACAAATCCTATCTTATCTTTAGCCATCATCTCTTTAGGTGTAACCTTTATTTCAACAATTCTTCACAAATGGCTCACAAATCAGGAACATATGAAATCCCTTAAACAAAGGCAAAAAGAAATTCAAAAAGAATTAAAAAATTGTAAGGATGAATGTAAATTAAAAGAGCTCAACGCCGAAGTTTTGCAGATAACCAGCGTAATGTTTAAGGCATCTTTTAGACCGATGTTTGTAACACTAATCCCTTTTCTTATTTTATTTGCTTGGCTTAGAGGAATCTATGGCGGTGAAGAACCTTTACTTAGATATTGGATTTGGTACTATCTGGGATTTAGCATAGTTGCAAGTACAATTTTAAGAAAAATTCTTAATGTTGCATAGTTTTTCTTTCAGATTCTCTCTTGCTTTCCTTACGAAATCTTTAGGTTTTAAAATCCCAAATTCAGAAATTATTCCTGTTAACCAAACTAATCTTGTTTTGTCAAAAGCATAATTTTCTACAGATATATTCTTATCCCGTTCATCCCAAACTTCTTTTCCACCCCTCTTCTCAATCTTGACTTTTTTAGTAAACTTCATTGAAACCCCACAAGAATATCTTGGGACTTTATAATGTTCCGAAATTTTAACTAAAGTGCTCGTCCCAATTTTATTTACTACATACTTCTTTGTATAAGCATCTGCCCCAAATAAAAATAAATCACATTTTTTTAGTGCCATCCCTGCGGACAAGTCAGGAAAAATAATTACATTTATTCCCATACTCGCTAGCTCTTTTGCGGTCATTCTCCCCTGTAATAACGGCTCAACCTCTGTAGTGTAAACAACAAAGTTTTTCTTTTGCTTTTTTTTCGCATATTTAATGATATCAACAACAGAGGAAGAATGGCAATGGGTATAAATATTCATTCCATTTTTAATCAAAGTAGCGCCTTTTTTTGAAATTCTTTCATGGGATTTCTCTATCTCTCTTAGGATTTTATTTGCAGTCAATTTCATGTTTTTAGAATTAAGTAGAATTTTAAGCGAATTTTGTAAAAGAGGCTCTGTGGGTCTGACCGAAGCAATTTTTTTTGCAGACTTCGCTGTTGGCTTTAAAAGAAAAGCTTTAATCCCTGCTTTCGCAACATTTTCAGCCCCTTGAATCTTAACAGATTTTATATCACGCAAAATCTTATCAAAATGGGCATCCTCTTTTATTCCCATAGTAAAACCTATTTAATGAAGTATAAAAAACTTATTGGAAATTAAAAACACTTAAAAACTACATTAGATATATAAATAATGGGTCAGGTCGGCGTGCTAGCCCCACGCTATTCGCAAACGGGCTTTATGGCGGACTGCAAGGCAAGGCGTGAGATGAAGCTAAAAATGTTGCTGGTTCAACGTTGAGGTTTTGTCCTTCTTGATCTTGCTTTAATGAATCGGGTCAGGGGAGGGAACTCTAGCAGCCCTAAGTTGGAGTTTAGGTGCTTGAAGGGTCGCAGAACTGAGAAGAACTCGTTTCCTCTTTTTAGTAGATTTGAGCCACTTGCCGGACCCACTTTTCTAAATATTTATAAACTTCTTAATTCTCTCATAAATATGAAAAAGAGGTTCAATAAGAAAGCGCAATTTTTTTTGCTTGCAGCAGTTATAATTTCTGCAATTGTTATCAGTTTAGGGATAATAGCAAATCAGGCGAAGATAACTAAAGAGCCGAGCGATTTTTACGATTACGGCTTTACTGTAAAAACCGAAACAGGAGCTTTAATTGACTTTGAGATATTCACAGCAAGTGAGACAACTAATTTAGATGAGTTTGTTGGACTAATGGCTAAGGACATAAAGGACAAAGACCCAGAATTAAATTTTATTTTTATCTACGGAAATAATGAAGAATTAGTTATAGAAAACTATGGCGATGAAGAAATTGTAGCAGACGTTAAAAGCATTCCGGAAGATGAAGCCAAAACCATTTTAGGGGCAAACACAAAAATAAAAAGCAAAATTAGAATGGGAGGCAGTTCAACAGAATATGAGTATGATTTATTATATGGGGGCTCAGATTCTTGGAGAAAAGTCTATGAGGGTTTAGATGTGGGAGACGAGATAACAATAACAATCTGGGATTATAATTACAATTTTAGAGTTTCAAGACACAAACAAATAATTTTTATAGTTGAAAAACAAGGAGAAAGTGATGAGAGGTATATTTCATTCCAATAGGGGGATAAGCGAACTTATTGCCTATGTTCTGCTCATAACCTTAACGATAAGTATCTCTGTTCTCGTCTACGGTTGGTTAAAGCTCTATGTCGCTCCAGGACAGGAATCAGACTGCCCAGAAGGGGTTAATTTAATAATCTCTAATTACAGGTGTAGCCCAGGAAATTTAGAAGTTACGATAAAAAACAAGGGGAGATTCACTATTGATGGCTTCTATGTAAGAGTTCACAATATTTCAAATCCTGAATTCGGACTTTATACCTTACATTCTATTGCCGCAAACGGGGCAGAGATAAGCCCTGGAGAAGAGTTTAACTACACTTATAACTCAATTAAAGGAAATCCCCCTGTAGACCTAAGCAACCTTGGAGAAGTCACACTTATAGAGGTTCAACCAATGATAGGAACTGAAACAAATATGATTCTTTGCTCAGACTACACCTCTTTAAAGATAGAGGATTGTGATATTTCTTAGATTTAACAAGATTTAAATATGTTAAGAGGTCTTTAATCAAGAGGATGATATTATGATTGAGATGATTATAAAACCCAAAAGAGCCCAAAGGAGACCTTGGGAAATGTTTTTTATAGGACTTTTTTATGCGTCCATTTCTTTTCTTCTGGTAAGCCTTGTTTTCAGAAAAGATTTTGTTTTAAGCGAAGGGGCGGGTCTTCTTTTGGTAATTTTCACAGTGATTTGCTGTCTCCCTTTCGTTTACTTTATAATCAAATTAGAAGAAGGAAAAGATATAGAAATTGAGGATTCTGGCAAATTGATTAAAGAACACTGGAAGGCTCTTAAAGCTTTAATGTGGTTGTTTTTAGGGTTCGTTGTAGCGCTTTCTTTTTGGAATATAATCCTGCCTGAACAAGCTGGAGAAAACTTCAATTTTCAGATAAAAACTTTTTGTGCAATTAATAGCCCCTCAAACTATGAAAATTGTCTAAGCCAAAACGGAATCCCTTCTTTCACAGGTTCGGCGACCAATATAACTACCTTCCTTAGCATCTTCTCAAATAATATTTACGTTCTTATTTTCACAATCTTATTCTCACTAATATTTGGAGCAGGAGCGATGTTTATCCTTGTTTGGAATGCCTCCGTAATTGCTTCCGCAATAGGAATATTTGCAAAAGGTAGTTTGAAGAGTCTTCCTTTAGGGGTTTTAAGATACATGATTCACGGAGTTCCTGAGATAATGGCTTACTTTGTCGGGGCTCTGGCAGGCGGGATAATATCTGTAGCCATAATTAGGAAGGACCTTAGAGGGGAAGGTTTATGGAAAATTATGCAGGATTCTCTTATCCTTGTGATAATTGCAGTAGTTATCCTTGTAATCGCAGGCTTAATGGAAGTCTACCTTACCCCTGTTTTATTTTAGTCTAAGTAGTAACTTTGGGGGGTTTACAATCTTTGAAGAATACTAATAAACTCCAAATTAAATAAACCACAATGTTTAAATAAACTAAACCTCATTAATAATTATGGTAAAAGATTTGGTTTCACTTGCAGAAGGAATCGCCCTCTCTGGAAGGAAGGTTTCTAAAAGACCTTACACCCCCAACACAGGATTTAGTGTCGATTTTGGGGACGATTGTGATTGTTATGGTGGCGATTGTTCTGATTGCTATTGTACTGATTGCAATGAAGGCAATGATGACTGAGGCTTAAGATTTTCTTGTCTAATCTATAGAAATGGTAAATAAATTTATTGTAGCTTGGATATCCTTAACATATAATTGTAACAATAGGTGTAAATGGTGCTATGCTTCATCAAATGGATTACAAGTTTCAAGAGAACTAAATAGATCTAAAATTTCTCCTGTCTTAGGCCTTCTAAGTAAACTTGGGATAAAAAGGACAATTCTAATTGGGGGAGAACCAACAATGTATCCTTATTTAGAAGAAGTTTTAGAAGAACACCAAAGATATGGGTTAAGAACGGGAATAGTCACAAATGGTAGAAAGTTAAAAGATAGAGTGTTTTCTCAAATGTTAAAATCAAAAGGCATTGATTCCCTGACTATCTCTATTGAAGGTTATGATTCTCTAAGCCATGATGAAGTTACGCAGGTTCAGGGAAGTTATAGAGAGTCAATAAGAGGAATATATATAGCTACAGAAGAAGGAATAAGAATATCTACAAATACAGTAGTTACAAATAACAATCTTTCTTGTCTTGAAAAGATAGCGAGTTCTCTTATAGGTCATCCTTTAGAACATATTGGATTTAATATCTGCGGTCCTTGTTTTGGAAGCAATGATTCTGTTGAAGTAACTAATCCTCCGGTTGCTTCTGAAGCATTCCAGAGAGTGTATGACTACATTAGAACGAATTCAAATAAACGAGTTAAATTAGTAACCCCCGTTCCTTTATGTTTTTTTGATAAAGAACATAGGGGGGAATTTAAGGAAAAAAGAGTTGTAAGAGAGGGTCCTTGTCAATTATCGAGTGGTTCAAATTTTGTAATTGATTACAATGGAGATGTTGTACCTTGCACACATCTTACGGGATATCCTTTATTTAACATTTTCAAAGAAGGGGAGGTAATTTCCAAAGAAGATTTTCTGTATCAGATGAATACCCCTCAAGGAATTCCATTCAAATTTAGAAAAATGATGAGCAAGAATGCCTCAGAAAAGTGTGATGATGGAAATTGCGATGAGCCTTGTTCTGGGGGGTGTCCTCTTTTTTGGAGTGTTTTTGACCCTAACAAAGAAATAAAAGGAATTAATCCCTAATAATATTATGACAATGGTTACATTTATCTTAGATAAGGAAAAAGATATGAAAAATATATGGGATAAGTGTAACAATAAGCCCTCGTTTGGGGATTTTAAAATCTCTTCAAAATTAGAAAAAATCTGCATTGGAAAAAGTTTTGAAGAGGCAAAACCTAAATTAGATAGCTTCTTAAAAAAATTATATGATTCAAAATACATAAAAGTTTTCCAGAAAGCAATACAAGAGTTATGGGTAGAAATTGAAAAAGATTTCTTTAAAAGAATGGATTTAATAATGAAGAGTAAATATAATAAGAAAATTAAGGCATATATTACAACAATAGGAATCTGTCCTTATAATCCTCAAGAGCCTTCTTTTATGGTTTCTTTATTTTATTCTTTTCCAATGGCAATTTCAACCTGTGGTCACGAAATAATGCATCTTTATTTTCACAAGTTTTATTGGAAAGAGCTAGAAAAGAAAATAGGTCCTAAAAAGACAGGAGATTTAAAAGAATCTCTAACAGTTTTATTAAATTTGGAGTTTAATGACTTATTCATATCTCCTGATTGGGGTTATGAGGAGCATAAAGAACTAAGAGAGTTCATATTAAATTCTTGGAAGAAAGAAAAAGATTTTAAAAAACTTTTAGAAAAATGTGTAATCTATTTAAAAGAATAAACTTATCCCTCCTTTATTAGGAGGTTTATAATGGAAGTCTACCTTACCCCCGTTCTTTTTTGATATTCTCTACTAAATACACGATAACTTTTTAAGTACAAACTTCCCGATAATTAAATGGAATATCTGCTGTTAACCGCAGTTTTTGTAAGTTTCTTTTTAGCGATGATGGCCTTGCCAAGCTGGATTTCTAAATGTCGGAGAGTCGGGCTAGTTTGGGAGGATATGAACAAGTTTGGGCACCCCAAAAATGTTGCAGCCACAGGGGGTATAGTAATTATAATGGCTTTTGTCTTAGGAGTTCTTTATTATGTAGCCTTAAAGACCTTTCTTTTTTCAGGAACAAATAACTCAGTTGAAATTTTTTCTTTATTAGGTGTTATTCTAATTTTAGGTATTGTCGGGCTTACTGACGATTTATTAGGCTGGAAAAATCACGGGCTTCCGATTCGTGTTAGAATAGCTCTCGCATTTATAGCTTCAGTCCCATTAGTAGTAATAAAAGCAGGTCAGCCGTTAGTTGCCGTCCCTTTCTTTGGAATGGTGAACTTTGGAATAATTTATCCCCTCATTATAATCCCTCTGGGGATTGCAGGAGCGTCAACAACTTACAATTTTTTAGCTGGTTTCAACGGCCTTGAAGCAGGATTAGGAGTTCTCATTCTCTCTTTCTTATCTTTTGTTGCATATTTCACCGGCTCTCCTTGGCTAGCAATAGTCGGGCTTTGTATGGTCGCTTCTTTAATAGCCTTCTTAGTATATAACGAATATCCGGCAAAAGTTTTTCCAGGTGATGTATTGACTTATTCCATCGGTGCCTTAATCGCAGGAATGGCAATTTTGGGGAACTTTGAAAAGATTGCCGTAATTGTTTTTATCCCATTTATAATCGAAGTCTTCTTAAAATCCCGTGGGAAACTTAAAAAACAATCTTTTGGGATTCCAGACAAAAAAGGAAATTTAAGTTTACCATACAATAAAATCTACGGACTTGAACATCTCGCCATCTTTATCCTTAATAAATTTGGAAAGGCGACAGAAAAAAAAGTGGTCTACTTACTCTACGCCTTCCAGATATTATTTATTCTAATTGCTTTTTTAGTGCTAATATAACCGAAGATTTTTAAATAGGGTTTTGCAGTATTATAAATGGGTAATGGAATAAAAGAGTTAAAAGAACTTTCCAGTTTTTTAAACAATAAAAAAATTCAGTGGATTTTAACTATTATCGTTTTCTTAGTTATTTTATCTGTTTCTGTAAATATTCGTTTAAGTAACCTTGAAATTTTAAAAGATTCTACAACAGGAGAATATCTCTCAAACGATTTGGACTCAATGTATTTTTATAGGCAGGCAGAGACACAATTAGAACAGGGAAGTCTGCCGGAAGTTGACGAGAGGAGGTCTCCAGGATATGAAGTAGGGTGGGTAAATGAGATTATTGATAATGCTTTGATATGGAATTATAAACTCTTAAAGACAATTAATCCGGACATAACATTCAATTATGCATCAACAATCTCTGCCCCGATTTTTTTCGCTATAGGCCTAACTTTATTTTTCATACTAAGCCTTTTACTTCTTAAATCAAAAGCAGGAAGTCTAGTAACTTGTGCTCTTTTAGCATTTGCTCCAGGTTTTCTTTTTAGAAGCATAGCGGGTTTTTACGACCACGATCATATCGGTGTTTTTGCTTTATTCGCTCTAATGATCTTTGTCTTTTTAGGGATAAAATATTTTGAAAAGAACTATAAAAGCACAATTTTCTGGAGTACTATAATCGGCTTTTTTACCTCCCTCGTTCTCGTGAGTTGGGGCGGTGCAATCACTTTCGTTTTAGTCTCTTTTCCTATAATCTCCCTCTTATATTATCTGTTTAACAATCAGGACAAAAAGAAATTTCTTCTTTTCTATTTAATCTGGATGGTTTCTTCCATAATCTTTACCCCTCTTTTGGGCGCTGATTCAGGTTTAATGTTGGGCAGATTTACAGATTCTCAGGGAATTCTTGTGTTATTTGTTTTGCTTTATACTCTTTTAGATTTTTTAATAATTAAATTATATAATAAGAAAAGCTTTCTGAAAAAGAAATATCATCAGTTTTATGTTTTTGGTTCTACAATCGTGCTTGGCATTTTAGGGCTTTTAGCAATGGGAAAAAGTCCTTTTGCAATGATTAGAAAGGCGTGGGCGACATTAATCTATCCTTTTTTCGGCGAGTTTACTGGGAGACTCAGCGCAACAGTAGCAGAAAACTCACAACCTTATCTCACAGAATTAATCGCTCAAAATGGTAAAATAATGTTTTGGTTGTTTTTACTCGGTCTTTTATTTGTGGCAATCAACCTTGCGAGAAACTCGAGTAAAATAAAAAATAAAATAATTTTATCTTCATCAACTTTCTTATTGTTTTTCGCAATTTTGTTCTCAAGATATTCAAGTGCTAGTTTATTTAATGGAGAGAATTTTATTAGCCAGACCCTCTACCTTTTGGGCGCCGTTGTCTTCATAACAGGGGTAGCCGTTGTTTATTCAAGAGAAAAATTTAAAATAGATGTTGGAGAGATAATTCTTTTCGCAATTGCAGTTACTGTTGTAATGAACGCAAGGGCGGCGATCAGAAGTTTCTTTTTAATAACACCTTTTATAGCTTTAATCGCTGGCTATGGTCTTTTAAGTCTGTGGAAGAAGTATAAAGGGTCAAAAGAAGAAACATTAAAAGTTATCCTTGCCGTGAGTTTGGTTCTTCTTTTAATTATATCATTTTATAATATTTATTTAAACTATCAGACTTCTTCGGCTCAGGCTCAATATGTAGGACCAAGTGCAAACATTCAGTGGCAAAACGCAATGTCTTGGGTAAGAAATAATACTTCTCCCAGAGACGTCTTTGTTCACTGGTGGGATTATGGGTACTTCCTTCAAACTCTTGGTAAACGCCCCACTGTCACGGACGGCGGTCACTCAGGTGGCGACAGCACAATCCACTACATAGGAAGATACATACTAACTACTCCGAAACCAGAAACTGCGTATAGCTTCATGAAAACATGGAATGTTTCTTATTTATTAATTGACCCGACAGAGATGGGTAAATACGGTGCATTTTCAAAAATTGGAAGTAATGAATCTTGGGACAGAGTTTCCGCAGGAATTTTTTCAGGGGCTTCAGATGATAGCCAGACAATAGAAACCTCTAAGGGGATGACTAAGGTTTACGTGCTTGGGGGGTGCGTAGATGAAGATATTATCTACACAGAGAACAATTCTCGAATTTTCTTGCCAGGTATCACAGTCACACAACAACAAAGGATGGTATGTAACTCTTATGTTGCAGGAGTTATAATGGATTTTGGAATTGATGAGGAAAATAAGACATTTATGAAGCAACCTATAGGAGTTTTCTTTTATAATAATAATCAGTACAGGATTCCCCTAAAGAATGTATACTTCGGAGGTCAGATGATTTCCTTTGAAGAGGGTGTAGACTCCGTAATCTACATAATACCTGAAGTTGACGAACAAAAAGGAGTAATTGACCAGACAGGTGCAGTAATCTATCTATCACCAAGAACATTCAATAGCCTTATGGGGAGGCTTTACATTTTAGATGATTACTATAATGAGTACGAAGGACTCATCCTCGCACACAAAGAAGACAGCCCAGTTGTAGATTATTTCAAGCAGTTTACTAATGGTGAATTAAGCGAATTCATCTATTATAACGGGCTACAAGCTCCTCTGAAAATATGGGAAGTAAACTACCCGCAGGACACGCCGATTTATGAAGAATTTTTAAAGAGAGAAATTCCTGTTTACGGCGGTCTTGACTATCTATTTGAATAATGAAACTAAACAAGAAGTGCAACTTATGTGGAAAAAGTTCGTTCAAAAAAGTCTGTATAAAAAACGGCTGGACTCTCTGGGAATGTAATAATTGTTCCTTGGTATTCGTCCACCCACAGCCAATAGACAAGGAACTGCAGGAAGCTTACTCTTACAAATCAGGATATTTTGAGGGGGTGGATTTTAAAGAGGAAGAATTAGACCCTTATTTTGAAAAAATCTTCAAAAACAAAAAAGGCAATTTTTTAGACATCGGGTGCGGAACAGGAAGGATTGTTTATACTGCGAAAATGTGCGGGTGGAAAGCAAAAGGTCTAGACCTAAATAAAGATGCCGTTGAAATAGCAAAAAAGAAAGGACTAGATATAATTCACTCAAATATAGATGACTTTAATGGGCGTAAAAATTTTTATGACATCATCAATATGGGAGACCTAATAGAACACGTAAGGAATCCTGAAAAAACAATTAGGAAGGCAAAAACGCTATTAAAAAAAGGCGGACTTTTAATTATCTCAACTCCAAACATAAACTCCTTTTTCCCAAAATACAGCTTTTGGATAAGCAAAATTTTTCAAATACCTTGGTCACACCCATCTCCCCCATATCACTTGTTTGAATTTTCAAACAAAAATTTCCCCCAATTCTTAGAGAAAGAAGGTTTCAAAATAGAAAAAATCACTTACTCAAATATTTCTCTTATGTATTCCATAGGTAATATGGGAATCTTTAATAAATTCAAGAACGAATTCAGAAAAGGGAGGAGTTTAAAAAAGGCATTTCTAAAAAATAATTTCACAAACAATCTCTTAATAATCTTTATCTCTTTCATCTTCCTCCCAAGTTATATAATCTCAAAATTTTTAAAAGTCAAAGATGAGATGAAAATAATAGTCACGAAAAAATGAATCTCCATCACCCGGTCATGAATAATGAAAAAATTTGTATTGTAGTAACCGCAAGAGCCCCCCTGATTCAAATAAAAAGTTTTATCAATTATCATTTAAACAAAGGTATAGACCTTATTTATTTATTTTTTGATGACCCAAAAGACAAAGCCATAAAAGAAATAAAGAATTATAAAAATGTAATTTATTTTAGAAACAATAAGAATTCTCCTTCTTCAATAGAAGATAGACAGAGAAAAAACGCTAATTTTGCCTTGAGCCTCGCCAGAAAGGAAGGTTTCAAGTGGATTTGTCATCTTGATATCGATGAACTTATTTGGACTAAGATAGAATTAAAGAAAATTCTTAGAAAAGTCCCGAACAGTATAGATTATATCCGATTAGCAACTCTTGAGGCGGTTCCAGAAAAGTTACATTACGAAGACCCTTTCAAAGGAATCACTTTATTTAAAAACAACTTTCATAAATTATCTAAAAGATTTTTTAGAGGTCACGCGTGTGGAAAATCTATCGTTAGAACAAACGCAGAGTTTGATTGTATCGGCGTTCATAGACCAACTCCAGGAAACAAAAAATTAAAATCCCGATATATTTTGTTTAACGCTCGACTCCTTCATTATTTTTGTTATAACTATGAGGATTGGAAAAGAAAATGGGTCTGGAGATTGGATGGAACCGGGAAAGCAAAAGAGATGCAACCGAGGGAAAACGAATATTTAGAAAGATTCAAAGAAGTATATAATTTGAATGACGAGGGAAAGTTGATAAATTTTTATAAAAAACAATTTTTTGTATCAGAAGCTAAAAAGAAAATATTTCTTAAATTAAAGATATTAATTAGACTAAAACTAAATAAAGAAATGTTCTTTTGCAGAGATTCTTTTGTCAAATAATTTAAATAGATTAGAAACAATTAATAGCATGAATCTTTTAAACACCCTCAGAAAGCACCCGCGACTTTATACTTTACTCAAAAAAATTTATGGTAAAACATTAGGTTTTCACTATTTAAAGAAAATTTATATAAAGAAAATTGGACTTTGGAACAGCAGGAAAAGAGTAAAGGTAGTAAGCTATAAAAGAGCAAATGAGTTAATTTCTGAAAAGATAAAATCGGGCGAACCCTTTATGGTTGCGAGGTATGGGAGCACGGAATTCAGAAATCTTTTCAATGATAACCTATATAACCTCTGCACATACTCGGGATTTTTTCCAAATGACAAAAAATTACTAAAGAAATTTCAGGGAGTATATTTTGAAAGTTCAAAGCAAATTGACTGTCTCTGCATTTGGAACTACCTAAATCATTTTCTTAAAAAAAAGAAATTGGTTTTGAAACTCCCAGATTTAAAATGCTTCTTTCCAGATTTTCTCGGACATGAAAATCCTTGGATAAAATCTCTTGAAGGAAAAAAAGTTCTTATAATCCACCCATTTAAAAAGACGATAGAATCCCAATACAAAAGAATGAATAAATTAAAGATTCTTCCAAAATTAAAGAAGTTGGAGGTAATTAAGGCAGTCCAGACAATCGCAGGAAATCCCGATAAAAGATTTAAAGATTGGTTTGAGGCATTAGATTATATGAAGAAAGAAATTGATAGAAAAGATTTTGACATTGCGTTAATCGGTTGCGGAGCTTACGGACTTCCCCTAGCCTCGCACGTAAAACAAAAAGGTAGGCAGGCAATTCATGTCGGCGGGGCGTTACAATTATTTTTCGGAATAAAAGGAAAAAGATGGGAAACTCTTTGCCCCGTTGAAATGAACGAGCACTGGATAAGACCATTGAAAGAAGACATCCCTGAATCTTTTCAAAAAATAGAAGGGGGTTGTTATTGGTAATGAATATTTACAGGGTTCAGGAGGGTGTAAACAAATTAATAAATAAAATTAATAGTAGAAGAATTTATTATTTAAGAAAAGGAGAGATAGGAATAAATTTAGGTAGCGATATAGAAACAATCCCTTCTTTCGTAGGAATCGATGGAAGTTTTCTTATTTTTATGATGAAAAGTTTTCTGCCGAAATTCGTTAAAAAAAGCTTCTATAAAAAAACTTGGGCGAATAAAAATTATTCCTTTGAAGATTATTTTAAAAAAGTCAAATCGATTAGGATAATTCATTTTGATCTGTCCTATGGAATACCTTTTAAAAAAGAATCTTTGCAGTTTATCTTTACCTCACATTTTTTGGAGCACCTTGCCGAAGAAACCGCCAGAATTTTATTAAAGGATTGTTTCAGAGTTCTAAAAAAAGGAGGTATTATGAGGATAATAGTCCCAGATTTTGATGAAGAAATAAAATTAATAGTAGATAAAATAAAGAAATACAAAAAGAATAATAGTACTGCCGAATTACAGGAATATTTGACTGTTCCAAAACACCATAGCGAATTTGGTTTTCATAAGAGAATTTATAATTTTAAGGAATTGAAATCAATTTTAGAAAAAAGCGGATTTAGAAAAATAGTTAGAAGAAAGTTACATCAGGGAAAATTACCTGAATTAAAAAAACTTGATTTAAAAAAAGGACTAATCATAGAGGCTGAGAAATAACTATTTAGGTAAATCCTTCCCCGGAACAATAAAACAAATCAAATAGTTCCCTTTATTTCCAGGAATAAAAGAAATCAGCCAGCCGAGAAAATTAAGTAATCTTATCAAAGATTCAAACTTTAAATTATATCTGTTGCTCATCCAACAGCTCTTAAAATAAACATTATATCCTGAATTAAGATAATAACTATTAAGCAATTTAATAATCTCTTTTTTTCTCCACCTATAAACAAAATTATCTCTGAACTTTAAATTTCCAATTTGATTTTTTTCATACTGGCTTGTCAGACCAAATTTATCAAAAATATTTCCAAATAAAGACTCTTGTGGTTCAATGAAAATGACTCCTTTCTTTGCAACCCTTAGCATCTCATATAAACCCAAAACGGGGCGAGCCACATGATGAATCGCCTCTTTGACAAAAACCAAATCAAAAGAACCTTCTTTAAAAGAAATTTTTTCAATATTTTGTCGGACATACAAGACTCTTTTATCTTTTCTAATAACTTCTTTTATCTTTTCATTTACAGAAGTTATCCCACTTAGAACAATCTTACTAAAAGGGTATTTCACTAGCTCTTCTGCTTCACGTTCATTTGCTCCCAAAGCCAAAACAGAACCAAAATCTTTTTTATTTTTCAATGTACTTTGATACAGCGACAGAGAATTTTCAAAAAAGAAAGTATGAAATGATTTATTTGATTTAACTTTCAAAACATCTGACAATTTAGCCCGTTTTGAAGTAATTTTATTCATAATAAAATATAAAAGGGAAAGTTTATAAGGGTTGGGTATGGGAAGCGATTATAGAACCAACAAAATATTAGGATTAATCCCAAAAGAGGTCCAAACTCTTTTAGATGTGGGCTCTTTAGGCAATATTTTCAACAAGAGGTTTAAAACCACAACTCTTGATGCTGTTGAAAAAGCAGATATACAACAAGATTTAAATAAAAATCAAAAACTTCCATTTAAAGATAATTCTTTTGATGTTGTGGTCATGAATCAAATATTAGAACATCTACCTGATTGCGAGGAGATAATAAATGAAGCCAAAAGGGTCTCAAGAAGATATATTTTTGTGGGTTTGCCAAATGAACTCATTTTAAGCAACAGGGTAAGAATCTTACTAGGTGGTTTTGGTACCCAGTATTTCACAGGTTATTCTAAATATGACCATAAACAATTTTTTGTAGTTAAAACTATTGGAGACTTCATAAAAAGATTTTTTAAAAAATATGAGAAAAAAGATTATGTTTTTGTAGGAACTTTTGGAAATTACCTGCCAAAATCCCTTAAAGATTTTTTAAGTAAGAAAATCCCGACCCTCTTTGCAGGAGAAGTTTATTATCTGATTAAAGTCAAATAACTTTAACGGGAAAGTTTATATATAAAGTTAGAGAACTTATTGAATGAAACGGAAAATTCTTTTCATTTCTCCACTGCCTCCCCCAAATTATGGTAGTGCGATGTCTAGTGAAATGTGCCTTAAAATTCTGAAAGAAAGCAAAGAATTTGAAGTTAAAAGTATCAAAATTAATTTTGCAGAGAATATGAAAGATGTAGGAAAAATTAATCTTTCTAAAATAAAAGAATCTTTTTCAAAAAGAAAAGAAATCAAGAACACATTAAAATCCTTCAATCCAGACCTAGTCTACATAATGCCCGCAACATCAAAGATAGGGCTTTACAAAGATTTTTTATTAATCTCTCAGGTAAAAAGTAATAAACTTCTTTATCATATCAGAACCCATATAAGTAAGAAAGACAAAAATAATTTTTTCAAGAAGAGAATCTATAACTCATTGTTTAACAAAGGAAAAGTTATCTTACTGGATAAATCTTTTGAAAAAGACATTGAAGATTTTGTAAATAAAAAAGACATTTATGTGTTGCCAAATGCGATAAAAAACGAAATCTCTGACAAAGAATTAAATGAAGTTATAAAAAAAAGGTCTAAAAATAATAAATTTAATATTTTATTTTTGTCAAATATGCACGAAGAAAAAGGGTGGTTTATTCTGTTGAAAACATGTAAATTGCTAAAAGATGCAGAGATTCCTTTTAACTGCTGGTTTATCGGAGAATGGCCGACAAAAAGAGAAAAGGACAAATTCTTTAACTTCGTATCAAAAGAAAATCTAAAAGAAGAGGTGGTCTATCTGGGGAAGAAAACTGGAAGAGAAAAAAATGAATTCCTTAAAGAGACTAATGTTTTTATCTTTCCAACTTATTATCCTCTAGAAGCTCATCCGCGAGTCGTTCTTGAAGCAATGATGTTTGGACTTCCAGTAATCGCAAATAATCACGCTTCAATTAGTAATACCATTCAGAATGGAAGAACAGGATATTTACTTGAAAAAAATTCCCCTGAAGAAATATTCAAATATGTTAAATTTTTAATAAATAATAAAACCAAAAGACTTGATATGGGGCTTAAAGGACGAGAAAGGTTCCTTAAGGAATTTGAAGTTAATTCTTACAAAAATAAATTCATAAAAATAATAAAAGAGGCACTTAAAGATTAATTCTCTTTTCCCAGAATTTTAACCAGTGATAAAGCATAATAAATCTAATTTTATAATTCATCGAAACCATATCATTTTTATCAATTATGCCGTCGTAAAATTTTTTCCAATTTAAATCAATAATCTTTCTTGAATATAACTCTTCTAAGTACTTTTTTGTTTCTTTTTTGTTTCTTTTTTCATTAAGCCAATCAGCCAGAGGAGGAGTAAAACCTTTCTTTTTTCTTTCAACAATTTCTCTGGGAAGTTTGTCTTTTAATATCTCTTTCATAAGTATTTTTGTTTTTCCCTTGGAAACTTTCCATTTAGTGGGGATTTTGAAAGAATACTCCATAAGTCGATAATCTAAGAAAGGAGACCTCACTTCCAAAGAGTTTGCCATAGAAGCCCTATCAACTTTATTAAGATAATTGTCAGGAAGAGTGTAAAAGTAGATGTCCATTAACCTAAAAGCCTCCACTAAATTTCCTCTAGAATTTTTTAAACAATAAGAAAATTTCTCCTTTATCAATTTTTTATAAATTTGTGGTTTGTAAATTTCTTCTCTTGCTTCGGAAAATATTTCTTCAGGAGGTAAAAAACTCAACCTTATACCCTCTTTAATTTTTTTTAATAAAAGAATTTTTGAAAAAACAAACAATATCCTCCTAAAAATAAATGGAATTTTTCTTAAAGATTCTATCTGTGAAGCCCTTATATAACGGGGATATCCGCCAAAAATTTCGTCGCCCCCATCACCGCTCAAACAAACAGATACATCTTCTTTAGCAAATCCTGAAAGAAAATATGTTGGGAACATAGAAATATCCGAAAAAGGCTCGTCATAGTAATAAAAAATATCCCTTAAAATTTCATCAAAATCTTCTTTCTTGAAAAATTTATGGTGGTGTTTCGTGCCGAAAGTCTTACTTACAATTTTAGCATATTTACTCTCATCAAATTTGCCCTCAAACCCTATGGAAAAAGTGTTAAGATTCTCCAAATTTATAAAATCTTTCATTAAGTAAGTTATTGCAGAGCTATCCAATCCTCCGCTTAAGAATACTCCTAAAGGGACATCAGAAATTAGTCTCTGTTTAACAGACCCCCTCATTAACTCTAAACCTTCTTTAAGAAGGGCTTTTTTGTCGTGAGAAGGGGCGTATTTTGGAAGAGTATAATAATATTCTTTTCTCATCTTCCTATCAACCAAATTATAAAAAATACTCTGTCTTGCTTCAACTTTAAACAAATTCTTATAGATTGAATATGGGCTTGGAATGAAACCTAATGAAAGATACAAATCTACAGCACCCTTATTAATTTCTAAATTTAGTTTATGTTCCAAAATTCCTTTTATCTCAGAACTAAAAATAAACTTTCCTTTGTCAAAATAATAATACAAGGGCTTCTTTCCAAATCGGTCCCTGCTTAAA
>JBAZMK010000006.1:0-69187 GCA_041649755.1 Candidatus Pacearchaeota archaeon | reverse complement strand
CTGCCAGTACTACACGGGTATCTAATCCGTTTTGCGCCCCTGGCCTTCATCCCTCACTGTCAGATTCGTCCTCGTAAGGTGCCTTCGCTAAATTGTTAGTCCACCGAAGATTAACGTATTTAACCACTACCTCCAGCGTACTCCTTACGTCTACCGATCTCCAGCTCGCCAGTATCTCCCGCAAGCCTCACACTTGAGACGTGAGATTTCACAAGAGACTTAACGAACAAGCTACGGATGTTTTAGACCCAATAATAGGATGCGACTTGGACTGCCGGTATTACCGCGGCGGCTGGCACCGGTCTCTCCCAGTCCTTATTCCTCCACATTTTTACAGTGAAGAAAAGCTTTTCAAAAAGAAAAGCACTTTGGTTCGCTTTGTCACACTTTCGTGCATTGCAAAAAATTCGCGACTGCTGCACTCCGTAGAGCTGGGAATAGTGTCTCAGATTCCCTCTCGGGGCGACTCCGCTAAGAGCCCCTAACGATCATCGCCTTGGTGGGCATTTACCCCGCCAACAAGCTAATCGTGTGCAGTCTCATCCTTAGGCGTTGCCTTTCAAGGTATGTGCATTCCAGCACTTAACCTCTATCAAGTATTAGCCACAGTTTCCCGTGGATATCCCAGACCTAAGGGCAGATTAACTACATGTTACTGAGCAGTTCGCCGACCTTACGGTCAGACTTGCATGTCTAAATCCAAACCAAATAGCAGCATCCTCCAGCAGGATAAACTGGAATTAAACAAAAATCCTTTTGCTCAAACAAGATTAAAGGTAACCTCATTTGATTTGCCGTTTATAATAAACGTCTAAATATTAGAAAGATCGCTCCATTGCTTTAAGACATAAACTCTTTCTTCTAAAGAGACAAACGAAACTTCCACGTTTCGACAACATAAGTTTTTCTACTTCGTAGGAATTTCTTTTTTCTAAAAAGAAAGAGTTATACTAGAACTAACCAACCTCACACCAAACTTGCATTTGGCACTCATTCTAGCCTCAAAATTATCAATTGAAGCTTTGGATATTATCTCCAAAGTTTTCATACATTATCTGATAAAATTGCATTTATAAACCTTTCGTGAACAAAGGCGACGACAAAACCTTAAATTAGAATTCATCAATTTCCAAATCAACATCTTCGCCAAAAAGTTCAGACTCTTTTTCCCTTTTAATAATCCTCTTTTCCTGCCTTTCCCTCGCTCTCTTCATCTCGACCAAATCATTAAGTGTAACATTCTTCAAATCCTGCCTTCTGGAGAAATCAAATTCCCCTTTCCTTATCTTCTCAACCTTTTCTACCTTCTCCTTCTTAAGCCTTTCTTTTTCCTCATAATCCTGAACTACCTCTGGTTCTTCTACAAAATCATCCTCCGATTCTTCATCTTCTTCAACTTCAAGACCCATTTTTCTTTTCACATCATTAATTATCTTTTCCTCGTCTTCAGGCGTCCGAATTACCTTCAAAGGCTCATGATACTTTAAAAGCCGAATCCCAAAAAAAGACTCCAATCTTAAAAAAACCTCTTTAAAATTAGACGGTAATTGCCCTTTTTCAATCATATTAAGAGTATCATAATCAATTCCAGACTGCGTCGCAAGCTGAGGTAAAGTCATTTTCCTCCTTCTCCTTTCAATCTTAAGATTCCAGTCATAATTTTCCAAAACCTCCTCATTAAGCTGTTTCTTCTCAGGCATTCTAAGGCGGGCAAGATTTCTCTGAACCACCGCCTGGTCTTGACTAATATCTGTAGTCTGACCAAACCCAGAAAGTCTTTCCATTCTCTCCCTAACACTATACCTTTTTTCTGCCTTCTTTAACTGCTCATTCGTCGGTTTTCTTATAATCGGAATCCCTTCATTTTCAGCACAAAAATTACAAACCATAACCATCCCCTCTTCAAGAATACCTTCATACAAATCCACTTCTTCACAACTCCTCTTACAAATAACACATCTCATAGAATCACAAGAAAAACGAGATTTTTAAAGAATATTGTAGTCAGTTGTATATATCAAAGATCAAAATTATCCAAGTTATATAATATATCTTTATTATTAACTACCACTGCAGGAAAACTCTCAACACCATACTCTTCTAACAGAATATCCAAAGAAGAAAGACCCTGATTTACTGCAATAGGCAAAAGAACCATATTAGGATTATCTTTTTTGATATCAGTTAACTTATTTGACCACACAGCTTGCGTTGCTCTAACATCCAAACTATCCGGTTCATACTCATATAGATAAACCAACAAATCATAATTATCACACTTATCAATAACATTGGAATTGCTTTTCCAGGCGAAAGTCCTTAAAAGGCTGTATTTCCTGTGCAAAATACGCATACTTTCTGTAATTTTCCCTGCTTCCTCATACTTTTCAAGCAACTTTGCTTCCTCATAAATCCTGTCCGCAAATTCTATATTCTCCTCTTTCAAAAAGTCACAACCCAAATCCAACTCCTCTGACATCTGAACAAGAATCATTCCGTCTAAAAGGTTTATTTCCGAATTAGTGGAATAATCGCTTATCGTATCAAAATTCCTTCCTTCAATATAAACCCCAAATAGAAAACCTGCTAAAAAAATTAAGATAGTTATCAACAAAGCTTCCCAAAAAACATTTTTCTTACTTCTTAACATTACCACTTACCTTCCTTTTTTAGATATTTATAAAAACCAACTATTAACAAAGGTGGATACATCAGCAAGTAGAACAGAGAGTATATAAAGATATCGCGGATTCTCACCCCTTCATAATCTTTTTCCCTCGAATAAGCCAAGGCAACAAGTGTATAAACAAATCCTAATGAAAAGAGAAGCAAACCAAATAAGAAAAGTATGCTCGGATTAAGATTTATATCTTCAAATCTAAGAACAGCTACATTTGCCACAACAGAGTACTTCGTAATTAGATACTTCATAATAACATATCTTGTAAAACGATAAACAAGAAAGAAAAGTCCTGTAAGCCCTAAAAACCAAGAGAAAACAAAAAAAGGCAAAATGAACAACCCCAACATCCCACAATGAAACACTTTATTATGATACTTAACAACCGTCTGAATCCCCCCCACATTCCACCTTATTCTCTGCTTAAACCAATCCCTGACGGTCTCGGGGACAATAGAATAAACTTTTGCAGGAATTGCCATCTCAATTTTCCAACCATTGGAAACCATATGCCAAGTTATCTCAATGTCTTCTGTAAGATTTTTCATATCAAAACCACCAACCTCGTCAAAAGCTTTTTTGCGGTAAATACTCAAGGGACCATTCGTGACATAAATTGAATCAAGAAAACCCAATAACTTCCTTGTAAACGCAATTATTTTGTACTCAACAGACTGAATTCTTGAAAGATAATTTTTTCTATTCTCAACTAAAACCCTTGAAGTTACTCCCCCAACCTGTCCATCATTGAAAAAACCGACCATATTACTTATCGCATTTTTTCGCGGGAAGGAATCTGCATCACTAAATCCAATAAGTTCTGTATCTACAAATTGCGCCCCATAATTTTTAGAACCCGCGGCCCGACCAGTATTCTTCGGAGTCTGCAAAGCCATAACCTGAGGATACTTTTTTGCATAAGACCTAATAATTTCATAAGAATTATCTGTTGAACAATCGTCAACCACGATGATTCTCTTAAGACCAGGATAATCAGAATTCAGCAAAGATTCTATATTCTTGCCTATACTCTCTCCTTCGTTGTAACAAGGAACAACAATACTCAGAGAATAATTCTTCTCAGGAACTACCCTTTCATAAATTTCCCTGCGATTTTGAGAATAAGTCAATATATAAATAAAAAGAAAATAAAAAGCAATAAAAGTATAAATAAGATAAACTACTGTAAGCCATTCCATTATTCACCCTCTTCCGTTTTATCATTCTTGTGAACATTAAAATACTCATAAAATTCTTCACTTAAAGAAAGCTCATTTGTATGCCCTACTTTTTTAGCGACAACCAAACCGAGTTCACGGAATTTCCTAATATGGTCATAAGACTTGTTTCCTCTTATCTTTATCACAACCGACTGCTTTATAGGTTGTTTATAAGCAATCACCGCCAAAGTCTCCTGTTCTGCTTTCGTAAACTCCGTACTCCCTGCAGCAAGCCTATTAATCAAATAATGATACTTTTCAGCAACATCCATCTTCCAAGAATCCCCCCTATTTACCACCCTTATAACACTATTAGCATACTTCTTCTGTAAGTCGTGCAAAATCCCTTTAATCATAACTGGGCTTAACTCTGTTAAACTCGCCAATTCTTCCATATTCAAAAACCGCCCAGCAATAAAAAGTGCAGCCTCAACCTTCCCGAAGTCCTCTAATTCTTTTGACTCAAACTCATTCTCAATCTCCTCTGCTGTAGACCCTGTAATTATTGGTGCCTCTTTTGTTTCATTTTCCATAAATTTGATAATGTAAAAGGATTTTTAAGGTCTTCGTGTTAATCATAAACTTCAAACCTCAGAATCCCCCCTACTCCACCCAAATTATCAAATTGAACCCCTTGAGCAGTATCTTTTGTTACAATATGAACTTCTGTTGAGAAATTTTTTGCAATTTCCTCAAATTTCTTAATTTTACTCTTATCAAGAGACTTTGACAGAATCAGCTTCTCAACCGCCCCCCTGTTTAGCCTATCTTCTACTTCTGCCTCACCATAAGAGATTTTATCTGGCTCTTTCGCTAACTTAGTAAAAAACTCGTCCAAAATCTGCTTTTGTTTTGTAATCTCCTGTTCAGCTAAAACGTCTTGACACAAATTTACCAACTCGTATAACCCATGAATTCCCGTATCACCTAAATCTTTCACCGCGACCACCTTGTCTTTCAATGCCGTAACAAGCTGACCCTGTTCTAAAAACTCTTCCTTAGTCGGAATCGGCCCGCCAATTAAAATACCTTTAAGCTTCTTGTTATCAAAAAAATGAGTTTTCATAGCCTCAGCCACTCTCTTAAAAAACTCTTTCGCCATACTTTCCCTTATTCTCCCAAACCTTGCAGCCGACTGCCCTCCCGCACGAGTTTTTCCAGGAATCCCAGAAGTCATATTCTGTAAAAGTTTCACATGCTTTCCATCAAGAATCCCAATTGAAGCCTCATTCCTCTCAATTATCAAAAGCCCATAAACTTCTTCGGTCTCAAGCATTTCTTTTAGCGGGTCAAGAACAAAAATCTGGTCACACCGATAAATTTTAACTTTCAACTTCTTAGGTGGCTCAACTGCCCAAACCTGAAAATTATCCTGTCCTTCAACTTCGGATATATTCCCACTAAAAACAGCCAGACCATTTTCAGGGGTCTTCCCAATCTCTTTCAATTTCCTTATAGCCTTTTCTAAAGAATTAATAACATTTTTACGTGTTGAAGTCGTCTTAATGTTAGTCGCTGTCCCCTTCTCATCTTCAAGTTGTTTAGTAGTTTGGGTCAGAGTCGCCCCCGCAGGGACCATCACTGTAATCAGTTCTGTATGCCTCCCACGATAACCTTCCAGCTCTTCAATCAAACTTTCCAACTCAAACCTTTGTAATTCATTCAGCGCCATAAGTATAAAAGATAAAGAGAGTTTATAAGACTTAAGGAAACATAAAAATTTAATTACTAATTTTATGACACGCCCTTAAATCTTTTTCAAAGTCCTTTAATTCCTCAGGAACCCGAATCCCCTCAATTCCTTCTTTAAGTGAAATCCCTTTTTCCTTTTTTGTCTTCCACACAAAACTATTAAACTCTACAATCTTTTTTACTAAAGATATATCCGACGTCCCTTCCTTAACTTTTGGCCATTTGCCTTTTAACAAATCAACCCCTTCTTCTCTTGAAATAAAAAAGGTTATCTGGGGGATTATCGGATAAAGAAGAGTTAAAAGTCTCTCGTGGATAAAATGAAGAGTATATTTAGCAGAATCGCTTTCTTCTTTGCTGAACTTATTTTCTTCATTATACGCTCTGCTTTTAACAATTTCTATATAATGAGAAGCAAAAATTTCCCACAAAAATTGCCTAATCTCCTGAGCAGGATGATTAAAATCATATCCTTCATAAGACTTTTCTGTTCTTTTAGTTAAATCTTCAACATAATCAATAAAAAGTCTATCTAACTTAGTAAGTTTTATCTTACCCCCCTTCTTAAACATCATAACAAATCTGGAAACATTCAGCAACTTATTCAAAGTCTTTTTCTCTGCCTTTATCTTCTCCCTTGAACAAATAAAATCTCCTTTAGATAAATCCCCCTCAATCGCTGACCAAAGCCTAAGAGCCTCAGCACCCTCTTCATTTAAAACATCTTGTGGATTAATCACGTTCCCTAAAGACTTGGACATCTTCTTCCCGCTCCCATCCAATATATGTTGGTGAATCCAAACATCTTTAAAACAAGGCTTGCCCGTCTCCAAAAAACCCCTAAGAAGAGTATAATAAAGCCAAGTTCTAACAATCTCCTTCCCTTGAGGTCGCAAAGTAACTGGATATGCCTTCTTAAAAAAATTATCATCTGATTTATATTTTATCATATTAAGTTCAGAAATAGAAGAATCCATCCATGTATCAAGAACCCTCACCTCTCCAATCCACTCTTCGTTAGGAAAATCCCCTAACTTCCCGAGAACCTTTTTTGTCTTGACATCTAATACATTCGCAGACTTAGGCGGACCCTGCATCCAAGGTCGGTAATATTTTTTCTCGGTCGGAACAGATACATATTCCCCTGATTTTGAATTCCAAAGAGGAACCTCAGTAGCATAATATCTTCTTCTGGAAATCGGCCAGTCAATTGAAACAGAATTTATCCAATCCTCTAAAATCTTTCTTGACTCCCTAGGATAAAAATTAATTTCCCTAGCTATCTTCTTCACGTCCTCTTTAAAATCAATTTGTTTCAGATAAAACTCGGGCATCTCTATAAACTCTATTTCTGCCCCCGAACGCTCTGACACTGGAGTCCTATGAGAAATTTGTTCCTGCTTTACTAAAAACCCATTACTCTTCAATTCTTCAATAATCTTCTCTCTCGCCTTCTTAACCTTCAGACCGCTTAAAAAACTTGCATTCTCATTCATCGTTCCGTCTTTATTAATAGCAATTTTAGGAGTCAAACCCATTTCCCTGAAAAACTGAATATCGGACAAATCACCCGCAGAACACATCATCGCAATTCCGGTTCCCTTTTCCTTATCTGCCAAAGGATGGGCCCGTATAGGAATCTCCATCTCAAACAAAGGGGAAACTGCAGTCTTTCCCTCAAGATGAGAATACCTTTCATCTTCGGGATTAAAAATAACCATCCCACAAGTACATATAAGTTCAGGTCTCGTCGTCCCAATAACAATTTCCTCTCCTGTCTCTTTAACTTTCCACCTAATATCATTAAAAGCAGATTGAATATTCTTATATTCTATTTCAGAATCTGCTATTGTCGTCTGAAGTTTAGGGTCCCAATTGTTTATCCTCGTATCTTCATAAATCAAACCCTTTTTATAAAGCTCCAAAAAAGTCAATTGTGTCAAAGCCCTATACTCCGGAGAATCAGTATTATAAATAGAACCTACTTTCTCCCCATATTTATAAGAAGAAAAAGAAATCCCCAACCTCGCAAAAGAATCTATTGACTCTGCCGAAGTCTCATTTAACAACTTCTCGCAATATTCAATAAACTTCTCACGCCCGACATCAAAAGGAGAAACCCCATACTTCCTCTCCGCACCCATCTCAATAGGAAGCCCGTTCCTGTCAAGTCCCAAAGGAAACAAAACTTCAAAACCTTTCATCCTCCTGTAACGTGCAATCATATCCATAAAGCAGTAAGTTACGGCATGCCCCATATGAATCGGCGAATTAACATACGGGGGGGGCGTATCAATAGAATAAATCTTCTTTTTAGTCTTACAATCAAAACTATACATCTCTTGTTTTTTCCATCTTTCTGTAATTCCCCTTTCTATCTCAACATCCCAACTTTTAACATCTTTTAACTGCATAAAAAAGAGAACAGAAGGATATTTAAAAAATGTTTGGTATAACATCCTATGGCAAAGAAACTTAAAATACTCGCCGCAGCAGACCTTCACGGGGATTTTGACATTGCAAAAAAACTCTCAGAAAAAGCTAAAAGAAATAAAGTTGACTTAGTCATTTTAGCAGGGGATATTAGCGGTTACGAACTGGAAAACGGAAAAATCTTGGAGCCTTTTGTTAAGCAAAAACAAAGAATTGCCTTCGTTCCAGGAAACTGGGATACAGAAAGAGAACATAACCTCCTTAAAACCATTGCAAAAAGCCTGCATAACTACTACATTACCTATAATGAAGTCGGAATAGCTGGAATCGGAAATCCTGACTGGAAAGTTATAGAATCAGAAGATCTCCAGATTCTAAAAAATAACTTTAAAAAAATGAAGCCTAAAAAAAGAATCTTAGTTTCACACTGGCACGCAAGAGGAACAAAGGCAGAGTTCTCCGGAATTGAAGGGGATGAGTACCTTAGACGAATTGTTGAAGAAGTCAAACCAGACATATTAATTTCAGGACACATTCATGAAGCAGAAGGAATAGAAGACAAAATAGGAAAAACAAGAGTCATACAAGTTGGAAGGAAAGGCACTATAATTGAAATTGAATAGTAAAGTTTATAAATGGTTTTTTACAGGAATTTATGTAAATGAAGAGAAAAGTGGATAATATTACAGATTTTCTCGTTTAGAAAAATGGACAAAGAAGGAAGACAAATAGTTGTTCCCGGAGAAACAATAGTAAAAGGTAACGAATTTTTACCTGGAGACAATGTTTACAGAGACGGAGAAGAAGTAGTTTCAAAGAGATTTGGAATTGTGGAAATTTCTGAAAAGCACGTCAGAGTCATCCCTGTTTCAGGAGCATACTATCCAAGAAGAGGAAACACAATAATCGGAACGGTCGTAGATGTAACTTTTAACGGATGGCTTATAGAATTTGGAGGGGTACAAAATGCATTTCTGCCTGTAGCAGAAGTCCCAAGATACATTAACAAAAACGAATTAAGAGAATACCTTGATTTCGGAGAATCTGTAATCGTCAAAGTTTGGGACGTAAAATCCCGAGGTGTCGACGTCTCAATGAAAATGAGAGGTTACGGAAAACTCGAAGGAGGATTAATAATCTCTGTAAACCCTAACAAAGTCCCAAGAATAATAGGAAAAGAAGGGAGTATGGTAAAATTAATAAAAAGCGCCACAAGATGCGAAATAACCGTAGGTCAAAATGGCAAAGTCTGGATTTCAGGGAACTCCGTTGAAGAAGAACTTGCAACAAAGAAAATTATAGAGTTTATAGTCGAAAACGCAACAATCAATGGTTTAACAGAAAAAGTTGAAAAATACATAAAAAGTCTGGGAATGAAAAGTGAAATAGAAATAATTGAAAAAAATACCGGAGAAGATGAGCAAGATGGCTAAAAAAGAAAGCTTATATAAGAAAAGAAGCGATGGAAGGAAATTTGACGAAATAAGAGAAATTAAAGTAAAAGTTGGTATTGTCCCTTCTGCCGATGGTTCTGCAATGTTTCAAACAGGAAAAACCCAGGCAATAGCAGTTGTAAGAGGTCCAAGAACCTTCCACCCACAGCATATGCAAAATCCTGAAAAAGGAATGTTGAGAGTAAACTATGGGATGATGCCTTTTTCAGTCTGGGACAGAATCCGACCAGGACCTTCAAGAAGAAGTGAAGAAATCTCAAAAGTAAGCGAATGGGCTCTATCTTCTGTTGTTGACTTATCAGGATTTCCAAACGCAGTTGTAGATGTTTTTATACAAATCCCGCAAGCAGACGCAGGAACAAGGGTTGCTGGCTTAAATGCAGCTGCAATGGCTCTGGCTCACGCAGGCATCCCAATGAAAGAAATGATTTCAGCAATATCTGTCGGAAAAATAGACAAAACAATCGTAGTTGATGTAAATAAAGAAGAAGAAGACTTCAAAGAAGGCGAAGGCTCAACAGATATCCCAATAGCAGTAACATCAAGAACAGGAGACATCGCCCTTTTACAGCTTGACGGAAAAATCTCACCAGAAGAGTTAAAAGAAGCAATCAAAGCAGGAAAAGAAGCCTGCAAAGAGATACTTAAAATCCAGACAAAAGCTCTAAAAGATTCAAGCAATGGAGGTTCAAATGAGTGATTTTATCGTTCCTAAATTGCAAAAAGAGAAAATAATCGAGTATATTAACCAAGGTAAAAGACTTGACGGCAGAGACTTAGGGGATTATAGAGAAATAGAAATTGAAAGAAATGTAAGTGTAAATGCAGAATCTTCAGTTAGAGTTAAAATCGGAAAAACAGAGGTTTTTGCTGGAGTTAAACTAGGAATTATTGAGCCATATCCTGACTCCCCTGACGAAGGGACATTTATGACAAGCGCTGAACTTCACCCAATGGCTTCTGAACAATACGACATCGGAAAACCAGGAATAGAGTCCGTTGAACTCGCAAGAGTAATTGACAGAGGAATCAGAGAAAGCGGTTTCATTGACTTCAAGAAATTATGCATAAAAGAAGGGGAAAAAGTCTGGCAAGTGTTCTTAGACATCGTCGCAATCAACGATAACGGAAATCTTATTGATGTCGCAGGTTTAGCATCTCTAATCGCACTTGGAAGCGCCAAAATGCCTGTCTACAATGAAAAAGAAGAAAAAATAGAACACGAACTAAGTAACGAACCACTCCCCTTAAATAAAGAAGCAATGTCCTTCAATATAACTCTCCACAAGATAAACAACTCAATTCTTTTAGATGTTGACAAAGAAGAAGAAGCCATTTCAAATTGCAGGTTAAGTATAGCAATAGGAGAAGCAAATGGAAAATTGAGGATTACCGCAATGCAAAAAGGAAAAGAAGGTGTTATCACTGAAAAAGATATGGAAAATATTTTAAACCTCGTTGAAGACAAATGGAAAGAAATATTCCCAAAAGTAAAAGGATACGTCTTTGAAGAAAATGACTGAAAAAACTAAATTCTCAAAATATGAAAGGGCGAGAATCATCGGAGCGAGGGCTTTACAGGTTTCAATGGACGCGCCAATCCTTATCAAACTCAAAAAAGAAGAGCTTGAAGACATAAATTATGACCCTCTAAAAATCGCTGAAAAAGAACTAGACAACGGAATCCTCCCAATTTCAGTTAATCGCCCAATGCCAAGAAAAAAGAAAGAAGATATTGAAAAAATTAAAATTGAAGACTCTGCATCTGAAAACGACGAGGAAAAAACTAAGGTTGAAGAACGGGAAGAAAAAGAAATTATAGAAAAAGGAGAGATGATGGAATTAACAAATACTGAAGAAGATATAGAAGAAAGCGTTTCTGAAGAAGCAGAATTAGAAGATGTTGAATAATTAGTAATCTATTTCTGAAAAACAGGATTTAATTTTTTGAATCTCCCATTCACAATTCCAACCCACTACATCGCAATAATTGTCCCCTTCTTTTAAATCATAAATTATTTTATCTGTCTGAGGCTCTATGTAAATGACCCCATAATAAGAAGAGTTTACCGCAACCAACGCATGGGAACCATCTTCAAAAACCGCCCAGGCAACACAAGAATATATTCCTTTATCCTTTAAAGCCCTCATCAAGCCAAACGAAAACTCAACGCAGTTAAAATCGTCTGAATATGTCACCTCATCAATTCTGTCTTCCTTTAAAACCTGCCTTATCTCATTTATTGAAGGAGTAAATTCTATAAGACTCCTTTCTCCAGAACCTCCCGAAGAATACTCTGTTTCCAAAGTAAAATTTTCAACTAAGGCTTCTTTTTCCAAAGCCACATTCTTTTCAGGAACAAGTTCGGGATACGCATAAAAAATTCCAATTAGGACAACTAAGAGTTCAACCGCACCAATCAAAACTATTTCTGCTTTCATTTTATTTATCCAATAGTAGTAACAATAAAAAGTATATAAATGTTTCGTTTCGCCCATCCCCTTACATAAATCAAAGAAGTAAGTTTTATTAACTCCTTTTATCTTTAATATTTATGTTTATAAGAGAGGTTAAACCGAGACTCATCAAGAATTCTAGAGGAGAAAGAACCATAGAAATTACAATTAAAACTTATGAGGGCAAATTCACCGCTTCCGCACCTTCAGGAAAATCGCGGGGCAAAAACGAAGTTGAACCATACCATTCAAAAGGAATAGGTCACAGCCTCAGAATTATGAAAGTTCTCTCAAGAAAATTAAAATACAAAAACCTCATAATAAAAAAACTTGAAGACTTAAAGAAATTAGATGACTTTGTGAGAAAATTTGAATCCAGATTTGGTCAACTCGGTGGAAACTTCAAATACGCCCTCGAAACCGTTGTTTTAAAGGCCGCAGCAAAAGAAAAGAAAAAAGAATTCTGGGAGTTAATTTCAGAAACAGGAAAAGTCAAGATTCCTATGCCTGTCGGAAACTGCATCGGCGGAGGACTTCATTCAGTCAGACTAAACAGAAAAAAACCCGACTTCCAAGAGTTCCTGCTAATTCCAAAAGAAAAAACATTCTCCCGAGCCATCACTTTAAACCTTAAGGCCTACGAATACGCGAAAAAATTCCTCCACGCAAAAAAAAGAAACGACGAAAACGCGTGGATAACTGACAAAACAAACGAAGAAGTTTTAGAAATACTAAAAGAAGCCGCTAAAAAATACAACTTAAGAATTGGTGTTGACTTTGCTTCTTCAACGTTCTACGAAAAAGGTTACTACAAATACAAAAACAAAGAACTAATAAGAGACAAAGTTGAACAATCAGACTTCATAGAAAGACTGATAAAAAAATACAACATATTCTACTGCGAAGACCCGATGCAGGAAGAGGACTTTTCAGGCTTCAAAGAAATTATGAACGCCACAGGAAAAGGACGCCTGATTGTAGGAGACGACCTCACAACAACAAACCTGCACCGAGTAAGAAGGGCAGTAGAATCCGAATCAATCAACGCAGTCATCATCAAACCAAACCAAATAGGCTCCTTATTAGAAGTAAAAAAAGTAGTAGATTTCTGCAAAAAAAACAAAATAAAAATGATTTTCTCCCACAGGTCAGGCGAAACAATGGACAACGCACTCGCAGACTACTGCATCGGCTTCGGCGGAGATTTCATAAAATGCGGAATTTACGGCAGAGAGAGACTAATCAAACTCAAAAGAATAATAGACATTGAGAGAAAAGATTAAGAAAGCATCAAAGTATAAATTGATGTCCTTATGAGTTAGCGACAGAGATTAAATTAAAAAATCCTAATAGGTGGGTTGAGTTGATTAATCTTTCACAAGAACACTAATAGAATATTCATCAACTCTTGATTGTCCCCTAAAATATTGTTTAAAGCTTTTCTTAAAAGAACATTTTTTTAACGGAACAATAACCTGTTTTTTGTTTTTTCCTAAAGATATTTTGCATTTATCTTTTGTTAAATAGAATCTTGCTCTATATTTTTTCCCGTTGAGATATGCAAAGGGTTTTATTTTTAATCTATCTTCATCTCCCCTTAAAAAAGAATATTTAGGAACATTATTGAGAGTTAATGCCCTATCATAAAAAGAATACCATTTATTTTTCTCTGGTGTCCATCCAAATAATGTTTCAAACAATCCCATGATTATGTTATGAAAATAGGTTATAAAAACTTAACCAAATCAATAGCACCCTCTAACTATACAATGTATCACCAAACTACATTGTTAAGTTAATTGGTCTTTTTGCATAGGTTTTTAAGTTTGTAAAACTTGCCTTTTTTATGACTTCAAAAATTCAAAGACTATTAGAAGGAAGAGACGAACAGATTGATTATGAAAAATTGATTGAGGAATATCCTTGGATAATTCAAGAAAATGTTAATTGTATTTTAAGCCCTGATAGTGATGGTTTGCTTTGTGGTCTTTTAATGTCTTCTCTTCTAAATTGGAAGATTAAGGGCTTTTATGATGGAAAGGTTATGCTTTTAGAAAAAGGTTTGTCTGCGAAAGATTGTGTCTTTTTAGATATGGAGATATTTAGAAAAGATATAAGAAGTTTTGGTCATCATATGCTCTTAGTTAATAAGAATAGTAAACCTGAAAATTGGGGCAATTTTAAAAATTGTATACAGCCAAACAATTTAAGGGAATATGATGGACTACACGATTTTCGGCTAAAATATCCCCTCGCTACTATTCATATGCTTTTAGGGATTTTAGGAAATAAATTTGGAATAGAATTAACAGAAGATTCAATTCCAGCATTATTTTTTACAGATGGGACTTTTAATGTTCTTTTTAGTTATCCAGAAAATGTATTAAATTGGCTTAACTTTTTAAAATATGATGAAAAGCAAAATCCACTAAATACTATTTTTCTTAGTGAGAAGAACTCTGTTCATAAAACAATGATTGAAATGGACAAATTTTTTAGAGAAAGAGACAAAATTAATGTCCCTAAGGAGAGAGGCGATAGGTTAAGAATTTCTGAAAAAGATGGAACACCCTATAACCTTGAAGAAAATGGAGAGAATTATAATTTAAATAAAAATGCTGTTGATAGGATAAAGAAATTTGTAAATACCTTATCAAATTTTACAAAGTGGGATTTTAAAGAAGATAACTGGACTTGGGAAAATTTTAATTTGTTTAGATTTACGAAAGGAGATTTTAAAGGGCAGAAAAAAAGGATTAATGGAAATAATTTTAATGAATTAATGAGTAAAAATCCATTGTCTTGGGCTATGACTTCAGGGGATAATATTGAGTTTACATTAGAAGAGCCAGATAAACTTCCTTAAACTTCTAATTTTTGTTGGTCGTCAAACTCTTCTTTTAGTCTTTGTCTTACTAAATCACAATATTCACCTACAATATCAAAACCAATAAAGTATCTCCCTAATTTTTTAGCCATAACTAAAGTTGAGCCAGAGCCAGCAAAGGGGTCTAAAACGATTCCATTCGGCTCACAGAAACATTGTATAAAATCAAAAGGTATTTGGTCAGGAAATACTGCGGGGTGTTTTCTCTTTAATGGATTTTTATCCCCAGCCATTAAATAATTCCAAATTGTTCCTCTGCATTTCATTGGATTAATTGCTCTTGTTATTGTTGGTTGTGTTTCTCCATTTGTTTTTCTTGCTCCACTCCCAGTCATAACTTTCCCCCCGTGTTTTGACGGAATTTTTAAATTTTCTTTGTCAAAATATCTGGGTCTTTCTCCTTTTAGGAAAATGGGCATATACTCGTGGTCTACTCTAAATCTCTTTGTCCACCATGCTCCCTCAGCCCCATTTTTCCTATAAATCACCGTTTCAAATAATTTAAACCCAATGTTATCGCACCAATCAATTATGGTTTTAAATGAAGTCAAACTTTTTCCGAAATTTTTTGTTTGGTCTTGAATAACCATAATTGCAATTCCACCATCTTTCAAAATCCTAAAAACTTCTTTTCCTGTTGCGTGTAAATCAAAAGATAAATCTCCCTCATAATCTCGTAATTGGTCGTAGGGGGGAGATGTAACAACTATATCCACAGAATTATCAGGAATTTTTTTCATCTGTTCAACATTATCCCCACAATAAACTTCATTCAAATCAAAATCTCCTAATTTCATCTTTTTTCTTCCTCTTGTTTTATATAATATCTTATGTTTCTTCATTTTAAATACTTTGGTTTGATAAGTGGATTAAATCCAACCACTTATTACCATTTAATTTAATATCTGTTGCTAACTCTGAAGGGGTGCAATTAATCCCTTGATGTTTTCTAATGAAGTTATAATAAACAACATATCCTTTCAAAATTGTATCGGCACTTTCTAAGCTTCCGTGAAAACCTCTCATTATTTTTGTTCTATCTCTAACATTATTATGAAACCTTTCTATTGGAACATTAAAGCCCTCGCCATCACAACCTTTTTTAACATTGTGAAACATCTCTCCTCTCTGAAAGTGATAATATCCAAATGTTTTTTTAACTAACTTAGTATAAACTTTCCATCCGTCAGTCGTGATAGTAGTTATATTTCCTTTTGTCTTATATTTTGCACTTTCTAAAACTTCTCTAATTTCTATCTGTCCTCTTGTTTCTTTAAATGTTGAAGCCACAACAAAACGAGTTTTAGTATCAATAGAATCTATTAACCAGTTTTGTTCCCCTATTCTAAAATGAGCTTGTTCATCTACTTGTAATTCATTTCCTACATTCAATTTTAATTTATCTGTAAATTTGCTTATCTTATTTGAATATTTGATAACCCAATTATAAACGGAAACATTAGAAGCATTGTGAGGGAAGAATGCTTTGAGATGTGCTTGGACTTTTCTTGTGCTTAATCCATTAAAGAATAAATCAATAGAAGCCGTTATTTTTTGAGGTGTATTTCTCATCCTATAAAAACCCATTCTAACTATGAATTTTTTATTACACTTCTTACAAAAATATCTCTGCTGTTTTCCGTGTGCTTTTGTTTGAAAAGTTCCACGCTTGATAATGTTTGTAGATTTACAATTAGGACAAACTTTTTTAACTTCTTCTTGTTCTTTAATATTGTGTTTCATTTTAACGAGTGGGATACAAAAAGAAGGGTGTTAGTAGCACCCTTCTGCTTCTTTTTGTATATATACTTTGTTAGTAATATATTATGTAGGTATATATCCTTTATAAATCTTTCCTTTTTAATAATATACGATAGGTTTATATATTAACTAATAATATACTATTATGGCAAAAGTAAAACTTTCAGTCGAGGGGTTTAGGTGTGAGAGGTGTAAACATGAGTGGATACCACGGAACAAAGAAGACGAACCCGCTGTCTGTCCAAATTGTAAAAGTCCTTATTGGAATAAACCGAGGAAGAAAAAAATAAAAAGGAAAGATTTATAAGGTAGCACACATATTAATTAATATGGTATGGTGCAAATATAATATTTTCTTAAATCTTCGGTTGAAGACAGCATAATAAAAAGTCCACCATCCAACCAGCCACACATCCACCCCCGAGAAGGTTTTTGTGTGTCGGTTTAGTCTCGGACGACCCCATCACCTTAATGATAGAATACTAAACCTTTACCCAGACTCCGCAGCTGCTGAATCTTTATTAGAGTCCGTTGCAACGGACTGATTGGAATGTGATAATTGATTTCTGATTTCTGAGATTTTTTTGTTTAGTCTCTCAACATTTTCATTATTTGATTTCATTATTTGAATATCTCCATTAGCAACAACAATAATCTCGCTTCCAGCTTCCAAATCATTTTCTTCTAACCATTTTTTTGGCAAAGTCAAAACTATGGAAGCACCTGATTTTACAAGTCTTCTTTTTTCTACTATTGGTGGGTTTTTCAACTCGAAATCCATATCTAGATAAGAAAAAGATTGTTTATAAGTCTTACTATTGCCGTATTGTCATCGGACTATCATAATTTTATTGCCACTTCAATAAATCAATAGCACCCTCTAACTATACAATGTATCACCAAACAAACCTTTAAAAACCCAAATTATCTACTCCTTTTATTATCAGGTGCGGGGCTTGGAAACAAGTAGTAGCGTAAACTCCTGAAACGAATTATAAAATGGTTAAGAAAAAGGAAGAAACTAAGATTGAAGAAATAAAAAAAGAAGCTTCCAGCGAAGATATTGACAAATCCAAAGAAGACCAGACTATTCTGACATCTCTTGAAGATTACATTAAAACCGCGTCTTACCTTGGAACAAAAGTAATAACCCCTTCAATGAGAAAATATGTTTACAGAAGAAGACTTGACGGCTTAGCGATTTTAAACACCCTTTTAGTAGACAAAAAACTCGCTGAAGCAATTGAATTTGTCAAAAGATTTAAGCCCGAAGACTGGACGCTTGTCTGTAAAAGAGAGTCTGGCTGGCGGGCTGCAAAAATGTTCGCTGAACTCACTGGCGTCAGAACATTCACAAAGAAATATCCTGCAGGAGTTTTAACAAACACAATACTTGACAACTTCATTGAAACAAAAATGATTTTCATCTGCGACCCATGGATTGACAAAAACGCACTCGCTGACGCCAAAAAAGTCCGAATCCCTGTCGTCGGAATCTGCGACACAAACAACCACACCACCGACATCGACATAGTCATAATTGGAAACAACAAATCAAACAAATCCTTGGGACTCTTCTTCTGGCTTCTATCAAAAGAATATTGCAAAGTCTACTTCCCAGAAAAAGAAGTCCCTTCATTGGAAGACTTCGTAGGCGAAGAACTAATCCTTGAAGAACCAAAGAAAAAACGACTCGCCAGAGAAAAGAAAGAAAAAGAACTTAAAAGCGCTGAAGAAGCTATAGAAGAAAGAATGAAAAGACTCTCCGAAGAATCGGACGAAAAAGAAATCAAAGTCGGCGAAGAAGTAAGTGAAGGCGTCTAAATAAAGATAAACCTTAAAACTACCGCTAGAGCTAAACCCAAGATTAAAATCCAAAAAGCTAATTCTTCATCTTCCATTATAATTTGATTTTAAAAACACTTAAATAAATTTATAATGAGTTTGCCTAACCTAAATATCTAAGTCTTCCTGGTCTCGGCTCATAAATCAGCCCTTCTTCAAGTATTTTCTTAATCTCTCCATTTATCACATTTGGAGTGGCTTCCACACTCATTATTATAGTATCAACATCAATTCCCCCCTCACTTTCCGCCTCCTTAATCTTCTGTAATATCAAGTCTTTTATAGGAGAATTCTTGCCTAAAGGAACCTCTTTCCAAGATTTCTGAATTTCCAGCTTTCTAACTAAAAGCCATCTTGGGTCAACCTTTTTCGCAATCTCTGGAATAATATAAAGCTCTCCATTCCACTCTCTTATATTACCTATAACCTGTAAAGTATCCCCCTGCATTATCCCTTTCATAGGCTCAATATCCTCCCCAAAAGCCTTTAACCGAATCTGCCCCGAAGCGTCATCAAGCGTAACTGAAGCATACTTTTTCTCTCCCTCCTGAACAAACTTATCCACACAATTAGCAATAATATTCACCCTCACTAACTTCTTATCTCCCAACTCCAAAAACAGAAACTTCCCCTCATCACTCATAGGTTTCCCCTTCAAAATATCACCTATCCTCATCTTATAAGCAATATTCCTCTTTTTAACTTCTGTCAGTTCCATAATCCCAAAAAACAAAGTAGGTTTTTAAGTATTTATGAGATTAAGTGAATCATTCTATTTATCACACCAAACCTCACGATAAGCGCTGACAAACAGCGCAAAAGAGCAGGAAAAATTTTGAGCGACAGGTTGTCCATTCTTTAAATGGACAGTCGCGTCGTTTCAGAAGAAACGATAATTTTTCTGTAGTAAATACGAAACGCAAGTTTCGCTAACTAAGAAGGTACACAGCTGAGGGAGATATCTCCCTGAGCTACATCCTTTGAATATAACCCCTCTTAGGCCTAAATAAATCCCCTGATTTCAAAAGTTTCCCGACCGCTTCATCAATTTCCTCAGGTTTCATCTTATCTTTAAGTGCCTTCTCCAGTTCCTCAAAAGGAATAAGCTTTCCAATCCTATTTTCAAGTGCCTCAACCATCTCCCTAACAATAGCTATCTTAGTCCTCTGCGAAGCCGAGTTACCGCTAATCCTGTCTATATCAATAGTCTTCGTCTCCTCATCATAACCCACCTGAAGAAGATAGCTTTTAACAAGTTCTATCGCCTCTCTGGCGTCCTGCTTTCTTACCTCTTTGCTTAACCTCATTCTCGCATGTGCCTCTGAAAGACGAACCAAAGCTTCAAGCTGTCTCGCACCTATTGGAATCGGTCTGCTCGCCCCACCACCAAGCTGAGGCTGATTCCTAAGCCCAACATAAAACTTCTTTATCTCCTCAACTGCCTCATCAGTTAAAACAGGATTATACCTCTGCTTTGAGTAAGAAATATACTTCCTCAGCAAATCCTTATCGATAACATCCTGCTTTAAATCCTCCTGCTTATGTTCTCTTAAAACATGAAGTGCAATAGACTCGTCCCTGTCCTTGCTCGGAATATCTCTCATTATAAATATCGCATCAAAACGGGAAATCAGGCTTGGAGCAAGGTTAACTTGTTTTGGAATTGATTGTGTAGGGTCAAAACGCCCGAATTTAGGGTTAGCCGCAGCAAGAACCGAAGTCTGCGACCTTAATGTCGCCTGAACCGTCGCTTTGGAAATCGTGACCGTCTGCTGTTCCATCGCTTCGTGCATCGTGCTCCTGTCTTCCTCGTCCATCTTATCAAACTCATCAATACAAACAATCCCTTTATTCGCTAAAACCATCGCACCCGCCTCAAGACTCCACCCTTTCAGCAGGTCATCTTTCACAACCGTAGCTGTAAGCCCAGCCCCTGTAGAAGACTTCCCAGAAACATACCTTGCCTTAGGTGCAACACCTGCTATAAAACTTAGCATAACAGATTTAGCAACACCAGGGTCACCAACAAGAAGAATATGAATATCACCCCTCATCTTTGTTTCATCACTCCTGCTCTTTTTAACACCACCAAATAACTGCAACGCCAAAGCCTTCTTCACATCCTCATGCCCCCAAATTGAAGGAGCAATACTCCTAGCCATCTTTTGCATTATCTCGGGATCCATCGCAAGTTCCCTAATCGCCCTTTCGTCTTCCTCACCCACATCAATTTCCTCAAAACTCTCATCAAGAGGAATAATATTATTAGCCTCAATCGCCAAGTCAAAACGGGTAAGCATAGCCCCTGAAGAAGATGACAGAGAAATCTCCTTTAAAACCCCTATTATCTTAACCCTACTCCCTGGAGTCGTCCTCATCTCCATTTTAGGGTCAACCAAATCTTCTTTCAGAAAAATATTCATTCTTTTCGGCTGTTCTCCTCCAGTCAAATTTTCAGGTGATTCTTCTATAGTCAGAGCCTGCGCATCAACCATGTCCTTAGAAATCTCCTTAAAACCCCCTCTTCTCCCGCAAGAACACCTTGTCGGCTCCTTAAACTTCTTATCAATTTGCAAAACTGAAATTATAGTCCCACACGAAGGACACTCAAACTTTGCATTAGTAACCTGAGGTCTAACCTCCGATGCCTTTCTCACAATACCCTCTATCCCAATCATCTTCCCTAAATGTTTCGCCCTTATATTCCTAATCAAAAGCTCCTGAGATGCAGAAATACTATCAAACCTCACTTTAGCACTTTTAGGCGTCCATTCCATCTCTTCCAAAGCAACCTCAAGAAGTTGAATAGTCTCCTCTGGCTTCTCAATCAACTGCTCCCCTAAAAAAGGCGAAAAAGCCGAAAAATCACCAAAATCTATGTTTACAACCTTTCCTTCAGACTTAGTCACCTTCCCCACCTCCTTCCTATTTGCCTCAAAAAATGCCTTTGCCTCACTCAAAAAATCATCCTGAGCAATCTTTTTCTCTTCCGCAAAATTCTCTTTTTCCACCATTCAAAACAAAGAAACCCCTGTTATTTAAGTATTATTGGTCTAAGAGATACCATTAACTAAAATATCAATTTTTAACAAATTCTGCCCGCCCAACAATCCCTTTTTCGTTCACCTTTCTGTATACTCCTACAAAATCCCCTCCACAAAAAACCGCAAAAACCTCTCCTTTTATCTCTCCCTTTAAATCCTCCCTAATTAAAGGTTTCCCTGTATAAAGCCTGCCCAAAACCTCTTTTTTAACTTCAACAAAAGGCAAAACCTTCTTAATCGCCTCATCTGCCGAAACAATCATCTCCCTAATTTTCTCCTCCTTCCCTTCCTTCCATTCTTTAATTGCCTCTTCAAACTCATACAAAGTATAAATCTTCTCCTCACCAAATATCCCTGCTCCCGTCCTTCTAAGCTCCGCCATATGAGCCCCTCCAATCATTTCCCCCAAGTCCGAACAAATCTTCCTAATATAAGTCCCTCCCTCAACCTCACAGAAAAAAAGAAAATCCCTTTTATTCTTCCCTTCTAAAAGCCTAAAACTAAAAACCTCCCTCTGTCTCTCAGCCCTCTTCACAGCCGACTTATGTGGAGGAATCTGCTTTATTCTCCCAACAAAATTCTTATTTATAACCTTCTGTAAATCTTCAATGTCCTGCTCTCTATGGGTGTGCAAAACCCCAACATAACTTTTATTATGATGCATAAAATAAGCCGAAAGCTTGCAAGCCCGCCCAAGAGTTATCGGCAAAACCCCAGTAACCTTCGGGTCAAGTGTTCCCATATGTGACGCCTTACTTAAATCCAAACTCCTCCTGACAAAATCCGTAACACTAAAAGAAGTCGGTCCAGACGGCTTATCTATATTTATAATTCCAAAACCTATAAGTTTATTTATCTCTTCCATAATCTTTCATTATACAGAAGTTTATAAAGATTTGACTCTTCTAGTCTCTATGATTGAACATAATGAAAATTATATCTCCGAGCCAGGCAAAAAAGTCCTTCTTGACATAAGAATTTCCCCCGACCAAAGAGCCTATATTGAAGGAGTAAGAAGTTGGCTTGAAGAATCAATGAACCATAAAGAAAGAATATTAGAAGGGATTTGTTAAGCCTTGGATTTTTTCTTTCTCGCCTTTTTTACTTTTGCAGGCTTTTCAGTCTTTCCTTCCTTCTGCTTCACTAACTGCTCTTCAGCAACCCTCATTCTCTCAATAGCAACTCTGGCAACCTCATCATATCTATGCATTCTCCCAGATATATTGTTCAAAAGACTTGACGCCTCCTGACCTGTAAAAGACACTTTTGAAGGCTCAAGTATTTCAATTGAAGAAGGCATAAAATCAAACATTGTGTCACTCAGCCTCGCAAGATTCTCCGTCTCAAAATCAACCTCTGCAAAACAAGTATAAATCCCTTTCTGCCCCTCAATTTCCTTCGGCTCACTCATCTGAATAGAATTAACTTTTATATCTTTAAAAGAATTAAGTGCTCCGACATGCTTCTTAAGAGTCTCACTTATATGTTCTGGCGGATGCCCTGCAATTTCCACAATCATTATTGCCCTAATCATAACAACCCTAACCAAAGCCCTTTTTTAAAACTTCTCCCAAAGCAGAACCACAATTATAAAAATCAAAACAAGAGAAAAAGCATAAGGCAAATACCCAATCATCTTATGACTATTAGACTCGTAAATCACTTCCGTCTCCCCCTCTAAAAGCTCATTTAAGGAAATAAACTCTCTTTCCTTTAAAGAAAAATTAGAATAATTTTCAACTTCTGAAAGATCAGAGATATTACTCTTTTCCACACCCTCCGCCCCAATCCTAAAATCAAAGTACTCCTTTTTACTTCCCTTTCTAAGTATCAAATTCCCCTTAAAATTTCCTTCTTTCTCAATTAACATTCTAACCTCTTCTTCTTCCGAATCCTCAATAAACTCCTTCAGATAATAATAAGCCGACTGCCATTTTTCTTCAGACGGATTAAAAATCTTAGCAACCGTTTTCCCCTCATCTTCAATCTCTACTTTCAAATCATAAGTTCCTTCAATCCCTTCAACAAAAACCTCGCACGTAAACTCTTCATCAACATTAACATAACGCGGACAGTCCAAATCAGCCTCAATCGCACAGACAAAACCCGTAAAAAATAAAATTGCAAATATTATCTCTCTCATCTCATTCTTCCTAAAATATCCTCCGCAGAATTATAAACCACCCTGACCTTATTTTTTTCCTTTGTCTTTTCAGCGACCCAAATCTCACTAAAGACCTTTCTGTCAAGATAAAACCTACACTTTTCCTTTTCCTCTCTGCTAAGAGTCCCATTTACCTTAACCTCCACTCCAATCACTTTGTAAAAACCTTCCTTAACAAATTGAAGAGCAACAAAATCAGGAAAACCCGTCCCAATACTCATCACCTTAGAAAAAGGATTAAATTTCCTTTTCGCAGGAATCACCCTTCCTTCCTCCAAATCAACATTATTTGACCACTTATCAACAATCCACCCTTTTTCCTCTAAATCCTTCCTAACAAAACTCTCAAACTTCCCGCCAAGAGCCTTACTTTTTCTGCCCTTTCTCACCTCGCTCTTCTTCTTACTTTTAGGAAATCCCTTTTCGTCCCAACTCGTCTCATACTCTTCACTCCCCGCCTTCCGAACAACCTCCAAAATTTCTTCTTTCCTCTCATTATCCATAAACGAAATAAAGCCCCAGAATATTTATATTTATGTCTGGTCATCAAAATCTTTAAAAACCAATCCTTGATTATATTCCTATGCCTCAATAGTATAATGGTTAGTACACGGCCCTGTCGCGGCCGGGACCCGGGTTCAATCCCCGGTTGGGGCGTCCGTATATTTTGTCTCGAATTGTGTGCGTCTTTTTTTAATCAAATTCAATTTTGATATCTACTGCAGACCTACGAGGTATTTTTTAAAATGCCTTGCTTAGGTAAATCATGAGTAAGATAGATCCATACAAACACAAGGAGAAATACTTTAACTGGAAGGAAAGAGTTATAGCTAAAGGTGTTCCAGGAATAAGCAAGGCTAATTCTGATACGGTTATAAAATATGTGACGGATATGGAGTCTGGACTTAATGTTTCAATAGTAAGTCAAAAGGGTGCAAGAAGCTATACTCGGTTAAACAATCTAAGGCAAAGACTACTTTTCTTGTCAAAACAATTTGAGACCCATCTAAAGATTGAAGATATGAGGACATTAACCGAAGAACAAGTAATAACTTACTTTACTTCAATGCGTAATGGCACAATAAAAAGAGTAGATGGGGCGGAGTATCAATCTGTTGTGGATTTTGTAAAGAATTTCAAAGCTTTTTGGCATTGGCATATAAAAGTAAGTAAAAAACAAGGAATAGAAATTCCAGACATTACAACAGACCTAGATACTTCAAAAACAAAACCTCATTGGGTTTACTTGACTGAAGAACAAATAAAGAAGCTATGCGATTCAGCGAAGTTTGAATACAGAGTATTAATTATGTTCTTATTTGATTCAGGGATTAGATCGCCAACAGAATTAATCAATATCAAAGTATCGGACTTCTATGACAACTATAAAGAACTAATGATAAGGGATGAAGTTAGTAAGACCTTTGGGAGAAGAATCAAATTATTACTTTCAGCAGAATTAGTTAAAGAGTATGTTCTCAAGAAGAGTCTAAAGCCCGAAGACCATATATTTGACATAAAAGGGCAGACTGTAAATAAATATCTTCAAAGATTAGCAAAACAACTTTTTGGAGACGGGAAAAGTCCCGCTGGGAAGAAATACTCTGACTTGACCATGTACCATTTTAGACACTGTTCTTGTTGCTATTGGCTTCCAAGATACAAATCAGAATCAGCTCTAAAGTATCGTTTTGGATGGAAAAAATCTGACAAAATACACTACTATTCTGAGCTTCTTGGAATGAGTGATACAATATCAGAAGAAGACTTACTCTTAGATGTTACAAAAACTGAACTTGAAAAAAGACTAATAAAGACAGAGAAAGACAAAGGAGTTTTGCAAGACAGAGTTAACTCTATGGAAAAAAGGATGGAGCAGATATTAGCCTACATTAAACAAATGGATTCTAATGTTCCTTGCTCTCCTTCTCAAACCAGACTAACAGAGGTATAGGTTCTTTATTCTTAATTAGATCTTTAACTTTCTTCTCAAATTCTTCATAATTTCTGAACAATAAAACTTTATAAGAAAAGGTTGAACTCTTCTCTTTAAGTTGTCTAAATTCTTTTACTAATTCTGATTTAAATCTTAAAGTGCCCCATGAACGAGTACTCTCGTTATAAGAAAGTCTTCCAGTGCTCTCGACAAACGTTTTAGGGGTTAAGGTGATATTCGCCATGAGTATTAACCTCCCTTTCCCCAGAGACCTAATATTACTAGCATTCCGTTTATGTTAAATGTATTTATTGGCTTTTTTTGACCTTTTGGGAAAGATTTATAAAATAGTCCCAATATGCATTATAATGAAAGACTTTGAAAATTCTGACCTTTCTTGGAAAGAAAAGAAGATATTGAAAGAATTGGATATAGATGCTCGACAAAGTGCCTCTGCTATTGGTAAAACTCTCAAAATGTCAAAGCAAGTTGTGAATTACCATATTGACAATATGATCAAGAAAGGTTTTATCAAAGAATTCATAACTTATGTTGATACTCAGAAACTTGGGTATACTTTCTATAATGTTCTTATAAAGACTAAGTATACGCCAAATAATGAAAAAGAAAAAATTGTAAATAAGTTGAAAGCTATTCCAAATGTTGTATGGCTATCTTCTTTTAGCGGAGAGTGGCAGATGATTGTTTCGGTCTTAGCCAAAGATGTTGGAGAATTTAGTATGTATCTCGACGAGGTTTTAACAGCCCTCAAAGGAAAGTTATTAGATTATAATTTCTTTATAGTAATTAGTGCCTCTCAATTAGGTTATAAAAATATTCATAGCTCAGTTAAGGGAAATTATAATTATCATGCAAAGGTCGGGCATAGAGACATGGCAGACCTCTCAGAAAATGACTTGAAAGTTCTGAAGTTTCTCGCAAATAATGCAAAGATTTCAACTGTTGACTTAGCAAGAAAAGCTCAAATTACCTTAGAGCAGGTTAGATATTCATTAAAGAAAATTGAAAAAGAAAAAGTTGTTCAAGGTTATAAGCCGCTTATTAATGTCGCTAAGATGGGATATCTTTGGCATGTGATGTTTTTGAGATTAAAGACGACAACAGAAGAGCAAAAAGAAGAAATGATTACTTTTCTAAAAACATTACCCGAAATCTTCTATGTTGTTAGAGGAGTCGGCAATTGTAATTTAATGATAGAATTTCAAACAAAAACTTTAGACGAATTTGAGAAAGTTAAAGATTTAGTCACAACAAAATTCAGCCATTTAATCGCCGACGAGAAAACAGTTCAATTAACTGAAGAACATAAATGTACTTATTTTCCTGGAAGTTTTGGTGTTTAAGATTTAGAAAAGATTTATAATATTTAATTAATTAATAAAAAAATGAAAATACTCGTAACTGGAAGCAAAGGATATCTCGGAAAACCATTAGTTGATAAGATAAGTAAAGATTATGAGGTAGTAGAATATGATATTGTGGATGGAGATGATATTGGAGATTATGAAAAATTGTTAGACGCAATTGGGGGTTGCGATATTGTTATCCATACCGCTGCAATTCCTAAGCCTGATGAAACAAAAACCTTTGATGATTATTTCTCAAATAATTGCGTTGGAACATTAAATGTTATTAAAGCCTGCATCGAGAAGGATGTTAAAAAGTTAATCTACATTAGTTCTACCGCCTACTATGGTGCAGAGAGGGGCATTCCTATCAAGTTCCCCCTTAAGGAAGATAATAAGATAGTTCCTATGTATCTAAAAGCTGAGGATATTGAATGTGGTGATGGCAGTTTAGCTTATCCTGAAAGTAAAATTATAGCAGAAAATATTTTGGCATTTTATGGATTAACTAAGAAAATGCAGATCATAATATTAAGGTTTCCAAGAATTGGCGACAAAGAGGGTCCTTATGGTACTAAGGTGAGTATGAATAATGCAATTCAGGGAATCGAGAAATCTATTGAAAATGATGAGACTCTTTGGTATGAGGCATTTAATATTGCTGATGAGTTAGACAATATAGATATTTCTAAGGCAAAAGAGATGCTAGGATATGTGCCTAAAGATTAATCTATTACTCGATACTGCTCAGGCGTCCACCTTGGAGAATTAGTAACCCCTAATAAAAGATTTTGACCGACTATTGAGTACTCTTCTCCCTTAGGTATGTAACACGAATCTTGAGGATTTATTAAAAAATCTCCTCTTTTCGAATGAATTGTTCCAGTTCCAGAAAGCCCGATAAAGATAGTATCGCATTCTAAATTCTTAGCTTTTTTACTGCTTTCTGGATAAGTTCCATCAATTCTCGCTAATGCATAACTTAGGTCTTTGCTTGGATGGTCATGCTCCCAAACTGTACAGGTTGGTGAATTTTCATGTCGCCTAGCGTCCTCTTTTTTTATTAACATGAGAAAAGAAGAGTATTGGAATTATTTAAGGATTATTGGGGTAATTTAGGCATTGTCCGAGACATCATTTAATACCAAGATCCTTCTTTAATGATTCTTTTTCTTTTTTCAACTCGGCAATTCTATTTGCATAATCTGGAAATTCATCTTTTTGCTTATCTAACTTTTCAATTTCTTTTTCTATGCCTTCCAGCATTTTTCTTCTTTCTTCTTGTTTTTCCATTTTATATACCTCCTTCTAGGTTTAGAGAATTTATTAAACCCGCTATTAATGACGGCAAAAATAAGATTAATAATATTGCATACAAGATTATAAATAAATAAGGAATATATTTTTCAAACTTCGTGAAGCAGTAATAACCATTCAAATATTCATCCTCTTTGGTAAAAATTCTTGCAGGTAAATATTCTTCTAGTTCATGAATGACTCTGAACTTGGTGCTGTTTAATCTCTTATATGAACTTAAATTAGAAATCCAAGACAGGCATAATAAAATTCCTATGACTGAGAGTATAACTGCCATTAAAGGTTTTGAGATAATTGATAAATAACCAGCGACAGCAAATAGAGCAGTATTAGCACCCAAATGAAAATTATTTGAAGTCATCCTATTGGAGCTGACTTTTTGGGAACTTTCAACAAATAGTTCATACTGCCTTAATAGGTGTTCTTCTTTATTGCCTTTGTAATCTTTATTTATTAAATCTCGTTTATTTCTTGTCCAGCTCATGTTGTATTTCCTCCATATTCCAATTTATTATTTTTGCATTATGTCTAAGTAAGGGACCTGGAATGGGGTCATTCTTATCCTTACGAATCCTTACTCCTACAACCTTTTTTCCAAGCTCATAGGATTTATTTATTTCCCACAACACCGCAGGTCTTTTATAGGTTTCTGGACCTATCATAACTATTGTTATTGAAGTTTGTTCTATTCTTTCTTCACATTGAGTTTTCCATTTATTATCAAATGGTTTTTTTACAGAATAATCTCTGAATTCCAAGTTAAACTTATCATTTTTAGCTTGATGCCTTAATAATCCTACTTGTGCTTCATCTTCCATATGAAAACTTATGAAAACATTTCTCTTTTGACCAAATGAAAGTTTGGTCTGTTCTCCACTATCCGAAGAATTTAATTTCTGGCTCTTGGATTTTGAAGAACGAACGACACTTCTTGTTGTGCCTCCTCCCATTTACAATTACCTCCTGTGAAAAGTTTAGTCTGATAACTTAAGTTTTTTAAATAACTTGAAAATTCTTTAAAATTATGAAGTGCCGCTTCATAGACGGGGAGATTGTTAGATTTATACCTTTTACTTCCTCTAAATATTATTCTATGTTTGGCATTTACAAAGTGACTATAAGTAATAAAGAGATCGCAGAACGAAAACTCCAACATTCTTTTTGGAGATCCAAGACCATAAACTAAAAGAGTATTTTCTTCATTCTTTATTAAAGAACAAAAATGTTTTGCTTGCTGAATCACGTTTTCATCCCCATTTCTAAAGAAATCCCCTACATGAAAAAGGAAGAGATTAATCCCTAATTTTTTAAGAAAATTCAAATGCAATTTAATTTGGACAGAATTACAACCTTTAACATGACCAATTGGCTTAATTCCCGGACATAAGTCTAGCAATTCTTTAGTTTCAGTTGATAGTCTCACTAACTCTTCCATAGAATCTTTATCCTGCTTTTGATAAGTCCCTCCATCTACGGTTGTGTAAAAATTAGGCTTTATCCCGTTTATAATTTCTGCATATTTCTCTGGAGAAAACTTCCATATAACCTCGTCTCTCATGATTAGAGATAATATAATATTTCCATTATAGTTCAAGAAAGCATGGATTCCTCCACTAGACTTAATTTTATGATAGATTTTATTTGGTTTGCCTGAATTTCTTGATATCAGGTCATATATGGGTATGGTGATAATTGGAGAGTTTATAGCTTTCGCTAACTTTATGCTGTTTTGGCAGTTTAGCCGCACTAATGAAATTATTCCTCTTGTCATTGTTTATCTTTGCTGAGCCTCCTTTTGTGTCCATCTCCTTTTCACCTGCGTTTTCAAATGTAAACTGGGTATTTAAACTTTATTATTCTGTGGAATTTCCATAAATACACGTAAAATGTAAAGCTTTATAAATCAATTTTTACTAAGTTTAATATGGCAGAAAAGGTTGTTATTTCTACAGTATTTAGTGGTAAAGCCATAAAAGTAGTTATAAAAAATCTAAAACCCGACAAGCTTATTCTTGTTGTTGATGACCCTATACACGAAACAAAAAAACAGACTATTGACGAATTAAAAGAAAAGTTTAAAGGGATATTTAATATTGAAGTAATGAAAACTTCTTTGTATGATATTCCTGAAATTATGAAAGCAGTCACAAAAAAGATTGATGAGGAACACGATAAAGGGAACGAGATAATACTTCATATAACTGAAGGGAGAAAGATTACCTCATTGGCGTTATTATTTTCAGGTTATGCAAGGAAGGATAAAGTTTCAGAATCTTACTATGTCGAGGAAGAAGGGGATATAATGTTAGCTCTTCCAGTTGTTGTTAAGTTTGACATAAGCGACAATAAGAAGAAATTTTTGCAAGAAATAGAAAAAGGAAATACGGATCTAGAAAAAATAAAGAACAGCCTAAACATAAAAGAAAGTGCAACTTATAAGTATTTGAAAGAATTAAAAGAGGAAAAGTTTTTAGAAGATACTAAAGATTTAAAGTTGACTGAGGTTGGGAGAATTGTTTCTATTTAAATTAAAATGGTAGTTTATTCCCACTCTAGACTCTCAACTTTTGAAAAATGCCCCTATCAATACAAATTAAAGTATGTGGATAGAATAAAGCCAGAAATTCCAGAGACAATAGAGAATTTTATGGGTAAGAGGGTTCACGAGACCTTAGAAAAGCTTTACAAAGACAAAAAAGACTTTAAAAGAATCTCTAAGTCGATGATTCTAAAATATTATAAGGACTTATGGGACAAGGAATTCTCAGAGAATATCTTGATAGCAAGAGAAGACATGAACGCCGAGAATTACAAGAAAAAAGGTTTGAAGTTCATTGAAGATTATTATGATAAATACAAACCCTTTGACCAATTAACCATTCTAGGTCTTGAAACAGATGATAGGATGACTTTGCCAGATGGAAATCAATGGTATGTCAAAATCGACAAATTGGCTTGTGATAAAGAAGGAAATTACTATGTTTGCGATTATAAGACAAACAAAGACATGAAGACCCAAGAAGAGGTAGATTCTGATAGACAACTAGCCCTTTATTCAACCTGGGTAAAGGATAAATTTCCTGATGCCAAATCAGTAAAATTAGTTTGGCATATGTTAGCTTTCAATAAAGAAGCAGTTAGTGAAAGAAGCGAAGAACAGCTTCAAAAATTACAAGAGGAAGTGTGTAATAAAATAAAAGAAATTGAATCGGCTACGGAATTTCCAAGAAATCAAACAGGGCTTTGTAGCTATTGTGTTTACAAAGAAATGTGCCCTAGCTTTAAACATCAAATCGAGTTAGATGCAAAAGAAGATGTTAAGGAATTCAAAGAAGACGACGGATTAAAATTAGTAGATACTTTCTCTGAATTAAAATCAAAATTAAGAGAACTGCAAGAACAAGAAGAAAAGATTAAGGCAGAGATGATTGAATTTTCAAAGCAGAAAGGAATTGATATAGTCTATGGAAGTAATATGAAGGCCTCTGTAAAGGACTTAAAAAAAGTAGTTCTTCCAGAAGAAAAATCTGAGATTATAGAACTATTAAAAAAGAAAGGTGTCTGGGAAGAATTTGTTATGTTAAATTATTCTAGATTCAATGCCCAAGGAAGAAAAGGCGAATTAGATTCAGAGATAATGCAGAAAATTGAGATGGGCGAGGATTGGAGAATAACATTAAGTAAACGAAAGGACGTGGAGGAAGAATAACCTTATATAAGACTAAGAGGTTAATAGAATATGGCAACTGAAATAAAATTATGGCAAGTAGAAGGCGGGAAGTTAGTCCCTTCAGAAATAAGTATGGCAGAAGCCAAAAGAACAGAGGTAAACGACTTAGAAAAGTGGATAAAAAGTAATTCAGAAATTTTGGGAAATGATATAGCTTTAATCGGAGAACAAATTATGACTAAGAGAGGTCCCTTAGACTTCTTAGGAATTGACCGTTCAGGAAACTTAGTTATAATTGAACTCAAGAGAGATAAGCTTCATAGAGAAGCCCTAGCTCAAGCAATTGATTACGCTTCTGATCTAAGTTCTTGGGATTATGATAAACTAAATCCCGAATGCGAAAAATTTACTGGAAAGAGTATATATGATGTCTTAAGGGAAAACTTTGACCTAGAGGAATCTTCACTTGAGGAAATCTCCTTTAATAATGCCCAGAAAATTCTTCTTGTGGGAACGGGTGTTGACGAGTCGCTTCAAAGAATGGTAGAATGGCTATCAGATAAGTATGATATTAGTATTAATGTTTTAATCCTTAAGTATACTAAAACAAAAAGAGGAGACGAAATCTTAGCTAGGACTACAATTATTCCTGAAGAAGTTGAACAAGAAAAAATGCAGAAACATCAAAAGAAGATTTATGCAGAAAAAAATAATGTCAGGAAAGAATTTTGGGAACAATTACTCGAGAAAATAAATAAGAAATCTAAACTTTTTTCTAGAATCTCCCCAAGTGTAAATCATTGGATAAGTGCAGGATCTGGAAAATCAGGGATAACTTATAATTTTGTTATTCTGAATAGTTATGCTGGATGTGAACTCTATCTAGATCGGGGAAAAGACTATCTTGATCCAAATGTAAACAAGATAAGATTTGACAAACTTCTTGAAAACAAACAAGAAATAGAAGATAAATTTGGAAAACCCCTAGACTGGGAGAGATTAGACGAAAAAAGAGCTTCTAGAATCGCTATAAGATTCCCAAATATGAGCTTAAATGATAAAGACCATTGGGGCGATATACAAGAAGAACTTGTTGAACATATGATAAAACTTGAATCCGCTTTTAGAAAATATATCGGAGAGTTGGAATAAAAATGTTTGAACAAATATTTAAAAGAATTGACGACATATTATGGAAAGATGCGGGGTGTGGCAGTGAATTGGATTATGTTCAGCAAACCTCTTGGATTTTATTTCTAAAATATCTAGATGATTTCGAGAAGGATAAAGAAGTCTCAGCAGATTTATCTGGAAAATCCTTCAAGAGGATAATCTCCGAAGAGTTTAGTTGGGAAAATTGGGCATGTCCAAAAAATAAAGATGGGAAACTAGACCATCATAAAGCATTGACTGGAGACGATTTAATCTCTTTTGTTAACAATAAATTATTTCCTTATCTTAAGAAGTTTAAATCAAGTGCTGAAAGTCCAGACACCATTGAATATAAGATTGGTGAGATTTTTGGAGAGCTGAGAAATACGATTGCTAGCGGTTACAATCTCAGAGAAGTTGTTAATTTAATTGATGAATTAAGATTTCAGACCAGCGAAGAAAAACATGAGATGTCTCATCTATATGAAAGCAAGATTCAAAACATGGGTAATGCAGGAAGAAACGGAGGAGAGTATTATACTCCAAGGCCTTTAATTAAGACGGTTGTTAAAGTTGTAGATCCAAAAATAGGAGAAAAGGTTTATGATGGGGCTGTTGGTTCCGCAGGTTTTCTTGTTGAAGCTTTTGAACATATGAAAAAAGAGGATAGAAGCACAAAAGCCGACGAGATATTACAAAAGAAGACATTTTATGGGAAAGAAAAGAAGGGGATTGCATACATTATTGGAACTATGAATATGATTCTGCATGGTATAGAGTCTCCAAATATTGAACACACTAACACTCTTTCAGAAAATGTAAGAGATATTCAGGAAAAAGACAGATTTAATGTGGTTTTGGCAAATCCCCCTTTTGGCGGAAAAGAAAGAGTAGAAGTTCAACAGAATTTTCCAATTAAGACAAGCGAGACAGCTTTTTTATTCTTACAACATTTCATCAAAGTATTAAAAGCAGGTGGCAGAGCAGGTGTCGTAATAAAAAATACTTTCTTGTCAAACACAGATAATGCCTCTATTTCTCTTAGAAAACATATATTAGAAACATGCAATTTACATACAGTTTTAGATTTACCTGGAGGAGTCTTTTCTGGGGCAGGAGTAAAGACCATTATTTTATTCTTCGAGAAAGGAAAACCTACAAGAGATGTTTGGTACTATCAACTAAATCTTAATAGAAATTTAGGAAAAACAAACCCTTTAAGTGAAAAAGACTTAGAGGAATTTGTAAGATTACAAAAAACTAAGGGAGACTCTGAAAATTCTTGGAAAATAAATATTAATGATCTTGATTCAGAAACATATGATTTATCTGTAAAGAACCCAAATAAAAAAGATGACTCAGTATCAAGAGAACCAAAAGAGATAATAGAAGAAATTGGAGAACTGGATAAGAAATCAGCTGAAATCTTGAAAAAAATTAAGGGGTTGATTTAAAAGATGGAAGAGAAGACAGAAGGACTCAAAATAATAAAAGAAGAGGCAGTCTCGGATAAAAATAGAGAATTTATCAAGGGAGAACTGGTCTTAGAAGACAATAATGATAAAACGGTTTTCCACTTTGTTAACACTGAATATGAAATAGACTTTCTTACAAAAACGGTTTTAAAAAAAGAAGATAAAACCGTTTATCATTTATTGAAAAGAGAATGGGGCGGGAAAAAGGTTATCTCGAGATATACGACTATAAAAAGAATAATCTTAGAAGGGTTGAGTAATAAATTGCCTGGGGGCTTCTCGCAGACTCCAAGTAAAGGGTATGCTCCAACAGGGTTGTTAAAACCATTGATGAAATTTATAGATGAAAATTCTGGAGTTGAAGAAATTATTTTATCCAAGAAAAAGAATACATTATTAGCAGGAAAGCAACTTATACTAAACCTTAACGACCTGGAAGATTTCAGAAAAAACACAAGTTCTTTAACAAAAATAATGAACGAAAAAAATAGGGCATTTACTCAAAATTATTTTGCTGAAAGATTTCCAAAGTATTTTTCAAAAACAGAAGAAAGATATCAAAGGGGAACATTGTATAGATTATTAAGTCAGTATCAGAATATAGATAAGAAAATAAGCCCCGACGATAAAAATGCCTTAATTAGATTATTCAAAAAACTATCTATTTCTGAAAGAAAAATGCTAAAAAGGCAAGATTTAATCTTGCAAATGGAAGAAAATGAAAAGAAAATGATGAGTGATGTTCTGGATGAATTTGAAAATTTAATATCCCTCAAAAGAATTAAAGAACAAAGATGGCAAAATTTCTTTAAGAAAAATGCTTGGATATTCTCACAGTTGTTTGCCCATCCAGCAGTTTTATTTAAGGATGAAGCATATGTTGGAGGGAAGACGATACTAGATGAAAATGGAAAATATGTAGATTTTCTTTATGCAAAAAGTTTAACGAAAAACTCGGCGTTAATCGAGATAAAAACGCACACAACAAAGCTTCTTGCTTCAAAACCCTATAGGGGAAAAAATGTTTATCATATGGAAAAAGACTTAAGCGGAGCGATTGCACAAATATTAGATCAAAAATCTGTGTATCTGAAGGAATTTTATGAGACTACAAAAGGAACAGACTTAGGAGCTTTTGACCCTAAATGTATCCTGATAATAGGAAGATTTTCTGACCTTAATAAGTATCAGCAAGAGTGTTTTGAGTTGTTAAGGGCGGGATTAAAAGACGTGGAGATTATTACCTTTGATGAACTCTTAACAAAAATAAAATCTATTCTAAGCATATTTAAGAGTGACTTAAATGAGGAGAAAGAAAAGATAGGACAGATAGAAAAAATTGTCAAGAAGAGTGTGAAGAAGAAAAATGGATAACGAACAAATAAACGTTATAGCTAATAAAATTGCTCAATATCGTGGAGTAATTATTCATGATTCAATAAGTATCGAGGCAATGCTCGGAGCTATAATTGCAATTTATTTTGTAAAAGACAATAAAAATAATGAATTCAATCGAAAAGTTATTGATGATGAATATTTTTCTTTTGGTCTAAAGATTAGGGTCTTAGAGAAGTTAAATTTTGAAGTATATTCTCAATTTTTTGAAGATATAAGAAGAATGAATAATATTAGAAATATCTTTGCTCACCACGTTCCGACATTAGATGAGGGGTTTATACAACAAAATTCAAAAGACGGAAAAGTTGAAACAAAATACATGTCGGATTTACATAAGGAATTCTTGGAGAAAATAAAGAAAGTTGATGAACAACTGCATAAAATCTTCTTTAAGGTAATTGAAGAAAATAAAAAGGAGAAAGAAAAATGATAAGTGAAAAAGAAATAAATGCAATAAAGCTTTTTAATGAAAAAGCAGAAAAGCTTTTTAATTTAAGTTTCACTAAGAAATTAACTAACTCAGGGTATAGTTTTAAGTTTAATAAAGATCTGGGAAGGTTAGATGGTTCTATAAAGGGTCCTGATGATGAAGCTATTGACGCATTTATAACGACCCTTAGATTTTTTATTCAAGATAATGAGCCTTCATCTCAAAGGAATCTAGCCAAGATTTACTCTAAAAAATTAGTACCCAAGAATTTAGCAAAAGAATTTAGTAACGCAAGAAAAGCTACGAATACATTTCTAGATTCTAAGTCTATATTTACTATTAATGGAGAAAACGTAACTAATAGGAAGATTTTCAATGTTTTTGTCTATGGGGGAATATCTCATTCAAGTTATAAAAAGACTTATGATTCTTGGAATAAAAATTTTCTATTATTTATACCATTAAAAAATGAATTTGTTACAATAGTTTCATTGGTCTTTAATAATATTCTGTATATAAAAAATTTAAATTCTGAATTACTTGATTTTCTTTCTAAAAATGAAAAATAACTGGCAAATAAAAACACTAGGAGAAGTCTGTGAAATAATCAATGGCGGAACTCCAGATACAAAAAAGAAGGAGTATTGGGATGGAGAAAATTTGTGGATAACTCCAAAAGATATGGGGAAGCTAAAAAGTATTTATGTAGGGGATACTTTCAGAAAATTAACTGAAGAAGGGATAAGAAAATCTTCTGCTACAATTATGCCAGAAAATTCCATAATTTTATCTTCAAGAGCCCCTATAGGGCACCTTGCAATAAACACAAAACCAATGTCTACAAATCAGGGATGCAAAGGAATTGTACCGAAAAAAGGAATGGATACTAAATTTATTTATTATTTTTTAAAGAAATCAGTTAAATTGTTAAATGAATTGGGAAGTGGAACAACATTCAAAGAATTATCTGGAACAAAACTTTCATCAGTAGTTTTGCCCGTGCCTTCAATCGAAACCCAAAAACAAATAGTAAAACTCCTAGATGAAGTATTCGAGTCAATTTCTAAATCAAAAGAAAACGCAGAGAAAAACCTCAAAAATGCAAAAGAATTATTTGAATCATATTTAGAAGAAATTTTTTCTAAGAATAAAAAAGATTGGGAACAAGAAAAATTAAAAGACGTTTGCAACTTATCTGCGGGAGGAGATGTGCCAAAAAATAATTTTTCAAAAACAATGACTGATAAGTATACTGTGCCAATTTTTTCAAATGGAATAAATGGAAAGGGTTTGTATGGTTATACGGATATAAAGAAAGTGATTGAACCAAGTATAACAATTTCTGCAAGAGGAACAATTGGTTATCCAGAAATAAGAAAAGAGCCTTTTTATCCAGTAATTAGACTGATTGTTGTAACTCCTAATAAGAAAATGTTAAATTTAGATTTTTTAAAATATTCCTTAGATAGATTAAATTTTGTTAAAAGTGGCACTTCTATCCCTCAACTAACTGTTCCAATGATTAAAGAATACGAGATTCATTTTCCAAAATCCCTTGAAGAACAAAAAACAATAGTCCAAAAATTAGACTTGTTATCAAAAGAAATAAAAGAACTTGAATCTATCTATGAGCAAAAGGTTAAAGACCTTGAAGAACTTAAAAAATCAATGCTACAAAAAGCCTTTAGTGGTGAATTAACGAAAGAATGAAATGGTAAACATAAAGGAAGCACAAACAAGAAAGGATTTAATTGACCCAAAATTAGCGGATGCTGGATGGGATACAACTAATCAAGATATAAAAGTTATTTGCGAATACCCTATCGCACCAGGAAAAATTGAAGGGCAAGGAAGAAAAAGAAATCCTAAATCTGCTGATTATGTTTTAGAATACAAGGGGAGAAAATTAGCAGTCATTGAAGCAAAAAGTGAAGACCTAAGCGTTTCAGAAGGGGTTATGCAAGCTAAAGAATACGCCCTTAAACTTAATTTACAAACCGCCTTTTCTACTAATGGGAAAGAAATATATCAAATTGACCTAAAAACAGGAAAAGAGAGTTCAGTTGATTCATTCCCTGCCCCTGATGATTTATACAAAAAAACATTCTCAAAACACGATGAATGGAAATCGAGATTCGATGAGGTTCAAAGAGGCGGAAAATATGAGCCTAGATTCTATCAAGAAATTGCAATTAACAAAGTCTTAGATGCAATTGCGGAAGATAAGGATAGAATGCTCCTTACTCTTGCAACAGGTACAGGAAAAACAGTTATTGCTTTTGAAATTGCTTGGAAGTTGTTTCATGCTAGATGGAACTTAAAAAAAGATGGAAAAAGACAACCAAGAATCTTATTTTTAACAGATAGAAACTTTTTAGCTAATCAGGCATTTAATGCTTTTTCTCCTTTCCCAGAAGATGCACTTGTTCGGGTTAAACCAAATGAGATAAAAAAGAAAGGAAGAGTTCCAACAAACGGAAGCATATTTTTTACAATCTTTCAAACATTTATGTGTGGCAAAGATAACTCTCCTTATTTTGGTGAATATCCAAAAGACTATTTTGACTTAATTATCATAGATGAATGTCATAGGGGCGGAGCAAATGACGAAGGTAACTGGAGGGCAATCATGGAATATTTTTCTCCTGCATTCCAATTAGGTTTAACTGCAACACCTAAAAGAAAAGAAAATTCCGATACATACAAATATTTTGGAAAACCGCTTTATGTTTATTCATTAAAAGAAGGTATTAATGATGGTTACTTAACGCCATTCAAAGTAAGAAGGGTAAAAACCACTATGGATGACTATGTTTATACTAGTGATGATGAAATCATTGAGGGTGAAGTAGAGGAAGGTAAAATATATGAGGAAACTGATTTTAATAGAATTATCGAGATTAAAGAAAGGGAAGAGAAAAGAGTTAAGATATTCATGTCTGAAATAGACCAAAATGAGAAGACTATTGTATTCTGTGCTACTCAAGACCATGCGGCTGCTGTAAGAGACTTAATTAATCAACATAAAAAAAGTAAGGAGCCTAACTATTGTGTTAGGGTAACTGCAAACGATGGAGCTCAAGGAGAAGAATATCTCGAACAATTTCAAGATAATGAAAGAACAACTCCTACAATTTTAACAACCTCTCAAAAACTATCAACTGGCGTTGATGCTAAGAATATTAGAAATATTGTTTTAATGAGGCCGATTAATTCTATGATTGAGTTTAAACAAATAATTGGAAGAGGAACAAGAACCTTTGACGAGAAATATTTCTTTACAGTTTATGATTTTGTTGAAGCTTATAAAAATTTTAACGATGAAGAATGGGATGGAGAACCTTTAGAACCCGTTATTTTGGATAAAAAAGAAGTCAAAATGAAAGTAAAAGAACCAGAAGAAGAGTATGTTAAAGAAAAGAAAAAGAAACTTAAAATTAAACTATCTGATGGAAAAGCAAGAGAAATACAACACATGGCTACAACTTCTTTTTGGTCAAGTGATGGAAAACCTATATCTTCTGAAGAATTCCTAAAAAAGATGTTTGGAGATTTACCTAATTTCTTCAAAAGCGAGGAACAACTAAGGAGGATTTGGGAAAGTCCATTAACAAGAAAAGAATTCTTACTCAGACTTGCAAACGGAGGGTATGGGATTGAAGAGCTTAAGAATCTACAAAAATTAGTGGGTGCTGAAAATAGTGATTTGTTTGATGTTTTAGAATATATTTCTTTTGCAATAAAGCCTATAAGTAGAGAAGAGAGAGTTGCAAAAGCTCAAGAGCAGATTCTTGATGATTTAGATGATAGACAAAAAGAATTTTTAGAGTTTGTATTGTCTAAATATATTGAATCTGGAGTAGAGGAGCTAGACCAAGAAAAATTACCTGCCTTGTTGAAACTTAAGTATAATGAAGTTAGCGATGCAACAAAAACTCTGGGTGGAGTAAGCAAGATAAAAAATACATTTATTGGATTCCAAAAACATCTTTATGCAATTGTGAAGAAATAAAACAAATACCCACCAAAAGAATATCTAATATGAAACGAATACTCTTATTTATTTTACTTAACCTCATTCTGATAAGTTTTGTTAGTGCAGATTACGTAGAGGATTATAAAAGTGAATTTAGTATCAAAAATGAATCTTGCAAAGTAATCGATTCTTTTGTGTATGATATCTCAGATCCTTGGCTTTTTAACTCTAAACATAAGTACACAACTTTTCCCGTAATTTATGGTTGTTGTGAGGGTGAAGAATGTGTCTCAGTTATCTTTGATGGAAATCATAAAGCTTTTATTAGTAATTATTATATGAGGGAAATCGTAGACCTGAACTATATAAGGTACAATATTCATAATGGAAACTTATCGGAGAAATATTTTGAGGTTGCGGGTTTAGACTTCTGTGATTATTTTGGTTTTAATGATGCTAAAAAAGAAACCTTAAATTTAGCTTCTGAAGTAGTAGAATCTGGAGCGTTACTCGTTGGAACTCAAAAATCATATCAGGTTGCCAAGTCTATTAAAACGGCAAGACAAATTGGAGTTATAGGCAGATTTAACCCCACTTCATTAATTGCTGGAGTTGGCTGTGGTTATGATAATAAAAAATTAAATCTTGCTTTAGAAAATATAGTCTTACTTAATGCTTATCTAAATAACATAAACTGGGGGTACAGCCAAGAAGGATATATTCAAGAGTTAACAAATTCTGCTTCGCTTTCTAAAATATATCTTAAGGAATATGTAGAATCCCCCACAGCTATGGCGAGGGGAGCATTTAACTGGATTCTTAATGCATTTAAGTTCATATTTGGGGTCGCACAAAATCCCACCAAACATCAAGAGATTGAAAAAACAGAATATCAAGTAGCTCAAGATACATTAAAACAAATATCTAATTATGATTTTTATTTCAACAATCCAAACAAAGAGCAAATAATACTTGAAAGTAATAATCGAGTTTCTTTAAAAGTAATTGAGTTTAATGAAACATATGTATCATTTTTAATGAAGTATAGCTCAATTAAAATCAAAAAACCCTCTTCCTTAAAGGTATCATTTACAAATATCTTTTACGAACCCAACTATAATCTAACTGAGGGTCTCGATTGTTGGAAAGTATTAAAAGAGCATAAGAAAGATTCTGAAGAATATTATAAGATTTACAAGTTTAACTCAGCGATAAATTCTTTGACAGGATTAGATCCATTTATAAATTGTTCAGAGCAATTATTCATTAGAGAGAATTCTATTGAAAGACACTTTGATAGAAATTGGCTGTACTTCTTGATTTTTTTATTAATTGTGATTGCTGTAATTAAAAGAGACTTTATTATAAATAAAATTCGTCACCTCTCCTAACACTATCATATACTTATGGTGACGATTTCAATATTTTAATGATTTTATCGAATATAAAATAGTTTTTACGTGGATAATCAAGGTGACTTTTTTCTAGCGTTTTTTAGCAAACTGTCGATTTTACTTTTAACAGATCGTTTATCTTTAGTCTGAGCAATCTTTGCATATTTAGATGCAATCTTTCTATTTGTCACAACAAAGAACCATCTATCTGAATATTCTTTATTGTTTCTGTCAATCTTTTCCATCAAAGCTTTTTTATTTGTCTTAAGAAGTTTACCTGTTTCAATTTCAATTCCGTATTCCTTATTATTAATCATAAAAGTTATGTCAGGTTTTTTTGTTTCAGGAGTTAAGATGTTTCTTATTCCATCCTTCTGTTTCAAATAGTTAAAAATATCAAAAGTCAAAAAACAATGAGGTGCAGTTTCATTAAATCTTGGCTTAATCAGATATTTTTCTTTTTTGTTTGAGAAAATGCTTTTATAATCTTCTTCAACAAATCTCTTTTTAGAGAGATACTCTTTCTCGGCTTTAGATAAATTCTTAGTTAAATGAACTCTTTGACTAGCATCTACCTGCACATTAATCTTTTTGGTTTCATTTTCTTCTTCTATTTCATTTTCTAGGATTTCATCGGCATTAGTTGTAATTTGTTTATGCTCCTCACTTGAGGCTACGATTTTCAACTCAGAGTGCTCGTCTTCCATTAAGAGTATGCCTTCTCCAACTCCCGCAGTAAGCAAAGCAATTCTTTCAACATTACTTAAGTGAAAGACTTTCTGAACTCCTTCAATTACTGCAGGTTTTTGCCTAAGTAAAATAGTGTAAGAAGAGTTAGCAAGTGCAGACCTTCCTGCCTGAGAATTAAGCATTCCCTCAACTTCCTGATTAATCAAAAATAGCCCCATATTAAACTTTCTACAAGTCTTTACAATTTCAAAGATATAGGAAGCTTCTTCTGCATGGCCAAGCAAAGACCAGGCTTCATCAATGACTAACAACTTTCTTTGAATATCCTTTTTCATCTTCATATAGACATAATCAAGAACCAGAAACATAATAGTAGGCTTAACCTGTTTGGGCATATTTCCTATATCAAAACACACGAAATCGTTTTGAAAATCTATGTTTGTGTGCCTGTTTAGAAAGGAGAAAACTCCGTCCACATATATCCTCAAACGGTTTACAAGGCTTCTGAGGGTATTTTTCTCTAGGTTTATAGCTTTCTTCTCCATTTTCTCCAAAATTCGCAAAACATCGACCAAAATTGGAGGTTCATTAGACCAGCTTTCTTTGTCATTCATATAAATGCCTTTTTTCTCATAGCTTTCAGTTAAAGCCTGATCAATAAAGGATTTTTGAGGCTCAGTTAAAGCCCCAAGCATTACAGGCATTAAATCCATCAAAGAAAGTCGTTTTTCAGCATAATCATGTCCCATCAAATCCAAAGGGTTAATTATTGTGTCCGATGTTCTAGATAGATTAATTCTTTGACCTTCAAACTTCTTGACTATATTCTTATATTCGCTTTGAGGGTCAATTACAATAACCTTAGTTCCATTAAGCAAATGCCTAGTAATGAAAAGCTTAGTCATATAGCTCTTACCTGCTCCAGAACTCGCCAAGCACATTCCATTTGAATTAGACAATTTGAATATATCTCTAATTATGGGAATGTTGTTTTTATTAAGTCCAAACCAAATCCCTGTTTCATCAAATTTAAAGAATGATGAAGTGAACGGAAAGAATGCTGAAAGTGCAGAGGTTGTAATATTCCTCGTCATCCCTAAGTAATCTTTTGCCAAAGGTAAACAAGACTTAAATCCTTGAATCATCCTAAAATTTGGATGTCTTGGAATAATCAATAAGGAATTTAGTTCTGATTCTATCTTCTTGCTTAGAAGTCTGAGCCCTTCAAGGCTTTCTGCTCTACAATTGATATAAAACCCTAAATGAAAGAGTTTCTCATTTCCCTTTTGTAAGTTTTCTAAAACTCCTTTAGTGTCTTTATACTTTATCTCAAGGCTAGGATTAAACTGATTCTTTATTTTAGCTGAATAAAGGTCTGCTCTTTGTTTTTGAAGTTCCCTATTAAGTAAGATTATCGTTTGTTCGATAGTTTGGGGGTTTATGTGTAAAGAAAAATCAAAATTACCAGAACAACTAATTAATCTATCTAAGAAACCCTTTTCAACTGACCGAGGGTAGCCGTGTGCATAAATTACTTTATGGAATTTTCCGTCAATTTCTAAATAGTCTGGGGAGTTCTTTATTGATTTTGGAATCATCTCATCAGAATCAAAAATCTTGGAGAATACTTTTCTTATCTCTAAGCCCTTTAGTCTCTTGGTTTTAAGATTAAGACTATGCAGTCTTTCTTCGCATAGTCTTATTTGAATCTCAATATCTGCAACCTCGGGAATCACGACATAAAAATTCCTATTCATCGCACTATTCTTTTCTATTAGGTCTTTCATATGCTTTCTATAAGAATCATAAATCTCCTGATTTCGGGGATTGTTAATTTTAGTCTTTAATTTCTTAAGGTAAACTTCTAAGTCAAGAGTCTCCGTTGTCATTAGAATCTGAATTGGAAAATCAATCGAATTAAGGAGCTTTTGAAAAGTTAACATAATTGTTTCTTGTTCTTTTTGAGGTTTAATCCCAAAGTTTATTGAGTCTACCATTAAGATCGCAATCTTTCTTTTTTTATCCATAAATAAAACCCTCCTGAATCTCTCCAATTCCTAAAGCAGACTTAATTTTATCTGGCTCTTTTAATTCCCTAAGTTTAAACCAAGTATACCAATCTCTCAAGTGGGTTGATAAGTCAAAAAACATAAATCCTGAGGCTAAAAGTGCAGGAATACAAGCTAAAAATACCCTAACATAGATACTTGCATTTAACTTAAACAAAAAAGAAAACACAAAAGGGAAAAACACCATAGCATAAGCTAGCTGAGGAAATGTTAATCCAAATACAATTTTCTCTTTATACTCTAGTTGTTGAGGTATTTCATACATTTTAATCTCCTGAACCCATTACAGTTACAATTTGAGTTACTGGTCTGGAATTTGCAGCCTTGAAGATTACGAATATTACTAGGAATAGAGTAAGTAAATTAACCAAACTAAATCCTCCAATCATCACAAGAATTTTCATACTCGAGAAAGCTTCTGTTTCTAGAAACTTAGAAGATGCCAAGAGTATTATTGAGTAAAAGAAAGGTAATGCAATTAAGACTCCAAGATAATTTATTATTAACTTTCCATACGCTTCTAATGGCTCAATAAAATAGAGGAATATTCCAATTGCGAAGAAGATTACCCCCATGCCTACAAAGATATATCTAATTGCCAAGAATATTAGCGTGATAACTAATATTATCACATATGGAATTATCATCACTAGTTCAAGACCAATGTTTGCAAATCCATCTGAAGTAACTAAAAAGAAACTTTCAGGTATCATTCCATAAACTACCGCAGTCATTGAAGCAACAACCTGCAATATTAACTCATAAAGGAAAAAGCTTGTCTGAATTAGAACCATCATCAAGATAGTATTCATTAAACTTCTCTTTGCTTTCTCTCGCTGTTCAGGAGAATAACCAGAAACTAAAAACCTAAATCCTACAATTAAGAGGAGTATACCATAAAACAATGAAAGCATGTAAATTATTATCGACCAAGTTCCTGCGAATATCTGAATATTGACTGGCTCAACCATCAGATTATTAATTAAAGCTAAAAGTGGCTTGACTGGAAGATTCAAGATATAAATAATGAAATTAAACAGGCCTTCGACTAAACAAGTTCCTAGATTAGTAATCCCACAAGAACTCATATAAACCTCCACAGAAAATAACTCTTAAGAAAAGCATAGATTACATATCCAAAGACAGATAGCGATGAAAGGTCAATCAAGAATTTTTTATTATCGTCGCTAATCAGGTCTACTTTTTCAGGTTTATTTAATTGAATAGTTGGAACTGGCTTATTCACAATAGATTCAAAGTTTCCGTTTAATGTTCCGCCATTATCAATCATCTCCTGAATAACAGAATCTTTCTCTGACTGAGACCAAGGCTGACCTTCAAGGTATTTACAAACTTTCTTATTCTCACCATCAAGAGCAGTGCAATTGAAGGCGGTTGCTAAGGGTAGTGCCAAAGCAACCGCCATTAAAAAAACAAACAAATTTTTCATTTGCATTTTGCTTATTCTCCTAATATCAGATCTACAACGAAAGGTGCCGCCCAGATAACAATTAGACCCACGATGACATACATCACCATGTTCTTGGCTTTCTCTCGTTTGCCTGGATCTGAACCGCTTGAGATATAGGTGACTCCTGCGAAGAGCATCACTAATCCCGCAATTATAGTTGCCGCATATTTAACGAGATTGTAAATGGTTGTCAGAGGCAAGAGAATCTGTTCAAAGTCAGACTCATCTGCAGCTGCAACCATCCCAATCTGCGTCAATACAAGCAACACGAATATTGCTAGCGGAAGGACTTTCAGCATTCTTGGTTTAGTTTGGTATGGTTTTTGTGCCATTGTAATACTTCCTCTAATTCCTTTTTCTTCGGATACTTCGCCTTCAAGACTTCATAACAAGTTTCACAAATTTCAGCTTCCTCATCTTCAAGGTCTGCTCCACAAATAATGCATTTCATAATTTTCTTAACTAAAAGAAATATAAATAGCTCCGAGGCAGGAAACATGTACATTTTCCTGTACACAAAAGTTTACTCGTCGTTATTTAATAAATAATGAATTATTGTTTTTATGAAAACAAACAAAATTCATTGCATAGATGTTTTGGAAGGACTAAGAAAACTCCCCTCAAACTCAATTGATTGCGTCGTTACTTCACCGCCCTACTGGGCATTAAGAGATTACAAAAATAAAAACCAAGTAGGTCTTGAAGAACATCCAGAAAGATACATTAACAAGATTGTTGAAATATTAAAAGAATGCAAAAGAGTCATAAAACCTACGGGCTCAATTTGGATAAACTTAGGCGATTCTTATTACTCTAAATCAGGAAGCGAAAAGTCAAATCAGTTTCTAGTAAACCATACTCTACCGAAGAATATTAGAGGAAAATTCAAATCAAATTGGCTTCAACACAAACAACGGTTATTAATCCCTTTTAGAATTGCAATTAAAAGTCAGGATGAATTAGGATTAATTCTTAGAAATGATATTACCTGGTTAAAACAATGGACAAATTTCAAAACAAAAGAATCTGGAGGGAATTCAATGCCTTGTTTTGTAAATGACCGATTAAACACAAATTCAGAGGCAATATTCTTCTTTGTAAAAAATGAAAAATACTTCTTCAACCTTGATGCTGTGCGTATACCTTATAGAGATAAGAAGAACGGGAAAAATCCTCTTGGCAAGAATCCAGGAGATTGTATTAGATTTCCCTTAGAACCTAGCAGAGAAAAACATTCTGCTATGTTTCCAAAATCCCTGCCAGAGTTTTGTATTCTGGCAGGGTGTCCTAAGAATGGAATAGTTCTAGATCCTTTCATGGGTTCTGGGACTACTGCAATTGTAGCTAAAAGACTAGGGATTAATTTTTTGGGTTTCGAGATTAATAAGGATTATATCCAAATTGCAGAGAGGAGGATAAACGATGGAAATTGAAATCCAAAAAGACCTTGGAGAAGAGATTCTTATTAGATTAAAAGAACTCGAAGAGAAAATCATTAAAATTCTTAAGGAGAAAAATGAAATCAAACGCCCAGATTCATGTTTATGTAACAACCGAGCTTAAAGAAAAGCTTAGAAAAGAAGCAATCGAGAAAGACCTTAGTTTTTCACAGCTTTGCAGAAGAAAGCTAGGCGAAGATAGATTGATCAAAATTGAAGAAATGTTGGAGAAGTTGGTTAAGAAAGATAAACAGGATTAAACCATTAGTTTAACCTGGTAGACACTACTACTCAACAAATTTGAAGAGATTCTCACATTTACAAATTCTAATCCTTCAGGAACATCAAAAACAATCTTTCCTTTTTTAACAATTCCTGGATTTACCTGTTCAAACAAAAGGGCTTTGTTAGAATCTAGATAGATTGCAGCTCCAGAATCTGGAGAGAATTCTCGATTTTGGTTATCAATAAGTTTAAGATAAGAATCCATTAAATATTCTGCAGAGTTTCCAGTATTCTCTACTTCCACATCTAATATTAAATATATTCCACTAGCCTCAGAAGTTAGATAAGGATTTGACCCAATAGTCTTAGAAGTTGTAAACTGAGTAATCTTCCACTTAAAGTCTCCTGCCTGTACAGAGTCTCCAACTGAATAGATTTTTAATTCTTCTTGATTAGCCTGGATATTCTCATTTTCATCAATAGAATTTGTATCTTTTATACTAGTATTAGAAGAATCTTCGCCAAATAATCCCCCTAGAATTGTTAATCCAATAAAAACAAAAAGAATTATAGCCCACCAACGAGTGTACCATGATTTCTTAGCGCCTGATTTTACCATTATAACTAAGACAAAGAGATATTATTTATAAATCTTACCTAATTGAGTAAATTTGCCTTAATCACTATTCTCCACAATAGAGGTCTTTAAATACTAAATCCTCCTCTATAAAATATAATAAACCAATCAAGGTCGCAGTCAAAAAAAGACGCACACTGGATAAGACAAAAAGTACGAGACTTCGGTTGGGGCGTATTACCATCTTGGCATATTCGAGGGATTTCTTAGATCTATAAAAACTTCAGCGAATGAAATCCCTGCAAGATGCCAAAAAGGTATCTTTCACGGTGTGGGCGTGTTACCATCTTGGCATATTTTGGAGATTCTTGCTAGACAAAAAGAATATACGTTCTAGCTATTTTTGGGTGGACGTTAATACATTGCAATAATTGTTAAATAAGGTAGTTTTGTTAATTATTTATGGATATAGAAGAATTTCGAAAAAAAGTAAGTGCACAATCAAAAAAGGATGGTAAAGAAATTATCCCCGCTAAGGATGTTCTTAGTGGCATAACTGAATCTGTTAGAAGGATATACGAAAGGGGAGAATCAAATGCTTCAGAAGAAAGAGATGAAGACATAAAAACCTATAATGAAACATTATACCTTTTATATGGAACAGGGATTGGAATTCTGGGCTCAATTCTAATTCAATCAATATTTGAAATTATAAAGATTGTTGCAAAAGAAGAATATCACCTCTTCATTCTTTCGTTATTAATCATGATTTCTATCTTCTTTTTGACAATCACAGTTACACTTTTAATAAAAGTACTCCAGCAATCTAAAAAATCAGCAGAATTTAATAACAAAAAAATTAATAGTGCAAGAAAAGGAGTTAAGGATGCTGATAAAGCTAGGGATATGATAGAACAGTAATTGAGCTCTCAGGAATAAAAAATTGAAATCCAAAAACAACCCAACAAAACTTTAAATAACTCCTAACATTAACTATTTTATGAAAACTGAAGAAAGATACGAACTAATTACGAGAAATCTACAAGAAGTGATTGGAGAGGAAGAACTTAAAGAAAAACTAAAATCAAAAAAAGAATTCTCTGTTTATTGGGGGACTATGCCCACAGGAAGCGTCTCTCTAGCTTACTTCTTCCCTATGCTAAAAATAGCCGATTTACTGAAAGCAAATTGTAAAGTAAAGATTTTATTAGCAGACCTGCACGCCGCACTTAATAGCGTTCCCTGGTCAGAATTAGAAAAACGTTACGAATATTACAAAGAAGCAATAATCACCATTCTGAAAACAATTGATGTCTCCATAGACAAACTTGAGTTCGTAAAAGGTAGCGATATCCAACTAAACAAAAGCTATTTCCATGACCTTCTCAAACTAAGTACCTTCTCAAGTATAAACGACTGCAAAAAATCTGCAGCAGAAGTAGTAAAACTCGGTGAAAACCCAAGACTATCTGGAGTGATTTACCCCCTCATGCAAGCTCTCGATGAAGAATACTTAAAAGTAGACGCCCAGCTCGGAGGCAACGACCAGAGAAAAATCATGGTTTACGCACGAGAAAACCTCCCGAAAATAGGCTACAAAGCAAGAATTGAACTAATCAACCCTTTAATAAGGGGTCTTATCGGAGAAAAAATGAGCTCCAGCATAAAAGCAAGCAAAATTGACCTTATGGACAGCGAAGAAGAAGTCAAATCAAAAATAAACAAAGCAGAATGTGTGTCTGGTGACCCAAACAACGGATTAATGGCTCTCTTAAAATATTTCATCTTTATAATTAAAAAAGACAAAAACGAAAAACTAAAAATTTCCCGCCCAGAAAAATTCGGAGGAGACCTTTCTTACTCTTCTTACGAAGAATTAGAAAAAGATTTCATAGAAAAAAAACTCCACCCCCTCGACCTAAAAAATAGTATTACCCAAGAAATAAACCATTTTCTCAAAAATTTCAGAACAAACAAAAAACTTATCAAACTCCACAAAGAAGCCTACAATTCTCTTAAATAGATTAATCTTAAAAATGCCCGAAACATAGAATTTCATGAAAGAAAACTCATTCAAAGAAATAGAAAAAAAATGGCAGGAAAGATGGGAAAAAGAAAAAATCTTTGAAGTAAAAGAAGACACTTCAAAAAAGAAGTGCTATGTTTTGGAGATGTTCCCTTATCCTTCAGCAACAGGGCTTCATATGGGTCACGCTTTTAACTTTACAATTGGAGATGTCTACGCAAAATTCAAAAAACTTCAAGGATTTAATGTAATGCATCCTATGGGTTTTGACTCCTTAGGACTCCCCGCTGAAAACGCAGCAATCAAAGAAAAAAAACACCCTGAAGAATACACAAACAATTCTATAAAAAATTTCATTAAACAACAAAAAAGAATGGGAATAGGATACGACTGGTCACGAATGGTTAACACGGCTGACTCAAGTTACTATAAATGGGACCAATGGATTTTCTTAAAAATGTTCGAAAAAGGTTTAGTATACCAAAAAGAAGCCCCTGTCAATTGGTGCAACAAATGCGAAACAATTATCTCAAACGAACAAGCCCAAGGAGGAAAATGCGAAAGATGCGGAAGCGAAATTGAAATAAAAATAATGAAACAATGGTTCATCAAAATAACTGAATACACCGACAGACTTCTTGAAAGTCACAAAAAACTCAACTGGCCGGAAAAAACCATCGCAATGCAAAAAAACTGGATTGGAAAAAGCTACGGAACAGAAATTGATTTTGAAATTGAAAGTGAGAATAAAAAAACAAATTTTATTTTACTTCATGGGTATACTGGCTCTCCAAAAAATAATTTTTTTCCATGGTTAAAAAAAGAATTAGAAAATCGGAAGTATAAAGTACTTGTTCCAGAATTACCAAATACAAAAAATCCAGATTATCTCGAACAAGTAAAATTTGTTTTAGATAATCTTCATTTTGATGAGAATACTATTCTATTGGGGCATAGTTTAGGAGGGGCGGTTAGTTTAAAAGTTGTAGAAAGTTTAAAGAAACCCATCAAAAAATTGATTTTGGCTTCAGGGTTTGTTGAACCAAATTCTAAGGACAAAAAGTACGTTAATACTTTTGATTGGAAGTTTAATTTTGATAAAATAAGAAAAAATGTTAAGGAAATAATTATTTTAAAAGATATAAATGATAAAGAAATAAGAAAAAATTCTGCAAAGAGAATAAAAGATGCTATTGGGGGAGAAATTATTGAGTTTAAAGCAAAAGAACAACATATTTGCGGAGAAATAGAACCTGTGGTTCTTGACAGTTGTTTAAATAAATTTTCAGTCTTCACAACGCGCCCTGACACAATTTTCGGAGTTACTTTTATGGTTATCTCTGCCCAGCACCCAAGACTAATGAAATTAGTCACAAAAGAACAAAAAAAAGAAGTTGAAGAATTTCTAAAAAAATTAAAATCCGTTTCTGAAAAGGAACTTGCCGACATGGAAAAAGAAGGAGTTTTCACAGGAAGCTACGCGATTAATCCTTCAAACGAAGAAAAAATCCCCATTTATGCGGGCAATTTTGTCGTCGCAGACTACGGCTCAGGAATGGTTATGGCAGTCCCAGCTCATGACCAAAGAGACTTTGAATTCGCAAAAAAATACGGAATCAAAATAAAACAAGTTATTACTGGAGAAGTCACGGACAAAAGAGCTTACACAGATTCTGGCGCCTTAATCAATTCAGAAAAATTCAATAGTATACCTAATGACAAAGCAAAAGAGGAGATTACTAAGTGGTTAGAAGAAAAAGGAAAAGCAAGAAAAGTTGTAAACTACAAATTAAGAGACTGGTCAGTTGCACGACAAAGATATTGGGGAACCCCGATTCCTTTAATCCATTGCAAAAAATGCGGTGTCGTGCCCGTTCCTGAAAAAGACCTCCCAGTTGAATTACCTAAAAAAGTGACTTTTGGAAAAGGCAATCCTCTTCTAACAAATAACAAATGGCTCAAAGTCAAATGTCCAAAATGTGGAGGTGAAGCAGAGAGAGAAGCAAACACGATGGACACATTCGTTAATTCTTCATGGTACTTCTTAAGATACTGCGACCCTCACAACGACAAAGAAATCTTTTCAAAAGAAAAAATAAAATACTGGATGCCAATCGATATGTATATCGGCGGAGCGGAACACACCTGCATGCATTTAATCTATTGCAGATTCTACACAATGTTCCTGCACGACATAGGTTTAATTGATTTCAACGAACCCGCTCCGAGAGTCTTCCATCAAGGAATGATTAACGACGAAAAAGGAGAAAAAATGTCAAAATCTAAAGGAAATGTCATAGAACCTCTCGAAACTATAAAAAAATACGGCGTTGACGCTACCAGATTTTTTATGATGTCAGAAGCCTCTCCAGACAAAGGTTTTAACTGGAACGACAAAGGAATCCAAGGCTCTCTAAGAATGATAAAAAAAGTAGAGGAAACATTCCAAAATCTCAAAATAAACCAAGATTCAGACGAAATGACTAAAAAAATCAATGACACTATTAAAGAAGTCACAGAACAAATTGAAAACATAGAACATCGAAAAGCCACAATCAAACTTAGAGAATTATTTGAGTTCCTATCAAAACAGAAAGAGGCGTCAAAAGAGACTATTGAAAAGTCCCTCATACTTCTTAGCCCCTTCTGCCCACACATAGCAGAGGAACTCTGGGAAAAAATAGGAAACAAAAAGTCAATATTCCTGTCAAAATGGCCTGAATTTAAAGAAACAAAAATTAAGAAAAGTGAAGAAAACTTGGATAACAAAATAATAAAATATGTAAAAGAGACATTAAATAAATTTGAAAAAAAAGTAAATAAAATTTATATTTACGTAATGCCTTTTGAAATATCCTCTATAAATACAAATAAAATTTCTAAAGAGTTAAAAAAAGAAGTTTTCATTTATTCGGTAAAAGACCCTAAAAAATTTGACCCTGAAAATCGCTCAAAAAAAGCACTCCCAAGAAAACCCGGAATCTACTTTGAATAATTAAAGCTCAAACTCTTCAATAAAACTTATTATCGTTTTGTATTTTTCAAGAAATCTAAAGCCCTTATCTGTAATCCTTATTCTCTTTTCACTTCCCAAACCAGATTCTTTAACAAAACCTTTTTGCAGTAACTCCGAAAAATATTCTCTAAATCTAAATGTTGATAAATTTGACTGCCTTATCAAAGGAGTCGTTCTTATGCTATTATGGTTCTTCTGAATTACTGACAAAATATCTTTTATTATTTCTAACTTTCCTCTCTTTATCATTCTAGCTTCCTGCCTTTTTCAGAACTTTATATACCATCAACAGAAAAATTCCCAAAGAAATGAGATAAATAAAAAGTTGAAACAACTCTAAAAATTTTGGAAGCAAAATATCAATGATATTAAGAATCCAAAAAAATAATAAAAGGACATAAACAGCATAAAGATTATAACCCTTAGATTTTTTTCGGGATTTTTTGTAGGAAAGGAATACAACTACTAAAATGAATAAAAACAAAACAAAATTCAAACCTATATACGAAAAAGAGCTTCTTGAAAGGACACTATAAATTGCTATAATCCACGCAATTACATGAAACAAATAGATTAACTTCCCACTTTCCCACTGCTTCCACATAACACTATAAAGAAAATAAAAAATAGCCATCGAACTAAAATACATAAAAACAACTAAAGTTAACTGGCTAACTACCGGATTTAAAATCATTGGAGAAACTTCAAAGAGACCATTAACATTAAAATAAATTATTATAAACTTAATAAAAGACCTAAAAAAATAAGCCAAAGCAAAAAATAAGAAAGCCATTCTAAAATATTTTATCCCCTTATATTGGCTTAATTCATAAATTTCTTTAGTCCCAAAGTAAATCATAAGACTGCAAATAATTATTATAAAAGAGTACATTAACTCCGCTCCAAAACCCAACCCAATTAAATTAACCAATCCTCTATTCATTCCTTCAAAAACCACTCTTCCAGCTATAGGGGGCATATAATTCAAAATATTTAAAGTATTTAAGTTAATATGGACGTAAAGTCCACCCCACTTATAAGCGAAAAAATTTTTTAAAAGAAATGAAAGAAGTCATTTTAATGGAAAATGTATGGAAAAGATATAAAATGGGAAAAGCGGGAAATCTCGTCGTTTTAAAAGAAGTTAATTTAAAAATAAATAAAGGCGAATTTGTTGCGATAACCGGTCCAAGCGGAAGCGGGAAATCCACTATGATGAATCTCGTCGGCGCACTGGACACCCCTTCCTACGGGAGAATAATTTTAGAGGGAAAAGATATAGACAAAATAAGTGAATCTGCCCTTGCCTCGCTAAGAAGCAAAAAAATCGGCTTTATTTTTCAACAATTTAATTTAATCCCAACATTGAGTGCATTACAAAATGTAATGCTCCCTATGGAACTGACTAACACTTCCGAAAAAGAAGCGAAAAAAAGGGCGAGCGAACTCTTAGAAATGTTAGGACTTAAAGAAAGAATGCATCACAAACCTACAGAACTTTCAGGGGGACAACAACAAAGAGTAGCTATCGCAAGAAGTCTAGCCAACGACCCAGAAGTAATTTTAGCCGATGAACCCACAGGAAACCTAGATAGTAAAACCGGAATTTTTATAATGGACTTCTTAGGAAAAATGCATAGCGAAAAAAGAAAAACAATCATCTTAGTCACACACGACTTAAACCTTGTTCATTACGCAAAAAGGATCGTCTACATTAAAGACGGAAAAATAGAAAAAGAAGTTAAAAAATAATGTATGGATTTTAAATCCATCTCGCTTTTAAACTAAAACAAATGTTAGACAACATGAAAAAAATAAAAATCACTTTTTTAATGAGCCTCCTAATATTAAACATAATAACAATAGCCTCAGCAGAAGTTGTAGATTATAATTACGATGAAAGTTTCAGCGGAACCCAAATAACACAGCTAAAATACGAACCTTACCCTGTTAATCCAGGAGAATATTTTAAATTATGGATAAAAATAAATCTGGGTTCTTCTTCAAGAGACGCTAAATTTGAACTGTTACCAGAATTCCCCTTTTCTTTAGATAGCAATGAAAAAGCCCTTAGAAGCTTCGGCAGCGGTTCTGGAGAAGTAGTCGTAGAATACAAAATAAGAGTTGATAAAAACGCCGTTGAAGGAGAAAATGAATTAAAATTTAAATATGCGAGCGATGGAAAAAGTGAAAACTGGATAACGGGGTCTTTTGATATTCAAATTGAAAATGTACAGACAGACTTTGACCTAATAATACAAGAATCATCAGGAACAGACTACTCTATTGCTATAGCTAATATAGGAAAGAACACTGCAAACTCCCTTATCGTAAGGATTCCTGAACAAGAGAGTTATAAGATAAGTGGAACAAACGGGCAGATGGTTGGAAACTTAGAATCGGGGGACTATACCCTCGTCAGTTTTAGTATTTCTCCTATAGGAAGAAACACAGAATCACTGAAAGTACAATTAGATTACACTGACAGCATAGGAGAAAGAAGAAGTTTAATAAAAGAAGTCGGTTCATTGTCCACTTCTCCAGTAAGTAATAATAATGAAACAATGCCTGATTACGGAAACTTCCAAAGAGGAAATATTCCTATGCAACAAGAGAGTATATTCAAAAGTTATTGGTTTTGGGGGATAATAATCCTTATCCTAACTATAATAATCATACTCGCAGTAAAATACCCAAATAAAAGAAAAGAAATAATTTCTAAGTTTAGAAACAAATCGAGAAAAGATGCAGAATCTAAAACTCCTGAATGGATTTTGACCGAAAAAACAAAGAAAAAATAGAGGGCTAATGAGACTAAAAAAAGCACTCAATCTTTCATTTAACATGCTGATACACAGCAAGTTAAGAAGTTATCTTACTATAATTGGAATTGTTATTGGAATCGGAGCAGTAGTAGCTATCCTTGCAGTAAGTCAAGGGGCACAAAAGCAATTAGAAGAACAACTAAGTTCTCTCGGAGCTGACATTTTAACTATAAGTCCTGGATTCTCGAGAGCCATGGGGGTAGGAGGAGGATTTAGAACAATGGGAGGAGGTCCCCCAGGAAATGAAGGGATCACAACAACTTCTTCAGAACAAAAAAACCTTACCGCAAAAGATGTGCTGGTGATAAAAAGCATCTCTAATGTAAAATCCGCCATGGGAACGGTAAGTGGTCGGGAGGAAGTAAGTTATCTAGGTAAATCAGCAACTATATCTATCCAAGGGATTGATACAGAAGTTTGGAAAGACTTCATAAATACAGAACTTGATTCTGGAAGATATTTAACAAAAGGAGACTCAAACTCAATTGTCGTAGGATCTCGTGTAGCGAACTCTATCTTTGAAGACGGAATGCAAACAAATAGGCAAGTCACAATAGGTGGAAAAACATTCAAGATTGTCGGGATTCTAAAATCTGGAGGAACAGATGACTCAACAATCTTCATGCCAATTGAAATGGCAAGAGAAGTTTTAGAAGACGTAGGAAAAGATGAATTTGACTCTATCTCTGTAAAAATTGCAAACGTTGAAATAACTGAAGATACAATTGAAGAGATTGAAAAAAAACTAATGTCATCAAGAGGAATTTTACAAGATAAAGATATGGACTTTTCAGTTTCAAACCCCGCCGCGATGCAAGAAACAATTACTTCTTCTATAAGCTCTATCTCTTTATTTCTCGCGGCAATCGCAGCAATTTCCTTAGTTGTAGGAGCTGTAGGAATCGCAAACACGATGTTCACATCAGTTTTAGAAAAAACAAAAGAAATTGGAATAATGAAAGCAATTGGCGCACAAAATAAAGACATTTTACTCATATTTTTATTTAACTCAGGTCTACTTGGTTTAGTCGGAGGAATTGGGGGGATTATCTTAGGTATCTTGGGAGCAGGATATGTCGGGGGGATGGTTGGAGACTCTCTCGGAAGATTTTCGTTAAGCTCCACTTATTTTAGTCCAACATTAATACTTGGAGCATTTTTAATTTCAATTGGGGTAGGAATGATTGCAGGAGCAATCCCTGCTTATCGAGCTTCAAAACTTAAACCAGTTGATGCATTAAGATATGAATAATCACATATCGAACTTAGCATTTAAAACTCTAACATCGGGGCTAAGTAAATTAACCTTATCTCCTTTAAACCTAACGCCTCTTGCAATTTTCTGAAAAAGCTCCCTTCTTGCTTTATCAATATAAAATTCCATGAACTTCTCTGGCTGTTCTTTTTTAAGAATCTTCCAGAATAAACCCTGAATATTCGGATAAGGAAACCTTGTGATGACAATTGAGTTGCACTTGCTTCCTGCAAAATCAACCCCCCGCGAACACTTTGTCGTAAAAAGAACATCAACTCCGCCAGAAGAAAAATCCTCTACTGAAGAATTGCCCCTAGCCTGAAGTTCCAGCAACCTCTCCTGAGTCACTAAATTATCAAATTTATACTCTCTATTTTCTTCTTCCGTAGGCAAATCCTTAAACGCACTGACATGAACAAGCACAGGCTTCTCTGCATTAGCCATACAAACATCCATTATTTTCAAATATTGTTTTCGTGTTATAGTCCCATTCTTAAAATTTTCAAAACTACAATTCATTTCTAAGCCAGTTCTATAAAGGTTTATCTTCCCAGGACTCTTAGTTTCAGCCTCAATAACTTTAAAATCTTTAAGTCCAAAAATATCCTTTAAAACTCCTTCAGAATGAAGAGTCCCCGACATTAAAACCATAACATCATTTTTCTCTGCTAACTCTTTAAACTTTTGAGCTAAATTAATAGAAACAAGAGTTATAACAACATTCTCGCTATCAAAGTTACCTTTCCCAAAAAGACTCTTCTGTCCATTTTCTTTCTTTACTCTCTCAACAGAAACATAAGTATCATCTAAAATATTCTCAAAAACCAACGCCGTTTCAACAACATTGTTGAAATAATTAAACTCTTCGTCCCTAGCAAGATTTGAATTCTCTAAAATCTTATCTATTAAATCTCTTACCTTCGTTTTCTTAATTTTCTCTACATCTATCTTAGGCGAATCAAGTATAAGAGAATTCACTTCATGAATCATCTCTTTCACCCGCATTTTAGTCTCTGCATCAGAGGGCATTAAATTCATTAAAGAAGAATAAAGCCTGTTAAGATTTATCTTTTTCTCATTAGCAAAGTTATCAAGGAATTCATCGCACTCGTCAATTATGTCTAAATCAGTCTTAGGTTTCCTTCCCATCATAAACTCTAGAGTATATTTAAGACTATTAAAAATCAAAACATCAGAGTCTACATAAGATCCATATTGGTCATAATATGGACACCCTTTCTTACGTTGAAATAAAGCATATTCTTTACTGCAAATTGCCATATATTTTTTCTTCTCAAAATTCTTCAATCCTTTAGGTTTCACATCTGCAGGCATAAGAGGAGACCAATAAGGGCACGCAGGAGCAATATTCATCCTCCTTATATCCGAAACGGAAGAAAAGTCTTCTTTTTCAACAAAAGGATTAGCCTCAATATATTTCAATAATTGGCCCATATTCTTCTCACGAATCTCTATTGTACAGGGAAGTTCGGGGTCATCGGCACGTTCGCCAGAAAAAGGACAACGAAAATTATTCCTACCCTTTATAACAGAGATTTTAAGGGGATTACCATTTTCTTTTATAATAAACTTTTTCTTTGTATAATCCTTCTCATATTGTTCCTGCAAAGATTTAATAGGGACTATAATAGAGGTCTTCTTAAAATGCCTCGCGAGGTTCAAAGCAATAGCAGACTTCCCGCTCCCGCAAGCCCCTTTTATAAAAATTATCTTATGCCCTTCTTTTATAGAATCAAGTATCTCCTTAACAATATCTGCCTGAGTTTTCCCATTAGAAAATTTCATAGGCTCAAGTTTCTCACCAGAATAATTAAAAATCCCCGCCCCAAGACCTTCTTCTTCCTCTTTTCTCTTATATAAAGACCACATAGGGCTGAAAAGCAAAAAAGCACTTATAAATTTTTGTTGTCTCAATCACTAGATTTAAAAACCTAATTTTTCTCCTAATTACGTCAGTAGGAAAGCTAACTGTCGGTGTCCTTGTCTAAAAGGCAAAAGAAATGATTATGATTTCTGGACGCTGAGGAAGGTCCGCGCATCCTTTATTGATTTAGTTCATAAAGCCCGAAAGGGAATCAACGGCGAAAGTCGTGCGTCGTGAGGCGTGGCTCTGGTATAGAGACGAGCGCATTAAGTTGCGGTGGAACGAGCATCCTGATTGATGCAAGGGTTCTTGCACCCGCTTAGTCAGATGTTAGCCAAACTGTTCGGAAACGAAGTTTGACAAAACGCGGCCTATTTCCTACTGACTTATAAATATCTTCTGACCTTCTTTGCGTACTCCCTATATTCTTTCTTATAAACCCTCATCAAATATTTCTCCTCATTCTTGATAGTCTTATCCGTCAAAAATATAAGTAAAATATGAAGAACTAAAATCAAAAGAGACCTTGTCACCAAAATAACCCCAAAAACCGCAACATAACCAAAAAAATAAGTCGGATTTCTGGATATTGAAAACACTTTTTTCTTTATAAGCCCTTTCTCCTTAAAAAATAAATAATAACCATAATAAGTAAAAACTATCCCTAAAGAATAAAATAAAATCCCGACAAAAGCCAAAAAACCTAAATGTATCTCTTCAAAAAAAGAAAAGAAGATAATCAAAAAATAAAGAATCCCGATAAAAACTTCTCTGAGGATATCACTAATTTTTTTAGAAACAACATTACTAAACCTACCCCTGAAATCCTTCCTCACAATAAAAATCAAAATAGGTAGATAAATTAAAAGAGTTAGTATTCCAATAAAAAAATATCGGCTCATTTTAAGGAAAAATTATTTTTAAACACTGACCTACAAAACCAGAAAAAACAGGAATCGCAAGATTATCATCTACATGAGGGAAAACCGTCTCTACCGCAGTCGCAGTCAAAGCCATAGGTATAACAATCACCCAACTTCCAAAGATTATCCAGCAAATTATAAAATCCACAACAAATTCTGCAATCACCCCTTCCCAGGCAGTCTCATTTAATTGTTTAATCCAATGTTTACCAAAAGCAATCCCGAAAACCGCCGCAGCCATATCTCCAAAAGTCGTCATCAGAACTACTGCCAAAGCTATATCAAACTCAAAGATAGCCAGAGCCAAAATCAAGCCAAGAATAAAATAGACCTGTCCACCAAGAGAATTCTCTTCCTTAGGCCTCCATAAAAAATAAAAAAAAGGAATCCTTTTCCTTTCATATATCCTAAAAAATTCTATCACAATAAAAATAAGAAGCGTCGCAAGAATAGTCAACATCGCAACCCTATGCCCAAAAAGTTTCATAAAAACCCAATAAACTAAAAGATAACCTGCCCCCAAGGCATGAAGACTCTTCCTTTTAAATTCAAAAAAAAGCTTCGATTTTCTATTTTCCTTTTCTAAAATAGTTTTTTTGGACATTTTAAATGGGACGAGAGGGAATCGAACCCTCGACACCACGGTCTTCAGCCGTGTGCTCTCCCACTGAGCTACCGCCCCACAAAAAAGAGAATAATTAGGAGTTTTTAAGCCTGTTGGGAAGATTTATAAAAGAAAAAGAGTATAAACATTAATGAAAAAAGGGGCTATTGAACTCTCTATAGGAACGATAGTTATTGTTGTTCTCGCGATGTCTATGTTAATTCTGGGTCTTGTTCTAGTAAAAAATATATTTAGTGGGAGCACAGACAACATCTTAATAATGAATGAAAAAACTAAAGACGAGATAAATAAACTCTTTGTTGAAGACAAAAAAACCGTCGTTTATCTCTCCAATCAAATAGCCAAAATTGAACAGGGAGAAGACTGGGGGGTTGCATTTGGAATAAAAAACCTTGAAAGAGGAACTACCGAATCAGGTCAGTTCAATTACGAAGTAAAAGTCTCAGACCCTGACGTAAAGAAAAAATGCGGAGTAGACGAATCAGTAATTACTGACTGGATAAAAACAGGAAGAACAGACTCTATAAGCCTTAGCCCAGGAGAAACTTACTATGGAATCGTTAGATTTATGATACCAAAAACTTCACCATTATGCACTATAAGATTCCATATAGTAGTCCAAAAAGACGGAACCAACTACGCAACAGACTTCTTCGACATAGATGTCTTGGGTTAAAATTAAAAAGATATTTAGCTAAAGTTTTTCATGAAAATTCTTGCATTAGGAGACCCCCACGGCAAACTACCTAAAAAATTAGACAAGATTATTAAAAAAAACAAAATTGATCTAATAATTTGTGTTGGAGAAGTTTTTCCAATAAATAGAATGAAAAACGGCACGGGGTATGCTGATTTTAAAAATGGAGAAAGGATAATAAAGAAAATATCTTCATATAACCTCCCTTCAATAATACTTAGAGGAAATATGTTCTTCAATAAAAAGGAACAAAAATATTTCTCAAACCTTTTAAAAAAGTATAACCTTGATTACAAAGAAATCGGAAGTTTGAAAATAAAAAATTTAAGTATAATAATATGTGATATGATTTTTGAAAGATGGGCATATAACTGGCTTAATGATAAGTCTTTTCTTGACAAAGTTACCAAGACAAATAAATCTAGAGAAGTACTTCTAAATAAACTTCTAAAGGAGAACCCAAACTCTATTCTTGTTTGCCACAATCCCCCTTATGGTTATGTAGATGTTACGTATAGTAAAAAACATGTAGGTTCAAGAATAATTTTTAAAGCAATTAAATCTCATCAGCCAAAGATAGTTCTTTGTGGGCATATCCACGAAGCCAAAGGAAAAGCAAAAATTGGAAAAACAATCATTTATAATCTTGGTTGTTGTGGGGACTATAAAATTATTGTAATATAACCCTTTTAAAACCCAATTAACTTTTTATAGTGAAAATCTTATATTCTTCAATGAAATTACTTGTAATAGGGGACTTGCACGGCAGAAAACCCATAATTAAAAACAAAGATTTCGATGCACTCATACTTGCAGGAGACATCTGCGACGACCGAAAAATCGCACCATTTTACAAAAAATTTTTTAAATTAATAAAAAACAAAGATTTCGATGAAGATTTCGATGAGTGGTTGATAAGAGAAATCGGTAAAAAAAGATTGAAAGAATACGAAAAAGAATCGGTAAATATCGGAAGGAAAACTTTAAAATATATCGATTCTTTTGGAAAACCCATCTTTATGGTCGCGGGAAATTGGGACCAAAGCTATGGGAAAAGTAGAATAAAAAGTCCAGAAGATTATTACAGTCATATGAGATGTGCTTACGATTTATGGCTCGGAGATAAGATAAATCCTTCTTTAACTAAGGGAATTAAAAACCTAAATAATTGTATGTTTAAATGTATTGAATTCAAGGGAATTAAAAACCTAAATAATTGTATGTTTAAATGTATTGAATTCAAGGGGATTAATTTTATCGGTTACGGACTTTCAAGTGCACCCGAAAAACCAAATAAGAAGTTCTTAAAAAAGATAAAAGATAAAGAAGCCAAATCTTTAAAAAAATCCTACAAAAAAATCTTAGATAAGTTAAACACCGCTTATAAAGAAAGAAAAAACAAAAAACTCCCAACACTTTTTATAACACATAATATTCCATACAATACAAAATTAGATACCTGCAAAGATAAAGAATCCTATGCCTATAAAAAACATCTAGGCTCAACAATCGCAAGAACTTTTTGCGAAAAATTCCGACCGTTAATCTGTACCGGGGGTCACGTACACGAAGGCAAAGGGAAAGACAAAATAGGCAAAACAACCATAATAAATCCTGGATACGGAAAACAAGCCCAGATTCTAATAGAGATTAATGAAAAAAAGAAAATCAAAAAAATAGAATTTTTATGATAATTTTATAAACTTCTGGGAACACAAATAGAGATGAATAAAAGGATAAAAGAACTCCTTAACAACCTTAAAAAAGAGCTTTCTCCGGTAAAAAAAGATATATTTTCAATAGTCCTCCATGGAAGTAGTGTCTATTCAAACAAATTAAAGCCTCATCAAGACATAGACACTTATTTTATTCTAAAGAAACAAGATATTAAAGTTTACAGGAAGATAAAAAAAATTCTTAAAGACTTCTGCAAAAAAGAAACAAAAGAAGAAAAGATAGTTTATTATTCGCCTGCAAGAGCGGGTAACACTTTTATTGAAAGAAATCTAAAAGATGAAAAACAAATATTTAGAATAGAAATATTTTTCTCATATGAAAAACACTTTAATATGTTCTGGAGGGGGAACTATTCATTTCCGAGAAACCTTTGCAAAAATTACTGGATTTTGATGGGAGAAGACGTAAAAGAATACTTGCCTTACTTAGGATATGAAGAAAACTTAGCAGGAATCTTTGATGGGTTCGATAAGCTACAATGGAACTATGTATCAATAATAGAATCTAACTTTGACCCGGACATAATATATTCTTCAGTTCAGGGAGGGATATTTCACGATTTAGGAAAATATTTTATTATTTTAGGCATAAAAGAAAGAAGAAAAGATAAAATGCTGAAGAAATTAAAAGAAAAATCCCCTGAAGTGTATAAAAAATTTAAAAAAATAATTATAGAAACTGAAAAAAGCAGAAACGGAGAAAAAATTAACATTTCTCCATTAAATTACTTCAAAATATACCGAAAGTTCAATAAATTTGTAAATAGAGAGATTCATGAAAGAATTAAAAATACTTGAAAAAAAATTAAAGAAAGTGGGGGGGGATATAATCTTAGGTTGCACCCCTGGATATGATTCTTTCTTTGAAGAATTCGACAAAAACCTAAGAAGAATAAATATATTTTTCAACTTAGAGAATATAACCCTTGCAAAAATTCAGAAAACCGAAGAGATTATAGAAGAAGTATTTAAAGAATACAACAAAATCTACTCAATTCCAAAAGAAAGAGCAAATGAAATATGGAGAGGAGAGTTAAAAACTAACAAAAATATTCTTATAAACATAAATATAATCTCTATGACATCAACAAAAAATATCTGGGATGCTTGCAAATTACTAAAAAAGAAAGTTATCTGCGGAAAAGACTTTACATCTTATTTCGTAAAAAGGAATTATGATTGGAAAGAATACTATAGTTTGGTAGATAATAGAAATAACTTCATAAATTACGGCTATTTTAATGAAAATATCCCTGAAAAGATTAGAATAGGGATGTTAAAGTCTTCTTTTTTTCAATTTATAGCTGGAGTTTTATATTGCAAAGGAAAAATAGGAAGTAACAGAAAAGAATTTGTAGAATTTTTTAGAGAAAAGCTTCACGATAAAAAAATAATTAAAATAATCGGAAAATTCTACGAAAATAAGTATAAAAGTATTGAAAAAGCTACAGAAGATGTAATTTATTTCTCAAATAAACTGGATAAATGGAAAGGGGTGGGTTCACTTTAAAATTTTCCTGTAAAATCTTAAAAACCCTTTATTACTAATCAAATTATGGTTATCAAGCTATACAACACACTAACAAGAAAAAAAGAAACTTTTAAACCTATTAAAAAAGGAGAAGTAGGAATTTATGAATGCGGTCCGACAGTTTACAGCGCTCCGCACATTGGGAACTTAAGAAGATACATTTTTGGGGACATTCTGACAAGAGTTTTTCTTTTCAACGACTACAAAGTAAAAAGAGTTATGAATGTAACGGATGTCGGACACCTGACTTCTGACTCAGACGAAGGAGAAGACAAAATAGAAAAAGCCTCACAAAAGGAAGGAAAAACCGCCGAAGAGATATCTAATTATTACTGGAATATCTTCAAAGAGGATTTCAAAAGATTAAACATTTTAGAACCAAACATCTGGTGCAAAGCAACAGAACACATCAAAGAACAAATTGAATTAATAAAAAAATTAGAAGAAAAAGGATTTACTTATGGAACTAATGACGGAATTTATTTTGATACTTCCAAACTCACGACATACGGGAAACTCGCTAAGCTAGACTTAAAAGGAATTGAAGAAGGAAAAAGAATTGACTTAAAAGAAAAAAAGAACAAAACAGACTTTGCACTCTGGAAATTTTCCTCTTCTCAGGAAGGAAAAAGACAACAGGAATGGGGCTCTCCTTGGGGGGTTGGTTTTCCTGGTTGGCATATTGAATGCTCTGCGATGTCTATGAAATATTTAGGAGAAATATTTGACATTCACACAGGAGGAATAGACAATATGTTCCCCCACCACGAAAACGAAATCGCACAAAGCGAAACAGCAACAGGAAAAAAATTCGTAAACTACTGGCTTCACTGCGGTTTCCTTACTTTCAAAGGAGAAAAAGTCTCAAAATCAAAAGGTGGACTCTACACCCTCTCTGAACTTGAAGAAAAAGGATTCAAACCCATCTACTATAGGTACTTGTGTTTAAACACCAATTACAGAAAGCCCTTAGAGTTCTCTATTGAGACCTTAGAAAATTCGGCAAACGCCTATAACCGATTAAGAAATATAATAAAAGAAATGGGTAAAGAAGGAAAAGTTGAAAAAGCCTATATTGACAAATTCAAAAAAGAAATTAACAACGACCTCAACACCCCAAAAGCCATAGCAGTTCTATGGGAACTCATCAGAGATGAAAAAATCCCTCAGGAAAATAAAAGGAAAACTATTGAAAAAATGGACAAAGTTCTGGGACTTGAACTACTTAAAGAAGAAATTTTAGAAATTCCAAAGGAAGTAGAAAAACTCGCGAAAGAAAGACAAAAAGCAAGAGAAGAAAAAGATTGGACAAAGTCAGATAAAATAAGAGATAAAATAAACGAATTAGGTTGGAACATCAAAGACACTAAAGAAGGCTACGAAATAAAAAGAATATAGTTACTTTTTCTTTAATCTCTTTCTTATTATTAAGAACCATAACAGATTCACCAAGACAAGAACTACAACTACAATCACTAAAACTATAACTAGAGTATCTTTACTCCCACCGGAATCTTCGGAAACAACATAACCCAACCCAAGCACAACCAACTCGTCTTTCTCAACTTTAAACTTAAGATTATTCTTAGAGCTCTTATCCGCATAATTAATAGAAATTTCTGTTTCATAAGTCCCTTCCTTTACTCCCGCAGTATCCCAGTAAGACGAAAAAATCTGTTTTGACAAAGCTTCTATACTCTGGCTCGGAGACTGAAACATAGAAACAATATCCCCATTATCTTTCTTTATCTTAGTCTCTATATAAACCCCAGATATAGCCTCACTCCACTTATTTTCCACAAGCATTTCCAGTTTAGCAATCTCCCCCAACTTAAAATTATTAACATTTATCTCCTTTAACTCAAGTTCTCGACTACCAACAGTAAACTGCCTTTCTAAGTTTACAATCCCCTCATCATAAATTAAACCCGCAGTTGCACGATAATTTCCTATAGGCACATCAGCTTTCCATTCATAAACAATCTCTTTCTTCTCCCCACTCGGAACACGGATAGTAAGAGTAGTAAAGCTGTCTACCTTTTCCCCCATACTATTAAAAATATCAACATTCGCTCTGACCGAAGTTAAATCAAATTCTCCAGCACTGACAACAGGGAAAACAAACAGAACATTCTCCCCCTGATTTGCATTATAAACAACCATGTCTGCATTTGCATACTTCCCTGGATAAGGAACATAAACATGAAGTTGTGTAACAACAGCCAGAGTAGCAAGAACCTGGGTCTGACTAAGGTCGCTCTCACCAGAAGACTCAATTATTAATATCTCCCCTTTATGAAGACCTGGGCTCAAACTGCCAGGAAGATTAATCTCATAATTAAATTTCTTAGACTTCTCGTTAGCAGAAATAAACATCTCTTTTACTGGAAGATAAATATACCCATCCAATTCACCATTAACAACCATCGCATTCAATTTAATGTCTTTTCCTTCAGAGTTCAAAACCTCAAATTCAACAGCCTTCTTAAGTCCTGGTTCAAAATCTATGGTAGTTCTCGCAGGAGTAACACCTAAGGCATAAACTGCATTAACCAAAAACAACGCCATAAGAAACAAAACAAATTTCTTATTCATCATAACCCCCCACAAATTTATCTCCAATCAAAGGAAAAACACTATTAGATTCTACTTTTTTACTTCCTATAAACTCAGTCCCATTATAAATATCAACATTTAATCTAACATTTCCTGCATTGAAAACCCCATAATTAGAATCATCAATTTGCCTTAATTCAAGTTCTACTCTAGACAAAATCGTAAGCGTTCTGATTTCACTCTTAAATAAACCCCTAGCCATCCAGTAATAATCGCCCGGTTCAAGACTAATCTTTAAACCTTCCTCCAAAGGATATTCATCGGGTGTAGTGAAGTCAATATTGTCATCTACTAAAAGCACGTCTGCCTTCTCAATAGAAAATAAAACTGATTCGCTATTAGTCTCATAAGAGTCAACTGGCGCAATCACTAAAGGTTGCATATATCCGACTAAGAATATCAAGGCAGTAAGACTAACTGCAACCACTAAAATATCTATCTTATATAGCCCGTTCATTACACCCAATCCTCCATTGTTTCAGATAAATCTGCCTTGAAAACAATAACTGCACTCTTTGGTCCAGGGGGCTCATTTGAAGGAAGCTCCAACCTCACATCTACCTCGGCACTATCAGATTCATTTACATATTTAAGTTTAGAGATAGCGATAGCACTTCCGCTTATAGGAAAGTTAAACCATTCAGTTATAGAATTAACCCAATTAAATGCTCCTTCTTCACCGCTGACATTATCTACCTTAAATTGATAATAAGAACTATCTGTTGGCTGAGTATCCCATAATGCCGAAGAATTCACACTGACATTAACAATCGCATTGCCTTGATTCTCAATAACAAAAGGTGCAGGATTATTATCGGTCGTGTCATTAATAGGATTTAGATTTGTCAAAGCTGAAAAAGACATCTCTCCTTGAACCATATAGACAGAAATACTCGCAGTTATATTAACCACAAATTCGTTACTCCACTCACCATAATCTTCCCCATCGTGAGCCCTAACCTTCCATTTATAGTAATAACCATTATCATGAAGGCACATTAAATCAGAAGAAGGATAATAATTCGTAGAAGAAGTTCCTTCATCAGACCGAGAATCTGTGCAAACTTCAGAACCGCTGAATTTATAATCAGTAATGTTAAAATCATAAGTTAACTCGTCATTATCGTCATCAGAACCACTCCAGCTGAAACCCATTGTCCTATTAGTGGTAGAACCCCAATTTGAAGGGGAAAGCAAAGTCACGGCAGGTAAAGTATTCACTATAGTCAAAGAAGAAGAATTCTCCCAATCACTATACTCTTCCCCGTCATAAAGCCTCATTGAACATTTCCAGACATCCCCCTTAGTCGTATTCCCTGACAACAAAGCAGAACTAAACAATAACCCATCAGAATAACTATTATTATAATCCAAAGTCAAATTCAAGGAATCATTCTTATACCACCTAACAGATACATTCATATTATCCCCCTCAGGATCAGAAATCGTGGAGTAACAATTAAGATTCTGTGCGGTTTTATTTGATGCATCTGTTGAGTTAATTAAAACAACAGGATTGTCTGGAGCAGTATTCAATGTAATTATACTAACATTCCAAGTCCCCGTAGAATTTGAAACACTTAAATTTGAAGTCATGTTTGCAAAAGCATAGAAAGTATGTGTAGTATCTAAATCTCCTGTTGCATTTACCCAGAATGTTATCGTTTCGCTCTGCCCTGAAGTCAATGAAAAAGTCGTCAAAGGATTTGAACTTGCATTTGTATAAAATGGTGTACCTGAATTAATAGGAATTAAACCTGACTTAATGGACTCTCCCTCTTCTGAACCAAAAGTCAATAATTTATCTTCTAGATTATTATAAAAAGATT
>JBAZMK010000005.1:0-81000 GCA_041649755.1 Candidatus Pacearchaeota archaeon | reverse complement strand
AAAACGGATTAGATACCCGTGTAGTCCTGGCAGTAAACACTGCTCACTAAACATCGGGCCCTCTTCGGGAGGATTCGGTGCTGAAGCGAAGGCGAAGAGTGAGCTACCTGGGAAGTATAGTCGCAAGATCGAAACTTAAAGGAATTGGCGGGGAGACATACAACGAGTGACGCGTGCGGTTCAATCAGATTCTACACCGTGAACCTCACCAGGAGCGACAGCAGAATGAAGGTCAGTCTGAAGGGCTTACCTAACACGCTGAGCGGAGTTGCAGTGCCGACGTCAGCCTGTGCTGTGAAGTGACCTGTTAAATCAGGTAACAGGCGAGACCCGTGTCAATAGTTCCTACAGAAATGGGTACACTATTGAGACTGCCTTGGTAACAAGGAGGAAGGTACGGGCTACGTCAGGTGGACCGGCCCTAATCCCCTGGGCTACACGCGCGCGGCAATGGTACGTTCAATGAGATGCAACTCCGAGAGGAGAAGCTAATCCCCTAAAGCGTATCTCAGTCCAAATTGAGGGTTGCAACCCACCCTCATGACGTTGGAATTCGTAGTAATCGGATTTTATCACAGTCCGGTGAATAAGTCCCTGTCTCTTGCACACACCGCCCGTCAAACCAACCGAGTTATGCAGAGTTGAAGCTCTTTTGAGAAAAAATTTTGTATGACAAGGTAGGTTAAGTCGTCACAAGGTATCTGTAGGGGAACCTGCAGATGGATCACCTCCTATAAATTTTAAATTATATTAAGCAATTAGAACTAACCTCCTGCCTCGAAAGATAGTCGAAGTAACTTTCGATTATGATCATTGATTAAGTCGGTGCAAAGGACTTTGTGCCGAAACACAGAGGGCCTATAGTCCAGTGGTAGAATACCTCGTTTGCACCGAGGAGACCCGGGTTCGACTCCCGGTGGGTCCATAAAATTAAGGGATAAGAAAATGTATAAATGTCAGGCATGTGGGCTTGAAGTGGAAGAAATTCCCCAATATAGAAGGAATGAATGTCCTAAGGATGTTCAGCATTATTTCATAAACTTGAGAGAAAGAAAGGAAATGGAAGAAATATTAAGGGTAAAAAAATTTGCTCTTGAAAATTAATCATACTCAACCGCATTTTGCGGATAAGCGAGAGAGAAACTCGTAAAAACTGACGATGAACTGAAGTAACTTGTTGCTTTAGGGAGTTTGAGAATTATATTCAATGAGAACAGTATAAGAAATCACTAGACACTTCTGTCGCAAGACAGAGGTTAATGTGAAGGAAGATTAAGATTTATGAAACTGTTAGACGGATAGCTTGGCTTAAATATTGACGAAGGACGTGGCAAGCTGCGATATGCTCGGGCGAAGTGCATGCGACTTTTGACCCCGAGATTTCCGAATGTGAAACATGTGTTTACACATCCCGAGAGGGAGAGTCACGCCGGGAATTGAAACATCTTAGTACCGGCAGGAAAAGAAAATAATAATGATTCCCTTATTAGCAGAGAGCGAAAAGGGAAAAGGGCAAACCGAATCTGCCTTGGAAACGAGGTTAGAGATGTGGTGAGATAAAAGGCTAAGTTGGCGAGTTGAAGTTTTCTGGAAAGGAACGCTTTAGAGGGTGATAGCCCCGTAGACGAAGCTGATATGCTGGGTCTTGAAAGAGTAGGGCATCTTGGATTAGGTGTCTGAATGTGGCAGAATTAACTGCTAACCCTAAATATTGATTTAAGTCCGATAGCGAACGAGTACCGCGAGGGAAAGCTGAAAAGTACTCTCACAAGAGGGTTAAAAGACTTGAAATCTAACAGTTACAAGATGGTTACGGCATTAAGGTGTTGTAACGTACGTTTTGAAGAACGGGCCAGGGAGTTTACTTTTGTGGCGAGGTTAATAAATGAAGCCGAAGCGAAAGCGAGTGTGAAAGCGCGTTAGTCACAGGGGTAAGACCTGAAGCCAGATGATCTATTCCTGAGCAGGCTGAAGTTTTTTGAAAGAGAAATGGAGGGCCGAACCAGTGCTATGTACATGTGCTTGGATGACTTGGGAATAGGGGTGAAAAGCCACTCTAATCTGGCGATAGCTGGTTCCTGCTGAAATATGCCTTGGTATAGTTCGGTATAGTTTGTTTGCGGGGTAAAGTTACAGATAGAATTTGCAGAATCTAACGGTTACGGAATTCTTTCTAACTCAGAACCTTCAAACTGCGTAATACCGGAAGCAGCGGCAGTGTGTAAGATACTGCTACGAAACCCGAACAAGGGAGACTGGAGTTAAGGTCCCAAAATGTTTGCTAAGTGTAACGAAGAGAGTCTTTATTCTGAGACAGTGAGGATGTAGGTCTAGAAGCCGCCATCATTTAAAGAAAGCGTAACAGCTCACCCATTGAGAATAGAGGCCTCGAAAATGGACGGGGCTAAGCAAACTACCGATACTTCAGATACATCCAGTTGGATGTCATGGTAAGCAGGCGTATTAGTTGCGCCGAAGGTTTTTCGTAAGAAAGGCTGGAGCGACTAGTAACGAGAATCCTGGTGGGAGTAGGATCTGATCTTCCTGAGAACCGGAAGACGTCGAAAGGGCACGGTTTCCTTAGCACTACCAATTAGCTAAGGGTTAGTCAGCACCTAAGTCGCACCTTAACTGAATGCGACGACGGACAGCAGGTTAATATTCCTGCACCTTTTATTTTTGTTAAGTTTCTGAATCGCTTTCGGATAAGCGGAGTGCCGAGAGGTACAAGAAGCGAGAAGTAAATGGAGCGTAATGATGAGAAGTTTGCGAATTGCTCTGAATCTGTTGATTCCAAGAGTCAGTGAAAAGTTCAGGAAATAGAAAGTAGATGGCTGTACCAAGAACTGACACTGGTGCCTAGGCTGAGAAGGCCAAGACGTGAAGGGTTAAGTAAGTTAAGGGAATTCGGCATAAATAGTCCCGTATCTTCGGTAGAAGGGATGTCTATTCTTTTTCATGATTCATTATGGGGGGGAGTAGATCTCAGTAACAAGGATAGCACGACTGTTTACCAAAAACGTAGCCAAGCGCAATTCCGAAAGGAAAAATATGCTTGGTGAAGTCTGCCCAGTGGTGGTGTCTAAACTCGCGTTTCAACGCGTCGAAAGCCCATCAAACGGCGGGCCTAACTATGAGGCTCTTAAGGTGGAACGCTGCCTTACGAATACGAAAGTATACGCTTCAAGCTTTATAGTTAAATAGTTGTGAAAGGGAAACAAATGTTAAGTCGAATGAAGAAAATCGAGCTAAATGCTGGAACATCCGAGAATATTTTGGTACTTGAAAAAGTGAAAATCCAAAATTGCGGACAATCAGCAGGAAAGACTAGAATTAATGTAATTTTAAAGTAATAGCAAAATTTAAATAAGTAAGAATATTAGATTTGTTATGAAATTAGAAGATTTAAAAAATGAGAAACCTACGAAGAGATTAAGACTAGAGGATTTTGTTCCAATTAGAGGTGAATTAAATTACCTGTCTCGAAATGATTATAATTGGGATGACCCGAGAACAGATCTATTAGGTTTTTATAATCTTGTTGTAGTAGGTGTTGAAATGGTTGCCTTTATTGGATGTTGTTATTTGTTAGCAAACCTTATGGGAAATTAATTCTAGAATCCTCAGAGACTACATGCTCGACACACTTGACGAAAACTATATAAATGCTAAATTATTTCATGTTATACTAAAGTCCATGGGATTAGGAAACTAACCCCATGTTTTATTTTAATATGAAAAGAGTTGCTGTTTATATTGATGGAAGTAATTTATATCATTCTGCAAAGAAAAAATTCGATTGTAAAGTTGATATAGAAAAGCTTTGTAAAAAATTAACCAGTGAAAATAGCTTAATAAAAATAAATTATTATATTTCACCTGTTAATAAGCAAAGTAATCCAGAGATGTATTCAGAACAACAGAAATTTTTTAAGAAACTTCGAGAAATAAAAAATTTAAAAATTATTTTTGGAAGATTAGAAAAAAGAAAACGAGATGGAAAGATATATTTTGTGGAAAAAGCAACAGATGTAAATTTGGCACTTGATTTAGTATTGGATGCTCAAGGTAATGATTACGATGAAGCTTATTTGATTTCGAATGATGGAGATTTTTCTGGAGCTGTTAAGGCAGCGATAGAAAGATTTGGAAAAGAAGTTATTTATGTTGCTATTGGCAACGGTAAAATGATTTCGCATCATTTGAAGAAAGTAGCGAGTAAAACTTTGAACATTGAGAACGATTTTATAGATGAAGTTGAATTGTGAAGATATAGTCCGAACTTTATGGCGACATAAAGAGATGAACTCGACGGAGTTCTAATTAACAGATGAGCGTAATGCCTTGTCATCTGAATGGTGACGTGCATGAAAGGCTTAACGATGTTGTCACTGTCCCTAACTTAAACCCTCCGAAAGCATTAACCGGTGAACAGGCCGGTGTCGTCTAGTGGGAAGCGAAGACCTTGTAGACCTTTACTACAACCTGTTGTTGTGATTCTATTATGGATGCTTAGAGTAGGTAGGAGCGTCGAAGTATTAGTTTCGGCTGATATGGAGCAAAAGTGTAACACTACCCACCCTTAATAGAACCACTCACCTTTTTGGGACAGCAATTGGCAGGTAGTTTGGCTGGGGCGGCACCCCTCTGAAAAGATATCAGAGGGGCCCAAAGACAAGCTCATCCAGGTCGGAAATCTGGAGTAGAGTGTAAGGGCAAAAGCTTGTCTAACTGTATTTTGAAAAGCAAGAAATGCAGAGATGAAAGTCGGGCCTAACGAACTTACCATGACTTTTAGTGGGTCAGGTAAATGGCAGAAAAGGTACCTCAAGGATAACAGGCTTGTCGCCCCCGATAGTCCACATTGACGGGGCGGTTTGGTACATCGCTGTCGGCTCTTCCTATCCTGGGTGTGCATAAGCACCCAAGGGTGTCGGAGTTCACGCATTAAAAGGGATCGTTAGCTGGGTTAAGAACGTCGTGAGACAGTTTGTATGATATCTACTAGACGTGTTGTTGTCTGAGTGAAAGGATCATCTAGTACGAGAGGAACGGTGATTCGATGCCTCTGGTGTATCAGTTGTTATGAGCAGGCTGAGCAGCTACGCATTAATCGATAAGCGCTGAAAGCATCTAAGCACGAAGCGACTCGCAAAACGAGACAACTAAGGCCGCAGTAAAAGACTGCGTTGATAGAGATGGGATGTACGCACGAAGCTCACGCGACGTGTTCAGTCCGCATCTACTAATAGCCTCATTTAATTTTCTTCACTTTAGTGATTTCTTATACTGTTCTTATTTGTAATATATTAAGACTGATTAGTAGTAAATTTTAATGAAAAGGTATTTAAATTAGAATATATTCTTTAAATTATGGAAAATTTAGAAGTTAAGACTGCTGAATTTGAGACAGAACCTGAAATGCGTTGTGCTGGGATGTGCAGAGGTTCTTGTAGTTGTCCTACAGGACATTGCAGGTGTAGGATTTCTGAAGTTTATTCTTCAAGAGGAAAAGAATTCGAAGATTCGGATTCTTATTTATTTAGACAAGCAGCTTAGTTTTGAGATATATTAAAATGAGATTTTCAAAAATTAGTAGTATCTATGAGGTTTGCTCAGATAATTTTTTTTACTATATTTTAAGGAATAACTTAACAAACCAGGTTCTTTTTATTAATGAGAAAGAATTTGAAAGAATAAAATCTGACATAAAAGATAATAAAAATACTAATGAGATCAAAGAACTTAAAAAAGCTCACATTGTTGTACCAGATAGTTATTCTGAAGAGAAATATATTGAATATATTAGAGAAAAATACTTTTTAAAAGAACCCGAAATTAATATTTTCTATCTAACTTTTAATAATGAATGTAATCTTGCATGCAAGTATTGTTATGTTGAAGGGAGTTACGATAATGATAAAAAATCTATGTCCATGTCTTCGGAAGTATTTAAAGATACTATGGCTTTTATAGAAAATTTTATTCTAAAGTTAAAAGAAAAAAACAAACTATCTCCTAAACTTTCATTTATTTATTATGGTTCTGAGCCTTTGTTAAATCCAGATTACGTAATCAAATCAATAAAACATATAGATAAACTTTGTAAAGTAGTTAATACAGGAAGAGAAATAAATATTATCACAAATGCTACTCAAATAACCCCAGAACTTGTCCAATTTTTTAAAAAATATAAAGTGGAATTAGCAATATCTTTAGATGGGCCTGAACAAATTAATGACGAAATGAGAATCTTTAAAGGAAATAAAAAAGGAACCCATAAAAAAATTTTAGAGTCTATCGAGATGTTAAAAAAAGAAAAAATACCTTTTGGAATTTCTTGTACAATTGGACCTCATAATATAAATGTTTTAAAAGAAAACATTTCTTATTTCAAGAAAATTGGTGCTGGAGGGGTAGGATTTAATACTTTATTAACAGCCAAAAACAAAGAAGTTCCTTATTTGTCGATAAATAAATCAAATGATTGCTTAATTGAGGCTTCAGATTTTGCTAATAAAAATAAACTTTATGAAGATAGGATACAAAGAAAAGTTAAAGCCTTTAATCGAACGGAGCATCCTCATTTTAAAGATTGCGGAGCAATTGGTAATCAGCTGGTTTTTTATCCAGAAGGGAATATAGGTGTATGTCAGGCTTATTTAGGATGTAAAAAACCTCTTGTTGGTAATGTTTCAAAAGATAAAGAAAATCCATTAAAGATATTAGAAAATAAGGTTTTAAAAAGATGGTCTGATAGACAACCAATTAATATATCTGAATGCAAATCTTGTCCTGCAATTGGTATTTGTGGAGGAGGATGTGCGTTTAACTCAGAAGTAAAATATGGAAAATTAGAAAAAATGGATAAAACTTTTTGCGTTCATACACAGAAAATTTTAGAATGGTTATTAAAAACTTCTATTAGGGAAAAATTAAATACCGAAGATGTTTATATAAGAGATATTTCATTTATGTTTAGGTAAATTATCTATTTCTTCTTGTATAAAATTGATAATCTTTTTTATTTTTTCCTTAAATGTACCTTCTGATTGATTAAATTTTTTCTCTACAATCTCATATCCTTTATTAGAGTTTTCTTCATAGATATTATTAAATTTTTTGTTTAAATCGATAATATTTACTCCTTCAATTTCTTTTAAATAACTTGGAGAAGTATTTAATCCGGAATATATGGGTAAATCTTTAATCAAATTAAAATCATATTTTTCAAGGATTTTGTCAGTTAAAAATTCGGCGAACCCCTCATCTAACTGAATTATTTCTTTGTAACCAATATATTCTCCTTCTTTGAATTTAAATTTACCTTTGTAAATATCCTGCTTTAGGTTTTCATATAAAAAAAGATGTAAGGATTCATGGATTAATAATTTTAAAAAATGAATTGATGGATAAAACAATTTAAAATGCGGATTAAAATTCATTTCTACTATTGAATTTTCCTTTATGTCAAAGGTCCCGTATGTTCCAGAATTCAAAGAGGCTTTTATAAATTCTTTTGATTGTTTTTCTGTCAACCCATAATCTTTTACTTGCGGGAGTATCCTTTTTATGAATAATTCTAATTCGTCATAAAATTCTATAAATCTAGGGACAGAAATATCAGATTTATCTAAAAGATCCTCAGATATTTTAATTAACTTCTTAATTGTACCAATAGACTCATTATCAAAATTTTCTATAGGGAATAGTTTTAATTTCATAGTAAAGGATGTTTTTAATTTATTATAAATTTATCTGATTATACTCACGCGATTTGTTCAGTCCGCATCTACTAATAGCCTCATTTATTTTTCTTCACTTTAGTGATTTCTTATACTGTTCTTTATTGTTTTTTAAAGTATATTTTGGATGATAGAATTCTTTATTAAGGGTTATTTTTATGAATAGTTATGGATAGAGAAGATTTTGTGAGTTATGTTGTCCGTCGTCTGAGAAGTAACGGATTAAGAATTCCTTTGGATGGTATGCAGGAAGAGACTATTAAAGGGATGTTAGGAAGGCACTATGATTCTGCAGTTCGTAAGGCTTCTACGGGAGAGATAGATTCTGTTTATGCTTTGCGTTTTTCTGAGGGGGTGTTGCTTGGGTTTGATGTAGATAAGAGATTAGAGGAGTTAGCAACAAGAGAATCAATGATGGGTTAATTATTTCAAAACTTCAAGGATTTCTTTATTAGCTTTTTCAATATCTTGTTCGCCGTTTATTCTGACTGAAGGATAGAGTTTTAAGATAAGTTCGGTTTCCTTGTGGTAGGTTTCTATTCTTTTTTTAACTGCTTCAATGTTGTCGTCTGCTCTTTGGGATAGTTTTACATTGCAGTCATCGCATAGTTCGTCTTTTTTTGGTTTTGGTGACTTGTAAATATTATAGATTTTTCCGCATTTTGAGCAGTTTCTTCTTCCACTGATTCTTTCTATGGCTTCTCTGTCAGATATGAAAATTTCTATTACTTTGTCAATTTTGGTGATTTTGTTTAGCATTTCAGCTTGTTTTAAATTTCTCGGAAAGCCGTCAAGGATAAAACCCTTTTTGCAATCATCTATTTTATTTTTTAGAATTTTTAACATTAATTCGTCGGGGACGAGGTTTCCTTTGTTGATGTAAGAATCAATTTGCTCTTTTAGTTTTCCTTTTGTGTTTCTTAGCAAATCACCTGTTGATATGTGTGTGAGCCTTTTTTTTCCAGAGATTAATTTAGCCTGAGTTCCTTTTCCACTTCCTTGCACTCCGAGGAGTATAATATTCATATAAATAAATAGAAAGAGAATTTTTAAATATGTTTATAGAAAAGTAGTTAAATATCTTAATTTTTTAAGAGTATGGTAAGAGAGAATTGGGTTGATGAAGGGGATATAAGAGTTCGACTTGAAAGTTTTGATTTGAAGGTTTTTCGGGGAGCTTATGAAGAGCTTCGTAGGTCATTGGACTATGCTAAAAAGCATTTTGAAGGTACATCAATTCCTACTTGTTTTGAGCAGGCATTAAGAGTTTATAGGCCTATATATGAGTCTTTGCTGATTTGATTATTCTCCAATTACTTTGACTAAAATTCTTTTATCTCTTTGACCGTCAAACTCTCCGTAGAAAATCTGTTCCCATGTTCCTAAATCCATTTTGCCTTCGGTGATTGCAATAGTTGTTTCTCTTCCCATAATTGTCCTCCATAAATGTGAGAAACCATTGTCTTCTCCAGTTTGGTGATGGTGATAGTCTTTATCTTTCGGTGCGAGTTTCTCAAGCCATTCTTTGAAGTCCTCAATTAAACCCGACTCTGCGTCATTGATAAAAACACTCGCCGTAATGTGCATAGGATTAATTAAAACAAGTCCTTCGTCTATTTGACTGTCGTCAATAATTTCGGCGATTTTTTTTGTTATGTTTACAAAGTCTATTCTTTTATCAGTATTTATTTTAAGATATCGCGTGTAAGATTTCATTTTAAATAAAAACAAACGAGATTTTTAGAGTTTACTAATTTAGGTTTAGATATAAAAAGATTTCTTAAAAAAGAAAAATCCTAAAAAATTAAAGGATTTATAGTGTCTGGTGGCATTTATTCTATGTTGTCTTGTGGCAGAGCCACGCGTGAAATTCGGTCGCGCTTCGCTTGTTGCGAATTAAAGGATTTAATTAATTTTGTATATTACTGAAACTCTGCCTGTTATTTCTCGTTCTCCTGGCTGGATGCTTGTGGCTATTTCGCTTCCTTTGATCGAGACTGATTCTTCCATTGCTCTTGCGTCGTAGGAAATTGAAGGATAGTAACTTGCTTCTGAACTGCTCACGGAGACAACCTTTCCGAGTTTTGCTCCAAGACCTGTTGCTATTGCTTCAGCTTTTGTTCGCGCATCTTCAGTTGCGAGTTTAAGAGCTTCTGCTTTGTATTGGTTTTCAAGCTCCTGGCTTAGTTCAAAGCTTATATAAGAAAGTAGGGCTCCTGAGTCAATACCCGCATCTATTACTTTTCCAATTTTTTCTGATTCTTCTGCGGAAAACTTAACTCTTAAAGAGTGTGTTGCTTTGTACCCTTTAGAAACCCTCCCTCTTTCTGTCCATTCAATATCTTCGTATACATTAAAAGAAGTAGTTTCAATATCTTTTCTTTCAAAGCCTTCTCCTATTATGGCGTCAATGACTTTGTTTGCCGTTTCTGTGTTTAGGTCTTTGGCTTCTGCAGCGGTTGTTCCAGAGGTTTCTACACTGAAGTAAATACTTACTTTGTCAGGTATGACTGTTACTGTTGAGACTCCGTCAGAACGGATTGTTTCATTTGCAGAAACAGGGTTGATTACATAAAACCCCAGAACAGCTAAAATTACAACTGCTAAAACAATCATTCCAGTAATTTTGACTGAATTATCTATTTTGCTCATTTTTTCCTCCTTTCAGTAATTGATGAAATTACAAAAAAGAAGATGATTGCCAGCCACGCACCGATGAGGAACCATTCCCAAGGAGCCATTGTTGAGAGGATTTCTGGATGTTGTGCAGTGGCTTCTGCAAATCTGTCTGCTTTTAATATCATTTCTTCTGGGGCAACAATGTTTTCAGATATTTTAGAAGTTGTTTTTTTAATGATTAGGGCGAAAAAGCCGGTTAATCCCAAGGCAAGAATTAAAGACAAAAGGCTTTTTGATCTTTTTGGAGAGATAATTATTTTTTTATTTGAAACTACGTAGACTGGCATTTTTTTCCCTTTTACACTCCAAAAATGGCTTTTTTTTTCAATTAATCCTGTTTTTGTTAATTTTTTAATATTGTACTCTGCAGTATTAATTGGGATGCTTAACTTTTTTGAAACGTCGCTTATTGTCGCTTCTTCCTCCACTAAAAAGTCTAAAATTTTGTTGCAAGTTTTATTGCTTATTACTTCAGAAATATCTTTAAGTTTTTCGTCGCCCAGGGGGATTAAAATGTTTTTTTCACTCATTTATTAATTAATCTTTTTGCCTATATAAATAATTTGATAAGTTCAATTTTGTTTGAAGTCTTCACCAAAAACAGCCAGACACCACTTTAAAATTATCCAACACTACTTACAAGTCAATTACTATATAAATAAAACTATAATTTCAAATATATTTCAAGATTCATATTTCTATATAAAGTAAATTTCTTTTGTTTAGTAAGGAGGTGAAAATGGAAATTGAATTAACTGTAAAAGATGAAAACTTAAATGATGATTTCAGCCGTGAAGCGGACGAAATCAGGCGGACCTTGTTTCAGAGATACCCAAACGCAATTTGGGAAAGGTTTGGCGAGGGTCACAAAATAATAATATAATTTTATATCCTTTTTTCTTAGTTTTTTATAAATAGTAGGGCTTTTTGAATATAGATTATTAAAAGAAGTATATTTTGTAATATAAGAATTTTTAAGAAACCTAAATTATTAGTATACTTATGAAAGGGGTAGAAATTGCGGAACCTCATAATTTATTTAATGTTCTAGAAAGGAGTTGCAGATATCTTGATGATAAGTTTCCCAGCAAGATTGTCACTTTTTCAGATTCTTCTCCCGTGGATTCGAGTCGCGTAATTAGTTCAGAGATAATCCTTTCAGGAATGGTTTATGCTATGAATATTTCACTTTATTCTGAGGAAGAGCCTATAGAGATTCTTCCCTATATTCCTTATTTTGTGGGAAGATTAAAGGAAGAAAAACCTGATTTGGAGCTTTTGTGTTTAAGGGAAGAGGAGGTTCGTATTGGAGTAATAGGACATGATTTTTATATTTATGGTGCTGAGAGTGGTAGAGAAGAGAGGGGTGGTTTTTTTAGAGTTTTTTGTGGAACAGAAGGGCTTATTCCAAGAAATGTGGCTAAAAAAGAGAGTTTTATAGAAAATGTAAGTGAGTTGACTTTTCTTGCTAATTTATTTTTTGAATCTTTTGTTATGAGGGGGAAAGGGAGTGTTACCCATTATCTTAATCTAATGAGGGGGTGATTTTTCCTTCCTGCCAGTCTCTTAAAATTTTTCGTGAAGTTCTGTCTGTGTCTACTTCACCTTTTTTCCTTAGAAGATTTTTCTTTTTTCCGATTTCTTCAATTAGTTTTTCGGGGTCGCCCGAAGAATTAATATTATAAAACTTTTCAATAACTTTGAGATTATCTTTTATCAGGTGAGCAACGACTTCTTCAGGGTTTTTTACGTCGCTAAAAGTTCTTGCTCCGACTTCGGTGTGTTTTATTATTTTTTCCTGTGATGCAGAATATTCTTCGTTAGGGATTACTCCAGGGGTGTCTAGAAGCAAAATGTCTTTTGTAAATCTGATTTTTTGTATTCCTTTTGTAAATCCTGCCTGTTTTGAAATTTTTGCACTTCCTTTTCTGGCTAAAAGATTGATTAGCGAACTTTTTCCAGTATTGGGGTATCCTATAATTCCAATCTGAATTCTTTCTTTGTTATCTATTTTTATCCTTTTCGCCTCAATTTTTATCTTGTTTCTGAGGTCTTTTGCGCCGTAACCATTTTTTGAAGAGACAAAGACAAAAGGTTTAATTTCTTTTTTAATGCTTTTTTTAATTTCGTTTATCTCTACCAAATCTGCTTTGTTTAAAACAAAAATTATTTTTTTATTCATCCACTTGACACATTCTTCAAGAGCAAGGTTTCTTGTTTTGTTTATGAAACGACAATCCAGAACCTCCAAAATAATGTCAGATATTCTGATTACTTCATTTACGATTTCAGGGAATTCTTTTCTTTGTTTAGCTATATTTTTTATTTTACCCGTGTGTCTTGAACCAAAACTATAACGAATGCGAACCATATAATTAGACAAGCAGGTAGTTTAAGAATTTACTGGTTATTTTAAGATTTTTTTTAGCTTTAAAATTCTTTTTACTAAAACTATAGCTAAAATTAAGAAGACCAGAAGGATAACGATTACATAAGAGAATCTGCTTATTTGTTCAAGAATAACATTGCCTGTAAACAAACTATTTTTTCTTTCATAGATAAACTCTTCTTCTATGAAAATTTCCTCTTTGTTTTTGTCTGTTACGGATATTTTCAATACTCCTTCGTTTATTCCTGAAAGAGGAATTTTGATTTCTCCTAAATAAGGTTCGTTGGATTTTAAATTAATATTCTCTAAGATTTCTTTTACAGGTTCTCCCAATGAACTTAAAATTCTAAAGTAAACTTCTTCAACGGAATCTATGTTCGTTGCGATTTCATATTTTATCAGGAGTTCGTTTGAGTCTATAGTTATTTCTTTTATGATTGTATTTAATTTGTTTTCTAAAATGTTTATTGAAAGAGGAACTTTACCAGAAACATTTTCAAGGCAGACAATAGATAGATTCATATTTTTTATTTCTTTGTCCAAAACTTTTAGCAACAGAGGGAATTCAACAATCTCTCCTACTCCTATGTTTTTTATATCTTTAGATTCTATGTAATCAGAATAATTTTCGTTTGCAATTAACCTGCATTTGTTTGCAGAAGTTCTGCCTTCGTTTTTTACACTTACCTGAAGACTTCTTTCTTCTCCAAGCATGACAATTATATTAACCGGAGTAATTTTTAGCTTTGAAGGTGCAGAAGTGACTAAAATACTTCCTCCTCCAGAACCTCCTCCTGATGGCTGTTCAGGAATAGTTGTTGTTGAGGTGTCAACCTTGAAATTTGAGACACTATAGTTTGAATTTCCTGCAGAGTCGTTGGAGTAAAAGTTTAGAACAAAGTCGGCGTCTACAGTTACACTGAAAGAGGAGCTTCCAGAACAATTGATAGAGGTATTCTGGATTTCTATATTTTGACCTCTGTAAATGTTATATAGGCAGGTTGTTGGGGAATTATCTATGACAGAGGTTGTCAGAGGAATCGCTGTTCTTGATTTTTTTGTTCCTATTGGTTCTGAAATAGATATTTTTGGAGATGTGGCGTCTATGTATAGAGTTTTATTTCCATTAAACGCAGAGTTTCCTTCAGAATCATTGCATTTTATATTCCAGTTATAGACTCCGTCTGTAAGTGTTAGGGTGAATTTATCTTCTAAGCCACTCCCTCCAACACCTATGTATTTTGTTTGGTTGACTTTAAATTCTCCATCAAAGTCTCCCCAGAGCATACAGGATTCCAAGTCTATATCGGTAGGGGTATATGAGAATTCTACTTCGCTATGATTTAGGTATTCTCCATCAATTGGAGAGTGTACCGTAATTGTTGGTGCTCCCAAACTTACTGAGAAAAGTACGGCGTCGGAGTCTTGTTCGTTGAGGCTATCATTTATATAGATTAGGAGAAGATATTCTTCGTTCCCCGGAACGCTGAAAGTTGTGTTTTCGCAGTTTTCTATATATTCGTTTTCTCCTCCATTTATAATATACCAACAAGAGTCAGTGTCAGATTCGGCGTCTTCTATTAAGAATCTTAATTCTATGGACTCGTTATAACCATAAGTTGTTCCATTGGAAGGTTCAACTAATGTTATGGTGGGGGCAGTATTTATTGAGTTAAAGGAAACATTTGAAGATGATTCTGCTCCTAGGGTATCATTTGCGTAAAGGGTGAGGGTGTGTGTTCCTTCTTCCGTGTAGAAGCTTGTGTTTTCGCAATTGTTCAGAATTACTGGCTGTTCAGAATCTAAAGTATACCAACAAGATTCTAGGTCTTCGTCTAAGTCATATACAGAGTAGTTAAGATAGATTAGTTCGTTGTAAGGATAGTTTGTATTTGTTGGAGAAATTATGTTAATGAAGGGAGAGGAGCTTAACGGGGTATAATCAATTGTTACTTCGGAAAGGAAAGGAGAGTAGCTTGAGTTTCCAGTTTTAAAGTTGAATCTATATTGAAAGTATCGATTTTCGTCTATTGTTAGATTTTGAGGCGATGCTGTTTCTAAATTTGTCCAGCTTTCTCCAGAACATTGGGAGTCATCACAGCTTCTTGCTGAAACCTCTAATTTCATAATTCCTCTTTTGTATCTTTCTTTTACTTCGTCTTCTGAGAGTACTCTGGAATAACTTGCGAATTCATCATAGATTCCTGCGACATAGTTAGTTCCTCCTATTCCACCAATTTTTAAGGGGGCACTTGAACTTGCGGGTGTTCCCCAGGCAGGACCTATGGTTCCGACTATTTGCCCGTTTAAATAGAGTTTGAGGATGTCATTTCCAGTAGGGGTGTCGTAAAGGGTAAAAACTATGTGATTCCATTTTTCACGAGGGATACTTATACTTGAATCTAAATTTGAATAGCCAGTTCCCTGGACTCGAACTTTGTCTCCAGCTATTAGGTCAAAGATAAATTGGTTTGTTCTTTCTACCATTGTGCTCCATTGTGAAGCAGAGGCAGAAGGTTTTATCCAAAATTCAATGCTATAACTATTTGTGAAGCTCAAGCCATCATTTGTGACAGATATATACTCATTACTCCCATCTATTATTGTTGCCTCTCCAAATACCCCTTCTCCGAAAGTAAGCCCTCCTACGCTTTCTCCATGGTTTTCATTACCCGAGTAATCTAAATAGTCTTCGTTTAGGTGTAATAATAGGAAATTGTTAGCCATGTTTACATTTCCATCGTTTTCTTGATTGTTTGGTAATTCAGAGTATTTTCCAGAAACCCATGAAATATTATTCCAATTTACATTTAGACCTGCGTCGAAAACTTTTGAAGTATAATTTCCATTTGTTTCACCAGACGAAAGAGTTACTGCACTTCCGTTCCATTGGGTATTCTCGTAAGTTCCTTCATTAAAATTGCCTTCGGAAGACTGTTCAAATATTGCGAAGCCAGTAGTAGTAAAATTTGCTAAAATTATCACGGTTATGAAAAGAAAGCAGATTAAGAAACCCGCTACACCTACAAAGACTTTTCCCATATTAAATGAGTATTAATCTTATTTAAATATTTTGTTATCAAAACATTTAAATAGAAATTACGATGGTAGATTGTATGAGAAAGATTATGTTTGCATTTGTTGTGTTTATTCTTGTAGGTCTTGGCTCTGCCCAGTATTCTATTGATATATCTGGACTTAAGGCGGGGGATTATTCTTTAGGGGAGGAAGTTAGTTTTAAGGTAATTCTTCTTGAAGGGGAGAAATTTGTTGATGGAGTGGTTTCTTTAGTTGTTCAGGATGCCTTGAAAAAGAAGGAAATTTTGATTAATGCAACAGCCAATAAAGAAACCAAGTTTCTTGTTGAAAGCGATTTTCCGAGCGGGATATGGAGTATTACTGCGAGTTATTCTGACGTGGAAGTAGAGAGGAATTTTTTAGTGGGGGAGAATTCTGAGGTAGAATTTAAAATTGAGGGTGATGAGTTAATAATTAGGAATATTGGTAATGTCAGGTATACAAAAACTCTTAAGATAAAAATTGGAAGTAATGAGAACACTTATGTTCAGAATATTGGGGTAGGTGAGGAGAAAGTTTTAAAGTTGGTCTCTCCAGAGGGGACTTACAATATTGAAGTAACTGACGGGAAAACTACTCTTAGGAGAGAAAATGTTCAACTTTATGGTTCTGGAAATGTTGTTGGTGCGGTGAATAAGGAACTCGTGGGTTATACAGGTCTTGCGGGAGTTGGCGGATTAGAGGATGAAGAAGATGAAAGGTTTTTATCATTGGATAAGCTTCCTTTAGCGCTTATTTTTGTCGGTGCTGTAGGGGTTCTTGCAGTTCTTATAATTTTTGAAAGAAAACTCGCTAAGAAATCTAAAAGGAAGAGATAGTTTTAGCAAAATGCTGGGAAAGTTATTAGTTCTTTTTTTGGTTATTGTTTCAGGCGTGTTTTATTATTGTCTTGTGGAGGATAATTCTTCTGATTTAGAGGTGTTTGTTGTGAGGGTAATAGATGGTGATACTTTTGATACAGATATTGGTCGGGTTAGGCTTAAGGGTATAAATGCTCCTGAAGAAAAAATGTTTTTTTATAATGAGTCTAAGGAGTTTTTGAAGGAAAAAATAGAAAATAAGACTTTGTTGTTGGAGAGTTTCGGTTATGATAAATATGGACGGATTTTATCGTATGTTTTTTATGACGGGGAAAATGTTAATGAAGAGATATTAAGGAGGGGTTTTGGTTCTTTGTATTACTATGAGAAAGATGATTATTACAATGAACTTAGGGGTGCTGAAGAGTTTGCTCGTTTGAACGAAAGGGGGATATGGAATAAATCAGGGAATTCTTCCTGTGTTGATTTAGTAAAATTGGTTTATTTTGAAGGGGGTGAGAGGTGCACGAACAGGGAGAAAATTATTTTAAAGAATAGTTGTAGTTTTGATATTGATGTTTTGATAAAAGATGACGCGACTCATATTTATAGAGAGAAAATTTTAGCTGATTCTTTATTTTTAAGGAATTTTTCGTGTGTTTGGAATGATGAAGGGGATACGCTTTATGTGATAGATGATTACGGGATGATTCTTTTTTATAGGTATTAGCGCAAGTCTTAAATAAAGGGATTACTTATTAGTAATAGTATTTTATGAAAATAAGAAAATATAAACCCGTGGACAGGCAGGAAGTTCTGAATATGGTTTCTGAAGTACTTGGGGATATATTTAATGGGGACCCTCATCAGTTTAAGCTTCTTAAAGAGTTCAGAGTTAAAAAAGACTATCTCTCTTTTTTAGTTGTTGAAGTTGATAAAAGGGTTGTCGGGACTATGGCTTTGAAAAAGATAGATAATAAGACTGTTAGATTGAAAAGAATGTATGTCAGGAAAGGTTATGAGGGGAGGGGAATTGCTCAGAAGTTGCTTGATAATTTAGTTAATTTTGCTCGAGAGAAAGGCTATGAAAAGATGATTTTAAGCACCTATCCTATAATGGAGAATGCTCATCGTTTTTATAAAAAGAACGGGTTTGTTGAGACAGCAGGGGAAGACCCTGAGAGGGTTCACGTTATGAAATATTTGAAGTAAGGTTTATTAATTGTTTTATTCTTTGGGGTTGATGGATAGAGTAGTAAATTTGTTTATGGAATCTTTAGAAAGCCCTTTTTTGACGGATTTTTCCGTATTTGTTGATAAGGTCTTTAATCCCGAGTTTCTTATAGTTTTAGGGGTTCTTATCTCCTGTTACTTTTTTTATAAAAAGTCGTGGAAAAAGGGGTTTGTTGTTTCCGGAACTTTGGTTTTGGCAGGAGTTTTAGTAGCAATTTTTAAGGAAGTCTTTATGAAATTTCGTCCTTTAAATCCTTTAATTGAAACTACTGGTTATTCTTTTCCTAGTGGGCATGTTACTATTTCGGTTGTGTTTTTTGGGCTTTTTGTCTATTTGCTTTCATTAGGGAGAGAGATTAAGACAAAGGCTTGTTTTTATGCCTTATTTATCCTTTTAATCCTTCTTGTAAGCTTTTCTAGAATGTATTTGAGGGTTCATTGGTTTACAGATGTCCTTTTTAGTCTTGTCTTGGGGGGGTTAATTTTATTGATAGGGGTAGTAGTTTTGAGGAAGGTGTAAGCTCTTTTTAATTAGGTAAATTTCATCACCTTTGAAACATTTTGGGAGGCTGATTCCTACACTTTCGCCTTTTTTTGCCCCATTGATTTTTTCACCTTCAAATTCTATACTCTCTATTTTTGTCCTTTTTATAGGCGCATTTTTAGAGATTATGTAGACTTCTTTTCCAATTTTTAATCCATTATTAAATATTCTTACAGATGCGGCTTCGGATTTTGGCCAGTATTTTTCAATTTTTCCAATGAAGACTTTACTTTCGGTTTGTTCGCCGTTTTCTGAAGAGGAAAAGTCTTCTGATGTAGGTGGTCTTATGTAGAATCCAGGGCTTAATCCCCTGTTGTAAACTTTTTTTAGTTCTTTTATTGATTTTGAGATTTCTTCTGTTGAAAGTTTTTTGTCAAGTGCTTTTCTGTAGACTGAGACGATTTTTGAGACATACTCGGGGCTTCGGTTTCTTCCTTCAATTTTGAAGCTCTTTATTCCCGCTTTTTTCATTTTTTCTATGAAGGGGAGAGTGCATAGGTCTTTAGCAGACATAACTCGGTTGTTTGAGAGTTTTAGTTCATTTCCTGTGTCGTCTGTTATTTTCCATTCTCTTCTGCAGGGGTGGGCGCATTTTCCTCTGTTTGCAGATAGGTTATGAACGAATTGAGAGGCGAAACATCTTCCTGATACAGAGACGCACATTGCTCCGTGAATGAAACATTCAACAGGGATAATTTTAGATATTTTCTTTATTTGTTTAAGGTTTAGTTCGCGAGCCAGAACGATTCTTTCTGCTCCGAGGTTCTTAAAGAATTTTGCCGAATCCGAATTTGAGACAGAAGCCTGAGTTGAGATATGGAAAGGGATTTTGTATTTTTTACAGAGGTTTATTACAGAGAAATCCCAACATATTACGGCGTCTATTTTTCCTTTTACTTTTTTTAGTATTTCTTCAATTTTTCTTAATTCTTTATCGTAGATTATTGTGTTGAGGGTTAGGTAGATTTTCGGTTTTTTTGGGTAATTTTCGCATATTCTTTTTATTTTGTTTAGGTTTCTTATGCGGAAGTTTTTTGCAGAATCTCTCATATTGAACTCTTGTAAACCAAAGTATACCGCGTCTGCTCCAGCTTCAAGAGCTGAGTGAAGCATTGCGAAATTTCCAACAGGGGCTAAAAGTTCGTATTTTGCCATGAAATTATCTGAAAAATCTGTTTAAATGTTTTGGTAATTTTTGTATTAATTTTAAAGTTACAAAAGTTTATAAATGTTGAAAATATGGATTTATATGAAAAAAACTACTGAACAGCTTGAGAAGGACATTTCGGCGAGTTTTGGTTATGTGAAGAAAGACATACTAATGCTTAATGATGTTTTCTCTGACCTTAATGAGAAAATAAGGCATTTGAGTATGAATCACGCGACCTTATTGGGAGAAGTTGAGAGATTGAAAGACGAATTAAAGAAAGGTTCTAAAAAACCTAATAAATCTAAGAAGAAGTCTTCTAAGTAATTAATTTTTTATTTCTTCACTTAAAACTGAGCCGTGAGTTGCTGAATTTATCTTATCGTAGAAATCAAAAATCATTGCAGTGGGCATTTCAACTACAACTTCTAAATCTCCGTTTGATTTCCAATCTTCTTCTTTTATGAATTCTTTGACTATTCCGTAGGCTTTTCCTGTGTGTATTGCAGGGATGGTTAGACGAACTTTTTTCCTTTCTATTTTTATAGGTAGCACTCTGAAAAGTTGTTCTAGAATTTCGTCTATCTGTATTTCTATGGGCTTGTTTTTTATATTAACATGAGCCTCGCTTAGGGCTTTCATAATCCTGTCAGGAGTGTATGGGCGCCCTTCTGGAGAGACTGCGTTTTTTGAAAGAAAATCTACGACTTGTTTGTATTTTTTGTTTTGTTCTTCTTTCATTGATTCTGTGGTTCTCACTATTTCGCCAGTTTTGATTATTTTTTCTGCTACTTCTTCAAAATTTGTAGTTTCAAATGCTTTTTCTAAATCTTCCTCGGAGGCGTGTTCGCCAGATTTTAGATTGTAAAAAACTGCGTCTGTTAAAATTGCCGAGCTTAAATTTGCATTTTTTTCTCCTTTTGCAACTTTTAAAGCTTCTTCTAAATCTACTAATATTTCAAAATGTTTTCCTTCTTTTTTTATTCTCGCTATAGTCTTAGTCATAGAGAATTAAGGCGAGAGGGGTTTATTAATCTAACTTAATTTGCGAGTTTTTAAGTAAACTTTATAAAGCGAATTTTCGCCTAAATGAGATGGGATTGATGAATGCAAGGAAGTTGAAGAAAGCCAGAAATAAATTTCGAGATAATAAATTGCCTCGTAAGAAGAAAAGGCTTGGGATTAGTTTGAAGTTTGACCCTCTTGGGAGGAGTGCTCAGGCGAAAGGGATTGTTATAAAGAAGGTTCAAAAAGAGGCGAAGCAACCGAATTCTGCTATGAGAAAGTGTTGTAGGGTTCAGTTGATTAAGAGTGGGAAAGAAGTTACGGCTTTTATTCCAGGAAATCTGGCGCAGAAATTTGTGGACGAGCACGATGAAGTTATAATTGAGCGAATTGGGGGCAAGCAAGGTCGGACAAAAGGAGATTTGTCCGGAGTTAGATTCCAGATAATTAAAGTAAATGACCAGCCACTTGACAGACTTTGGCAAGGCAAGATAGAGAAGGGTAGAAGATAAAATGAAAAAAAGGACAGATGCTAACAATAAAAATGTAAGATTTACTCATAAGGATATATCAACAGAGGGAAGATGGGGGGATTATTTAGGGTGGAGAAAAAATGAGGAAGGAAACATCTATATTTACGAAAGTTCTGGATATGCTTATAGAATTTGCGAAGTTAACCCGAAGTCAGGAAGATTAATTGGAGTGGCTGTTGCGGTCAACGATGCAGATTTGGTTATTCGTCAATTGGAAGAGGCTTATTATTGGAGGGGAGAAAGAATAAGATGATGCAGATGAAAGTTTTTGGGATGTATGATGTCGGTGAAGTTAAAGTTTCGGACCCTGGTTTGAAGAAAGTGATAAATCTTAATCCGAAGCTTATGCTTAAGTCTCATGGAAGGATAAAGTGGGACCCTACAAAATCTGAAGTGAACGTAGTTGAAAGGTTGATTAATTTATTGCAGGTTCCAGGTTCAAGGGGTAAGAAACACAGGATTATTACTGGCTGGATTACTGGTAAGCAGGCTAAATGTACGAAGATAGTTGTTGATGCTTTTAAGATAATTGGGGAGAAGACAGGAGAGAATCCTTTGAAGATTTTTGTGAAAGCTATAGAAAATGGTGCTCCCCGTGATGAAGTTACTGCGATAGAATATGGGGGTGCGAGGTATCCTCAGGCGGTTGATGTTTCTCCAAGAAGAAGGTTGAATCTTGTTTTAAGGTATCTTATTAACGGGGCTTATGATAAGGCATTTAATAAGAAGGCAACAATTACTGAGTCATTGGCGAAAGAGATAATGCTTGCAGCTGAAAATTCAACAGAAAGTTATGCAATACAGAAAAAGAACGATTCTGAGAAGCAGGCTGATGCAGCAAGATAGTCATCAAAAACTATAAAACCCTTTGTATTTTGTTTTTATTATGTTAACACAGGAGCAAATTGCGGAAATTCGCGAACATTTAGAAGCCTCTCAAAACCCTTTGTTTTTCTTTGATAATGATGTAGACGGGCTTTGTGCTTTTTTGATTTTGAGGAGGGCAGTTGGCAGGGGCAGGGGCATTCCTATAAAGTCTTTCCCTGAGTTAAAAGAGCAGTATTTAAGGAAGGTTGAGGAGATTAATCCCGATTCTGTTTTTATTTTAGATAAGGCAGAAGTAAGTGCGGATTTTATTAAAGGAGTTAGAAAGAAAGGGCTCCCTATAATTTGGATTGACCATCATGAGACTAAAACGCCTAAGGAAATTATTAGGCAGACATTTTATTATAATTCCGTGCCTGAATTTGAACCTGTGACTTATTTAGCTCAGAAAGTTTTTGACAGAAAGGAAGATTTATGGCTTGCTTTAATTGGTTGTATTGGTGATGTTTATATGCCTGATTTTGCAGGGAAATTTGCTGAGGACTTTCCAGAATTGTTTAATTCTAATATTCCTGCTTTTGATGCTCTTCATTGCACGGAGATTGGTAGAGTTGTGAGGATGCTGAATTTTGGTCTTATGGATACTACGACAAATGTTATTAGCCTAATCAGGTATTTATTCAAAGCAGAGGGTGTTTATGATATTTTAGAAGAGAATTTCTATACGAGGTCTTTTCATAAAAGATACGAAAAACTTAATGATTTTTATAATAAGCAGATTGGGAAGGCTGAATCTAATTTGAATAAGAATTCTCATTTGTTGTTTTTTTCTTACTCAGGGAGTATAAGTATGTCGTCTGAAATTGCTAATGGGCTTTATTTTAAGCATCCTGATAAGTTTGTTGTTGTTTTGTTTAAGAGACCGGATAAAATTAATATTTCTATAAGGGGGAAGAATGCTTTAGAGATAACTAAAAAAGTGATAGAGAAGATACCCTATTCTACGGGTGGGGGGCATAAAGAGGCAACGGGTGCTATGATTCCTGTGGACCAACTTGACAATTTTAAGGAAGAGGTAAACAAGGAAGTTAATCAATAAAGTTATATACTCTTAAATTTAGGTTTTTTTATGACAAATGAATCAAAAGCAAGAGAGAATGTTTTAAGAGAAAGCAATGATGTTAAAGGGATTTCTGTGAAGGGTTACGATTTTGATAAGGGTGTTGATTGGGAAAAGGTTGTTGATTCTTACTCCACTATGGGAGCGCAGGCGACAAATTTGGCGAAGGCAATAGAGATAATAAAAGAGATGAGGAAAGCCAAGGCTAAAATATATTTGGGGTATACCTCAAATATGGTTTCTTCCGGTTTGCGAGATGTTTTCAGGTATTTAGTTAAGCATAAATTCGTTGATGTGATTGTTACGACTACAGGTGGTATAGAAGAAGATTTGATAAAGTGTTTAGGTGATTTTAAAATTGGCGATTTTAATCTTGAAGGAAAGGAACTGAGAGAAAAGGGGATAAATAGAATAGGTAACATCTTGGTTCCAAATTCGAGGTATTGCCGGTTTGAAGATTTTTTTATTCCTGTTCTTGAAAAGCATAAAGACCGAGTTTTGTGTGTGTCTGAACTTATTCATATTCTTGGAAAGGAAATAAATAATGAGGAATCTATCTATTACTGGGCTCAAAAAAATGGTATACCTGTGTTTTGTCCTGCGATAACTGATGGAGCAATTGGCGACCTTATCTATTTTTTTAAATTTAAGAATCCTGATTTTAAAATTGATGTTGCGGAAGATATTGTGAAGATGAATGAGAGTGTTTTTGAGAAGGAAAAGACAGGACTGATTATTCTTGGTTCGGGTGTTGTGAAGCACCATATTTGTAACGCTAATATGTTTAGAAATGGGGCGGATTATGTTGTTTATATAAATAACTCTCAGGAATTTGATGCGTCAGATGCAGGGGCAAGACCTGATGAGGCGGTGTCGTGGGGGAAGATTACACCCGAAGCGGAATCTGTGAAAGTTTTTGGTGATGCAACAATTTTATTTCCAATAATTGTTGGGAAGTGTTTTACCAACTGATGCTTGTTGGCTCTCTTTTTATATACTGGAAGTCGCTTACGAGTTCGTAAACTTCAATGCTTGTTTCAACTTGGTCATCAAAATATCTAATCTGATATTCTCTTTCGTTTTCCGGATTGTAACATTCAATAATCATTTCTTTTGTGGTTTTGTGGTCTATAAATAAAAAGTGAGATTCAATAATCATTTTTTTGCCTTGTATATAAAAGGTATTACCTTTTTTTAGCTGGGCAATGGGCTTACTTTGTTTTTCTATTGGTATCATATTTTATAAAGGGATTGAAGTTATTTAAATATTTATAGTGTTCGGTGGCATTTAATCTATATTGTCTTGTGGCAGAGCCACGCGTGAAATTCGGTCGCGCTTCGCTTGCTGCGAATTTAAAGATTTAGTTAACTAGTAGCTTTTGCCTGCATAGACTACTACATTTGCTTTTTTTCCGCAGAAAGGGCATTTTCCCGAGGCTTTCTCTTTTTTGTCTTCTCTTGTTCCAGTTATGCGGGCGGATAGTTCTTTCTCTACGAATTCTGCGCATTTAGTTCCTTCTTTTTCATTAGAACAAAAATTAAATCTTGCTATTTTTCCATTGTCCAGAGCATTTTTTATTTCTTCTTTGCTGTCACAATTTGTTATCTTACTAGCAAAAAATTCGTTTGCTTTTAACCTTATTCTTGCGTCAAATTCTGCACCGAGATTTTTTATTTCCTCAATTAAATTTTTCTCTTTGATTTTTATTTTTTCTTTTAAGTCTCTTATGAAGACTGTTATTTCTTTGGATTTTATTTCGTGTTCTCCAATTTCTATTCTGAACGGGACACCTTTCATCTCCCAGAAAAAGAATTTTTCTCCAGGTCTTTTGTCAGAATCATCTAATTCACATTCAATATTATTTTCAAAGAAGAGTTCTTTTAATTCTCCTATTTTGTTTTCTATAACTTTTTTGTTTTTGCTATAATGGGGGATAATTATCACCTGGATGGGCGATATTGCGTATGGCAGGATTAGTCCAGAATCATCTCCGTGACAGGAAATTACTGAAGCCAGAATTCTTGAAATTGCGGGACCATAACAGGTTTGCCAGACGTACTTTTCTTTTTCGTCTTTGTCTGTGTATTTGATTTCAAATGCTTTTGAAAAGTGTTGTCCGAGTAAATGGGTCGAAGGTTGCTGGATTATTTTTCCGTCAGGCATAATTGAATCACTGCCGATTGTGTACTCTGCACCGGGGAACTTGTCCCACTCTGGTCTTCTCATTGGAATAAAAGGGACTCCAAAAATCTGGTACATAACAGATTTTGTCATTTCTATGTCTTCTTTGACTTGTTCTTCAGCTTCTTTTTTAGTTGCGAAGGCGTCGTGTGCTTCTAACCAATAGAATTCTCTTGAGCGAATAAGTGGTCTTGTAGCTTTTGTCTCGTATCTGTAAATGTTGGCTCTTTGATAAAGTTTTAAGGGTAAATCTTTGTAGCTACGAATCCATAAATGGTAAAGCTGGTAGAATGCGGTTTCACTTGTAGGTCTTAGGGCTACTTTTTCTTCGCCTTGTTTTTGTTCAAGCCAAAATACGTCTGGCGAAAAGCCCTCTACATGATTTGCTTCTTTTTTGAAATTTTCTTCAGGGATTACTAAAGGAAAAAATGAGGGTTGGTGTCCCGTTCTTCTTAATGCTGAGTCGTAAATTTTATACATCTTTTCTATAATTCGGGCACCCCAAGGACGGATTACTATAAAACCTTTGACTCCATAACGCAAGTCGGTAACTTCTGCTTTGTTTAAGATTTCAGAATACCATTCGGAGAAATTTTTCTCTTTTGAAATATTAAATGTTGTCTTGTTTTTTGTCATAGACAAATAATGGAAGGGAGGTATTTAAGACTTATGGGATTACGGGCTCGGGAAGAATCGAACTCCCATCGACAGGGCCGAAACCTGTTGTTCTATCCATTAAACTACGAGCCCCGTAATTGAATTATTTAGCGAATTTATAAGATTATCTAATTATAGGGATTGGTTTATTATTTTTCTTGGGTCAAGAATTTCAAGGTTTATTCTTCCGAGATTTTGGACTATGTATGTGTAAAGCTTGTTTATGAATAATTCTTGGAAGCTCTCTTTTAATACTCCACTACAATAAATGAGATTTGATTCAGGGATCATAACTACCCCAAGAGGTAGTGAGCAGGTCATACTTTTCCCTTCAATTTTTTTTGAGTCTTGGTTTCCAACTTCTCCCTGTAGTAAAGTTATGTTTACTTCACACCTATCCCCTGTTTTTCCTAAAATTTCGTATCTAAAAATCATTTCACTCCCTCCAACAAAAGTTGTTCTTTTACAGGATTCTAAGTTATTATTAAAACAATTCCAGCTTTCACATTTTTCAGAGTAAATAAGAAATCTCCATATAAAAAACCCAAGGGCGAGAATACAAAATATTACTAGAATCGGTTTGAAGTTAATCACCTTTCTCTCTCTTTTTATCATTTTATAAAAAGAAAAAAGAAGTATATAAAATTAACTTATTAATAAAAAGGGAAAATCCCTATAATGAAATTAATTCTATGTTTGTGTCGGTGGTTCTGCTAAAGTTTTTTGCCGCAACGGCTTTAGAGTTTAGCTTTTCTGCGTTTTCTATTATTGTATTTGTTGCGGTAGAAGTTAGAAGGATATATGCGTCTTTTGGATTAACTGAACCAACTCTTGAAGAAGGCACGTTTTGGACAATTTCAAGTTTGTCGTTTATCACTAGGACATTCTTTCCTTTTATCTCTTTTGAAAGATCCCTAAGTCTTGAAATGTCTTCATTGGTTATCTTTCTTCTTTCAGTTTTTTCTAAATAGTTATCTTTTTGTACTCCAAATTTTCTTTTTGGGGTTTCTTCAAACTTTTTGAAGAATTCTTCTGATGGAATCTTTTTCCTTAGTGCCTGAAGAATTTCTTTTCCTGAAAGTTCCTCAACTTCTTTTCCGTCAGGAGCTATTGCAATAAAAGATATTTTAGCGTTGTCACAGACATTTCTTGCGATTAGTTTTCCTCCCCTGTCTCCGTCAACGAATAGAGTAAGCTCTTTTTCTTCCCCCAACTTTGTTATTGTTCTTGGGAATCTTGTCCCCTGCATTCCAATAGCATTCTTTATACCATACCTAAGCAGGTTTATTACATCTGCACGACCCTCAACTACAATAACTTCTTTGGAAGATTCTACTTCTGGACCTGCAGATAATTTTTCGTCTCCATATTCTATGACTTTGGCTATTCTTGAAGATTCTCTTAATTCAGTTTCTATTTCTACAGAGTCCATTCCTTCGTTTTTTATCCCTGAAAGAAGCTGTTTTGCTCTTTCCATGATATAGTCTCTTTTTGAACCTCTGACATCCTCAATTTCTTTAATTGAAATTTTGGCGTCAGTTGGACCTATCTTGTCAATGGTTTCAAGAGCAGCAGCAATTATTGTTGTTTCTGTTTTGTCAAGTGCAGAAGGAATAATAATTTCTCCAGTAGTCTTACCGCCTTCTGTTTTGAGTTCCACTTCTATTCTGCCGATTTTTCCTTCTTTTTGTAGTTCTCTAAGTTCCATATCTGAACCGAGCAATCCTTCTGTCTGCCCAAATAGAGCTCCGATTACATCTGGTTTTTGGAATGGACCTTCCGCGATAAAATCTGCAATAATAGAGTATTTAATCGATGTTGGACTAATTTTTGCCATTTTTTCTCCTTAATTTAGTTAAAGTTAGAACTACCTGGGTTTTTCTCTAACAACCCTTGAACGTAAGTGTGATGGTGAAAGTGATAATGAACCTCAGGTATTTCAACGTTTCAGAGAAGAACTTTGGCTTTATAAACGTTTTTATTCATTTTCAAAGATTTTTTTTATTACTTTCTTTCTTTTTTCTTCTCCAAGGCACTTTTGACAGATTTTTGAGCCGTTTGAGGCTTCTTTAAGGTATTCTGGGCTTGTGAGCTGGTTACATTTGGTGCAAGGGCGAAGGCAGTTTAGGCATTTTTCATCTCCAGTGACATTGTCTTTTCTTAAGTCGTTTTTGCAGACATATTTCCTGCAAGTTAGGCAAGTTAGTGCACAATTTTTACACATTTTTTTTCCACATATAGAACAACGCCTTGTCAGGCATTTTTTACAGAAGCTTTTTCTACACTCTTCGCACTTGTCTAAACACTCTTCACAAGAGATATGCCCTGAAGAACATAAGTTTAGTTTTGAGATTTCTTTATTGCAACTTTCGCAATGGAGTTTGCTGATTTGTTTTGTTAGAGGGTCATAACTCATTTCAAAGAATCTACCTGAGCCATCTCCTTTTATGAATAAATTAAACAGGAAAAGAGGATAATAGATTATGGTTGTATTTATTAATTTGTTTTCAATACTTAAACTATGTTTGTGAATTGCACCTTTTATTGCCGAATCCTGTTCCCTTATAATTTTGTTCTTTGATTCGTCGTCGGCCATTTTTAAAAGATTTTTTCTTAATTTTTCTAATCTTACTTTTAAAGATTCTGCTTCATTTTTTTCAGCCAGTCTAATCTGAAGTTCAATTTCTTTTATCTTTTCTAAAGAACTATTTAGGTCTCCTCCAAATTCCTGAAGATAGTTATTATAATACTCTTTTATTCCCTCTACTTCTTTTTCTAATTTTTCTTTTAAGCTCCTACTTATACTTTCGGTTTTTTCTTTTATTAAATTTTTAAGCTCTTCTTTTGCGATTTTGTAACTTTCTTCTAAATGCTCTGTTGATGCCTCCTCAGGTTCTCCTTCAAGAATTTTGTAGCCCGATAAATTTCCTTTTATAATTTTTCCCTGATGTATATAGATTTCATTTATAATTTGATTTATTTCGCTAAGGGAACTAAAAGTTGTTCTAAATGTGAATCTTGAAAAGTAATTGTTCCGGTGTTTTTTTGTTATGTTTTCTATGCTACAATTTTTAAAAGATACCGCTTTGCTTATTTCTTTTTTGGGGTCGACATCAAAGTCAATTTTTAAAAGAGTGGTTTTTCCCGTATTCTCTAAGTATTTATTTATTGCATTAAAGAGGTTACTTCCTTCCCCTGCAAATTCTGTTCCTTCTTTGTTCTTTGAAAAGCTGACTTTGTAAGGTGATTTTTTCCCAAATATATCCTCAAAGCTTTTTGGAACCGATTCAACTATAAAATTCCCATTTTCTTCCTTTATTTTGCACTTTAGGTTATCAAAAAATTCTAAAGTAAATTCTTCTATTTTGTTTTTCATTTTTTCTGGGGAGATTTTTTAGAAATTGCTGTTTCTAATTATCAAGGAAGTTTTTGTTATACTCTTTTTCTTTTTCATAGCTTTTTATACCTTTTTCAATTATCTGGGCGATTTCATCTACACCTTCACTGAAAATTTTCATATTTCCTTTTGAGTCTAAAAATAAATTCATCAGTTTCTCTTCTATTTTGTTTTTTCCGCTTTTTCCTTCTCCGTCTAAGTTTAGGTTAAACAAGATAATCGGAAGTTCCCCTATTACAAGGCCGACGCAGCACATTTTATTTATTATTAAATCAACTACATGTTCTTCCATTGTCCCCTTTGTTGCGAAAGAATATATGTATATTTCTCTTTTTTGACCAATTCTGTCAAGTCTTCCGATTCTTTGCTCAACAGACATTGGATTCCAAGGCAGGTCATAATTTATCAGATTTCTGCAGAATTGAAAGTTCAATCCTTCAGCTCCAGTGTCCGTTGAAATTAATATGTCTCCTTTGCCTTCTCTAAACTCTTTTATTCTTCTTGTTTTTTCTTCTCTGTCTAACCCTCCCTGAAATTCTATTATACTAAGATTAAAAGGGATGAGTTTTTCGACAATGTATTTTAGGGTTGTTGGATGTCTTGTGTATATTAGTATTTTCTCGTCGTCGCTTCTTTTTCTTATTTCTTTAATTAATTCTAATAATTTTTCAATTTTTGAGTCTCTGTCTAAATTTTTATAATCTTCCAGTATCTCCTGAGCTATGTTTCTTGTTGCTTTATGATAATTTTCGTTTTCAGTTATTCTTTGAAGGCTTTCTATTGCAGACTTTGACGAGCTTGTTATTTTTGGGAGAATTGCAAAGACTACAAGTCTTCCATTTATTTTTTCACCACTTGCCTGAAAATAATTTTCTTTTAAAAGCCTGACAGTATTTTCATAGATTTTCTTTTCTTTTTCGGTTAGTTCGACGTTTATAATTTTCGGAATTCTTTGTTTATACTCTATTCCTGTTTCGTCCCTTCTTCTTCTAATCATAACTTCTTCGAGCTTTTTCTTTAATTCTGTTGGGTTAAGGGGGTATCTTTTGTTTCCTTTATAGAGAAATTTTTTTCGGAATTCTTTTATAGTTCCGAGATGTCCTTTTTTTAATAAGTGCAAAAGATTGTAAAGCTCAAATAAGTCATTTTGAAATGGGGTTGCTGTGAGAAGGAGAAATCTTTTTTTATTAAGCTTGTCTACAAATCTCCACCTTATCGTATTTTTTTCTTTTAATTTATGAGCCTCATCTACTATTACCAGGTCCCAAATTATTTCATGTGCTTTTTTATGCCGAAATGACCTTTCAGTTTTATCGTAGATTTTAACTCGGTCAATAGAGGCTATTGTGTAGTTATGTGCAGTCCAGTCTTCAGGGGATTCTATTATTTTGAATTTGATTTCAAATTTTTCTTCTAATTCGGTTACCCATTGGTCTACGAGGCTTGGCGGGGAGAGAATTAAAATATTTTTGAACAACCCCCTTGATATTCCCTCTTTTATAACCATTCCTGAAGTTATAGTTTTTCCCAGACCGACTTCGTCTGCGAGCAGAGCTGTGGCGTTCAATTCTTTAATTAATTTTAAGGCACCTTCCCTTTGATGTGGCAGGTCATAGAGAAGGTTCTTTTTTATTTCATTATACGAACTTAGTTCATTTATTTCTGATTTTTTTGAGATTCTCTCTACATTCATCTTTAGTTCAAAAAACTTAGACGAATCAAATTCTTTTTCAGTTTTACGAAATAAAGGAAGTTCATCTGAAAAATCTTCATTTATTATGATATCAACCATTTTTCACCCCGTAGATAAAGAATGGTAAGAGGGGTTTAAAAGAATAATTGTAATGAAAACCTATAAAAATGGTTTGTGGGTTTAATATGAATGGTGAATAAGAGGTTTTGGGCTACGGCTTTTACGCTTAGTGGAACGATAATCGGTGCAGGGATTTTAGGTCTTCCTTATGTTTTTGCCGAGGCTGGTTTTTTGATTGGCCTTTTTTGGATGGTCTTTTTAGGAGCTATAATTCTACTTATAAATCTTAGTATGGCTGAAGTTACTTTGAAGACTAAAGGGAATCATCAACTTACAGGTTACGCTGAGATTTATCTGGGAAAATGGGGTAAAAGGATTATGTTTTTTGCAACTATTTTTGGGATTTATTCTGCTCTTCTTGCCTATCTTGTTGGAGAAAGCAGAAGTTTTTCACAGGTTCTTCCAGGTAATTTGAATCCTCTAATTTTAGGGATTGTTTTTTGGGTTTTAATGAATTTTCTTGTTAGAGAAGGTCTTCGTGGTTTAAAAAAGATGGAAACTTATGCTGTTTTGACAGTTATTGTTATGGTTTTTTTCCTTTTTATTAGGTTTGCTCCGCAGATTCAGGTAAATAATCTTTTAGAGGTTAATCTTTCAGGTTTTTTTATTCCTATGGGGGTTGTTCTTTTTGCTCTTTTGGGTTTTACTTCTATTCCTAAGCTGAGGGAGGAGATAAGGGGGAGCGAAAATTTGTTGAAGAAGGCTGTTTTTGTTGGGAGTATTATACCTATTCTATTAAATCTTATTTTTAGTGCAGTTTTTGTTGGGGTTCTTGGTAAAAGTGTTACAGAAGTGGCGACGCTTTCTTTTGGGGGTTTAGTGAACGTTATAGGAATTTTTACTATGTTCTGTGCTTATTTAGTGTTATCTTTTGTCCTTAAGGATACTTTTAAATATGATTTGAAAATTTCAGGAAAATTGAATTTTTTCTTTTATTCTGTTGTTCCTCTGATTCTTTATTTATTTGTTGAGGTTTTTGGTCTTCTTGGATTTACTTCTATATTAGGGGTTGGGGGGTGTGTTTCTGCAGGGCTTACGGGGATTTTAATAGTGGTGATAAGTTACAGGGCTAAAAGACTTAATAAGTAGTTTTTTTAATAAGTTTAGGCTTTTTTTCTCTAAATTTGGAAGGCACAGGCTTAAAAACCCTTATTTGTTATTAAATTAAGCTAAAGGCTCGGGAGGAAAAATGAAGATATATGTAGGTAACTTGCCTTGGAGTATTGATGAGAATGGATTGAAAGATTTATTTTCTTCATATTCAGTTGATGAAGTTAGTCTTATCAAAGACAAATTTTCTGGCAGATCTAAGGGTTTTGGTTTTGTGACAATTTCGGATGACGAAGAAGCTAAAAAAGCAGTTTCAGAGTTTAACGATAAAGAAATCGACGGACGAAAACTTAAGGTTTCTGAAGCAAAACCAATGGAAGCGCGCTCAAGTGACGACAGACCACGAAGAAGTTTCGGCGGTAATAGGGGCGGCGGTCGAGGAAGGTATTAAGGTTTAAAAACCTAATTTAATTTTTTATTTTTAATTAATTCTATTATTTTTTATTTTTAATGCGAAGATTTCTTTGAAAGTTTTATACTATAATATAACCTAATGTATAGCCCTGTATGTAGGGGTGCAGAAACTCATTTAGTTTACCCTATTGGAGAGATAGTTGTCAAATCTTTTTTAGGTCATTATAAAGGAGATCGGCAGGGACTGATTAAAGTTCGTCCTTTGAATCCAGAGATTCTAGCAGGGGATTCTGAAGCGGTTAGATATGTGGTGGTTGATGTGGGGCAAGTAGAGAAAATAGATAGATATGTTCCTCGTCAAATCTTCCCCTAAATTTTTAATTTTATCCTACACTAGAGTAATTATCCTATTGTCCTTTTATCAACTTGACTAACTTTTCTTTTGCTATTTTGAAGTCTGCTCTTCTTTGAGATAGTTTCATTACTTGACCAATTAAGAAGTTTAGGCTTACTCCCTTACCTGACTGGTATTCTTCAACAACGTGTTTGTTTTCTTCAATTACTTGCTTACAGATGTTTTCAATTGCTTCGTTGTTAATTTTGTCTACATCTCCTTTTTCTTTTATTGAGAAACTTTTTGGGATAAAGTCATTCATGATTTGTTTTGCTTTAAGAACCGTTATTTTTTTTGAATTTACAAGTTTGATTAGTTCTGCAAGGTGTTTTGGATTTATTTCAACGTCTTCATCCTCAAGTGTTTTTTTGTTATAATTTAGTATTCTTAGAAGTTCTATTGTTATCCAAGAGAGATTTTCTTTGACGTTTATTTTTTCTTTTTCGAGTTCTTCAACGAATTCTACGAGTTCTAGATTTTTTATTAGGATTTTTGCGTCTTTTTCGGGAATCTTGAGCTCAGAGATTAATTTTTTCAGTTTTTTATCGGGCATTTCAGGGAGATTTTTCTTTATATTATTAATTCTTCCCTCGTCAATTTTGACTGACGGAAGGTCTGGGTCAGGAATAAATCTGTAATCTTGTGCGCCTTCTTTTTCTCGCATCTTTATTGTTTTTCCTAGTTTTTCGTCAAATGCGAGGGTTTCTCTTTTTTGTTCAATTCCTTTGTTATGATTTTCTATCTGTTTTGCAATTTCATATTCTATTGCTTTGCCTATTTTTTCGAGAGAGTTTAGGTTTTTCATTTCAACTCTGTCTCCATAAGTTGAAACATTGACATCTACTTTTATTCCTGCGTTTTTTCTTATGGCTTTTATGTAAGATAAGAAGAGAATTAAGGATTTTAGCCATGATGTTACTTGCTCTGAAGAGGAAAATTCGGGTTCGGTTACAATTTCTACTAGAGGTAGTCCGCTTCTGTTGTAATTTATTTTTCCAGTTTGGGGGTTCCATTGGGCGGGGTCTTCTTCTAAGTGGGCTTCTGTGATGTTTATGCCGGCAAATTTTCCTCCGATGGCGCACGGAGTTGAATGGGGTCCCGAAATTGTGTTTTGGTATCCTTTTGGTAAATCTGCCCAGTTGTAATGTTTTCTTTGCCAAATCCACTTTTCGTTAACTTTTGAGTCTAAGATGAGGGCTATCTGGATTATTTTATTAACTGCTTCTTCGTTTGGTGCCATTGGTTTGCTTCCAGGTTGACCAGTGCATATAGGGCAGATAAAAGCGTTTGGTTTTTCTTCTTCGGATACTTTACACTTGCAGAAAAGCTTTTCTTTTGTGTTTAGATATCCGTGTATTTCTAAACCAATTTTTATAGGGAAACTTTTTTTTTCCATAATAGAAGGTGGAAGGGAGTATATAAAAAGTTAATTACTCTGAGAAGGAAGGTCTTTTCTAATCTAAACATTTTTAATCTAAGTTATTATATAATTTTATGGAAGTGAAGAATTTTGATGTGGGGGAAAGAGTTCTGTTTAGGACTAAGAATAGAGACTGGGAAGGGGTTGTTTTAGAGTCTTACGACCTTTCTATTGTTCTTTTGAAATTGAATTCTGGTTATAATATAGGAATTCGGGAGTCGGAAATTTTGGGTGCTAAGGTCATAGAGAAGGTTAAGCCTGTAGAAAAGGGAATTTTTGATATTAAAAAAGATAAGGGATTAAGGAATGTTGCTGTTGTAATTACTGGTGGGACGATATCTTCAAGACTTGATTCTAAGACTGGAGGGGTTATATTTACTGATGCGGAGGAGATTTTGAATATTGCCCCAGAAATAAGTAAAATTTGCAATATTGTTAAGATTGAGAAGCCTTTTATGAAGTGGTCGGAAAATATGTCTTTTGCTGATTGGAAAAAGCTTTCTGACGTTTGTGAGTCTTTGCTTAATGATAAAAGCATTGACGGAATAATAATTACTCACGGAACAGATTTTCTTCACTATACTTCCGCTGTTCTTTCTTTTTTTCTTCAAAAGATAAATAAGCCGATAGCACTGACTTATTCTCAGAGGTCTATAGACCGGGGTTCTACTGATGCGGCGTTAAATTTAATTTGTGCGGCTAAATATGCAGTTTCTGATATTGCAGAAATTTCTTTAGTGGGGCATAAAGATTTAAATGATGAATTTTGTCTTGCAATGCCTGGGACGAAAGTTAGAAAGATGCATACTTCTCGGAGAGATGCTTTTAAAGTTGTTAATGGAGAGCCTTTCGCAGAAATTTCTAAGATGGATTTTAAGATTTTGAGGAGTTTTAATGCGAGAAGTGATTTCAAAGTTAAATCGGATTCTAAATATTCTGACAAGGTTGCGATAATTAAGGTTTATCCAGGGCAGGATCCTTCCATTCTTGATTATTATGAAGCGGAAGGTTATTTAGGGATTATTTTAGAAGTTACGGGAATAGGGCAAGTCCCTTCTAAGGAGGCAAAGTTTAATTGGTTGCCTAAGATTAAAAAGGTTGTTGATAGGGGGATTGTTATTTGTGCCGTGCCTCAGACAATTTATGGGCGTCTTAATCCTAATGTTTATTCTGCGGGGAGAGAGTTAAATAAAACAGGTATAATTTTTCTTGAAGATATGCTTTCGGAGACTGCTTTTGTAAAGCTTTCGTGGATTCTTGGGCATAAGACATGGGCTAAAGATAAAAACAAGGTAAGAGAGAAGATGCTAGAGAATATTTCGGAGGAGTTTAGCGAGAGAATTATTTATTAAATCATCCAAACAAATAGTCTGACTTTCTTTGGATTGTATGTTGATAAATCTGTTGAGATAATTATCTCTTCTACGAATACTTCTTTGTCAACCAATGTTTTGAAAATGTCTTCGTCAAGTTTGCATGAGGCTTCGGATAGACTACATATTTTTAATGAGAAATTTAACTGGGAGGGGATTTTTCCTTCAATATGCTGGACGAGCATTTCATAGTTAGAACCAACTTCTGAGTTTAAGACATGCGACCTTAAATTGTTGTCTGATGAGATTTCATTTAATATGCTTTTTTGGAGGCTTGAGATTTCTTCTGATAGGTCTACCCTTTCAGGATGCCCAGAGTAAATCATTATTAGGACGCTACTTACTATAAGTACGGCTATAGTTGCTTCTAAAATTCTAATCCACCCTCTTTTGTTTACCATATCTTTATATTAAATTCAGCATTTATTAATTCACCTTCTTGTTTTAAAACAGTGTAATAACGGTTTTTTGCTAAAACTTCAGAAGAAGAAGGTATTAATCTTTCCATACTTATTCCTATTTCTTTAGAGGTAATCGCAAAGTCGTAAATTTTTGGTATTCCTAATTCTTCTTTTAGATTTTCATAGTCTGAATAGTAACTGTTGTTTATTTCTTCTAATTCCTGATAAGAGAAAACTTCCCTTTCTAAGACGCTTCCGATGTTATAGTTTTCTTCTTCTATTACAATACAGGGCTCAGAGATGATACTATCTTCAAACTCTGGGGAGATATATACTCTGAAATGTTTTATTCCAGGGGCGGTTTTTATTTTCAATAAACCTATGTCATTTATACTTGCATCAACTTTTGCTCCTGAGGGGAGATCTTCAATGTAAGAGTTGCTGTATCCGTAGGTGAAAAGATTCCCTTCCATAGATAAATCTAAGGAAAAACAGCTTCCTGAACTCGTATTTGCTTCCAAAAAGAATGTTGTTAGATTCTCGAGAGCTCTTTCTTCAAGATTTTCTTCTAAACCTTTTAGAACCGAATTTAACATAGATTTTGTGTCGTATGGTTTGAGAAGTAGGAAAAGAAGGAATACAAATCCTGCGAAAAATACGAACGAAAAAATCATTTCGAGGTGTCCAGAACCTCTTTTGTTTTCTTTCACCCTTTTTTTAAGCATATAAAAATATATTTTATTAGTTTAAATATATGTCGTTTAAATCTCAGTTAAATAATACTTTTGCCCCAGTTGTAACGAGGAGAGTCAGGGCTAATAATATAAATGAATGTTTGATTCCCGCTTTTAAATTTCCTTCAGATATTTTTCCTATGACGAGACCCGAGAAAAATGATTGGACGAGGATAGTTACTAATAAGGGCATTGAGAATTCTTCAGGATCCATTTTTTGGACTTCAACTCCAAGACCCGTTCCTCCAGATGATAAATCTGAAACTAAAGGGAGTATTTTAAATTCCAGGACGAGCATAATGATTATAAAAACAATAAAGATTATGTAACCTTGAGTGATTAAATTTGATACAGCGGCTTTTCTTTCTTTTTTTAAATTATCTATTTGATTTACAGAAAGTGCTACGGATTCTATTATCGTTTCTATTCTTCCACCAGATCTCTCTGCTTCAGATATGAGGCTTACCGCTCTTGCAATTACTTTGCTTCCCGTTTCGCGGGAGAATGTTTGCAATGCTTCCGTCAGAGTTCTCCCGAGAGAAATTTGATTAGCAAGTTTTGAGACATGGGGGCTTAGTGCACCATAATTCCTATTTCTCAAGTTGATTATGCCTTTGCTTACAGGAGTTCCTGATTTAACAGTTTCAACTAAATCCCTTGAGAATGCAAGAAACATTTCTTCTTTTTCTCTTTGTTTGTTTTGACTTAGAATTAGATCTATTACAAAAGGCAGGATTGCAAGAATTAGTGCAATAATTATTAAAAAATATGTCAGGGGGTTTTTTATTCCAAAAAGAGTTATAGAACCTGCTACTACAAAAAGGGCAGGAATTATCCCAAAAAACTTTTTCTTTTTCATTATACGTTAGGCTGTTTCATATTTAATACTGCTATAAATATTAAGTTTACTATTACGATTAAGCCTACGCTTAGTAGGAGTATCGCTTCCATGCCCAAACCTCCTAAGCTTAAACCTACAACATTCATCACGATAAACATCATCATTAGTACGAGTGGACCTGCAATTAAAATGGAGATATATATGTCCATAAAAGTTCCTGCCGTTTCTGAATATTTTTGTCTTTCTAATCTATAATCTAACAGGAAGTTTTCAGCTTTACTTTCAAGATAGGTTTTAAGTTCCCCTCCCGTGCTTATATTTGTTGCGAGTCCTGAGAATAACTCTGAAAGTTTTTTGTTTGATGTTCTTGATGCGACGTTTTTTAATGAGGTTACTAAGTCATATCCATAGATTTCAATCTGAGTAGTAATTTTGTGAATCTCTTTTGCGATGTTTGGGTATTCTTTAGAAGCAGATATAATCTTGAAGATTTTTGTTGGTTCTATATCTGAGCCTGAAATTGCCGCCATGTGAATCGTTGCGAAGGGGAGTTCTTGTGTAATTCTCTTTTGGACAGAATTGGCTACGCTTGCAGGGTAGAAATAAAAAAGAGTCATAGTCGCCCCCGCAAGACCGAAAGGAATCCAGAAGTGTATTAAATTACTTAGATTCATAATTACAAGAAAAATAAAAATTATCATTCCTGCTATAAATGAGAGTGTTGTTGACATTAGAGCCAAGGAAATATAAGATGCCAACAGAATATTCATATTACCTTTTTTTAAATCCTGGGATAACCCATTAAATTTAGGGGATAGTTTTTCTGAAGTTTCTCTAAAAAAACGGTTTGAAAATTTTGTGTAAAAAAGTGGCTGGCTTATCTTTATTTTCCTTTTCTTTTCTAAGCCTCCTTCTTGTCTTATTTTTTTAAGATTTTCTTCAGAGATTTTTAATTTTTCAAGAAAAGCCTTTTTGTCTTCTTTATTTAATGTAATAAATTCCTTTTCTTTAGTGGAGGGGGAGATATAACTAATCTTTACAACGTTTTTATTAATTTCTTTTTTCATGGGTTCTTCTTTTTGTAGAGTTCTTTTTGTGAGGTCTTTTTTTGTTTCTTCGGATTTTTCAGTGAATTTTTTTAATGGGGATTCTTCTTTAAGCAGTTCTGGAACGGCTTTATTTAGAAGATTTAATTGGTGGGTTAGAGAAGATAGGCTGGAAAGATAGAAAGTTCTAAGGGAAGGGTTGCTTTTCATTCCGCTTAGAATAGACTGCACATCTGCGATAATCTTTTTTTCCTGTTCAATGTTTTTCTTTAATTCTTCAAACATTTTATTCCTTTAGTGCCTCCTCAATTTTTTTATGCAGATCAAATATGAAAACCCTCATTCGGTTTGCTTCGTTTTTATCTCCTTTCTTGATAGCTCTTTCCAGATTGAGAACATATTTTTCCATAGATTCAACCCACTCTTTTATTAATACTATGTTGGCCATTCCTTAAAAGCAAAGAAATTGTTGTTTATTAATGTTTTTAGAATTATAAGTTAAACCTTTTAATTACTGCCTGAGGATTTTTTTGATATTCATTTATTATTTTCTGAACTTCTTCGTAGCCCAAAACTTTTTGGTTATACATCTTGTATAAGAGTCTTGTTCTGGTGTCAAATTCTTTAATTAATTCCGATACAGGTATTCCGTATTTCTCTGAAATTTTTGAAAACATTATGCTCTCTTCTGAATAATAGAACTTGTCATCTGCAGGGTTCCATACAAAAGGGGTTACGGTTGTCACACTTCCATCGTTTTTAACTTCTACAATCTCTACAATTTTTCTTAGTCTTCTTGTTTCTCTTCCATCTACTATTGCGTGAGTCATAATTGCTACAGTGTCGAGACCGTTTACAAGCATTGGACTTAGACTAATTGGTGGTGTTTCAAGTCTTCTTATTAAGGATTCTACGGAGTCTGCGTGCATAGTTGAAATGGACGCGTGTCCCGAAGCCATTCCTTGAAATAATACTGAAGCTTCGTTTCCTCTTACTTCCCCTACAATTACATAATCTGGATTTTGTCTGAAAGAACCTCTTAATAAACTAAACATATCAACGGCACCGACGCCTTGTGCAGATATTCCGCTTCTGACTACGGATGGAAGCCAGTTTTCTCTTGGAAGGTTTAGTTCTCTTGTGTCCTCTATTGAGACAACTCTGTTTTCCTGTGGTATGAAGAAAGCGATTGCATTAAGGAGGGTTGTTTTTCCTGATGCTGTTCCGCCGACAATCATGAGGTTTGACTGATATTGTAATGTAATCCAAAAGTATGCCAGCATTTCAGGGCTTAAAGCGTGGAAGCCCATTAGTTGTGTCGGTGTCCAAGGTGTTTTCGTGAATTTACGTATAGTAAATGTCGGGCCTTTTGAAGAAATATCTTTTGTGTAGGTTGCGTTGACTCTTGACCCATCAGGAAGACTTCCATCTAATATTGGTGAAGCGTAAGAGATGTATCTTCCAGTTTTTTGTGCAAGTTTTTCTACAAAGTTTGATAATTCATCTATGTCTGTAAATTTTATAGTTGTTTTTAGGTTTCTGAATGCTCTATGAACAATATAAAGGGGTTCGTTTACTCCATTGCACTCAAGGTCTTCTATAAAATAGTCTCTCATCATAGGTTCTATTTCGTTTAAACCCAAAAAGTCTCTGTATAAATAATAGAAGATTTTTTTATAAGACTCTTCTGTAACCTTCAGACTTAGTTCAGATATTATTAATTTTGAAGTTTTATCTATGTAGTCCAGCAGGTCTTCATGGGTTTTTTCTTCTCCTAACATGCTGACATCTACAACTTCTTTTACTGCAGATTCTATCCTTCTAAAGTTTTCCTGTTCTTCTTTTGATAAAATTGGTTCTTCAACTTCATAAATGACCTCCTGCAGTTCTTTGTCCCAGTATATGTGAATTGAAACGTAGGGTTCAATAACCACATATCTAACGTTGATTTTTGTTTTATCTTCAAATTTTGGGATTACAGGTATTTGAGGATTAAGATTAATTTTTATTTCACCCATTTTATTTTTAAGAAATTAAGCTTTATTAATCTTATTAGTTAATTCCTATATTTACGATGGTTTTTCCTTCGCTTTCTTCATCTTTGTCATCGTTGATTATAGTCATTTTGTAAGGGGTTGGTGCTGGACTAATTTGCTTTTCTCCGATGTTTTCATTATTGAATCTCAAGTCTATGTTCGAGTATTGCTTCTCAATTTTTATCTCCCATAAATCGTTTTTCTCGTCTCCAGTAGTCGTTACGAAGAAAGTTCCCAAAGGAATTTCTTCGTCTTTTTCGCTATATTGAAATTTTGATTGTATAATCCAAGATATTTTATTATTCCCAGAGTCAATGTAAAAATTTCCTTCGCTTATTTTTAATTCTATTACTCTTTGATTTCCCTGTGCCGAAAGAACCTCGCTTATTTTTGAGTCTATGTTCGTTATTGATTCTATTGATTGCTCAATTATCATCTCGCTTTTTTTTCTGTCAATGTTGGGTTTAGCTACGGCGAGAACAAGACCTATGATCGCCAGACCAATGAGAGTGTATATTACTGTTTCAACCCAAACCTGACCTCTTTTTTTAATTAATCCCCTCATTCAAAAATAAGAATTTTTTCCTTTATATAGTTTTGCAAGAATAAAATAAAAAGGCTCAAAAAATAAGGAGCCGATTAAATAATTTAATTATGGACAAGCTATTAATTTCTTTGTGGATGTAACTCCGCAGTTTTCCTGTTTTCCATCAACCTGAACAACAGGGGCAATTGCGACGTTAACCAATTCGCTATTAAGACCTGTGATATTCAAAGTAAATGTTTGAGCTTCGTTTCTTCCTGGAAGATCTTCAAGAGGTTCATCTTCATCAGCGACTAAGTAAGAAGATGCAGTATTTCCTTCTTCATCTTCTACCCTAACTTGAATATCTGCCCATTCAAAAGACGTAGAACCTCTTACTACCTGAACAGTGACAGTATCATTATCTACTAAGCAAGTTCTGTCTCCTAGTTCTACCTCTTTCATTACATCAAGGCAAGTAGTTCCGGATTCTATTAAACCTTTAATCATCGGAATAATTGCTGCCCATATAATTGTGACCGCTGCAATTGTAATTAAGATAATTAAGACTGTAGCGATTACTGCTGAGACTCCTTTTTTATTATTTTTCATTTTTGACCTCCTTTCATTTATCTTGAGTTAAATTACATTTATTGTTTGACCCATGTCTATACAGGTGTAGGGTTTGTTTGTGGAACCGCCTTTTACTGTTCCTGCAATAATAGGGTAGACTATAATTTCTGTGGCTGTATCGCCGCTATCCATAGTTAAATCAATATCTTTTTTTAGGGTTTCGCCGACACCTACCATTAAAACATCTGCTTCATTGAACGAATATATTTCTGAGTCTCCTTGGCTGTCAATTAATTTTACTTCAAGGCGGTGTATGTGGACGCTTCCACGATTAATTACTTCTATAAAATAATTTGAACCCTCTCTGACTAAATCTGCCTGAAAGGTGACTGAGGGGCAAACATTTTCAATCGCCTGTTCGTTTTTTTCTATTTGTTCACTTATGAGCCCGCGCATCCATAAGAAGATTAATGCAAATAAAACGAATACCAAAACTATCAAAAGAACTGTAGCGATAACTGGAGATAAACCTTTTTTGAATTTAAGATCACCTTTTTTCATAGTTCTTATGGGGAAGGGTAATTTATAAAGGTTGTGCTGATTTAGGACTTAACTTCTCCTATAACCAACTATCCTTCTTTTTTTACCTGTTCCTTCGTAAATCGGCACTTCTTCTTCAGATTGCTGACTTTTCTTTTTATTTTTATCTTTGTCAGTCATAACGAGAACCGCTCCGATTATTATGAAAACGATTCCGGTCCCAATTACGTAATAGGGGTTTGCAGTATTTAAAATTTTGATATTTACTTTTATTATTCCTGCGCTGAATACTAAAATTAATAGTCCTATAATGCAAAGGACGTAACCTATCACCTTTTTCATAGTTTATTTAGTAGTTCTTTATTTATAAAATCTTCTTTTTAGTTCCAAAAGATATTTAAATGCAAAAAGTATGTATTTTTATGAATAAGTTTTTAGAGTTACTCATTGGATTGATTTTTCTACTTGTGCCTATATATGCGTGGATTGTTAATTTCTGGGGAGTGGGAGACTCTGCATTAGTTTTTTTTAAGGGTGGTCTTGTTTGGATGCTGATTTTAATTGGAGTTGTTTTTATTCTTATAGGTATAAGTGATTTGAAAAATTAGAGATAGCCTATTTAGAATATAAATCAATATAAATAAATTGTTTTCTTTTCTTTTATGGATAATCTATGTATTCGTTGTAAGGGGAAGGGTTTTTGTGGGGGACCTTGCAAAATTTTAAGCAGATTCAGAGAGGCGTTTCCTAAACCGAAAATTCATTTCTCCGGTGAGAGTCCTCCAGAAGTTTTTGTCGGAAGGGTTGGATATCCTTTTGTTAACTCAGGTGTTTTTGCACCGAGTGATGGAAGTTCTCTTGCTGGTTTTTCAACGGCGGAAGAATGGTCAGGTAATAATTTTTCTATTGAGAATATTCTACGAGTGCGTTCTAGACTTGTTTATGGAAGGGATAAGATAGAGATTAAGTCCAGAGGCAATTTTAAAAAGATAATACAGGAATTGGCTTTGTCTTCTAAACCTTTACTGACGGAATTTTTTTTAAAGAAGAAACCGAAGTTTGGGGTTAATCTTGATTCTGTTTTTCGTCCGATAATGAACTCTGCTCCGATTGACAGGGTCTTGTTGGAAGAGAACCCAAAGGTTTTAAAGAAGGTAGATTATCTGACTTCCGATAGCGATTCTCTTGCGATAACAGCAATGAGAGAACTTTATTCTTCTATTGACGTAGACCATATACAAAAACTTCTTTCTGTTGGTTTACTGGGTTTAAAATCCTCAAGAAAGATGGTTCCTACCAGATGGGCAATAACCTCTACTGATGATATCATTTCAAAGCATCTACTTGAAAAAATAAAATACTACCCTGAATTAAATGAGTTTTTGGTATTTTCAGGGAATTTTTTAGGGAATTATATGAAGGTGTTATTTCTTCCTGGAAAGTTTTCTTTTGAAGTCGTGGAGGTCTGGTTTAACTCAAATTCTTTAACAAATTCTAAAAGTGTGACGAGTGATCATGAGACTTTTTTTGGAAGGAAAGATTATGCTTCAAATGTTACTGGGGGGTATTATGCTATGCGTCTTCCTGTGGCAGAATATTTTGATAAGATGAGGAGGCAGGCGACAGTTTTGGTATTTAGAGAGGTTTTGCCCGAATATTACGCTCCTCTTGGGGTGGGTATTGTCAGAGAGTGTACGAGGAGAGCATTCTCTAATCCTCCCGAGAGATTTGATAGTCTTCAAAATGTTTTGAGTTATTTAAAGAGAAAAATTAAGATATCTTTAGAGGAGTTGAATGAGAATTCCTGGCTGTTGAAAAATTATGGGAAGCAGAAGACACTTAATGATTTTAACTAAAGTAAAATATTAGTGCACTTTCTATTAATGCTGCGATTATTAAGAAAGGAATGACGACGGAGATAAAGAATCTCAATCCTTCATTAAAGTTGTGTTTTATTTTTTTCTTCCAGTCTTTTTTGAATAAGTCCAATCCAATTTTTAATCCTATTCCTGTTGAGAAAAAGACTGCTGGAAGTTCAAAAATCCCATGTGGCAGGAGTCTCCATAAAATTGATAGCCCTTGCAGTTCAACAGACTCTCTTGCTACAAAACCAAGCACATAGCCATTAACGATTAAGGTTATTAAGGGAAAAAGTCCTATGAAAATTCCGGAAATCATTGCAATGAAGCTTACTTTTAGGTTATTTAAAAAGATAAAGATAATCATTTCATAAAGATTTTTACCTTCTACAAGAAACATTAGTTCTGAAATTAGTGAGAGTATTTCTTCTCTGAAGAGAATTGGGAATAAGAAACCTAAAATGAATATGAAGCTAAAAATCCCGAGAGATAATACGATATGCCATTTGATTTCTCTTAGATACCTTAGGCAGAGAGAATAGTTTTCTTTGACAAAAATTTTTCTTTTCATAAGCTGATTAAACGTTAGTCTTTTTTAAACTTAATCAGGCCACGTGATACTTCTCAGTTTTCTTATTGACCTGTAAATTCTGCTTTTTACTGAACTGACTTTATATCCTGTGTCTTGGGCTATTTCTTTATGGCTTTTTCCTTCAAAGTATCTTTTTATTAGAACTTTTTGATTTCTTTCTCTAAGAGTTCCTATAACTTTTTGTAGTGTCTCTTCGTCTTCTTGGTGAGTTAGTAATTCTTGTGGCGAGACGGTTTCGCTATCTATAACTTCTAGAAGAGAATCTTCTCCTTCAGAGTTATCAAATAGACTTGATTCTAAGGTTTCTTTTCTGTTTCTTTTGTTTCTTAGATGCCCCCTACATAAGTTTCTGTACGCCTGGTATAAATACCCTTTAGGTTCTCCTTTTCTTGGGGTATATCTGTTTTTTGATAGTGCTCTTAGGCATAATTCTTGATAAAGCTCTTCAGCCGTATCTTCGTGAATACCAAGAGATATTCGGGCATAACTTATGCAGGTTCTTTTGAATGTTCTCCCGTTGGTCAGGTCATCTAATATAAATTTTATTAAATTTTTTGAACATTCCATTAAATAGATTCTTTTAGGTTTATTTTAAATATTATTGTTCTTGAGTTATTTTGAAAAATAGTTTCTGATCATTTTTGATTTTTTCGGGTATTTTTTTCTTAAGTAGAATCCGTATAAGACTCCTACGATGAGTCCCCCTAGATGTGCGGAGTTTCCAATTGGCAGGTCAATAAACAATCCGATTATTACAAGGGGGACGATTGCTACTATTGGGAGGATGTAGAATGGCATTTCAATAGGCAGTGCGAATTTTTTTAAGTTTTTGTTGAAAGAGAAAAAAGTGTATAAGGAGAATAGAAAATAAGCAAGAACGATGAAATTTATCAAGGATAAGATAGATGGGTTAGAGATTGTTACTTCAAGGATAGATTGGATTATTATTGCGATTAATGGACCTGCAATTAGATAGATTTTATTTCTTGGTGTTAGGACGGCGATTAATCCTGCTAGACCAAATATAGCTCCTGATGCTCCCAAGGCGATAATATTAGGAGAGCCAAAAAGTCTTGCTCCAATTTCTGAATTCCCAAAGAAGAAAGAGAGTGTAGCAAAAAATATTCCTGCGAATATTCCGCTTGCAATGTAAATTCCTAAAAATCTTTTTCTACCGACAAGATGTTCGACGAAAGTTCCGATAAAGAATAGAGAAATCATGTTTGCAAGAAGATGTATTGATAAGATCCCGCTTGGGGAGTGCAAAAACATACTTGTCAGGGCCGTCCAGATATAACCCGAGAAAAATAATTTAGGAGTTAGTGCGAATAATTCAAAGAATTTTTCTCCATAGATTCCAAAGAGAATTAATGATAAAAAAAAGATTATTACATTTATTAAAATTAATATTCTTGTGTAACTTGATAAAAATTTTCTTCTCATTTTATTTAGGTTTGATTAGATTATTTCTTTTTTCTAGCTATTTTCTTTTTCTTACTTTGATTTTTCTTATTATTCTTTTTTGCGGTTTTCTTTGGTTTTTTTGCGGTTTTCTTTGGAGTCTTCTTTTCTTTCTTATTATTCTTTTTTTCTTGTCTTTTTTTCTTGTCTGATTCTTTTTTTCTGTGTTTTTCCAACTCTTCTTGGATAAGTTTTAGTTCTTTTTCTGTTTTTGTAATCTTCGTTTTTGTGTCTCTGATTACTTCTTTATTTTCGGATAATTCATAGACTTCAGCACACTCTTCGCAGGTGAATCCATTTTCAAGAGCCTTTGGTTCGTTTACTTCGATTCCGCAGGACTTACAGACATAAAATCTTTTTAATTCTCTATTACTTAGTATCATGTTGTATTCTTCTATTTTTTTAAGTAGGTTCTGTTCAAGTTTTACGAGGCATTTTTCTGTATTTAGGGTCCAGAAATAGATATACCATCCTTTTCTTTTATCTTTTTTTCTGACGAAAGAGACCAAACCTTCTGCTGAAAGTTTGTATAATATATTTCTGACTTGGTTTATAGTTAGGTTCATCTTCTTAGCAATTAGAAATTCGTTTACATCTCTTTTGCTAAATAAAATTTCGGCTATTTTTCCTGTTCCAGGACCTGCCATTTCCTCGACGAAATCATGTAGAAGTTTGACCTGCATCTGAGATAAAAATTTATCTGTTTTAAATATCTTTCCTTGTTATGTAGTCATTTCATAATTACTATAAACCTATAAAAAAGAATTTAGTTGATAATCTATATGGGGTTGTTTAAAAAGAAAGAAAAAGTTCCTGAGATTCCTTTGGCACCAAGTCTTCCTGATGTTTCTGTTGAGAGTAATTTAAGTAGTGCTGGGGAGTATGAAGTTCCTGAGCTTCCGTCCATCCCCAGTAATTCTAAAAATGAGGGGCTCAATCAGGAAATAGTTAAGTCTGCGATAAGTGATAATTTTTCTCCTAAGGAAGAAGAGGTAATCAAGGATGGAGGAACAAACAAAGTTTCTCCTCCTCCTGTTTTAGAGAGTCCAAAAGTTGTGAGTATTCCTTCAATACCTGGGAAGAGTTCTATAATGGACGAATCTTCTTCAGGAGCTATCCCACAAGCACCAAAGAAACCCCTCCCTAAACCGACTCCACCCATTTATACTAAACCCAAAATTCAACCTAAAACAATTCAGCAAAAACCAATTACTCCTCACTTTAATGTTCCTGTTACTTCTAAGGCTTGTTTAGATGCTGAGCCAGTTTTTATAAGAATTGATAAGTTTCAATTAGCTAGAAAAAATATTGAACAGATGAAAACTAAGATTAAAGAAATGGAAGGAATTATAAGTAAGATTAATCAAGTGAAATTAAAAGAGGAAGAGGAGATAAAGGGGTGGTTAGAAGAAGTAGAGAAATTAAAAGCGAGACTTTCAGAAATTGACTCCGATGTCTTTAGTCAGATTTAATGGTTTCAGAAGAAATCTATGTTTCTATAAGTTTGGAAAAGTATCGGGCGAGTAAGGCAAATGTTTTGAAAAGTCAGGCAGATTTGCTTAACTCTCTTAAAAATCTTCATAAACTGGCTGTTTTTTCAAGACAAAAAAGTGATTTAAAGAAGAAACTTCATCAAACAATAAACTCCTTGAAGAGTGATGTTAGTTCTTTTGAGAATAAGTTGCCTGTTGTTGAAATCCCCAAGGAGTTTAAAAGGGAGGAAGAAGTTAAAGCAGATTTTATGAAGGATTATTCCAAGAATGATAAGATTGATGAAGAGTTAAGGCGGATTAATGAGAAGATTGAAGAGTTGAATAATTGGGCGGAGAATAGTTATCCCAAATCTTAAAAACTCTTAATTCTTTTGCAATTGATGGAAAGGAAAGAATTGATAAGGAAATATATAGAATTTTTTAGGTCTAAGGGGCATAAAGAGGTGAAAAATTCTTCACTTGTTCCTGAAAATGATCCGACGGTTCTCTTTACGACTGCAGGAATGCATCCTTTGGTTCCTTTTTTGCTTGGGGAAAAGCACCCTCAAGGCAAGAGGTTGGTTAATGTCCAGAGGTGCATTAGAACGGGGGATATTGACGATGTAGGGGATTCTTTTCATCATACATTCTTTGAAATGTTAGGCAACTGGAGTTTAGGAGATTATTTTAAAAAAGAAGCTATTGAATGGAGTTTTGATTTCCTGATAAATGTTCTTAAGCTACCTAAGGAAAGGCTGGCGGTTTCTGTTTTTGGAGGGGACAACAAGTCCGAAAAGGATTTAGAATCTTATAAAATCTGGAACTTTTTAGGTATACCTAAAGAAAGAATAGTATACTTAAAGGATAACTGGTGGGAAACTGCGGGAGCTGGACCTTGCGGACCTGATACAGAGATGTTTTACTGGAAGTCTCACAAGCCAGCCCCTAAAATTTTTAATCCAGAGGACGAGAACTGGGTTGAAATATGGAACGATGTTTTGATGCAGTATGAAAAAGACGCTAAGGGGGGTTATTCTGAAGCGGGGCAAAAGAATATTGATACGGGAATGGGGGTGGAGAGAACAATTGCGGTTCTGAATGGGTTGGATGATAATTATCTCGCGGACATGTGGAAGCCGATTATTGAGGAAGTAGAACATTTGTCCGGAAAGTCCTATGAAGGTAATGAAAGGACAATGAGAATTATTGCTGACCATGTTAAAGCTTCTGTTTTTATAATTGCTGATGGGGTTGTTCCTTCAAATACCGAAAGAGGTTATGTTTTAAGAAGGCTTTTGAGGAGGGCGATTGTTAATTTAAGGAAACTCGGTTTTGTTGGAATTGATTTAATTAATCCTATTGCAGAAAAAGTTTTTGAAATTTATGACGATTATGAGGTCTTGCAGAGGAATAAGGAAAGGGTTTTTTCAGAGATAAATCTTGAAGAGGAGAGGTTTGAGAAGACTTTGGAAAAAGGATTGAGTCTTTTTGAGAAGTTAACTAAGGAAAAGAAGGTTGTTGACGGGAAGAATGCGTTTTTGCTTTTTCAATCTTATGGATTTCCTATAGAGATGGTAAGAGAGATGGCTAAAGAAAGTGGTATCAATGTTGATGAAAAGGGTTTTAACGAGGAGTTTGAAAGACATAAGACTCTGTCAAGAACGGCTTCTGCGGGTAAATTTAAGAGTGGTCTTGCAGATAATAGTGAGGCTACTACTCGTCTTCATACGGCGACACATCTTCTTAATCAGGCTTTGAGAGTTGTTTTGAATAAGCCAGATATTCATCAGAAGGGTTCTAATATAACCCCTGAGAGGATTAGGTTTGATTTTAATTTTGACAGGAAATTGACTAAAGAAGAAGTTGAGGAAGTTGAGAAGATTGTTAATGAGAAGATTTCAGAAGGTATACCTGTTGTTATGGAAGAAATGTCTTTAGATGATGCAAAGAAGAAGGGTGCTCAGGGTGTTTTTGAGAGCAAATATGGGGAGAAGGTGAAGGTTTACTTTATAGGAGATTTTAGCAAGGAAATTTGTGCAGGACCCCATGTTAAGAATACAGGGGAGCTTGGACATTTTAAGATATTGAAAGAAGAGTCGTCTAGTTCGGGTGTTAGGAGAATAAAGGCTGCTTTGGAATAGCTTTAGTTATTTTATAATAGTAACTTTTATAAACAAAGAATATTCCCTCTTCTTATGGTTTTTGGGTTTAGTTCGGGTAATGTAAACATCCATGATACAATTTATAGTGTTCATTTGGGTAAGCCCGTTAGGGTAGATGTATCTGGTGGAATCGGGGGGACAGGGATTTTAAAGGCGTGTGATTCTCGTTTTCCTAATAGTTACGTAATCCATCTTTATCCTTATGTAGCTCATTTTAATGGAAGCCCAGAGGTTATTCAGGGTACCCATATTATTGATACTTCTGGGAGTCCTTCATCAGTTTCTTCTTTAGAGATGTCTTTAGAAGATTTTGTTATTAGGGTGAAAAAATCTAAGGGAAAAAAGACTGACGAGAAAAAATAATTTGAGGGCAAATTTTAAAAGCCTCTTTGTATCTTTCTTATATGCTCTCATAGTCTAGAGGCCAAGGATACCTCTCGCAAAATGCACCTCGCAACAAGATTTTCATTTTAGTGTTGTTCGGAGCGTTTTACTCGCCTCTCAACTTGAGATGGGAAATTTTAAAAGCCTCTTTGTATCTTTCTTATGTGCTCTCATAGTCTAGAGGCCAAGGATACCGCCCTCTCAAGAGGTGGGAAATTTTAGTCGGTGAGACAATAAATTTCAGGTTCGCTTGAACCACTACCGATAATCTCTTTGAGATTCATTGGAGAACGGCGGAGACCCGGGTTCAAATCCCGGTGGGAGCATGATAGTGCTCTAGCGGAGCATTGAACCTTTTTAAACCAACAAGATAGTTCTGAGATTATATTGTATAATTTCTCTTAACTGTTCTAAGTTGAAATTTACTCTATTTCAATTTGTCTTTCTTTTTGAACGCAAAATAAAGATTATCATTACGCCGTTGAATGATACTCTTCAACATCCATATACCTTGGACAATATGTATTCTTGTTAAGTTTTTTTTTAATATATTTATAGTTATATTTTATTTTATCTATAAAGTTTAGAAAAAGTGTGGCTTTTTTTCTATACCCTTCTTTCAATATAATCCTATTTAGGTATCTTTTTGTTTTATCTCGACTAATTTGAATAATTTCTGAAAATTCAAATTCATCATCCCAAAATAAAAAAGTGTTAATTTTCTCCTCGGTTATACGTTTAAGATATGTTTTTGGAAAGTGATACCTTTTGTCATTATGTATAAAGTGAGGTTTAAATCTAAAATAAAGCTTATTTTTTTTTAATTCAATTAACCATCGATGATGGTAATATCCGACGTATTTATTATTATCAATTCCTTTTGTTAATTCAGCGAAAATTGAAGGAAATTCAATATACCCCCTTTTAGAAATTCTCTTAATCTCAGAACAAAGCCATAATGGATCTCGTATGTCTTCTAAAACATGACTGCAAATAACAAAATCAAAGAAATTATCTTTGAAAGGCAGCTTTTTTCTAGAAGAAATATCATGGATTATCCAAGTCTTTTCTGTAAAAAACTCTTGTTTTCCCCCTTGACTCCCATGAAACCCCCTTGTTTTATATGGCTGAATATCTAAAACATAATTAGCCCTATTGAATGGCTTATCCCACCCGCCGATATCTAAGACTTTGTCATCTTTCTTAAGGGTATGCAATATCTTTTTTTCATTTAATTTAATCATTTTCTTTTAATTTCTCCTCTACAAAATTTGACATCTGGCTCAAGGATCCTTGGAAATAATAACAAGGAACAAAGTTTGCAAATTGTTGTGTTCTATGAGCTCTTATTTTAGATAACTTCCGAGTGTCAAGAGAGGGAAGAGGGTATCTGAAATGATCGGTGAATTTAACAACGCCTCTTATCACTCCTCCAAATTCTCGAGAGAGCAGCCAGTGAAAATCTAAGGGGCTAAACTGATATTGAATGGGTTTATCTAGTCCATGGTCTATATGGGGATAAATAAAAAGTCTAGCCTTTTTTTCATAATCATCATCTAAATCTTTCAAAAGAAATTCCCCTACGTTAGACAATCTTTTCTTTAAAATCTCTTTTCTTGTTGCTATGGATCTTGAACCTCCTACAACCTTTTTATTCTCTAAGTCTATTAAGGTATGTTCATCAGAATAAAAACTAAATCCATGGTTTTGAATTAAATCCAGCATTCCACTTGTTTTCCCAGAATTTGTTGCGCCAGCAAAAAAAATTACTGAATCTCCATTTCTAGAAGCAGTAGCAGAACTTAGTGAATAGTAACCTTTTTTTTCTTGTCTATTTCTTTCTAATAAATACTCGCATAATGAAACAATATCTCTTGGAGGCAAGTTTGGTTTATATGTTACATTAGGATAAGAGATCATAGTTGGAACCTTTATTTCCTTTGCTATAACGTTTATAGCAGGATCTTTATATTTTAGACGAATTCTTAAATCAGGAATAAAATGTTTTGTAAAATCATCTTCTATAATTTCTTCGATTACGCTGTTTGTTCCCGTAAGTCTACATACCGATCCTTTAGAATCTAAATAAATTGTTTTTTTCATATTACCTCCCGAAGATATTCGTAAAGTTCCTTTGTTTTAGATAATTCATTCCAATAATTATTTATCTTGTCTGTAGCTTTTTTACCCATCTCCTCTCTTTTATTTGGATGATTCAACAAGAAATTTATCTTTTTAGATAAATCAGATATATTTTTTGGTTCAAATAATAATCCTTCAGAATTATTCTCAATAAATTCTGGCATCCCGCAACAATTTGAAACAATCAGTCCACAACCAAAAGATGCTGCTTCTAGCATTGCCAATATTATACCTTCTTTCTTATAAGAAGGAAAAACCGCTATTTTTGTTGTTCTATAAATGTTCAATAATTTTTTATCAGAAACAAAAGAGTGAAAAACTACATTTTTTTCTAATCCCAATTTTTTAACTAGAAGTTTGAGATTTTTTTCTTCTGGACCTTTTCCTATGATTGAAATCTTTAAGTTTTTATTATTCTTCAGTTTATGTACCGCCTTTATTAATAAATCCACTCCTTTAATTTTTATCAATCTTCCTACAAATAAAATATCGATTATCCTTTCCTTTTTTGGAAAAATACGATTATCTACCGGGGTTCCAAGATAAATTACCTTACTTATTCTTGATTTAGTAAAAGGATGCATTTTTTCAATTATATTTTTAATGTCATTAGTTGTATAAATAATAACATCCGGACTTTCTAAACAATTTTCATCTAGTAAGGATCTTTTGCTAGGAGTACCATGAACATTTAAAACTCTTTTAAACTTTTTTGGCAGAAACATAATATCTGTAGTAAAATGATAAAGAACTAAGTCAAAATTATTTTTTAGATAATAATCGCCAGTTCTTAATCCAAATTGCATAGATTCCATATGCCATTTGTCAGATGTATTTGAATCGCTTTTTATTTCAATTGAGATCTTAGAAATATCAAATAAAACAATTTTAAATCTATTTGATTGAAGAGCTTTGATTTTTTTAAATAAGATAGATTCATTTTCTGTTTTTGTTGTTAGGAGGGTTATTTCTAAATCGGGGTCAATTTTTAATAAATTTTTTATTTCTAGATATATTGCCCTTTCAGTCCCACCAAGATAGTGGCTTATTTGTGCATTATGGATTGCAATTTTCATTTTATTTAAACCTCCTTATTGAATCTTTCTTATCATAAGACCAAATATTATCTAAATCTATATATCTCTTTAATATAAAAAAAGAATACTTTTCATATTTTCTTAATATAAAAAATAGGACTGCATAAATCTTAACTGAAGTTTTCATTTTTTTTAAATAATCCCAATTGATGGTCATCTCAACATTTTTGTTTATCTCTTTATATTCGGGATATTCTTCTCCAATAAGATCAATATCTTTTCTAATTCGATACCAAGATTTTAAATATTCTTTAACTGAAGTTACCGGTGAACAATAAACTGGAGATTTAAATAAAACCTTTATTGATCCCCCACCATATTTTAACAAAGTACATCTTGTTAGAAAAGTGTCATCTCCTCTTATCTTACTGCCCTTTTTAGGGAATTGATATACCTCCTTGGTTTTAATACCAAAAAATCTCCCATGAAAATATATTCTGGATTTTTTTAAAAATTTATCCTCCACATTACCATGAAATTTGGATACATCTTTCTCTGCTACTTCAATTTTTGGATATATTCTTTTAATATTTAAAACATTATATACTAGTTTTACATAAAGATTAGATTTCCCTAACTTTAACGCATAAGGATATGCTGAGATGATTTTTGCGTTTCTATTATTTTTGAATTCATTCAATATATTCTGAATCGTTTTTCGCGGAACAAATACATCTGCGTCCGAAAAAAATATTATCTCGCCGTTAGGTAGATTATCCAAAATCTTTTTATGTGCTTTTAATTTGCCTTTTTTAGAGTGAAGGATTGCAATATTGTTATATTCCCTTTGCATTCTCTTTACAATTCTTTCAGTTTGATCGGTACAACCATTTAAACAAACTAAAATTTTAGAGTCTTTGATTATCTTCATTTTCATTAATTGATCCTCTAAATAAGGTAGTGTTTCACAAAGGTTATTTTCTTCATTATATGCAGCTATTCCAATTATAACCATAATTATCGTTACAATAGAAATATATATAAATGTAGTCTATATACAATTATTATGTATATATTATTTAAATAAAATGAAAAGGAGAGTTATTAGACAGGGGCCTGCAAGTTATATGATTAGTCTTCCAAAAAATTGGATTAAACAGAAAGAGATAAAAAAAGGTCAAGAATTAGAAGTTACTGTTGAAGGAGAATCAATCTTAATAACCGCTGACAATTTGGAAATACTTAAAGAATCAAAGGTTATTCTCTTTGATGAAACAAATCTTGAAGAAATCTACAGGCTCTATTCTGAGGGTTTTTCTGAAATTAATATTTTATTTAAGACAGAAAAAGATTATAAGGTAATAAAAAAAGTTATCGACAATTTGGTAGGTGCTGACATTTTAGAGAGAGGGAAAAAGGACGCACAAATATTATTTTCAAATCATAAGTTTAATATTGATAATAATAAAAGTATTATAAATATTTTATCATTATTGAAATGGCAAATTCAATCTCTTCAAAAAGAGTTACAGAATAAAAATCTAAGAAATATTGAAGAAATTGAAGATATATCTTATGAAGTTTCTTCTAAAATAAGTTTATTTCTAAGACAAATCTTTTTTTCGCAAAGAATTGGAAGTAATTATTTACTATGTAAAACGGGATTTGAATCTTTAAAAAACATCCAAAAGGGTATATTAATTTATTATAAAAATAGGGGCAAGAAAAATTATTCAAATGTCTCTATAGATGAACTTAAAAGAATTGGAGAAATCTTTGGAGAAATCATAACGTCCTTTTCAAATAAAAATTATTTTAACGAAGATTTTTCTAGGATAATATTGAAAATCAATGATGAAGTTAGTAAAAAAAATAACTCAGAACCTCTATTATATTTTCTAATTGGCACCATATTGATGAATATAGAATCTTTTTGTAAATCATTTAAAAGCCTTTCTAATATTTGGAAAGATTCTTTCAACGCCTAAACCTTTTTTTAAAAAGTCTTCTTTGCCATAAAATCCTGTGCAAACGCCATAAAAATCTACGCCCATATTTTGTGCAAATTCATAATCAATTAAATCATCTCCAACATATAAAACTTTCTCAGGAAATAAATTTATTATTTTTGCTATTTCTGAAGAGGGTTTAAGAAAATCGATTTCTGAACAACTGTAAATACCTCCAATAAAAATCCTGCTATTTATCTTAGCAGAAGTTAATTTTTCCAAGGTTTTACCGTGTCTATTATTCGTAATTATCCCAAGAGGGATATTTCTAGAACGTAGTTCTTCAAGTGTTGGGATTACTCCCGAGATACTTGATACTCTGACTATTCTCCTAAGTTGTTCATATCGCTCCCAAAAATCTGCAGGATTTTTTACTAAACCTTTTAACCTTTCTTCTCGATCTTTAAGATCAAGCAAATCATATATTTTATAAGGGTCAGTTCTCAATTGAAACTCCTCCAATAGAATTCCAATTCTCTTATAAATAGTTTCTCTAGTATTTACTAACGTATCATCAAGATCGAAGAATATTTGTCGAAAATCCATAATTTACTCTTTAAAATCAACGCTATAGCTTGAAACAATTTTATTTAAATCCTCTTTATATTCTTTTAAAATCTTAGAGAGAATCTCCGGTCGAATATCTAAGTCTTCTAATTTGGATATGTCTATCCATTCAACCGTTTTTATTTTCCCATTATCATTAGAGATATTTTCTAAAGATTCTTCTTTTGGAGAAGCTAAGAAAAACGCGGTTATAGATCTTTTATTCCAATCTTCCTTATAGATAAATTCATTTATATGGATTAATTTCTCTATTTTTACCTTAAATCCAGTCTCTTCGAAAGTTTCCCTTATTGCTCCCTCTTCAATAGTTTCTCCAAACTCAACTCCTCCTCCCGGAAATAGATAATATTCTCCATCATCATATTTTGAATTTACCAACAATACTTTACCATCCCTTATAGTTACTGTTGCGCTCCTAATCCCTATCTTTTCTGCCATAAAGAAAATTAATAATTCTAACTTATAAATCTTGCTGACAAGTTTTTTTAAATAAAAAATTATTTAAACGAAGTTTTCAACAAATTATTATGAGAAAAGTATTAATAAGTGCGTCTATTGGGTGCGATTTAGATGATCAACAAAGGTTATATGATCTATTAGATGCAGGAGCAGGAATGGTAAGAGTTCCATTCTGGAGGGAATTTGAACCACAAATAACAATGAATCTTGAAAGAATTCGTAGTTATAATCCTCATATTCCTTTTGTTATTGATACAAAAAGCGAAAAAATTCGCTTTGGTGATTTTTTTACCAATCCATTCCCATTAGATCCTAATAAAGAATATTGGATCTCTTCTGGAGAACGTGCTAAAGATCCAACGCATTTACCCCTACGACATAAAGAACCTTGTTCTTTATGTGAAGTGGGAGATGAGATTGTTTGTGGAGATGGAGAAGCTGTTTTGAGAGTTAAAGAAAAAAACAGAGAAATTTTATTGGTTTCTCCTACATCGTATGTTTCTTTGCCATCTAGAAAAGGATTGGCTATCCCTGGAAGAAACATTATTTCTAAAAATATGAGTAAGATAGATTATGAAATTGATTATTCAATACGACATAAAGTAGACTGGTTAGCTATTTCATTTACTGAATCACCAGATGATATTGAGTATGTTCGTCAGAGAATAATGGCTGCTGGAAAAGAAAGACCTTTTATTATGGGAAAGATAGAAAACTCTCAAGGAATTAGAAATCTAGAAGGAATAGTAAGAGTAAGTGATGGGATTATGATTGCTAGAGGAGATTTACCTTCTCACGAAGATTATGGCAAAATGGGGCTTTATCAAAAACAAATATTGAAATTATGCAATCTACACAAAAAGTTTGGAATGGTTTCTACTGGGACATTAATGAGTTCTATTTCAAGACCTAGACCATATCCCTCAGAAATAACCGATATAACAAATTCAGTTCTTGATGGAGCTGATGCAATACAATTATGTGAAGAAACTGTTTATGACAGTTCGGACAGAGTTAATGCTGTTCTAATAACGAAACATATTATTGATACTACGCTCGACTATTTAAAACATAACTAAAAAGATAGAGTCGGAACTTAATGCGTTGTTAATAATTCCCAGACAACCTAATTTTAGAATGATTCAAGGATTTAAGTCTTGTCTTCCTTTGGCTAAAGATTTTCTTGGGGCAACTAGAAATATTACGACTTCGGCACTTTCGGCTTTTTTCCCTTTTACATCTTCTTTCTTTAAATTTGATGAGACTGGCGTTTGGTTTGGGTTAAATAAAAATAATATCCCTATAATTAGGGATATTTTCAAACTTTCAAATTCAAATGGGATGTGTTTGGCAAGTTCGGGGGCAGGTAAAAGCTATATGACTAAATTATTTATCACGAGACATCTGCTCAATGGTACGAAAGTTATTGTAATTGACCCACAAAGTGAATATAAGGGCTTAGTTGAAAAGTTTAAAGGTCAGAGGATAGATTTGTCTAGGACTTCTAAGACTATTATTAATCCTCTTGATTTGATGGGACACGATTATGCCGAGAAGCGACTTTCTTTGATGGATTTGATGCCAGTAATGCTTGGGAATTTGACAGAACCGCAGAAGTCTTTTATTGATCAGGCATTGACTGAAGCATACGAGCGAAGGGACATTTATATGAATGAGAAGAAAAGCTGGAAGAATCAACCACCGATCTTAGGCGACGTGTTAGAGGTTTTGGAGAGAATGGAGGAAACGGCTATTAGTCTAGAGAAAATGACGCTACGAAGCCTGATAAACCGTTTGATTTCTAGGAAATTCTGTCGCCGACTCAATCTCTTTAATCTTATCACAAACATCTTGTTGCAATTTCTCCAACTCCTCGTCCGTCCTCTCTGAAACCGCATCCTTATTGAAAGCCAACATATGCCAAACTAATTTAACAGATTTTGCATCCTTGAATTTATCTTTAACCCAAATCGAATAAAGTGCAAGTTGTCTGTCCGCATCGGCTTCCTCTTGATCCTTCATTCGAGCATTTGTCTTATAATCGCAAACGTAATAATTACCTTCTTGGTCACAAGCTAACTTATCGATTCTAACGTGCCATTGGTTTCCATCCGGCAAGGTCATCCGGTCTTGAGTTTCAAGTCCTAAAATAGTCAATTGGTTAAACGGCTTGTATTTATCATAATAATCTTCAATAAATTTAAGGCCCATTTTTCGATAATTCTCTGAAGTTATCCCTTGGTCAGCCTTGGCCACTAGAATATCTTCAGAATACTCCTTCGCCCACAAATCCTTATAAAATTTAAGCAACGTGGCCTTAGAAACGACTTTCTTGAACTTTTTGTCCTTGTATAGCTTTTCGAGAGTCTGGTGCACCAAATCTCCCATAAACGCCTCAATTGTCGTTGGAACATCTACTTTTATTCTATCAATATATTGAAGCTTGTATTTATAGGGGCAGGTTTCGTAAGTTGAGAGACGGGAGTGGGAATAGCATGTCATAGAATTGGATAGTTTTGAGACTTATAAAATTAATCCAACCTCGCATCCCTCTTAAAACCTAAACTCTCTAAAAAGAAAATCGTAGAGTCTGATAGATAAGGTATCTTTTTTATTTCTTCTAAAGACATAAATTTCTGTTCGTTATGTTTATGAGGTTCTTTGTTTTGTAGTTCTCCTGAATAAGAGATAATTTCGTATACGTGGGTGAATGCTTTAATATTGTTTTCATTTCTTTCGTATTCGACTTCCTTGTATGCGATTTCTTTTAGTTCTTTAATCATTAAATTGCATTCTTCGAAAGCTTCCTGTTTTATTGCTTCAATTGGATCTTGATTAGGTTCCGCCTTTCCGATTGGAATTGTCCAAAAACCATACTTAACGTGATCTTGCATTAGGATATCTCCCTCGCTATTCTTAATAACTGCTGAGACTGCGTGGTGGTCGATTAAATCTCCGGGAGTGTAGTTTATTGTCATAACTTATTGTACAATCTCTAAATTTAAATAGTTGTTTAATTAGAAAAATTTATGAAAAAAGAGGATTTTATGCGGGAGGCGATTAAGGACGCTAAGAAGCATGGGCATCATTTTGGGGCAGTTATTGTTAAGGGGGATGCGATAATTTCTAGGGCGGGGAAAAGACCTGTCGGGGATGTTCGTTATCATGCTGAGACTGAGGCGATTATTAGGGCGACCGACAAGATAGGAAAGAATAATCTAAAAGGGTATACGCTTTACACGACCTGCGAGCCTTGTCCGATGTGTTTCTATATGGCTTGGGTAACCGACGTCGATAAAATTGTTTTCGGGGCAAGCAACAAAGACGCTATAAAACACGGCTTTAAAGAAATAGATATAACCGACAAGAAATTGAATAAGCACGGCGGAAATAAAATAAAAATTGAAGGCGGATTTTTGAGAGATGAATGTTTAGAGTTGTTTAAGTGAACTTTTAATATTAGAAAGAATTAAAGTTATTTTAGATCATAATAATCTTTATATACCTTATTTAACTCTATAATTTATGGTAAATGGATGTTTACAAGATGTGGTTGAGAAAACACCTGAAGAAATAGACTTTCTTGAAAGCATGATGCCTGAAGTTAGACAAGAAGGGTATACTTGTGTTTCAGGATGCCAAGACTGCGTTAGTTGTGATGGGAATGATTATCTTCCAAGGGATTAATTTTCTTTACTGATATTTCAAGGAGAGTGATGTATTGGTAAATTTAATATGACGAAAAAACAAATATTCATTCAATGGGACTCTACGAATGACTGCAATCTTAGGTGTAAGCATTGTTATCATACTAGAGAAGGGCAAGAAGAACATAAGCAAGAAGAATCTTGTTTAATGGGGTTTAGCGAAGTTACTGGAATGATAGACGATCTTGTTAGAACAACACAAAGGTGGTCAATGATTCCTAGATTTAATATTTCTGGAGGCGAACCTCTTTTGAGAAAAGATCTATTAGATATATTAGAATATACCCAAAGATTCCAAGTTCCAACAAAACTTTTGACAAATGGAACTCTCATAACTCCTGATAAAGCTAGAGCCTTAAAAGAAAGAGGAATTAAAAGAGTACAAATCTCTATTGATGGAGACAAGGAAAGACATAACCAAGTTAGACAAAGACACTATGCTTTTGATAAGGCTATGGAAGGCATAGCAAATTGTAGAGATGTGGGGATTGGAGTAACAATTTCTTTTACTGCGATGCAATCAAATAAAAATCACATTGAACAGGCAATAAAAGATTCTATCGATGCAGGAGCAGATGTTTTTGGAATACAGTCTTACGTCCCAAGAAAAGATTTAGGGCTAAGAGATCCGGAGTTTATTGATGCAGAAGGTTTATACCAAATATATGGTGATCAAAGAAAATTAGAAGAGAAATACGAAGGGAAAATAAGATTGCTAGAAACAGAAGTATTATGGCACTTAATGCATTGTGATGACCCTTTGAAAAGAACTTCAAGGGATACTGGAAAATTTTTAGGAGGATGTGGTGCAGGGTATTCCGGAATTTCAGTTCTGTCTAATGGGAGAGTTTATCCATGTAGAAGACTTCCCATTGAGATAGGTCACATTAGTGAGGGGCTGGTCAGCCTTATAACTGAAAAGGAAGTAATGCATAATTTAAGGGATTTAAAAAAATTAAAAAAAGATACTGGATGTGAATATGTTTCTCATTGCAAGGGATGCAGAGCTATAGCTTATGCGACAACTGGAGATTACATGGCAAAGGATCCTATGTGTTTTAGAAACTTAGTTAAACCTTCTGATCTAAAGGATAGGTATATAGAAAATGCAACCAGCCAAACCAATAATCGTTGATATTATAAAACAGCTAGATCCTTCAAAGGTTCTAGATTTAGGCTGTGGTAACTGTAAGTTTTCTAAAATATTTATTGAAAAAGGAATTAGTGTTACAGGGGTGGATAAAGAAAGGATAGCAGAGCAACCCGAGAATTTTAAATTTATTCAACAAGACCTTTCTAAATTTAAGTTTGAAACTAAATATGATTTAATTATTGGATCTGGAATTTTGCATTTTTTTGAAATTAAAGAAGCTTCTAACCTAATTAGAAAAATGCAGGAAAACACTATTTTAGGAGGATTCCACTTTTTAATTTGTATGTCACAAGAAGAATCGAATGACAAAATTCATTTTTATCCAAACAAAGAGGAATTAAATAAATTGTACTTTGGCTGGGAAATAATCCATAATCACGATTGTTTATCTAAGAAACATGGGGAAGATATGCACCAACATAAGATAATTATTTTTCTAGCCAAAAAAATTTAAAATGCCTTCATTTGGAGAAAGATCTAAAGTATACCCTTTTACAACAGAAAATCTCGCAGAATATATGGGAGAGTTAGGTTTTGAAGGGAAAAATGTGTTGACTGTTATTGGCTCTGGAGACCACGTAATCAATCCTTTCTTTTTTGGAGCTAAAAGTGTTGTTGGTTTTGATATAAATCGTCTTGCTTTATTATTCGCCGAATTAAAGATTAAAGCTTTACAGCATTTAGATATAAGAGATTTTAAAGATTATTTTTTTACAGGAAGCAAAAGAACGATGGACCACAGAATTTATGAGGGTTTAAAAAGAAACTTGTCTGAAGAGTGCGTAAGTTTTTTTGATAGTCTCTATAAGAAATATAAAAAAGATGGTAGACAAATAAGACAATCTAAGTTATTTAATAAGAGGTTTGATATAAATGAATTAAGAACTGTTTGCAATCTTTATTTGCATTCCGATTTTAATTATATTAGAACCCGGATTAATATTAGAAATGGAAGAGTTAAATTAATTAATTCAGATGTTAGAGATCTGACTTCTAAGTTAGAAGATAATTTTGAGGTCATCCTTCTTTCTAACTTGGCGGATTATTCTCAAGATCTATTTCCTGGAGAAACTAATTATTTAGATTCTTTCTGTGAGGAGATTCTCGTTCCTTTAAGAAAGCATTTAACTCTTGGAGGAATTATTTGTGCAGCATATGTTTATGATACAAGAGAAGGTTTTAGTGAAAATAGAAAGTTGATTAATAGAAGTGAACTAAGACAAGAAACTTTTAGAAGATTTGGTTTCAACTACCTGGAAAGAAGATTCAAATCAATTGTTCCAGGAAAAGAAGACAAACAAGATTCAGTTATTTTATTAACAGAAGAAAATGGAAGAATTAAATAGAAATACCTCGAGAATTTATGAAGTTGATGGAAGTAAAGTTGTTTCAAAGACACATCAGAAGCCTATTTTCTTAAAGAGGGAGGAATTCTTTTATGATTTATTCCAGAGAATTCCTTTGGTTAGAACTCCACAAATATATCGTGTTGACGGATTAGAACTCCAAACATCTTTTATTGAAACTGGAAAAAAAGACGTGGGTCTTGCAGTTAGAGAATGGGCAAAAGTTCATTCTTATTTTCTTGAGAATCCTTTAGATAATAAAATTTTTATTCACCATGATATTCGTGAAGTCTCTTCTTATGTTTTTGAAAATCTTAATTTATTTCATGGGTTGAGCTCACTTGTTAAAAGAAAACTTTCGGAGGTTAGACTCAATCGTGAACTAAAGACTCTTCTTCACGGAGATTTACAACAAAAAAACATGGTGACTTTTAAAGGACAGAATTATTACTTTGATTTTGAACTTGGAGGTTTGGGGCATCCTGCAAGAGATGTTGCCTCAATAATAATTTCAAGTCCAGAGAAAAAAGAAGAAATTATTTCGAACTATAAAGAAAGCATTAAATTTAGCTATGATGGAATAGTTCAAGACATAAATAGTTGGTTAATGGCAAGAGCATCCCAATTATATATTCTTTTTGAGAAAAGAGAAGACGGAACATTTAAACAAAAAAAAGCTATTAAGAAGAAATTAGCAGATATCCTTAGAGAAGATTAATAAACCTCTTTACAATATAACTTTATGGAAGAAAAAGACATTAGAGAGGTTTTAAAAATTACCCTAGAAAGGCTAAGGGATAAAAAACCTGTCTGGCAATTAGAAGGAAGTGCCAATCTTATGATTCAGGGTCTTGATGTTTCAATTAGAGACCTAGATATAACAACCAATGAAGAAGGAATTGAGATTTTTAGAGAAGCATTAAAAGATTTAATTACGAAAGATTTCTACAGCGATAAGATAAAAGGTCCTTCATTAATTTGCGATATAAACGGTTTTGAAGTTGAAATTAATTGCTATGGAGATCGAGATAAAAATTATTTTGATGAGGTAAGAATAATAAACTGGGGTGAATTAGAGGTTCCAATTCTACCCTTAGAATGTGCTCTTGAATTTTATAAGTCAATTGGTCGAGAAGAAAAAGTTAAGTTGATTGAAGATTATTTAAAAAATAAAAGCGATTCGATATAATTAAAAAGAATTGCCTTTAAATATAAAATCCTTTTATTTAAAATGGAAACTAAAATTGTTGGAGAAAAGATAATCCTGAAACCCTTGGGCGACAAAGATGCTGAGAAACTTCATAGATTTTCTAAGGAGCCCAAGTTAAACGAATATTCTGGACCCTATAAGGCTTCAAAGTCATTAGAAGATGCTAAAATGTATATTAGGAGTTGCAATAAAAAGATGAAAGAAAAAAAGTCTTATCATTTCGGAGTTTATGAAAAAGCAAGCGAAGATTTTGTAGGAGTCATTGGATTTTTTGATTTGGATGAAGAAAATAAAAAAGGTGAAATTGGTTTTTGGACTGCAAAGGATTATTGGAATAAGGGTTACATGAGCGAGGCTGTAAAATTGATGACTTCATTCATATTTGATAATTTGAAGTATCTTAAGGTATACGCATATTTTCATGAGTTGAATAAATCTGTTGAAAAAATACTCTTAAAATCAAGTTATGAAAAAGAGGGCGAAATAAAGGGTTCGACACTCACTAAAGGAAAAGACTATAAGGATATTATTTACAAGAAAATAAATAGATAATTTTTCAACTAATCATCTCATCAACTTCAATTTTATATTCTTCTAAAACTGCCTTTCCTAAAATCTTATGAATTTTCTCAGTGATGCCGCTTAACTCTTTTTTGTCCTCGATAAGAAATGCGTAATATAAATTTACGTAACCAACTGCTTTAATCATGATAACGAATCGCGGGTCTTTTTTTGTGAACTCTATGAATTGTTCTAGTTCTTTGTTGTATGAAGGATCAATTCTAGTGATAAAAGTGTACTCGGTATACCCTAATTTTTTCACGTCAAGAATCGGATAAAATCTTTCGATAATTTCTTTTTTCTTAAGAGAGTTTATTCTTCGGGTAATTGAAGACGCGTTTGTTCTGAAATGATTTGCTAAATCCATCGCTGAAACTTTGGAATTTTTCTTTAACTTTTCAATTAACTTCCAGTCAGCGTCGGAGATTTCAACATTTTCTGAACTTCCTTTGACATCAATTAATGATTTTTTATTTGGATTTAATCTTTTAGCAAAATAAGTAAAGGATTTTACGCTCTGAAAAGAAATATAATTTTTTATTTTTTTCTTGAATTTGCTCGTTATTTTTGTTTGTATCTCGTCGTATCTCTCGAGGGTTTTTGTCCAGACAGAAACATATAATTTCCACTGGCTAACTTCGTGAAGCATGTAACAACAACTAACTTCTTTTATATCTGTTATCGCTTTGAGATATTTATCAACTTCCGAAGCTGAAACTCCCTTGACATCCAGATACAAAGAGTGCCGACTGTAACCGAGTTTAGGATAATTAATATCTGCAGTATACTTCTTTATAACTTTAGAATCTTCAAACTTTTTAATTCTATAACTAACTGTTTGCTGAGGTAATCTAACTGCTCTCGCTATTTTAGAAGTCGGCTGTCTGCAATCCTGCAAAAGCTCAAAGAGGATTAACTTATCTTTTTCGTCCATTTTATTTTTGCAAAACCGCATAATTTACCATAAAAGATTTTTTAGGATTTTTTGGAGTCTGATTTATTTGCGTTCCTGAATGGAAGAGTATGTTCTTTTTAAGAAGAGTATTCTCTTTAAATCCTTTAACCTTCAAACCCTCTTTTTCGTTCCAAATCCCTTTCTCAGTTATCCCATAATAGACTAAATCAAATTTATTTCCAAATTTCTTATCAGGTTTTCCATCCTCGTCTTCATCAATTGAATCAAATAATAGTACTTCATAAAAATCATAAGCATTCGGGATTAAAACTGCTAAACTTAAATTTTCTTCTTTTAGATACTTAATTACTTTTGGCGTAGATTTTATTTCCGATTCAAACTTTCCGAATTTAATCTTTCCTATTGTTTCCATTTTCACTTCTTTTGATAATCTTTGGTAGGTTTTGCACTTATTAAGTCTTTTTGTGGTATTTTCACCAAAGTTTCTTGAAAAGGGTTTAAATGAGGTGTCCTCTCTTTTTTATAAAGTCGAGAGGTGTTGAGGTGTGAAAAGAGTGATTCACACTAATGGAAACACAAACGCTAAGACCAAGAAGAGAAAGAATAGAAATAAACGGAAAAATCTCTTATGGCGATAGCGTTGGTGCATGGAATAAGATAAGATTCAAAAAAGAGTTAATTAAGGAATTTCCTCAACTTAAAGAAAAGGTTTCAAAATTCAATTATAAAATGATTCTCTATCCTGATTATGAAGATTTAGAGAGGGCAGTAAGAAAAATCAAAAAAGAAAAGGAAGCTATACCAATTTTATTGTGGTTTGGAAAAGAAAAGAAGGCATAGCGATAGTTTTTTATAAAAGGTATATATCTAAATTTATGGTAAAAAACAATAATAAGGGAGACTTGGGATTTGAACAAAAGCTGTGGCTCTCAGCAGATAAACTTAGAAGCAATATGGATGCTTCAGAGTATAAACATGTGGTCTTAGGTTTGATCTTTTTGAAATACATTTCCGATGCTTTCAGAGAAGTTTACGATGAAATAAAAAATGATCCGCAGGGTGATCCGGAGGACGTTGATGAATATAAAGCAAAAAATATATTCTGGGTTCCAAAAGATGCAAGATGGGAGAAACTTCAGAGCAATGCAAAGCAACCAAAGATAGGAACAATTATTGATGATGCAATGGATGCAATCGAAAAAGAAAACCCTTCTTTGAAAGGAGTTTTGCCAAAAGATTATGCTAGACCTGCACTAGATAAACAGAGGCTTGGAGAGTTAATAGATCTTATAGGTTCTATTGCTTTAGGTGATAAAGAAAACAGGAGTAAGGATGTGTTAGGAAGAGTATATGAGTACTTCTTAGGACAGTTTGCAGATGCAGAAGGAAAGAAAGGTGGACAGTTCTATACACCTAGATGTATTGTAAAACTTCTTGTTGAAATGTTAGAGCCTTACAAAGGAAGAATATTTGATCCTTGTTGTGGAAGTGGAGGCATGTTTGTGCAAAGTGAAAAGTTTGTTGAAAGTCATGGAGGAAGAATTGGTGACATCTCAGTGTACGGTCAGGAGAGCAACCAAACAACGTGGAAACTATGTAAAATGAATCTGGCAATTAGAGGAATTGATTCTGATATTCAATGGAACTCAGAAGGAAGTTTTCTTAATGATGCTCACAGAGATTTAAAGGCAGATTTCATATTAGCCAATCCACCCTTCAATGATTCTGATTGGAAAGGAGAACAGCTAAAAGAAGATATAAGATGGAAATATGGAGTTCCTCCAACAGGTAATGCTAACTTTGGATGGGTACAGCATTTTATACATCACTTAGCTCCTCATGGAACTGCAGGGTTTGTTTTAGCTAATGGTTCTTTATCTTCTAACACTGGTGGAGAAGGAGAAATAAGGAAAAACATTATTGAAGCAGATTTAGTAGACTGCATTGTTGCTATGCCTTCTCAATTATTCTATAACACAATGATACCTGCTTGTTTATGGTTTGTTTCAAAAGATAAAAAGAATCATAAGTTTAGGGATAGAGAAGGAGAATTTTTGTTTATTGATGCTAGAAAACATGGTGTGATGATTGATAGAAGGCATAAGGATCTTACAGATGAAGAAGTTAAAAGAATCTCAGAAACATATCATGCTTGGAGAGGAGAAGGCGGAAAATATGAAGATGTTGCAGGATTCTGTAAGTCTGTTAAGTTAGAGGAAATAGAAAAGCATGGATATGTCCTTACTGCTGGTCGTTATGTTGGAACTGAAGAAGTAGAAGAAGATCCAGAAGTCTTTAATGAGAAGATGGAAAGATTGACTAAAGAATTAGGAGAGCAATTTAAAGAAAGCGAAAAGTTAGAAGAGGAGATTAAAGAAAATTTGAAAAGCATTGGTTGGAGGGTTTAGGGAATGGGAAAAATTTTTGTTTATAATGGGCGTAGATATTATAAAAATAAAACTGATGCATTAAAAGCTAGAAGAAAGGGGGATAGGATCTATTACGACCCTTATCTTGAGGCTTATTATATTGTAAGACCTCAAGAAAGGAATTGGTGGGGAGGGTAATAATGGATACCACCCAATATATTATTTCATTGAATAATCTTTATAGAGTTTATCAGAAGAATCTACCCAAAGAAGACTATGATTATATCTCTGACCTAATAGAGCATTATACTTCAAAGAAAAATATAAATAAAACTGAAGCTATTGATATAGATAATAAATGTAAGTCTGAATGGAAGACCTTTCTTTTAAAATTTATAATAAATCTAGAAGGGAAGATAAAGAAATTTAAAGATATTCTTATAGAAGAGGAAAAATCTCTTAAAAAAATAAAATCAAAAGTAGATTGTAATAATTTACCCTTAGGTGATTATGAAGATCTATGGGACAATCTAGATACTATTAGTAGAAAGATATTATCAAAAATAAATTCTGAAAAAAGGAATATTAAAAGAAACTGGATAGGTTATATAATCTCCTTTATATTGGGAATGATAGCAACAATTATCACTTCTTATTTATTAAAAAATTATTTTGGATGGTAAAAAGAAAATGAAAACAAAAGAAAAATTAAAGCAAACTGAAATAGGAGAAATTCCTGAAGATTGGGAAGAGATGAAACTTAATGAAGCTACAGATACTATATTTAGTGGGGGTACTCCAAATACTAGAATAGCTTCATATTGGGATGGTGAAATAAGATGGTTATCTTCTGGAGAAACAGGTCAAACTTTTATTAGAGATACTATTAAAAAAATCACTCCTGAAGGAGTTAAAAATTCTAGTACAAGACTAGCAAAGAAAGGAGATGTAGTTGTTGCATCTGCTGGTCAAGGATATACGAGAGGACAAACAGCTTATTGCATGATTGATACGCATATTAATCAGTCTGTTATATCTTTAAGGGCTAATCCCAAAATATTAGATTCGGGGTATCTTTTTTACAATTTAGTATCTAGATATTTAGAACTCCGAAATGTTTCAGATGCTAATAGTTCAAGAGGCAGTCTAACAACTAAAATTATTGGAGATCTTAAAATTGAATTTCCACCCCTTCCAGAACAAAAAGCAATAGCAAAAATTCTTTCAGATCTTGATAATAAAATAGAACTCAATCAAAAGATGAATAAAACTCTTGAAGCAATAGGACAAGCTCTTTTCAAACATTGGTTTATTGATTTTCAATTTCCAAACGAAGAAGGAAAACCTTACAAGTCTAGTGGTGGTGAAATGATTGAGTCTGAATTAGGGGTGATTCCTAAGGGGTGGAGCGTTGACAAAGCTATTAAATTATTTAAATTAGAATATGGATGGCATCTCCCAGAATGGAATAGAAAAGAAGGCAATATTCCTGTTTATGGTTCTGGTGGTTTAAGTGGTTATCATGACGAAAGTTTCATAAAAAAGGCAGGGCTAATAATAGGGAGGGCTGGAAAGATTGGATCTGATTCGGTTTACTATTCGCATAAAGAATTTTGCCCACTTGAAACAACATACTATGTATCTATAGAAAATCAAAATCTTGTAAGGTATCTTTACTATTTTATCAAAACCATGTCAATGGTTAATACTGGATCTTCAGTTCCGAATCTATCTAGAAACTCTATTCATGATCATGAAATATTGATTCCTGAAAATAAGATTATTAAGAAGTTTGACAGTTTAGTAGAAAGATTATTTAATCTAAAATATCAAAATGAAGAAGAAATTAAAAGTCTATCACAACTCCGAGATTCCCTATTACCAAAACTCATGTCTAGAAAGATTAGAGTTCCTATAAAATAAAATGGGAGACATCAAATTTATCACAAAAGATGGATTAAAGTCTGCAAAAAAGGCAGCGGAACATAAGATAGATGGTTTTTTAGAAAAAGTGTATTTTAAAGAAGAGGTACTAAAAAGATATGAATCTCATAAGGACTTTACTATAGGGGATAATGGAACAGTTTTGTTTGGAAATAAATGGGGCATATTTAGGGGAGTTTATAGGGTAGCTAAAGGATTTATTGCAGTCAATTTGGGAGATCTCGGAGAAGGATTGCCTGACAAAGAATTAGAATACTGGAAAAAGTATAATATATCTCCTTCAAAAATACCTGCTGGTGAGAGTTATTTTGATTTTAGAGATACCATTCGTAGAATGGTTCATTTTATGAATTTATCAAATACCAGGGTAGAAAACCACATCAAAAAATTTTATCCAAACATAAAAGTGGAAGACATGAGACTATTAGATTTAACACGAATGGAAAATGCACTAAATCATATAAAAAAAGTAATTAATAAGGAAACAACAGTTGATGATTTTCAAGCAAGAATTATTTTTTTAAACATCCTTTTGTTGGAATCTATTAATACAAAGTTAATAAATAAGATATTCAATAAAATAGATAAGAATTTATGTTATTCCTATGAGAAATTAGCATTAAAAGAGATTGAAGAAAAATATCTTAAAGGTGATACTCCTAAAAAACTAAAAGACATTTTAAATAATTCAATAGAACCTCTTAAAAGTTTAAGATTGCTACAAAAATTTTTGCTTTTATTAAAGGTGCATCATGATATAATAATTTCCTTGAATATAAAAAACCTTAAAGATTTAAGAAAGAAAGAGAAGAATATTTATTCTAAAATTTCCAATGAGTTTACTAACTTTTATAATTATAAAATTTATGGAACTAATTTTAAGAACAAGGATTATTTTTTACAAAATGAAGGAATAATAGAGGATGGAACCAAGTTTCTGAAATTGCTTAATAAGTTTAGGAGTTCGAGTGCAGCACATGGTTTTAATGAAAAAGAATACAAAAAAATATTAGACCAATTAGGATTCAAAGAAACGATAGAGGATTATTCTATAATCTTTGAAACTCTAATAACAAGAACTTCTTATGATATTGAACGAATATATTTTAGTTTACTAACTCCAGAGCCTCCGATTATAGATTATTATAAAGAATATCTTAAACACTCTCTTAAAGAGTTAAACGAGGACTCCAAAGAGAGTAAATATGTTTTTGAGGAACTAGCAAGTTATCTTTATGATTTTCCAGAAATGTATGATGATTTGTTAAAGGGAGTGCTAAAAACTTATTCTAAAAAGAAAAGAGATAGGAAATTTATTCTGGAGTTTGGTTGCTTTACAGAGAATATTAGTTATTCAATGGGAGAAAAGACTCAAGAACTCATAGATTATCTCATAGAAGGTTATGAAAATAATAAACCTCTTGTCCTTGCACATCTATCACATATCATCAAGAATTCAAAAACGATTTCTAATAAATTTTATAAGAAAGTTTACGAGTTGTTATTAAAATCTCTAAATGACAAAGATGCTGATGTTGATTTTTGTTCTCAACATGTTATACTTTGTTTAATAGAAAAGTTTCCAAAAAAAATGAATAAGAAAGAGGTTTCAGAGGCACTTAAAAATAAAAAAATACATTTTCACCAAATAAAAAAATATATGCAATCCAAATAAGTTAAAAACTCATTAAACCTTAGTTAAACATGGGCAAAATAGATATACTACCAATAAAAATACAGAAATTATTCCTTCAAGGTAAAATTGACTCTGTTTATGAAAGGATTTACAATGTTGCAGAAAAACTTGCAGTACATGAAATGAAGCAAAGAGGAGAATTGATTGTTGATAAGGCTAGTAAAAAATTTGATATTCAAAAAAATAAATGGGCTTATATAGAGGAGATGGTAAAGTATAAAGAGAAAAGAATCCAACACCATATAAATGAAATGAAAGAATTATTAAAATTAAGAGAGGAAGTAAAAAAATAACATGCCATCAAACATTATAACTGAAGATCATATAGAACAAGAAGCATTAAAGTTTCTACAAAGTGAAGGCTATGAATATATTTATGCTCCAAATATTGCACCAGCTCCAGAAGGAAACGGTGAAAGAGAAAAGTATTCTGATGTTGTTTTAGTTGATAGGCTTCGTTCGGCTCTTGAAAGAATAAATCCTAAAATTCCAAAAGATGCAATAGAAGAAGCTGTTAAAAAAATAATTAGGACAGATAGTCAAAATCAAATATCTAATAATCAAAGTTTTCATGATTATCTTGTAAATGGAGTTCCTGTTTCTTTTAGAGAGAAAGGAGAAATAAAACACAAGCCAGTTTTTATTGTAGATTTTGATAATATTAAAAACAACGAGTTCTTATCTATGAATCAGTTCACAATAATTGAAGAAAACTATAATAGGAGACCTGATGTAATACTATTTGTTAATGGATTGCCCTTAGTCTTGTTTGAACTAAAAAATCCTGCTGATCCAGAAGCAACCGTTATGAATGCGTTTAATCAAATTGAAACTTACAAAACACAAATCCCCTCTTTATTTAGGTTTAATGAGATTGTTATAATTAGTGATGGTTTAGAAACACATGCAGGAACAATTACTTCTGGTAATGAAAGATTTACTGCATGGAAAACAATCAAAGGTAAAAAACCTAAAAAATCTATGACCGAACTTGAACTTTTAATTCGTGGAATGTTGAATAAAGAAACAGTTCTGGATTTAATTAGAAACTTTATTGTATTTCAAAAAGAAAAAGACACAAAAACTAATGTAACAAAAATATCAAAAAAAATGGGAGCATATCATCAGTATAATGCCGTTAATAATGCAATAGAAAGCACACTTAAAGCAACAAAAAGTGATAAAAGAGCTGGTGTTGTCTGGCATACTCAAGGATCAGGTAAAAGTCTTACAATGGTTTTTTATTCTGCAAAAGCAATCCTTTCAAAACAACTTGAAAATCCCACACTAGTTGTATTAACAGATAGAAACGATTTAGATGATCAGTTGTATGGTACTTTTGCTAGTTGTCAGGATCTTTTAAGACAAGAACCTAATCAATCAGAAAATAGAGAAGAATTAAAGGGTCTTCTAAAGGTTGCATCTGGAGGAATTGTTTTTACAACCATTCAAAAGTTCTTTCCAGAAGAAAGAGGTACTAAATATCCCTTGCTTTCTAAGAGGAAAAATATTATTGTTATAGCAGATGAAGCACATAGAAGCCAGTATGACTTTATTGATGGATTTGCTAAAAATATGAGGGATGCTTTACCTAATGCCTCTTTTATTGGTTTTACAGGAACTCCTATTGAGAAGAAAGATAGAAGCACTCCTGCTGTCTTTGGAAAATATGTTGATATTTATGATATTAAACAATCAATAGAAGATAAAACTACCGTTGGAATATTTTATGAAAGCAGATTAGCAAAACTTGATTTAAAACCAGAAGAAAGATTAAAGATTGATCCTAATTTTGAAGAGATTACAGAAGGTGAAGAAATAAGCTACAAAGAAAAATTAAAATCTAAATGGGCTAGGATGGAAGCTGTTGCAGGAAGTCCAGACAGAATAAAGAGAATTGCTAAAGATATTATTGATCATTTCGAAGAAAGAGTTAATGTTATGGAAGGCAAGGCTATGATTGTTTGTATGTCTAGAAGAATATGTGTTGATTTGCATGATGAGATAATTAAACTTAAACCTGAATGGTATAATAAAGAAGATAGTAAGGGTGTAATTAAAGTAATTATGACTGGATCTCCTAAAGATCCGAAAGTTTGGCAAGAGCATATTAGAAACAAGAAAAAAAGAAAAGAACTTGGAGACACATTCAAAGAGCCTGATAGCCCAATAAAAATAGTTCTTGTTAGAGATATGTGGCTTACTGGTTTTGATGTTCCTTGTCTTCATACAATGTATGTTGATAAACCTATGAGGGGGCATGGGCTGATGCAATCTATTGCTAGAGTCAATCGAGTATTCAAGGATAAAAATGGGGGATTAGTTGTTGACTATATTGGTATTGCTTATGATTTAAAAAAAGCTGTAAAAGATTATACTGCTAGTGGCGGTAAAGGTAAGCCTGTAATGGATCAGGATAAAGCAGTTGAACTAATGCTTTCTGAATATGAAGTAGTTCAAGATTTATTACATGGATTTGAATACAAGTCTAAAGTTAAGAAATCAATAAATGATGCCTTAATCCTAGTCCCTAATGCTATTGAACATATATTAAAACAAAAAGATGGTAAAGAGAGATTCTTGAAACATTCCAAGAAACTCATAGAAAGTTTTGCATTAGCTGTTCCTAATGATAGAGCATTAGAAATTAAAGAAGAGATTGGATTTTTCCAAGTTATAAAATCAAAATTAAATAAACTCACATTAGGTAAATCAAAACAGACAGAAGAATTAGATTCAGCTATAAGACAAATTGTATCCAAGTCTGTAGTCTCTGATAGAATTATTGATATATTTGAATCAGTAGGATTTCAAAAACCAAATTTAGAAATTTTGTCTGAAGATTTTTTAGCCGAAGTAAAAGATATTCCTCAAAAGAACTTAGCTTTTGAAGCACTTAAAAAATTACTAACAGAAGAGATTAGGTTAATTTCTAGAAAAAATATTGTTAAAGGAAGATCTTTTGCAGAATTGTTAGAAAAAGCAATTAAAAATTATACTAATAGAGCTATTGAAACTGCTCGTGTTGTTGAAGAATTAATAGAACTCGCAAAGACAATAAATAAAGATAAAGAAGAAGGGAAAAGTTTAGGATTAAATGAAGATGAAGTAGCTTTCTATGATGCTTTAGAAGTTAATGATAGTGCTGTGAAGATTTTAGGAGATGAATCATTAAGAGCTATTGCCAGAGAAATTTATGAAACAATAAGACAAAATGTTAAAATTGATTGGACAATAAGGGAAAGTGTTCAAGCTCATCTAAGAGTTTGTGTTAAAAAGATTCTAAGAAAATATGGCTATCCTCCTGATAAACAAAAAATTGCTACAGAGACAGTATTAAAACAAGCTGAAGTTATTGCTAAAGACTGGGCTGAAAGTCAGGAGTAAAATGGACAAGAAAAGGGATTATGGAAAATATTTAGTATTTATGATGTTTCTATTTGTCTTAACAATTATTCTATCATTCTTATCTCTTAATCGTTTAGGTGGTTTACCAATAGATTTTACTTTAAGAAATTTTGTTGAGCATTTTCTCTCGGGTTTTTATGTCCCTCCTGCTCTAACAATAATTGTTTTCATCTTGCATTTTTTTGTAGGTTTGATGAGTTGGTTTTTTAATTTGTTATTTGGTCTAATTCCAAAATACAAATATATTCCTATTAGGGATTATTTCAAAAAAGAGTTTCAAGTTATGAATTTGTTTTGGGAAAAAGCAATTCTTGTGATTACTACAATTATTTATCTCCTCTTTGAGATATGGTTTCAATTCATAAATAGTTATAATTCTGGTTCACTGGTGCAAACTGTCGCTAGTCTTTGCGGGATTTTGTTATTTTGGATAATTTATAAGAAGTTTATGGAATAAAAAAGCTTAATCTCTAAAGAAGAATTGATCTAATAAAAAAATAATCATAGAGCTCAATTTTTTATTTCTCCTTCCATTTTATCCGCCACTAATCCAAATTGTTTAAGATAATTCTCGATGGTTGCGAGTCTTTCTTGCATTATTGCCTTTTCCTTTTCAGACTTCTCAAGTCTTTGTTCAATCTCCGTCTTTGTTAGATCGAGAAGCATATCTTCTTGCGAGATTGTATCTTTCATGCCGAGGAGCTCGCTATAATAATGAATCTTATCCGACTTCTTCCATCCAAAACGATATTTTAACGCAGATTCAGATTTATAACGAGGAAGCCAATAACAGCACGAACAGTGCCTAAAGTCATACATCGTAAGTTCAGAATATTTTTGTCCTGCTTCGCTCTTTCCTTCGCCCAGAATTCGTTTTGCGAGCCTTTGTAAGTACTGATTTGTTCTACTTGGGCTCTTTGTAAACAAATGATCTTCAGGGCTTAGTTTTAGATTCTTTACAAATTCCTTTATTAGTTCCGAGCTTATCATTAACTTAATTCTTCTCCCAAAAGTTTTACTTATTTCTTCACGAATGTTAAGTTCTTTGAAATCATTAAAAAAATCTGAAACTTTTAGATTCATTAATTCCGTTGGAGCTCGGATACCTGTATCGAAAAGAAACATGATTAAGACCCTATAATCAAATTTGGCGTTGTCGCTTAGAAGTTTTACCTGTTCTTCAGTTAGGTATACCCATTTTGGTTTATCTCTGGAAGTATCTAAATCTAGCGTGATATCTGGAATTTCTATTCCTTTCTTTTTGCTAACTTTTTGATGCCAGTGCCAGAATGCTTTGAATGCCTTTACATAATCTGCAGGAGCAACGAAGGGTTTCCCGTCCTGTCTTGTTATCGCTCCATTTCTCATATCTGCAAAGAACTCCATAATTTTATCTTCATTGATTTTTGTTAAGTCATTTAATTCGTAAAGTTCTCTGAATTTGTTTGAAAAGAAAATTAACCTATTTTTGAGCGAGATTAATCGTGAGTGGCTTCTTGATCCCTTAACACTTCCATTAGCTATATTTATTCCTCTTTCCATATCGCTGAGATACTTAAGAATAACTTCTGAATTTTGAGAACTCACACCGGGAATTCTCTCTTTATTATTCTCTTTCCATTTAAGGTAATTCTCTTTATGTTTGTACGGGTCAAGTTTCATATTCTTTTAATGAAGAGGTTATAATAACACTCTTGTATTTTTTACCGTACACTCATCAAAAGCTTTTTTTGGATGCCCTAAGAAATCACACAACCGTATCCGTTTCGGTGGGGGCATTATGACCTTTTGGTACATTTAAGGGATGTACGCCTATACTAAATTTGATACAAGATGCTTAAAAGAAGCCCTTGACTGTACATCCCAATGAAGAAAGATCCATATAAACATAAGGAACGCTACCTAAGGTGGAAGAAGAACAACGAGTCAGGAATTTCTGGCATAAGTTCTTATAATTCTGATTTAATTCTGCATTATCTTAATGATATGGAAATGGGTATTAATATAGCTTCTATGAGTGTTAAGGGTTCCAGAAGTTACATCAGGCTTACTTCTCTGAAGGAAAGGTGCATGTTTTTTACAAGGAAGTTTAAGGAGATTTTTAATCTTGACAAGATTACTGCCATTAGTGAGGAGCAGTTGATTACTTTTTTTTCTGATATGAGGAATGGAAATATTAAGCGAAGAAATGTCTATTAAAGACTTTTATCAGGTAATAAATGAATCTTTTCTTGAAAGAGCAAAAACAGACGATTTGAGTATGGGGCATGTTGGAGCTCCGGAAATTTTGAGAAGATATTATGTTGCTCAAAATGAAGTAAACCAAGTTCTAACTGACTTAATAGAATAATTCAAATGGCAAGAAGGCTTTATATAATTCAAAAACAAAGAAATTTCCAAATAAATTTAAATAAACATTTTTCTTAGTTTTAAGAAAGAGGATAATATGAGAATTCGTAAAGCAAAAATATCTGATGCTAAAAAAATAAGTTATCTTATACAAACAACACTCAAGAAAGTTAATTATAAAGATTACCCTAAAGAAGTTTTAAGGTGGCTTGTTAAGAAAAATTCTCCAAAAAGTGTTGAAGAATCAATTATGAAACGGGATTTCTTTTGTTTAATTGAGAAAAACAGAATTTTGGGGGTTGTTTCTTTAGAAGGCAATAAGATGGGGAAGCTTTTTATTCGGCATAATTATATTGGAAGGGGGTTTGGAAAGAAGCTTATGAATTTCATAGAAGATTATGCCAGAAAAAAAGGAATTAAAACAATCAAACTTTTTCCAACAAAAACTGCATTAGGAATGTATAAAAAATATGGGTACAAGTCTAACAAGTATAATATATGGAAAGTAGAAGGATACGAGATAAAAGTACCAATAATGAAAAAGAGATTAATATGAAACTTTATCATGGATCACCAAAAAAACTGAAGATAATTAGACCATCACAGGCTAAGGGGTTAACTCAGTTTGAAGATCAAAAAGCGATTTTTCTTTGTAAAACTTTTCATCACGCAGCATTGTATGCAATTGGTAAATCTTTGAAAGGTAAAACTCCTTTTGCAGTAACTCCTACTAAACTAATTATTGTAGGGGATAAAAAACCTAAATCAGGCTATGTTTATGAAGTAAATGTTAAGGGTAAGAAAGGTGAAAGACAACAGTATTCATATGAAAAAGAGATCAGAGAGTTTAAGATAAAAAAAGTGTATCCAAAAAATTACTTAAAAAGTATAATCTATGTAGGAGATATGCAGGAATTGAAAAATAAACTCAGGATATAACCTATCCACCACATCTCGACAATCCTTAAAAACTCTGGCAATCGCATGAGGTTATACTAGGTTTGGTACAAACATCCCTTAATTGTTCCAAAACCCCTTCCCTTTCGGCGGGAGCATCCTTTTTTGTATAAAATAGACTATAAAAGGTTCATTTTTGAGTAAACCTAAACTTTTATAAAGATTTATCATTTTTTTTGGCAATGGAAGAAGAAACAGAGACTACGGAGGAAAGCGCTGAAACTACTGAGGAATCGGTTGAGTCAGAGTCTGAACCTGTAGAGGAAACAACAGAAGATGCTTCAGAAGGGGAGTCTGAAGTGCAAGAAGAGTCCGATTCAGAGAAAGAATCTGAAGAAGATTCGGATGATTGATTGATTTTTTATTTTATGTCGCGCGAGAAATCGCGGGCATTTTTTATATTCACAAAATTTATAAAATTGTATTTGGTTATATTAGTGTTTTATATGGTGTTAATAAGATGAAGATAAGGACTTTTTTTAGTAATAATAGGACGATTCCGGTTAAGTACACTTGTGATGGGGAAGATGTTAGTCCTGGGATTGAAGTAAGTGAAATTCCATCGGGAACTGCGAGCTTAGCGATTGTTGTGGAAGACCCAGATGCGCCTTCTGGAACGTGGGTTCATTGGCTGGTTTGGAACATCCCCGTTTCGGAAGATTTTGTTAGAATTGAAGAAGATTCTGTTCCTGGCGTTTTGGGTATTAATGATTTTGGAAAATTAGAATATGGGGGTCCTTGTCCTCCTAGTGGGATTCATCGTTATTTCTTTAAAGTTTATGCTTTAGATTCAGAGTTGGATTTGGAGGAGGGCTCTTCTAAAGAGGATTTAGAAAGTGCTATAGAAGGTCATCTTTTGGGGGATGTTGAGGTAATCGGGAAATACTGCAGAAAATAACCTTTTTATACCATTATTTCCTGAATTAGTTATGGCGGTTGTAGTTTAATGGTAGAATGTACGGTTGTGGTCCGTGAGAAGAGGGTTCGATTCCCTCCTTCCGCCCTTGCGAAGTTTTATAACCTTTCTTAACATATCTTTTTATGGTAAAAAAGAGGAAAGAAAAAGGAGGATTATATTATCTTTTTAAAGCTCTTTGGTTTGTTTTAAAGATTCCTTATTATATTGGGAAGGGGTTTTATAATTTGGTTAAGAGGGATTCTTCTGAGGGTAGTGTGAAAAAAGGCAAGAAGAGAGTTTCTTTTAGATATGCAGAGTTTAAGGTTTTAAAGGAGATTTCAGGGAGTTATGATGACTTTATGAGTAAGGTGTTTAATTCCGAAAGCCAGATAGGAATAATTCTTGGTTCGAGGGGGTCGGGCAAGACGGCTTTTGGAGTGAGGTTTTTAGAGAATGTTTATGCTAAGAAAGGAGAGAGATGTTATGCTATGGGATTTAATGAGGAAGAGATGCCCTCTTGGATTGAAGTTGTACGAGATGTTTCTAAGGTAAAAAATAACTCTTTTGTTTTAATTGATGAAGGCGGGATTTTGTTTAGTTCGCGGAGGTCAATGAGTGAGGCGAATAAGATTTTGAGTGAGTTGATTTTGATTTCAAGGCACAAGAATTTAAGTATTTTATTTATTTCTCAAAATTCTTCTAATCTTGAAGTTAATATTCTTCGTCAGGCGGATTTTCTCGCTTTGAAAAAGTCTTCTTTGTTGCAAAAAGACCTTGAGCGGAAGATTATTCAAAAAGTTTATGATGAATCGGAAGAAGATTTTAAGAAATTTCGTGATGATAAAGGTCTGACTTATATTTATTCTGATAGTTTTAAGGGGTTTATTTCAAATCCGCTTCCTTCATTTTGGAAAGAGAGTATCAGTAAGTCATTTAGGTAGAAACGCTTATAAAGTCTTTTTAGTTTTTTAAGATATGGCGAATGAAATTTCAATGCCCTCGGGTTTTGGCGGTTTGATGAGGTATAAAGAAGAATATAATTCTAAATTTAAATTTGGTCCTGGAGCTGTTGTTGCTATGATTTTGATAACAATAGTCTTAGTTATCGGGCTGAATGTTTTCTTTTAATATGTTTGGCGGAATGAATCCTGCGAAAATTCAAGGAATGATGAAAAAGATGGGGATTTCTCAGACTCCTTTGAATGTGAAAAGGGTTGTTTTTGAGATGGAGGGGGGGAATCTTATTATTGATGAGCCTTCTGTTGTTAAGATTAAGATGCAGGGGCAGGAGAGTTATCAAATTACTGGGGAGGCGAGAGAAGAGGCAACAGAAGTTTTTTCAGACGAAGATGTGAAGATGGTTATGGAAAAAACCGGAAAAGGTGAGGAAGAGGTTAGAGATGCTTTGGAAAAAACCGAAGGTGATATTGCAGAAGCTATAATTAATCTTAAATAATTATTTCACAAGAACGGCCTGAACGCTTCCTTCTTGGGACGGGCGGTTTGTGATTCTTGCTTTTCCGTGTTCTGTTTCAATAATTGCGCCTTTGACGAGAACATTTTGTCTCGCGAGGAATATGTTTGACGGCGTTTCAACGACGTTTTTGATGTCAACTTTTTTCGTTTTTCCGTCCATCGTCAAGTTGACCTTATTGTCTCTTAAAGAAACAAGTTTCATCGTCCGCCCTCTTCCGCGAACCAACTTAGTTTTCCTCTCGTCAAGTTTCACAACACGCGATTGCCCAGCTCTCCCCGTCAGCTTCTTCTTTACAACTCGCTTGTACTTTCCCCCACTTGCTTTTCGCGCCATAAACACCACAAAAAATTCGCATTTAAATATCTTTGTAATC
>JBAZMK010000004.1:0-93127 GCA_041649755.1 Candidatus Pacearchaeota archaeon | reverse complement strand
TCGTTCCCCCATTATTAATATACTCAGTCAATTCGTGCAAAGCTCTTCCAGAAGAATTTGTCAAACTAGTCTCTTCTAAAATCCCTGAAGAATTATAAGAAGTCACATTCGCACTTTCTAAATAACCTAAGCTGTCATTCACAACCGCATCAAGATACCATTTACGAACCAAACTACTTCCGGGAGCAACCAATTCAGAATCGTAAGTACAATTCAATAAAAGATTATTCTGACTAGAAGAATAAGAATAAATATCTACTGCAGGTGAACTAAACAAAGTATCTGTTATATTATTATTAGCAGAAGTAGAAAGAACTATTGATTGATTTGTAGAAGCTGTTATCCCATTTCCTAAAAGAGTGTTACTTGAAGATTCAAAAAAGACGGCAGTAGAATCTACCGCAGAAAAGTTATTATAATTAACCTCGTTTCTTAAAGAAGTCGTTAAGGCAATAGCGTAATCGTTTAAGGAAGTTATATTGTTATAATAGAGATTGCTATCTGAAGAAGAATCCAACAACAAGGCGTAATCGTTTAAGGAAGTTATATTGTTATAATAGAAAGTATTGTTAGGAGAATTGTAAAGTTCAACAGAGTAGTCATTTAAAGAGGTTATATTGTTATAATAGAAAGTATTGTTATCAGAAAGAGAACCTATATACAAAGTGTCGTAATCCGAAGCGAGTATATTGTTAGAAAAATTATTATCTGAAGATGAAACCACCCACAAAGCACGATTACCTAATGACCCACTTGAATGAACAGTCACAGTATTATTGTAAATTACTGACTCGTTTGTATTAGAAAAATAAATCCCATAATCTGAACCGCCTTCTAAGAAAATATTACAATTCTTTATTGTTACATTATCATACCCTGTGCTATTTATAGCGTAATAAGCCGTAGAATTAATCTTATGTCCTGCACAATCAAAAACAATATTGTCAGACCCTATAATCACAGAGTTATTTTCCGTGCAAAACAAATCTTCAGTCATAGTTGTAGATTCGGTTATAACTTCTCCGCAGGATAAAGAACTAATAGTCAGACTTCTTGTCTCAGTCTTATTTTCATTACTTGAAGAATCTTTTGCTGTTGCATAATAAGTATAAATCCCTTCGTCTAACCCACTTGTCGCATTCTTACTTTGGTTTACATAAAGATACCATTGTGTTGCATTATACTTTTGTAAATTACTCATATAAATTTGACTTACTTCAGAATCGGATAACGCCCTGTCAAATATCATTAACTCATCAATAGTTCCTCCAAAATACTCTCCATAAGTCACATCTCCTCCAATCCTAAGGTCTTTCGTGTGGTCATAAGTGTGTGTATTATCCAAATAAGAATCAAAAACCCCATCAATATAAAACCTAAGCCGTGAACCATTATATGTCCCAACTAAGTGATGCCAATTAGTATTAGCCATCGGAGTTCCTGTAGAGGTTAACTGAGAGGAACTCGCAGCCTGCTTTCCAAAAGTAACACTCCCCGTGTTCCTCCCTGTCATCAAGTAACCATTTTGCCCCCTCGCAACAATAGACTGCCAATCACCTGTCTGTGCTGTGTCTTTCTTTACCCATACAGAAATAGAATAAACATTACTATCAACATTATTTGTACTACTCCCCATACTTATATACTGAGAACTCGCCCGAGTAAAAGAATACCCCCCCGAATACTTTCCAGTCACAGGCGTCGCACCAGAAACCGAACCATTATTCCCATAATTACTTAAATCCCTGACAAAACTATTATTCTCTCCTAGAGAACTTCTATTATCTAAATTCATAAACAGAACCAAGGAATCATTGAAGATAGTATAATTAGTCCCGTTCCAGTTCCATTTAACCTCCTCCAAATCCCCCTCGCTTATTGAAACATTTACTTGAATTGAAGTATTAGAAGTCACTGCGTCATCTTCTGGTGTTGGCGGGCTGATAAATTCTAAGAAAGACGAAGCCGAGCCACCTTCCTCAGTAGTAATTAAACTATAAATTGAAGTGGCGTTCCAGTTGCCTGCGTCATCTTTTGCGTACCATCTGTAACCTATTGAGATTCCAACTGAAGAGTTCAAAGTTTTTGTCACATTTGCCCAGGAAGGTGTCGAGGTAAAGTTTACAGCCGAATCATTCACCCAAGAGCCCGTATTATTTGTTGAAAAGATATATTGTCCTTTTGAATTCAAAGCAACGTCATCATTCCATAAAGCATAAAACTTAGTGGAATTTCCTGCTAATGTAGAGTTGTGACCTGCTGAAGAATATGTTGGGGCTGTTGTGTCCTCTGCACCACCACCTGTTGTAGTTAAACTATAAATTGAAGTGGCGTTCCAGTTGCCTGCGTCATCTTTTGCGTACCATCTGTAGCCTATTGAGATTCCAACTGAAGAATTTAGTGTCTTAGCTACATTAGCTGAAGAAGGTGTAGCTGTAAAGTTTACAGCCGAATCATTCACCCAAGAGCCTGTATTATTTGTTGAAAAGATATATTGTCCACTTGGATTCAGCGCAGTTTCATCATTCCAGTCAATTGAAAATAAAGTAGAATTTCCTGCTAATGTAGAGTTGTGACCTGCTGAAGAATATGTTGGAGCAGTTGTATCTTGCTCCTCCTGAGAACCCTCACCTAATCTCGGATAATCCACCCCATCATTAATATACCAGACTTCACTATCATAAGAACCGACTTCGGCTATATCCCACCCCGCATCATTAAAAGTATCAAAATCCTTCATTTGAGCCGTTGTTTTGCCCGTTCCACCTGCACTAGAACTTAAACCCGAAGTCTGATTATCCCAAAAAGAATTTGTAACCGACCCGCTTATAAGCCATCCTAAAAAACCTCCAATATAAGTAGTCCCTGAGACCGTTCCAGTAGAATAACAATTTAATATCGTTCCCAGCCCAGTTGACCCTGCGAAACCTCCCCCTGCAAAATTAACACCTAAAACATTAGCTTGGGAATAAGAGTCATTTATATTTCCTTCATTCCTTCCTACAAAACCGCCAATGGTATCTCCATCATTCCCCTGAACAGAACCCATAGAAGAACTCCTTAAAACTACCCCGCTATTTAAACCTACAAAACCACCCACAGAGTCATCACCACTGACATTCATAGTCAAACCGACATCTTTTACTACCCCTGCTGAAGAGATAACTCCAAAAAGTCCAGTATAATCATCATAAAGTCTATAAATATAGAGCCCAGTTATATTGTATCGGTTGCCGTCAAAATAACCTGTGAAACCTTCCGTTGAGTTCCCGATAGGCAAAAATCCAGCTCCACTATTCCATCCAGAAGTCGCAGAGCAGTCTATATTTCCTGAAAGATAGTAATTCCCCCCCAAATTATTGTTTACTGCCTGAAGACTAGAACAATCTGAGATTTCGTAGCCTGGGACAAGATAGACAGGAGTAACTCTCCAGTTCCCCGCATTATCTCTCAAATACCACCTGTAGCCAACAATATCTTGTGTTGAGTTAAGTGTTTTTGTCACATTTGCCCAGGAAGGCGTTGCCGTGAAAGAGACCTGTGAATCATTCGCCCAGACCCCTGTATTGTTCGTTGAGAAAATATAATAACCGCCAGGGTTAAGCGCCGTCCCGTCAGTCACATACAGCGAAAACTTAGTAGACTGCCCCTTAACTGTGTTATTATGTTCATACCAGATGTAAGTAGGCGCATTGCTGTCGCCCCAAGAACAACCTAACTGAGCCTCACATTCCCCCTCACTATAAAAACTCGTACACGAAGTGGCTGAGCCGTCGCATTCTGCTGGGTTAAAAGAACAGCCGTCTTGAGAGGTACAACCGTTGGAGTCGGAGTTGTAGGTTGAACAGGAGGTTGCTGTGCCGTCGCATTCTTCTGGGTTAAAAGAACAGCCGTCTTGAGAGGTACAACCGTTGGAGTCGGAGTTGTAGGTTGAACAGGAGGTTGCTGTGCCGTCGCATTCTTCTGGATTCCAAGTGCAACCATAATAATCACAAGAAGATTGAGATAGATTCGAACAAGAAGTAGTTTGTGTTCCGTGACACTCATAAGGCATATCAGCCATGCATCCATTATAAGTAATGCAGGCATAATAATTTTGAGATTCACAATTAACTGTTTCTACACATTCCGAACCATTCCAATCACATTGATAACTAGAAATACTGTCACAATCCCATTCATCCCTCCCTTCACAAATAACCGCCCTAATACAATAAGCCCAATCACAACCAGGCATATCCATACAATCGTTTGAATTTTCATAAGTACTACAAGCCGCAGGAGTGCCTGAACAAGATGAAGATAACCAATTACAGCCTGCCTGACTATCACAAGGAGACTGGGTTTCGTAGGTTGAACAACCCGTAGCTGTGCCTGAACAAGATGAAGATAACCAATTACAGCCTGCCTGACTATCACAAGGAGACTGAGTTTCGTAGGTTGAACAACCCGTAGCTGTTCCTGAACAAGATGAAGATAACCAAGAGCAACCATCTTGATTCCCGCAATCCGACTCTCCAAGAGAAGAACAAGAAGTCGCCGTTCCAGTACAGGTAGAAGGGTCAACAATATAATCATATTCCACACTCCCGTTGCTTCGGAGATAAAAAGTATCCTCTGACTCTGTCAAGTTAGTAAGTAAAATCCTGTACCAGCCCTCTTCAGTTATATTTTCAAATAAGGCGATAGACTCATTAAGACCTCCTGCATAAACTTCAATTGAAGAACTTCCATTTGCCCGTGCATAAATAGTAATATCATTATAATCCTCAAGCCTCTGTTCAAAAACCACTCTCACAAAATGCCCTGAAGGAATCACTTCACTCCAAACCTCGTCCCTCTGGCTTACTGATTCATAAATATCTGAAACAAAACTCTTGTTCTCATCAAGATGCTCCGCCGTAGAAATATAGATTATCTCATAAACCTGAAACGAAAGAGAAGGAACTTCCCACTGAACATAGTCCGAATACCCGTCAAAATTAATATCATAAGAAGAAAACTCAACTTCCTCTCCCAAAGTAAAATTCTGCTCCAATATCTCCCTCGCACTCTCATTCAAATCAGCAACCCCATCAGTAGGAAATTTCTCATAAGAGTAAATCTTTAATTTCTTATCTTGAGGAAACATCCCCCCCTCTAAAAAGCTATAAGCAAGAATGTCAGTATAATTCAATTCAGAGTAAGCGTAAACTACAACTCTCTTACCACGAGGGGTTTCCATTTCCATAGAAAGTGGAGCAGGTGTATAATACTCTAAAGCGATATCAACACTCTCCGAAACAGACTCCTGAACAAACTCTGTCAAATTAACCTCTTTCTTGTCTTCCTTCTCTATTATCTTGTCTTCCAGTTCATCCTCACTTATCGCCCTCCCCGTCAAACGAAGATTTTTCAACCACTCAATAAATCTTGAAATAATCCCCTTACCGCTGACCTTCACAACAGCCTCTCCCGTAATTATAGTCTCCTTCTCCCCCTCATTAAATTCCTCAACAGACTCTTCCGCCTTCTCTCCTGTTTTAACACTTATGTTTGATGCAGAAAGAGGGACCTCTAAAGACAAATTCTCTGTTTCTGTTTTATTAACCGTAACTTTCTTAATCCACCTAACAGGATGATTAACAACAATCTGAGAACCAAAAGTTGTAATATTCAACGAAGTCAAATTCTCTTCAAAGATGGTTTCATTTACCAAAGTCTGATTAGTCTCATTAGACAAAATCTCAATGGTTTCATTTTCAAAAACGCTCTCGTTTACCTCGCTTACAGTATCATTCAATATTGTATCATTCAAAATAGGAATAGTCTCATTAACACTCTCATTCAAATCTAAAAAAGGCTCTGTCTCATTCAACTCTTCTGAAATTGTCTCATTGGAATCGCCCTCACTCATTTCATTCAACTCTTCTGAAATCGTTTCGTTTAACAAAGGTTCTCCCGTTTCATTTAATGTCTCGTTCAAATCCACACCATCATCTAATGTCTCACTAATAATCTCTTCCGTCTCATTAACCTCGAAAATAATCTCGTCAGAGCTCTCTTCTGTTACCTCGGGCTCTTCTCCACTATCTTCAACATTCTCTTCAAAGAACTCTGCAACTTCTTCAACAACCCCAGATTCCTCAACAATTTCTTCAGTCACTTCTGGCTCTTCTCCACTATCTTCAACAACTTCCCCCGTGTCCTCCCCTGTCTCTTCCGAAGAACTTTCAGGCTCGTCCTCCACCACAGAAAAACCAGTAACCTTGCTTATAAAATCAGTTAAGCTCTTTACAGAATTCCCAAAAGGTTTTTCATAAGAAAGATTTGTGGTATAACTAATACTCGCAAACAACAAAAAAGAAACAATCACCAAGACTAAAATAAAAAAAGGGTAGAGTTTCTTGACAGGAAAACTTTTATCTTCAACCTTGCCTAAATATCTCTTACGAACGACCCCGTCTTTGTCACGATAACTTTCATAAACATAAGGACCATAACTTTTCCCTTTTTTTTCAATCACCCTTTTATAACTCATACTAAATAACTCTAATATTTGTGGTATAACTACCTTTTAAAGATTATTATTGCAAAAAATAAAAGAATTTTGTAGAATAAATAATAAATTACTCAAGAATAATTTTATAAAAGAAAGGCTTCTGAAAAGGAATAACTTAGCATTATCATCTGTAAAAATCGCTAAGATACCTTTTTAAGCATTATAAAATTTTAACTGATATATTATCCTACTGCCTATATTAATTTTTAAAAAAGTTCCATATTTTTTAAGAAAGGCATCCCAATTAATCTTTGGCCATGACGACCCATAAAAATATTCCTTTCCATTTTGCTTATATTTCCTAAGCGAATAAATAAGATTAGTACTTTGTCTAACATATTCTTCCATACTCAATTCATCATAATCCTCCTTAATTAAAGATTCTTTTTTAAACAAATCATAATTATTGACATCAAATATAAAATAATCCGACAACTTTGATAATTTTTCAAAAAAATCTAAAATTTCTTCCTTTGATTTAAAATGATTAAACAAAGAGTAAATTGCAATTGAAACATCAAAATGTTCTTTTAAATCTTTTATCTCCCCAACTAAAAATTCCACGTTTTTCCTTTTCTTAGCATTTTTTAACATATTACTTGATTTGTCAATTCCCAAACATCTTCCCGGAATATTCTCTGAAAATTCCAAGAGAAAATTTCCGTTTCCGCATCCTATTTCCATTAATGTTTTGGGCTTTAGCCCAATAATTATCTTCTTATAATAATCGGTTAACTTTTTAGAAGAAGGATATTTTGTATAACCAATCTTTTCATATAAAGGATTTTTCAAAATTGGGAAAACTTCTTTGTCAGTTTTTTTGCCTGTAAAAATATCGTGCCAAAAGGGGTCTGGTGTATTTGGGTCGCAATTATAAGCCAGAGCCCTTCCCCTGCAACCTGCCCCACATTTTTTTAAATCCTTGCATCCTAAACAAGAACTTCCGTCTGTTTTTGGTATAAGATTAAGGGCATCTATTTTTTTAATTAAATTATACAAATCATCTTCTAAAATATTCCCTAATCTATAAGAATCTATCTCTCTAAAAAACTGGCAAGGATAAATATATCCCCTGTAATCTATAGACAATTTATTGTAATAAAATTCACATTTAGACTTATCACTAAAACAACCAACTTCTTTCATAATATTACCAACGACAGATAAATCTGCGTTTAACCATTTATTATTTTTAGCGTAACCCGAATCCGCTACGGGGAGAAATGTTACTTCGCAATCCAATTCGTTTTTTACAAAATCCTTAAATTTTTTACAATAATTAACAAGGTTGCTATGAAGGATAGCATTTATTCTAATGTTAAATCCTTCTTCTTTAGTTTTTTTTATAATTTTAACTATTCTTTCAAAACTATAACCTCTTATTTTTTCATAGTCTTCTTTAAAACCATCAAGGCTAAAAATAATTTTATAAATTTTATTCTTTAAATAAGGCAAGAACTTATCAAAATTTACCCCATTTGTAACAATAACTATTCTAAAACGATTTTTATTTAAGAAATTTACAATTTTAATGAAGTCTTTATGCAATGTCGCTTCCCCACCACTTAAGATTACTTCATAAATTCCTAATTTTCTTGAAGAATTAAAAACTTTTTTTAATTTTGAAAAAGGAATCTCAAAGGGATTCTTTTCTCCCATATAACAATGGGCACATCGGAGATTGCATTTCCCAGTAATTTGAATGTCCAACCAGTTCCTATTCCCTTTTCTTTCGTATTTTAAAATATCCAAGGGGTTATCTTCTTTAAACTCCTCCAATTCCTCTTTATTCTCTAATCTAAATTTCTCTAATTTTGAGAGACTATAAACTATATTATTTTTTAGAACAAAATTTTTATTCATTAGATTAACAAGCTGACCCGCCGTTCATCGAAGCATTAACTCCAGAATCGTCGGTTTCTATAATCTTTTCCATAAGATTATACTATTTCCTTATTTATATATTTTTCTATCTTTACCTGTACCCCACCCCAAAATATCAATAGAACCCTTATTTAAATAGTCTTTGTTTTAGCTCACCCGTTCCCCCGAAATAATTCCTAAAATAAATTTGCCTCCCTTCAAAAAATATTTTTTCTTCTCCAACAAAATCTTCTAAACCCCCGCTCCAATGATTTTCGTATAATAAGTCCTTTTCTTCATATCTCTCAGGACCCCTAACAGGGAATTCAAAAGGTGCCATTCTTAGACACTTTTTTAAAAAACCAAAACACTTTCTAGACAAATCTTTATAATCTTCAAACATCCCGCCCCTATAAGACATTGACCAAATAAGTCTACCTTTATGAAAAACAAATTCCTGACCAGTATCGATTAAAGAGCCATAATATTTATCCTTATATAACCATTCCCCTTCTCTATAAACATACTCCTTACTTTTATCTCTATTAAATCTAGGAACCGAAATCTTTGACGCAAAAGTTTTCCTTTTTGCCTTCTGCAAAAACCTTGCCAAAACATCTTTATTTTTTTGTTCCATGATGAAAAAAGATTTTATATTTAATCCCTTTGCCTCTGCAATAATCTGAGATATCTCTCTCAAGAGAATCCCAATAAGTTTTATTTCTTGGGAGACTCCTATAAAAATCCTCGAGAGAGGGTCTCCTTTGCCTTATAAAACTTAAAACTCTTACTTTATTATTCGCCCTAATATTTAAATTTTCGAATAATACTTCTTCAACAAAAGGCATAGATTGGTCAATCAACTCGTAAACTTCAGATATTTCTGGGAAGATTGGAGAAATAAATAGATAAGTTCTTATTCCTGCTTCATAAAGGGTTTTTAAGGTATCTAATCTCTCCTGAGGAGATGGTGCAAAAGGCTCCAATTCCTTAGAATATCCCCTGTCCAACACTCCAATAGATACCCCAACCCTCAATCTTTTAAATTTCTTCAGTAAATCTAGGTCCCTCAAAATTAAAGGTGATTTCGTTAAAATCTCGATATTTGGTTGAGAGTCTAAAAGGACTTCAAGACACTTTCTTGTCAGTTTATATTTTGCCTCAACTGCCTGATAGGGATCTGTAACGGAACCAATAAGAATCAAATCATTAGAAGATATCCCAGAAACAATAAGTGTTTCTGGGGCATTAATTTTAACATCTACAAAAGTCCCCCAATCTTCAGAACTATGCCCTGTAAATCTTTTCATAAAATCGGCATAACAATAGATACAGGCGTGCTGGCATCCAATGTAAGGATTTATCACATAATCTGCTTCAGGAAGATTACTCCTTGTTAATGCGGACTTTGTTTTTACTTCGTTTATTTTCATTTTAAATTCCTCCTTAACTGAAGAAAAAATCTTTGATAAATATTTCTACCCGCTAAATCTGAAAACTTCTCTTCCGTTAAATTGCCTAAAATACAGTAATCTTCTGGTGTACCTCCTAAACTATACGCCCAAGGATTAGACAGTAGCAACCCATTATTCGAGATATTTAAAGAAGTTAAGACTTTCCCTAAGAAGTCTCCCCTGACAGAAGGGGTTACCTTAACTCGGGGCTTACCATATTCTTTCTCTAAACACCTATAATGCCTTAACAAAAGACCAATCTCCTCTTGATTTAAAGATAGTTCTTGTCTAGCTATGCCCCTCCCAGATTCTGAGAATCTTATAAGTAAAATTCTATCAATTCCCCCCTCAAAGAGATTCCTATAAATCCCTCTGGCTATTTCATTAGAACAATTAGATTTAAGTAGAGGTACCTGAGCCATTGTTTTAATTCCGTAATGAGATAATTTACTTGCCCACTCTAAATTGTGAGAATTGTACCAAAGCAGTCTATCTGGAGAGGGCTCAAAAGGAAAATCGTAACTAAATCCAATTTCATAGACATATTCAGAAAGATCCTTCAAACTTACTCTTTCTAATCCTTTTCCAGTAGAAGTAACCGATACCGAATCTTTCCCTAATTTTTTTGAAATCAATCTAATTAATTCTAGATTTTCTTCAAACATTAAGGGTTCTCCTCCAGAAATGTCTATTGTTATATTTTGAACATCAATATTTTCAACAACCTTCAATTTTTGCTCTAAAGATAAATCTTCTATAGAACTATTTGCATCAACACAACAGAAAGAACACGAATAAGGACATCTATTTGTAATATTCCAAATTACTGGGGTTTTTATCATTTTAATTTCTTCAAGAATTGAGTATCTTGAGGTACTACCACCCCAAAATATCAATAGAACCCTTATTTAAATAATCTTTGTTTTAGCCACACTAATACTTTTCCTAAACTTTTCTATTCAAGAACAATTATTTCATTACCATTTGTCCCATTAGGGTTCCAATAGTGAGGAATATTTAAAACCGTTCCTTCTTTTTCTATGATTACCGAAAAAGGGGCATTATACCTTACTTCTCCCTCTTCTAAAACCCAAGAAGTAACGGTAACTTTCGGTGTTCCATCCCACTGCCTGGTTCTCAAAGAAGATTCTACTTCACCTGACTGCCTTACAAGAGTCACCAATGCGTCATCAACAGCAGAGCGATTTTTGTCTAAAACCAAACACCTATAGTCATGCATTCTTTTAAAAGAAGAGTTAGGAGAAAAAGTCTGAAAAATACAATTTTCAAAAACATTCCTTCCCATAGAATCAATATCATAAAGAGTCCCAGAAAAAGAAGAATTTTGAATTCTCCCTCCAGAACTCCCTAATTGAATTGCTATCGGGCTTTCCATTGAACGAGTATTTGTTACAGAGGAGGAAAGATTTTCCTCAAAAGCTATCCCAAAATAGGTATTTTGAAAAAGAGTTAAATCTGAAATAGAATTTGACTGACCACTAGAAACCTGCAAACCAGATGCGAAATTATAAATTGTCCCATCGATTACACTAACAAAACCCCCTTTTATATTTACTCCTACTCCCCCACCATTCCCTTGGAGAATATGACCCCTTAAATCAAATTTTACACCATCAGCAGTAATATCAAAACAATTACCTTCGGCATTTATATCGTTTTGTAAAACGTAAACAGCATTTGACTCATTTAAACAACCGCAATCATAAACAGGAATCACGTTTTTTCCTTCTGACTCTGCAAGCCATTGTGTTGCATATTCCGCTAAATCTCTCGCATCTACAACACCATCTCTATTAAAATCAGCACCTTGATAAGCAGGCTCTTCTGCCCTTGCAGTTCCAAAAGCCAAAGCCCCCAAAGTCACCCCGACTCCAGCAGCATATTTAAGCCCTGAAGTAACCCTGTCCTTAAAAGAAACTTTCTCATTTTTCCTAACTGTCTTTTCTAAGCTCATAACTTTCCTAAGTTTTCAACCTTTATAAACTTTTCGTTTATTGTCTTTTTGAGGTAGTAACAGAAGAATAAAAGAGAAGATATATAAATAAAATTCATTATTACTCCTTATGGAAGAATTAAATTCAAAAAAAATATTAAAAAGAATACAGGAAAACGAATCAAAGATAAATAAGCTCGGAGTTAAAAAAATTGGCTTATTTGGTTCCTTTGCTAAAAAAAAACAGAAGAAAAGAAGTGACATAGATATCCTTGTAAGTTTTAGGGACGTAGACTTTGATAAATATATAGAACTTCAATTACTTTTAGAGAAAATTTTTAAAAGAAAAATAGACTTAGTTATTGAAGAAGATTTAAGACCTGAATTAGAGTATATAAAAAAAGAGGCAAAATATGTTAGACTATAAAATTTATCTTAAAGATATTCTTGATGCATCACAAAGAATAATTGATTCAACAAAAAACATTACAAAAGAAAATTTTGAAAAAAGAAGCGAGGTTTGGGACGCTACTCTAATGAGGCTTCAAGTTATCGGAGAATCTATAAAACATATCCCCATTGAATTAAGAAAAAACCATAAAGAGATAGAATGGATAAAATTATCTAAACTTAGAAATATCATCAGCCATACTTATTTTGGAGTGAATAAGGAAATAATTTGGAAGTTGATAAAGGAAAAAATTCCTAAGCTAAATGAAAATGTAAAAGATATATTAACTAATGCAAAAACCAAATAAAAATTTAGAGATAGTAAAAAATTCAAAGAATCACTAAATTGCCAGATTCAAGATTTAATTACCAACACCCCCCAAATCAAAAACACCCCCTACTTATTATGACCCTTTTAAGGTAGTAACATAAGCGAAGAAACTAATCCACCTTCTTAGTAAAAATATATTGAAAATAAGCTTTGGGAAACCTCTTCCTAAGTTCTTCTAACCTTTCAAGAGAAACATTTTCTTCATTAATTTCTAAAAATTCCTCATTACTTTTATTTATTTTAAAACCATTAAAATCTTCTGGAAAGTAATCCCCTTCATTAAATTGGACTAATAAAAAAGGTTTATATAATAAGGACTTATAAAAATCAATAGTACCATCTTGCGCACCTGCCTTTATCTTATAACCTCTTGCCTTTTTTTCAAATTCCTCTACTAACAATTTTCCAAAACCCCTTCTTTGGAATTTCCCGTCCACCGCCAACTCGCTTATCAAAAGATAATCTTCTCTTGGAAAACCGCAGACAACCCCAATTAAATCTCCTCCTAAGAAAACTCCAATAAAAAACTGAGGATATTGATTAAATTTTTCCCTTAAAGAAACATTACTTCTAACTCTTTTTTTCCCAAGTTCACTATCCAAAATGTCCAATGCACTATTAAACTCACTTTTAGTAATATTTCTAACTTCAAAAGTCTCCAAAAGTTTCATTTTATTAAAATCAGAAATAATCTCCTTCTCTGCACCATCCAAATCTTCCTCATTAAACTCTATAATCTCCTTACTTATAACCCTTTCTTCATATATTAATCTCATTAGGGTAGTAACAGAACACTAAGAGATTACATATTTAAAACCCAATTTACTCTTTCTTCTATGTTCGGCTCACTAAAAGAAAAGCTAAAAAAATGGATAAGTAAGACTAAGGAAACACAGGAAGTAGAAAAACCTGTAAAAATAGAGAAAAAACCACCCAAGAAAGAAAAAATAGCTAAAAAAGTAGACAAAAAAGAACCCAAAATAACCTCAAAAGAAAAACCAATAATTGAAGAAACTAAACCAGAAGAACAAAAAGAAGAAAAGAAGTCTTTTTTCTCTCGTTTTCAAAAAAAGCTAAGCGAAGAAGAATTTAAAAAAATATTTGAGGAACTTGAACTAATCCTTTTGCAAAACAACACTGCTTATGAGGTCGTGGATTCTATCCGTTCCTCTCTCAAAGAAAAAATAGTTGGTAAAAATTTAAAAGAAGTTGACCTAAGCAAGGAACTTAAAAGTTCTATAAAAGAAACCCTCATAAACCCCCCAGACTTTTTAAAAGAAATCAAAGAATCACTAAAAGAAAAAACCCCTTTTGTTATTCTATTCGCAGGAATAAATGGCTCAGGCAAAACCACAACAATCGCTAAATTAGCTAACTATTTAATAAAAAACAAACTATCTGTCTGTCTCTGTGCAGCAGACACTTTCAGAGCCGCCTCAATTGAACAAATTCAGCAACATGCAGACAACCTTAAAGTTCCTTTGATAAAAAAAGACTACGGAGCAGACCCAGCCGCAGTAGGATTTGACGCAATCGCCTACGCAAAAAAACACCATATTGACATAGTCTTAATCGACACAGCAGGGAGAATGCAAAACAAAGACTCCCTTATGAAAGAAATTGAAAAAGTTGTCAGAGTAAACAAACCTGATATGAAATTCTTCGTAGGAGAATCCATCACAGGCAACGACGCAGTAGAACAGGCAAAAACATTCAATGAAGTAATAGACTTAACAGGAATAATACTCTCTAAAGCTGATGTAGACGAAAAAGGCGGAACAGCAATCTCTGTCTCTCACGTCACAAAAAAACCTATTTATTTCCTCGGAACAGGGCAAGAATACAAAGACTTAGAAGTTTTTAACAAAGACAATTTAATTGAAAAAATAGGATTATAAACACAAGATTAATAAGGATAAATAGTAATAAAATAAGATGAAGAGAGGTGTAACAAATACAATTAAGAGACAATACTTTAAAAGCATTCTTTTATGTATCTTATTAGGAATAATTGTATTTGTCAGCGCCGTCAGTTGGAATGATGCATATCAAACGCCCAAATATTTCAACGAAGATGAATTTAATTTATATAACTTTAGTAAAAATCTCACTGAAACAGAAAATTTTAGCTATTTTTCTATACTTAATATCCAATGGGAAGACGGCTCCCTTGGACCAGAACACTCAGACTTTTACTGGTTAAACTGGAACGATACATACTCTATAAATTCAACATCAGGATTATTAAATATCAATTCGATAAATGATAATGAAACTGGAAACTTTACACTTAACGCCCTCGTTCAAGGTACAGAAGGAGGAGAATCAAGATACTTTAATTTCATAATTAACGCAACAAACGACGCCCCCGAAGTAGGCTTCAACGAAACATACTCTTTTGAAGTAAACAGCCAGGAAAACACCTCTGGCAATATTATATTATCAGGAACAGACGAAGAAGAACACTACCCTTTAATTTTTCAAAATATCACTTTTTTTGACGACTGCGAGCCGGCAGAATGGAGCCCAAGAAAAAACGCTTCAAACTGCAGTTTCACCTATGATACAACAAACGAATATGGCGGTTCAGACCAGTCCGTTTTAATAAACCTCACAAACATAGGCTATTACGACGTCGGAGTTTACCCAGTACAAATCTGCATCAACGACACTTTGCCAGAATCAGGACTACCAACATATAAAGATTCAAACTACGAATACAACAAAACAACCTGCGAAAACGCCTCTCTAATAATCCAATCTACCCTAAGTGTAGACACCTCAGACTGCGACGAAAAAATAATTTCGGAAGATGACGACTACCTAACCTGTAACATCATAATAAAAACACAGGGGAAAAATGACAGCCTTTCAATTGAAAGCACTGCAACACTAAAAAATTATCCATCGGCCCCTTCAGGAAGTTTCAACTCGGGATGGTTCTACGCTTCAAACGAAACAAATGCAGCAGACTTTTACCTTTTTATACCAATAAACATCTCCCTGGAAAAAGTCCACGTCGGAAACTGGACAATCAATTTCAGCGTAGAAGACACCAAATACTCACAGGAAAGCTCATCACAAATAGACATATTCATAAACAGAAGCTCTGTAAACTCCCCCCTGTCTCTGACAAGCATAGAAAACAGAAACATATCAATAAACCAATTGGTAACAATTTACTTTAACATCTCCGACAACGATTTATTAATTCCTGACAAAAACCTTTTCAACGAAGAATTCACCCTAAACTACACTGCATCAATAGAATCTGAAAATTACACTTTTGATAATTTAGTCATTGAAGACTTAGGTCAAATTACAGGAACAAATATTTCAAGAGCAAAAATAACACTAAATTCAACCGAAGCAGGAGATTACGAAATTAATGTAAGTGCAACTGACAAAGAAGACTCCTCTTCCTATACCTTATTTAATATAACAATCTCTAACAACACCTCTCCTTACTGGAAAGGGGGTGAATACGCTTTTGATCTAAACACTAGTAGAACCTCAGATGAAGAAGGATTTAACTTTTACCGAAATCTAACTGATACGACTATTACTGAAGAAAATTTCTACGTCAAAGATGATGATAACGACACCTTAACATTCTCAAATTCATCAGGAGTCCCGCCAAGATTTAATCTGACAAGTGACGGGATAATAAATTTCACCCCATGGAAGCAAGATGTCGGAATTTGGAACTTCAACATAACTGCAAGCGATGGTTATTTAGAGGATACAACCCACATTATCTTAAATATTTCTAACAACAACACCGCTCCGCAAATCGGTGCCCTTTACAACAATACAGACTTTTCTGAGCCTCCTACAAACGCAATACCTGAAAACAACACACAAATCGTTCCGCACGGAGAATCAATATTTTGGAGACTATATACTTACGACGACGACTTCTTAATAAGCGAAACAAAAGTAAACGAAGGTGCTTACAATGAAACTTTAAACATTTCAACTAATATAATTAACCTAACTCCTGCCCAAACACCTCTAACCTCAGAAGACATCTCTTTTTTAATTGAACAATCTCCAAGAGAATTGGAAGGATTCTACAACAGGACAATATACAACACAACCTTTACTCCCCAATACGAAAATGTAGGGAATTATTCAGTCAACATCACTATAACAGATTTCTCTGGAGAAAAAACAAACAGGCTTTTCTATCTGAACATAACAGAATTTGACTATCCCCCCTCTATTGTAAACGAAAGCCTAAACAATGCGACCCTCACTATTTACGAGAATTTATATTTAGATATAAATGCAACAGACGAAAAAGATGGAAACGACACCCCAAATGGAAATTTAACATTCTCAATTTCAAATCTAACAACGGGAGGAAACTTCATAAACACTTCTAATTTCAACGAAACAACCGGAATAATTAATTTAACAAACTTAAGTGATTATGAAGGAGAATGGCTGTTTAATATATCTGTAAACGACACTTCTGAAAACACAGACTGGAAAATTTTTAAATTATCTATATATGGAATAGCCAATCTAACATCTCCTTCGCAAAACTCTGTCTTTAACTTCACCGAAGTCGTAGAAAAAAAATTAACACTATCTTTCAATAATTCATTAGGGGGAAACCTAACTTACGAACTCTGGATAGATAACATAACTTGTAGCTACTTAGACAATTCCAACTGCAACTACACAGATTTCTATATGATAGACTCTTTTGAAAACATTGGAAACTCCACCGAATTTAACTATTCGTGGACTCAAACCTATTTTGACGAAACCTATGGAAATTTAAAAAACTTGACAATAAAAGCATATCCTTCAACAGAACAATTAAACGAAAGCCAAAAAGAAGCAATAGCGATTAACTTTTCATTTAAATTAAACATAAGTCACACTAATGCCCCTCTACTCTTCATTTCTAACATAGGTCCTTACTATCAAAAAAACTATAACCAAAACCTTGAAATTGACCTAAACGGACACTTTTTAGACTACGACAAAGAAGACCCTTATTACGAACAGGAAATTAACTTCACGATTCATAGTAACAGCACACCAAGCACACTCGCCTCGCCATTCTCAACAGTTTCAGAAGGATGGATTCTAACAATTCCTGCACCAAACACAATAAAAAGCGAATGGCTTTACATTAATGCAACAGATTTAAATTCAGAAGGGGAACCCCTAACAAACAACATAAGCAACCAATTTAAAGTGGAATTCACTACCCCTTCGGTTCAGGAAGTAGAAAGACCAGCCACGGGCGGTACATCAACCCTCCTAAAACTCTTTTCAATAAGAATAATCGTACCACAAGATATAATTATTTATGAAAAAGACTCTATTGAAATCCCATTTACCTTAGAAAATACAGGTGAAATTGACTTAAAAGGACTTGACGTAACAAACATCGTCTTATTTAACAATGTCTACTCAGAAGATGTAAAAGTATTCATTGAACCAATCTATCTTCCCGAACTAAAAATCGGAGAGTCCCAAAATATGACTATGAGAATCTTAGCAGATACACAAAAGACAGGGAGATATAAAGCAACAGTCTATGTTGATGTAACCTCCCCAAAATTCTCAGACTGGGGGGACTTCTTTATAGACCTAAGAAGAATTAACGACACTGAAGCTGAACAAACAATTATTTTCACGGAAAAACTAATTTCAGAAAATCCAGAGTGCCTTGAACTTTCTGAACTAATCAAAGAAGCAAGAAAAAAATTTGAAGAAGGAGACTCAGAAAGCGCATTAACTATGGCTACTGAAATCGCTACAGCCTGTGAAGACGCCATTAAAGCCAATGAACAAGTAAAATTCAAACTAAAAGATTATATAAGCAACATTTTTTATTACGTTTTATTTGCAACCGCCTCAGTACTTCTACTCGGATTTATCATTTACATTTATAAACGTACAAGATTTAATAAATAAGACAAAAACATGAAAAAAAAGAGGAAAGAAGAAAGTGTAAAGGAAATTGTAGAAAAGATAAAAAAAGAAGTATCAAAAGTAGTAGTTGGTCAAGAAGAAGTCATTCACGAAATCATAAGAGCTATCCTATGTGATGGTCACGTTCTCGTTGAAGGGGTCCCTGGAACCGCAAAAACATTATTAGTCAAAGCATTTGCAAAAGTTACTGGATGTGAAATGAAAAGAATCCAGTTTACTGTTGACCTTCTTCCAACAGATATAACGGGTATTATGAGCTACACACCTAAAAAGGGCTTTGAAGTAATAAAAGGACCAATATTCTCTAATTTTGTAATTGCTGATGAAATAAACAGAAGTCCGCCAAAAACACAATCTGCCCTTCTAGAAGCCATGCAGGAAAAAGCTGTAACAATCGCCAGAGAAACTTACGAACTCCCCAAACCCTTCTTCGTAATGGCGACTGAAAACCCATTAGAAGTAAGCGGAGTCTACTCCCTTCCGGAAGCACAAGTAGATAGGTTTCTATTTAAGCTAATTGTAAACTACCCTCACGAAAAAGAGGAGAAGAAAATACTAGAAAACAACGTAACAACAAAAAAATTCGAAGACTATGATTTAAATGGAATATTATCCCCTAAAAAAATAATTGCTTTACAAGAAAAAACAAAAGAGATATTTGCCTCAGAAGCAATAAAAAATTATATTATAAAAATAGTGGGCTACACAAGAAAAAAAGACGAAGAATTCTCTAAATACATTTCCTGCGGTGCAAGCCCAAGAGCGTCAATTTCCCTTTATATTGCATCAAAAGCAGAAGCTATGATGAAAGGAAGAAAATATGTCATACCTCAGGATGTCAAAACTGTCGTTTATCCTATTCTAAGACATAGAATAATACTAAATTACGAAGCCGAAGCTGAAAAAATAACAACGGACGAAGTAATAAAACATATTCTTCAAAAAGTAACGGCTCCTTAAAATAATGGAAGCACTAAAAAACTTAAACGAAAAAAAGAAATTTGACATCAACTTTGCAAGAGCCATCTCTGAATTTGAGAAAGCATTTCAGAAATTCCCAGTTAAAAGAATTTTATATAATATGATTTTTAGAGGAAAAGGTTTGGAATTTGATAGTTACAGAACTTTTGAACCAAGCGACGATACTTCTATGATTGATTGGAAAGCAACCTTAAGGGCAAACGAAACTCTTGCAAAAAAATACATTGAAGAAAGAGATTTGAGCATATACTTTCTGGTAGATGTCAGTAATGGTATGCTCTTCGGCTCAGGAGAAAAACTCAAGGCAGAATATTCGGCAGAGATAGTTGCCTCAATCGCTCACCTAATTTATAGTTCTGGCGACAAGATAGGATTAGTTATGTTTAATGACGGCCCTAAAAAAATTCTCTACCCTTCAAATAGTAAAAACCAGTTTCTATTATTTACAAAATTTCTTTCTGATCCAAAATATTATGGTGGAGGGTTTAATTTAGAGAAAACAATAATGGAAGTCCTTAAGTTCACCAAATCTGCCTACACAATCTTCATAGTAATATCTGACTTTATAAATTTGAAAAAGGAAGATGAAACTATTATCAAGATTCTTGGGAGTAGATTCGAAACTATGGCTATTATGATAAGAGACTCATTAGACGAATCTTTAGATGACCTACCCTTCCAGATTTCTATTCAGGACCCACACTCAAAAAGACAAATGACTCTTGATCCCAGCATAACAACGAAAAAATATGAAGAAAGTGTAGCAAAACAAAAAGAATTGATAAGGGATATCTTTAAAAGATCAAAGACGGATTTGCTTGAACTAAATATACAGGAAAAATTCGTCCCACCAACAGTAAAATTTCTAAAAGGAAGATCTCGGGGGGGTAGAGTATAATGGAATTCTATTTTCTTTATCCCCAATTACTTGTCTTCCTTTTTCTCGTCCCTTTTTTTATTTTTATCCACTTTTATGGAATGATTTACACAAGAAAAAAAGCCCTAATGTTTTCAAACTTCAAGGCTATGCAAAGATTCTATGGAATTGAATTCTTTTCAAAGAATCTCGCTCTTCTTTATATTCACTTAATAATCCTCATACTAATTGTCTTTGCACTTGCAGGAATCGGAGTCTCAGTCGAAACAGATACAAGTTCATTCTCTTATGTAATCTTAATAGATAACTCTCAGAGTATGTCTGCGCATGACTTATTGCCAAACAGATTATCTGTTGCCAAAGAAGAAGCAAAAAGGTTCATTGACATGCTCCCTACGGGTGTCGAAATAGGAGTTATAAGCTTTTCTGGAGAGTCTAAAGTTCATCAGATACTTGACACCTCAAAAATAAAAACAAAACTTGCAATTGACGCCATCAATTTTGGAGAAGTCTCAGGAACAAACGTCCATAACGCCCTAATTACTGCTAACAATATTTTCCAAAACAGGCAGATGAAAGCGGTGATTCTGATAAGCGACGGACAATTAAATGTCGTCGAAGCTCCTGAAGTTATAAGATATCTTAACAGGAACAATATTATAGTTAACACTATCGGAGTCGGAACCATAGAAGGGGGGGTTGTTGAAGGACTTAATATGATTTCAAAGATAGATGAAGATTTTTTAAAGGCAATAAGTTTTAACAGCAACGGGCAGTTCTTTATGGCAGAAAATCCCGAAGAGCTAAGGAGCTCGTTTGAGGAGATAATCATCCAAACAAGAAAAGAAGTATCTATAGATTTAAGCTTATACTTTCTTATTGGAGTAATTATTCTACTCTCAATATCTTGGATTTTATATACTTTAAGATTTAGAATTATTCCTTAAATATAATTAACAACAAATAACCCATAATTAATGACTAACATTAAAAATATAAAGTCCCCTTTGATAATATCTTAGAGGTTGGGGGAAAATGACGAGCACAGATGAAATATTAAGAAGATATAGTTCTAAAATAGAAAAACAGATGAAGGGTTACGACTCTAATTCATCACAAAAATATAGTAAAAGTTATGAAAAATTCAGAGAAGAAATGTCTCCTGAATTTACAAAATATGAAAAATGGTGTAAAAGTCTTGGTAGTTTATTCAGAATAAAAGTTGGAGAAAAAGACAAAAATAGAATCTCAAAAGCAATTGAAATAGCTCATTTAAATATAACTCCTTCAGAAGTGCTCGTTCTGTCCACCGTTATATTATTTCTCATTTTATTCGGCGGAGCTCTATTTTTTACTGCAATTTGGATGATTACAGAAACATTCTCTTTTATGTTTTTATTTCTAGTTTTCATCCTTGCAGTCTTCCTTTTCTTTTACTCTTCAAAAACTCCCGAAAGACTCGCAATGAAATGGCGTCTCAAAGCAAGCAGTCAAATGGTTCCAGCAATTTTGTATATAGTAATCTATATGAAACATACCTCAAACTTTGAAAAGGCCATTTCATTTGCCTCTGACCACCTCCAGCCACCACTTTCTCTGGATTTTAAAAAAATCTTTTGGGACGTAGAAATTGGAAGATTCTCCACATTAAAAGAAAGTCTGGACAATTATCTTCTTGGATGGAAAGATTACAGTATGGAATTTATTGAATCTCTTCATCTTGTTGAATCCAGCCTTTACGAACCTGACGAACTTAGAAGAATAAATATCTTAGAAAAATCATTGCAGGTAATACTCGATGGAGTTTATGACAAAATGCTCAAATACACCCACGAAGTCCGCTCCCCACTTACCAATATCTACATGCTGGGGATTGTTCTTCCAACACTCGCACTAGCAATTCTACCCTTAGCCTCAACGATGATGGGGGGCTCAATAAAATGGTATCACTTATTTGTAATTTTCAACTTAATTATCCCTTTTATGGTTCTATATCTTACTTGGGGAGTCTTAATGAAAAGACCTGGTGGATACGGGGAAGCAACTCTTCTTGAAAAAAATCCATTATACTCCCAATATAAAAGCAACAAGCCCTATTTTACAGGTTTCATCTTAGGTCTGCCTTTTTTACTTCTCGGACTTATCCCTTTCTTCTGGCGTTACACAAACCTGCCAATATGGCTTGGGTTAGCAAGAGATTACACTTGGGAACAAATAGGTCTTGGATTTATGGGCTCTTCTGGAATTTTTGGAATTGTGGGACCTAACGGAGTTTTATACGGACCCTCAGGAACCCTATCACTAATTCTAAGTCTTTTTATTCCAATATCTATAGCCATAATATTCATTGTGGCGTTCAAAACAAAGACAAAAGAACTAATAAAATCAAGAGAAGAATACAAAAACGTAGAAAAAGAATTTACTTCCTCCCTGTTCCAGTTAGGAAACCGACTGGGTGATGGACTCCCCGCAGAAATCGCCTTCTCAAAAGTAAGCGAATCAACTAAAGGAACTTCCACTGAAGGCTTCTTCAAAATTGTAAATGAAAATATACAACAACTCGGAATGAATCTTGAAAGAGCACTATTCGACCCGCGAAGAGGAGCTATAATTTTCTATCCTTCTCAAATCATCGCAACTTCAATGAAGATTTTAGTAGAATCTGTGAAAAAAGGTCTAAATGTCGCCGCAAGAAGCTTAATGTCTATAAGCGATTACGTAAAAAACATCAGAAAAATTAACGACAGACTAAACGATTTACTAGCAGAAATAACTTCGGACATGAAATCCAATATGACTTTCCTGGCTCCGCTCCTTTCCGGAATAATTCTCGGACTCTCTGGAATGATTTCTAGTATACTTGGCTCAATCTCTGCGATGATGGAATCTGGCGTGGGAAGCGAAGAACTGCTCGGTGCAGAAGGAATAACAGGGCTTTTAGGCTTCTTTGACCCTGTTCTAATGATTCCAACTTACTGGCTCCAGATAGTCATCGGTTTCTATTTAATCGAAATCGTCTTCATATTAACTTCAACCCTTGTAACAATAAAATCTGGAAAAGACGAACTCCAAACCACCGCGGAAACTGGAAAAAACCTCAAAAAAACAATGACCCTCTATTTCATCGTGGCACTCTTATCTATTGTAGGACTTAGCCTCATAGGTTCTATAGCCCTCTCCGGATTAGCATAACATTTATAAATAAGAAGGCATTAAGAAAAATATGAAGGGTGATAAAAAAGGACAAGAACTAACTCTCGGAACAATTATACTAATCGTTCTCGGTGTCGTTGTTTTGATATTCCTCATCTACGGATTTAGCACTGGTTGGGGGAACCTATGGCAGAGAGTAACTGGTCTCGGCGGAGGAAAAGTTAACGTTGACACAATTAGGACTGCCTGCGTCTTAGCTTGTGAACAAGGAAATAGTTATGCCTTCTGCACACAAGAAAGAAGCGTAGTTTTCAATGAAAAAGACGATGCAATCACAACAACCTGTAATGAGCTAGTAACTGGAGACCAAGGTAAGAAGATTCCTGCAGGAGTAGCAAGTCCGTGCAATAAGTTTAACTGTTAATCCCCTCCAAAATCTTTATTAAGTTCTATTTTATATTTAGTATATGACAGAGGCGACAAGTGAAATAGGTAAAATTATTATTGCGGTGATTATATTAGTAGTTCTCATTTTTGGAGTTATCTTCCTTCTTAGCGGAAAAGGGAGTGAAGTCTTAGAAGCTATAAGAAACTTAATGAGGTTTGGAAAATAATGCAAAAAAAAAGTTCTATTGACTGGACTTTTGGAAAAGTATTCTCTTTAATTCTTGTTATTATAATTATAATCTTAATTATTTCAGGTCTTATTAGTGGACAACTAGTACCTTTATTGGAAAAAACTGGGGGGAAATTCGACGAAGTTTTAATACTTTTAAATAAACTCGCTGGAACGGATGACCCTTATGAAACAGAATGTATCTATGGGGGAACAAACATAGAAGATATTGGAGCGGGACTCTTAACCCTCTGCAAAACAGAATGTAATATAAGTCTGGAGGAACCGATTGGTAACACTATAAAAATGAATTCTTTCAGATTAGCATTAGGAGAAAGGACATTTAAAAGAGACAAGGTAGATTGCAAATTCTTGCTAAAAACAAAAGACCAAAAAGAATTCTGTGAAGATGAAAACATTATCCCTTTAGAAGACTTAACAAAAGTTGAAAAAGAAAGGGAAGCTTACAAGACACTAATAACTTCATTTAACGGAGCATTAGGAATAGGAAGTGATGAAGACTACGAGTCTCTCTATAAGATAAAAGATTACAACAAGTTGCAAGACATCTTAGGATTTTTACCGAATAATTATCTAGAGTTCAAAATTTGGAGCCCGGACAAGACTTATAGATGGGATGGAGAAAAATGGACTTTATTCTACGGAAGGTATACAACAAATCCTGAAAGCGGAATCTTAGAAGACTTAGAAAACTCTTTCATAAATGGAAACAAAGTTTCTTGGAGATACAAATTAGAAGAAAACGGAGAAAATGACGGATGGAAAAAACCACTCTCAGAAGAACTTGGAAAATCTGGAGGGGGATTTCTCGCTCCAAAACCAACAGAAAGCGCAGAAGAATTTAGAATATGGATTATTAGAAAACTGAATGAATGGGACAGAAACTTAACAAGACAAAAAGATGGAATTAATTTACTAAAAGAAAACCCAAACAGCGTCCTCATTTATTTTGATGGCAAAAATTTAGACTACAAGATTATCAAATCTATAATAGGCAAATATCAATACCAAATATTTTATTTTGAAACGGCAGAAGAAAAGTTCGGTCTTTATTATGACGGGGAATTGCACTTAGTAAAAGAAAACTCCAATGGCGGATTCACTATATCTGAATATGATGAATTTATGTCTATAAATGATGAAGAATGGGAGGACATTAAAAAATTAAATTTAGTATATGACTATCTAAAGAAAAGATGTTAAATAAAAAAGCAGAATTAACCACTCATGAAATCTTAGAACTAATCTTAGCAATAGCAGGAATAACAGTTGTCGCAATTTTATTATACAACCTAATCTCACCAAAATTTAATGTTGAAGAAAAAACCGCCGAGTCTTATTTTAATTCGTTTAAGGAGTCTGTTGAAACTGCCGAAAAAGGCGGAACAGGAATCTTCAAAATTTGGCAGCCGGAAAAAGAAGTAAATTACTTCTTAATATATTTTGGAACAACAATCTCTTACGAAAAAGACTCTCAAGAATTCTTTTCCATAGGAGAAAACTCAAACCATATCTGTCTATGTTATACAAAAGACCAAGAAACCTTTTGCAACTACTGCGAGAATCTAAAATACCCCCTAAAAAAAGATGAACAATACAACCAGTTCCATTTAGGATTAAACGAAGAAGTAAGAATAATTAAATTACCTAGTGAAAATTTTTACCATGTCATACAAGAATAAAAAAGCCCACATAACTTCCGAAGAGATAATAAAGTGGATTCTCTACATAGCCCTCTTAACAGCTGTTAGTTTTTCTGTATACAAAATTGTAGGTAACCTTGCTTAGATACTTTTATTAATCCTTTTTGTTTAATCCTAAAATGGAAAAAAAAGGTTCAGGGAAATATTATATAATAATCTCTCTGATACTAGGGCTTCTAGTCCTGTCTATCTCTTTTAACTACATCTTTTCATATATATCTTCGGACGAACTTAACTGGCAGGAATGCAGGCAGAGTATCTATCTCCGTTCAATATCTCCCGAATTTAAATCTGGCGACATTTCACTAGCAGATTTGAAAGACGCTTTTCCTTTAAAATGCAAAACAGAAGTTGTAACCATAGATACCGCAAAGCCTGAGAAAGTTTATAAAAAAATTTCGGACACCCTCTACGCTGGTTGGAATCTATTTGGAGAAGGAGAATTTGATATTGTGCCAAAAAAATTCTTATCAGGAAACTCTTACTGTATGGTTTTTGCAAGAATTAGTTACACTCCTAAATCAAGAGAAAATTACAACGAAAACGATTTTTCAATAGAAAGCTTCGCAAAATATTATCGCACAAGCAAAGAAAAAAACTCAGGAAATGTTTACAATTCTTACCTCCCCCTTTATCTAAAATCAGAAGAAGGAGAACTCCCCGAGAACTTTGTAGCAGTTGACAATGAAGTAAAATTCTATCCTAATGACAATGACCTTATGGCAGTCTATGTAACTGGAAAAACCGCAAGAGTAATAAGTTTACTTAAAGGAATTTTAGGGGAAAACATAATTAACTATCTTTCAAGGTTAATTGGAGAGGAAGATAAAGAATACAAATATATCTTGCTTATACCAAAAGACAAAATTAATGAATTGGATTGTGAATTCCTTACAATCCCTGCTTAGATAATTTTATTAACGCTACTCTATTTATTAAAACATGAAAAAAAGAGCTGAGATTATGCACGAAGTTATAATCCATATCATATTAGCCGGATTAATTTTAGCAATTTTCTTCATGGCGACCTCAGAAAAGATTAATGCAAGAGGGGTTCGTCAGCAGGTCTTAGAAAAACAAACAGCCTTACTAATAGACTCTGCAATCCCCTATACAAACATAGAAATATCTAAGGATAACATAAATGGGATAATTCGGAAAATAGAATTAAAAGACGGAAGAATCTATATAGAAATTGAAGGTCTGACTTCTTTTAACGGCTATCCTTATTTCACAAAATATTCTGTTAACATAGAAGAAACTCCAAATAAATTCATCATAAAAATAGAATGAAGTCAAATAAAAAAGCCGTGATGGGTGAAACAGTCTTCATGATGTATCGCCTCATTTTAATAACTCTCATCGCCCTAGCAGTTCTAGGCGTTTCCTCTGTTTTTTATTCACATTATATTTTAGTAAGACCTGCTGAAGCCTTAATCATGACTCGCCAGATAGCAGATTGCTTCACATTAGAAGAAAAAAACTTTGAAGAAGTTGAAGAAAGAAAAGTCCTGTCCTTTTGCGGATATGAAGAAAAAGAAATAGAAAGGTTCTTCGTCAAAGTAAATTTTTTGGATAACTCTGGCAACATCATAAAAAGCGTCTATCAGGGAGACGACGGAGCAATGTGGGTAAAAGACCTCTATGAAAAACAAAAAGAAAACGTCAAATCAATAGAAAAATACGCCCCAGGATACTATCTTTCAGAATACCCCTTATATAACAAGAATAACGGAGAAGAAATAATAATGAAAGTGGAGGTTTTAGTAAATGAATAATAAGGCAGTTATTGGAAAAACTTTCACACTGTTCATCGCAACAATTGCCATAGTAATTATCTTACTAATTTTTGTGATAAGTTCCTCTACAATAAAAGAAATTGATAATTCAAACGCGGGACTAAAAATTTATACCTCTGCCGACTTAGACCTTGACAATATACAAGAATATATGATTAAATATCTCGGTCTTACAAAAATAAGATTCTTCATAAACAAAGGATTTTCATTAGAAAACGCGATAAAGGAGGCTAACTATGAAAAATAAAGGACAATTCTTTGAAATCTATCTTGTAGTTTTTATGGGTTTCTTATGCGCCTTTATTATCTACACCTACTTTGTCCAGCAATCAGAGGCTCGTAGTTCTCTTGTCTCGCCAAATACTATTTTAGAACTAAGAGACGATTTAGAACTTTTTGAAATAAGAGAAAAAGAAATAATTTTAGAAACATTAAAAGAAACTAAAAATACATTTGAAATAAGTGATACCTTCACACAACAATTCACAAATGAACTCATAAAAAAGATAAAGTCGGAAGAGCAAATGAAAGAATTTTTATTCAAAGATTATATATACGAAAATGAAGCAAGAGCAAACGAAGAAGACTTCATTAAAAGTATTTACTCTGCAGAATACAACGAAAAAGAAAAAACAATCATTCTTAATCGCGCAAAATTAGAAAAGAGAAAATATTTAAACGCGAAGAAAGAAAACAAAATAAACTTCCCGGTGGAAGTTTCTTTCACAACAAGTAAGACATATTTAATAAGTTTCAAAGAAAATAAATTTATCATAGGAGAAAAATAATGGATTATGGTGGTGTAGACAGAAGGAGAACAAAGAAAGATTTGAAAAGAAAAAGAATAGCCAGAGGTTACAAAAAAGGCGGAAAGTTTAGATCACAAAATGTAACAGAAAAAGGTAAAAAAAATGATTGAACTGACCTTTCTCTTCTGGCTTTTTCTAATTGGTATTTTGGTTGCAACATTTCAGGATTTAAAAAGAAGAGAAGTGGACAACTGGCTTAATTTACTTTTAATCCTAATCAGCCTCTCTTATGTATTCTACAAAGCCCTCTATGAAAAAAACCCAGAAATAATACTCCTCACAGGATTCATAATAGCGATAATGTTCGTCATAATGAATATTTTTTATTATGGAAGAGTTTTCGGTGGAGGAGACGCAGGACTTCTTTTCGCAATGAGTGCTTTTTTTATCGGAGTGGAATTCATAGAGAGTGCAACAAATATTGGGATATTTATTTTATTTCTAATGGTCTCTGGTTCTATTTACGGAACAATCTACTCCTCAATACTTTACATAAAAAACAGAGAAAAAGTAAACAAAGAGATAAAAAAAGGTATCAAAAAACACAAAAAAATTCTTTTAGCAATCCCTATAATTAGTGTAGCATTTTATTTCCTAAGCAATTCTTTAATTTTTAAACTACTCTCTATAATTATTTTTATCTCTCCCCTGCTTTACATATTCGCAAAAGGATTAGAAAATATCTCTATGACGAAAACAATTTCTGGAAAAGACCTAAGAGAAGGAGACTGGCTTGCTGACAAAGAGAGAATAGGTAAAAAAGTCATAAACTACTCTTGGGAGGGACTGAGTAAAGAAGAAGTAAGATTACTCAGCAAAAAGAAAAAAGTTAAAATAAAAGAAGGCCTGCCATTCGTTCCGGCCTTTTTAATGGCTTTTATTCTATATGCTTTATTAAGAACACTCTTTAATTAGGAATACGTGGTTTAGCCCTGTAAATTTCTTCTTTATCTTCAACCTTTTCTTCACGTTTAACTTCTACATTCTCTAATTTGAGCGGATTTCTTATCTCCTGCTGAATCTTCTTAAGTTCAGTTACATCAGCTGGCTTCCTCTGAGTCTCGTCGCCGTAAATAGGAATTATCTCCAAAATTGCATGGCCCATAATTTCTTTCTCACCAATTTTAATCTCTAGAGGAGAAAAAGTACTCTTTAACCTATCTACAACTATTTTCCCAAACTCTTTCGTAGAAAAAGAAATCTCCCCTAAATGATTCTTCGGAATAACAAGAGTATGCCCTTTACTGAGAGGATTAATTTCAAGAACAGCAACGTTCTCATTATCTTCCGCAATTTTAAAAGACGGACTCTCCCCATTGACAATAAGACAAAAAATACAGTTACCCTTAGCCCCTAAATGAACAAGATTATTTTGCTCAACAAAACTCTCCACTTGTTCAGGAGTCATTGACTCAACTTTCTCTTTGATAATCTCTCTCTTCTCTTCAGGAAATTTAGAAAGTTGAACCAATAAATGTTCTTTTATTGCTTCTGCCTGTTCTGGAGTAAGACCCATATTAAAAAATAACATTCATTAATTATAAACTTAACTAAATCACCCTATTGCCCGCCTATAATCAATCATCTCACATGAAGAAACGCCAGGAATCTTCTCAAGATCATTCCCCACCTCATCAATTTCTTTATTCTCAGGATAAGCAAAAAATATTACGAGGGCTTTTAATCCAAAAGCTATAGGTTCTTCAACCGCAGAATTAAAAACACCACCTTTTTCAGTTATCTTAACTTTAGCCTCTTCTGTCAATTTTTTAAGATCAACACTTAAACTTTCCGGCATCAATTTATATTTAACTGCAGATGTTCCGACCATTTTAAGGACCTACATAACCGCAAGAATCACATTTATATTCTATAGATAGACCTCTGCACTTGTCACATCTAAAAATTCTATTCCCGCATACTGGACAGGGGAAATCTACTCCTTCACTGCATTCCTTCTCACAGCTTGTACATTTCATACAGATAAATTCTATTTTAGGTTTATAAAGTTTGCTAAAGATTTTATAGATAACAGTATATTTTAAATAGTGACTTTGCATAAAAACAAAAGAGGACAAAATGAAAGAGGTTTTTGCAAGAGCACCTTCAAGAATTGATTTTGCTGGTGGAACATTAGACTTAGATTTTTTCATTGAAAAAGAAAAAGGAGCAACACTAAATTGTGCAGTAGCAAAATATGGTTATTCAACTTTAAAACCTAATAACAGGTTTCTTGAAATTGATTCTGTTAACTACAATAAGAAAATGAAAGTTAACTTTCCAATTGAATATAATGGAGAATTAGATTTACTTAAGGCATTATTTAAAATAACGGATTTTAAAGAGAAAGGAACTTTAACAGCTTATCACGAAGTAGCTCCTCATTCGAGACTTGGGACTTCTTCTTCAATTTCTGTTTCCGTTTTAGGGGCTATATTGAGGGCTCAGAGAAAAAAAATTGACAAAATCAAAATTGTCAATATGGCGACAATTGTTGAAAAGGAAGAGCTCCATATGGATAACGGTCCGCAAGACCAATATGCCGCAGCATTAGGAGGCATTCTAATGCTTAGATACAAAGGAAGAAAAGTCAGAGTTGAACAGCTAAAACTAAAAAAAGATATTATTTATGAGCTTGAAAAAAATTTTGTTTTGTGTGTTCTTAACTCTGAAAAAGTCGCAGGAAATGTAAATCACGAAACGGTAAAGGGATACATGGAAGGAAACGAAAGAGTTATATCTTCTATAAAAAATATAAAGCAAATAACATTTGACATGTATAAATCTCTAAAGAAAGGCAATCTTAGCGATTTCGCCGAGCTTCTCAATCAAGAAAATTCTAACAGAGAAAAACTAAATAAATATATTGTAACTCCTAACTGCAAAAAATTTCTTAAATTAGGAAAAGATAATGGGGCTATTGCTGGAAAGATTTTGGGCTCGGGGGCGGGAACACTACTTTTTTATGCCGGAGAAAACAAGAGAAGCAAGCTCGTTAATGCACTTGAAAAAAACAGAGGAAAGATTTTAGATTTTAGGTTTGACTTTGATGGATTGCAGACTTGGGAGAAGTAAAAAAACCTTTCTTACACAATTTATCAACCAGTTCTATATACATTCCCGCAGAAAAAGATTGACAGACAGCCCCTTGAGACTTTAATGATTTGGCCGAGCTTAACTCTGCATGACACCCAGCAGCCCCAGAAAAAAGAATCTCTTCAGTTGACGCCCTTAGAATTTTCTTTATATAATCACAATATTTTCTTTTATTTAAATCTGCAAGAACTAAACCTGCAAGATTATTAATCCAGAACCAGCTGTCCCCATTATGGTAGCTCCGAGGAATTTCTCCAGTATAGGTTTCCTGAAAGAAATAATCTTTTTTACTAATTGTCGAAAGACCACCCCATTCACACCATAATTCTTCTAAAGCATTATCAAAACAAGTTTCCCACTCCTTTTTTGAGAGAAGACTTGGATAAAAATAATAAGCTATGAATATGTTGGGTCTTACCTTTTTATCAAGCGAATCGTAAAGAAAATTCCCATCGAAATATTCTTTTTTAACTTTTTCTCTTAAAAGTCTTTCCTTCACCTTAAGTTCTCTTTTTTTATTTGTAAGTTTAGAAGCCAAATTTAACGTAAAGAGTTTCATCGCCTGAATTTCTATTGCCCCTTCCCTCTTTATTGAATCCATCCATGTGTTATTCCCTTCGTATATCATTTGTGCATCAAGACTTGAGAAAATTTCTTCTAAAAAAATTTTATTTTTTTGTAATAATTCTGGAAAAAGGGTGGCTCGTTTAAGTAACCAGCCAAAAGAATCGATAGAGTTTCCTTCTTTAGAACTATCAATTGAAATTTTTGCTGGAAAATCTATTAGCTCTTTTTTTAAATATTTAATCCATTTTTCTATAATTTTCTTTGCATCTTTTTTGCTAATCTCATAAAATCCTCCTAGGGAAATAAGCTCGTCTCTCGCCCAATATTGAAAAAACCAAGGAAGTCCTGCAAACAACCCCTTATTATCAAAAAGATTATCTAAAAGAAATCTGCAAGAGTTATAAGCGACGCTAACTTCTCTATCAGAAATTTTTTTTACTTTTCTTTCGATTCTTTTTTTCTTTTTTTCTTTGTATTCTTCTAGATTATCATACAAATCCTGAGACCCCTTAATCGCATTTTCTTTTTTCTTAGAAAAATAAAAAGCTATTTTTTCTGAATATATTTTTCCTAAAACAAAAACACTTCTCTTGCTCGGAAAAGAATTCCTCTGCAGGTCATATTCATAATTTTTCTCTATCCAGTCCTTTGACTCTATAAACTCTCCTTTAAAACGAATGGACAAAAAATAATCAGCATTTTTATAACCCATTCTAACTAAAATATGCCCGTCTTCCCTTTCTATATCATAAGTAGAATAATCATTTTCATAAGCTTCCTTAAAATCAAGAATTATCTCACATTCCGAAGAACTCTCGTAAGCCAGACCATTAAGATAATCTGGAATAAAAAAAGACCCTGTTTTGTCTTCGGAAATTATTTCAGCTTTATAAAAAAAGTTTTTTATTTCCTTAACTTCTCTTGGAACACCAATAGATTCTATAACCCTAAACATCTTTTCATTTTCATTAAAAAAAACACCCTGATATCTGGACGAAACCCCTTTTGGAGAAAACCATATAAAACCGGCATTTTTATTAGTCATCAGAAAGCTTATATCTTCTGTTTCTTTCTCAGCCGATTGATTATATTTTTCAATAGAGTTTATTGTTTTCATCAAATCTTTAAAATCCCTTTTCTTCTATTGTTTTATAGTCATGACCAGAATCTGTTTGGTAAATTGATAAAAAAGAGAACTCCTTTTCTCCAATATTAACTGTCCTATGTGCATACCCCTTAGGAATATAATGAAAAACATTTTTTCTCATAATAATCTCCTTTCTTGATTTTCCTTTTTTCAGAAGAATTTTTCCTTTTCCCTCTAATAAATAATAAACTTCTGGTAAATCCTTTTTGTGATAATGCCCTTTGGTCATAAACCTTTCTTTTCCAATTTTCCCAGATTTTATATAAGTCACCGCGTAGCTTATCTCATCTTCAGATAAAAAATTAACATAATAAATTAAAGGATTTTTTTTATCTAGGATTTTTTTTACTTCCACTCTATCTTTAAAAAAATTCTTCATATCTCTAAGCGTCGTCTTCTTTATTTTTCCTCTCTTTTTTATCTCCCCCAAAATATCATTCATAAGAATTATAACAAAGAAGTCTTTAAAAATTTGATGATTAAGATTAAATTTTATCTTTTGAGAAAGAATCTCCCACCCTTCCTAATTCTAAGTTGCCCTTATCACGCTCCTTTTCCATTCCCTCGATTATAGCTTTTGCCATTTTTTCACCCCAAACCTGATGCATACATCTCGGACACATATCTACAACAGAATCATCATCCACTTTTTCTGAGCAATAAATGCATTTTTTCATTTTCTTAATTCTCCTGTGAAAAGCTCTTTTTAAATATTTGTACTATTTAAGATAATCTCTGGCTTCAAACTTAGTCCGGAGGTCAGTGATGGCTCTGGCGAGTGCTGACCTCGCGGCCTCCGCCTCATGAGAGCGGCGCTCTACCGCTGAGCTACAGAGCCATAATATTGGAGACAAAAGACAGATTTTAAAACTTATGGTTCATTAACTATCTGTATTTTTGGCTACAAGGCATACAACCTCCGCCACAGTCTATCTCTTCTTCATCTCCATTAAGAACCCCGTCATAGCAATAATCACAATATATTTCTTCTATTCCCTCATCAAACACAAAATTTATATAAGGATTCTCGGAACTGCCCCTTTCTAATCTTGCTATCAGACGATCATCTAATCTATTATAAACCAGAACAAATTCTGTCCCACATTTTTCTACAACTTGGGTATAAATATCTATACCTGAAGTGCAGGAGACAACTTCCTCTACACTTTGAACACAACGGTTTTTGTCTGCACATATTCTCCTTTTAACTCCTGACATCTCATCAAAGTTCTGGTTTACAAGGTCGGAGAAGCTGTAATTTATCTCACAAGTAGTCCAGGCAGAACATTCTACATTTGGGGTGCATTCAGAACCACTACATCTTATTCTTTGAGGTAAGTCATAGGTTGTTCCGCAGTTGTTAAGGTCTATGCAAGAGGGAGTTGTAAACTCAGATACACACGCAGACCATGTACATTGCCAGGATTCTACACAAGTATCACCGCAAAATCTGGTTGTTTCAGGCATATCTGTGGGAATAAAACATTTATTTTTATCAAAACATGTTCTTTTCTGAACACCATCTTCACAAGGCCCCCAAGCCGAGCATTCCCAGCCAGAGTCGCACTGAGTCGCCCATATTTTTTCTCTGTCTACTAGACTCAAAGATAACAAATCAGGAGTTTCCTTAACAAAACTTTCTACCTCAATATAGTCCCTTTTTCCAAAGTTCTTTAAAGGTCCAACAGAAACTTCAAGACCCTCGGAAGAAAAAGACTCAGGGCAGTAACTTACAAAAACCTTCTTTGGCGTCTCACACATTTTTTCGTAGAAGTCCTTGTGCGAAGGCTCTAAATAGATATCTAAATTTCGAGGATTTTTTTCTGCAGGAATTTTATAAACCTCCTCTTTATTTATTTCAGGAACTTTCTTCAGGGAATAATTTTTTTCAGACAGATCAAAGAAAGAAACTCTTACATCTACTATGTTATAAGAATCCTGAAATCTTTTTATGCCCAAAAATATAGTTTTAGTATAGGAATCATAACAGGCCTCATAAGAAAAACTTGAGATTAAATTTAGGTCAAAACACTCTTCTTCACGTTCTACACCCTTATAAGTACTTAACACATAAAAGATTAGACCTATAGAAATAAAAATTAGAATAAACAAATCCAAAAATTTAACCCATCTTTTCATTTTCTTTTCTTACTTCCCTTTCTCTTTTTAATTTTTTGAGGGATACTCTCTTTTAATTTTTTCTGAGCTATTTCTTTCTGTTTAGAGATTAAAGCTTTCTCTAATTCCATATTATTTATTCCGCTAAAAGCCGCGCTTTTCAATAGAATCTCTTTATTTATATCTTTAAAATTTTCAGACCAATCTACATTTAAACTTTTTTTCCTTTTAAAAGTAAACACTCTCATTATTTTTGCAAGTTTTTCTATTAAAAACCCCTTAAATAAAAGGATTTTATCTAAAAGTTCCCTCTTATTTATTTTCTCTTTTTCTGACTCAAAGAATAATGGCTCTAATTTATCTATAAGAGATTTTTTTTGTGGCCGAATTTTTTTAGCTTGTATATTCTTAAAGATTTCTATAAAGGTTCTTGAAAGGTCGTTCACTTTACCAAAGGTTATTTCAGAGGAATAATGGGCATCAAACATTTCTATACAAAATGAAGAAATTTCTTTTTGTTTCTTTAACTGCCTTGCTAAAAGAGAATAATCGGAATGGACGCCCGTCCCAAAATTTTCGCTAAGAAACCTTTTTACGTTTTTATCAAGGAAGCTTAATTTTTCTTCTGTGCTTTTTAAAGAGTCAATTGTCTTAAGAAATTCTATTATATACTTATCCTCTGCAGACCGAACAGCAACTACCTCTTTTCTTTTTCTTATTTTAAACTCAAGATAAGTTAAGACTATCGCTATTAATATCGCTAAGACCACTAAACCTAAAACAAGCCTTACACGAATATCTGCCAAAAACAAGTTTAAATCAACCCCTTTCATAGATTACCATATTTAAAGGTGTATAAAAAGTTTACTGGACTTGTTTTTTATAGGGATAAACAAAGCTTTAAAAAGTCGGGTTAGCGAATATATGTATGGTAAACGGAATTGAACGACCTTTAGATTTGCTGAATTCAGCGAAAGGTAAAGAGATTTTAGTGCAGTTGAAAAACGGCAAGCAACTCGTTGGAACTTTGCTGGCTTTTGACATCCACATCAATGTGGTTATAGAAAACGCCAAGGAAGTTGAAAACGGGGAACAGACAAGAAGTTACGGGTTAACTTTCTTGAGAGGAGATACAATTATCTTCATATCGCCGTCATCTGCAGCTAAAGCGTAAGAATAGTGTTTGTCGGATTAATTTCACTCCGCACTAATTCTAAGATGCTTAACGTAGCGAAGAGTCCATTAATTTAGATTATTTAAAAGAATAAAAGGGCAGGTTAAAGGATATGATTAAAGCAGAACAGCAGTAATTTTAACTCTTTTTCCTTATTAGAAGAATTATTATTCCTATAATTCCTGTCATAAAAAGAAGGGCCCCAACAATGGAATTATTTATTTGAGATTCATCGGTGATAGAATATCCTGTAACATTAGTACCAAAAATAAGGAGTCCAATGAGACCTAAAGTTGAAAGAATTGTTAAAAAAAGATACTTTGTAGCAGGAATTTTTTGATTTAAGTAGCAAATATCAACATAGTCTTTAAAAGAACCTTCCCATCCGATGCTTTTTAGATAAGATTTTACATTCTTAAAATCAGATTTGACTGACTCTACAATAATGTCTCCCTCAATGTCCTCTCTGGATTTTGCAATTAGAAAATTCATAAATAGATAAGTAATTTCTCTTAGATAAGTCTTTCTAAAACTCTTCTTTATCTAAATCTTCAGCAACACTGACATTTTCAAAAACTTCTTTAGCTTCGTTTAGAATAATCTTAGGAATCTCATCATACCTCTGACTCAAATGTGTAAGAACTAATTTTTTAACTCTAGCCTTCTTTGCAATTTTTCCCGCATCAATACTCATTAAATGAGCCCTCTCTTTAGCAACCTCTTTATCTTCTTTAGAGTAAGTAGACTCGCAAATAAGCAAGTCCGCCCCCTTAGAAATTTTTATTGCATTATCATTCATTTGAGTATCCATTACAAAACTAATTTTCTTTTGAGGTTCTACGTAAATTAATTTTCTTCCATCAACCTTTTTCCCCTTAATCTCAACAACTTTTCCCCTTGCAAGCTCTCCAATTAAAGGGGAATTTCCTATTTTTAAATTCTTTAACTTGCTTTTATCAACCCTTTTCCTTTCCTTTAGAACAAAAGAGTAGGCTACACAAAGAACATCATGTTTCATAGGATAGGATTCAAGATAAAACTCCTCGTTTTCAAAAAATATTCCTTCTTCAACCTCATGAACATTTAAAAAGATTTTTGCACCTTTGTGTGCAAATAAATCCAGATACATCTCAACTCTTCTTTTAGTGCCTTTTGGACCATAAATTTCTAATTCTTTATTATATTCATTTAACATAAGCGTCTTAAAAAGCCCTGGCAAACCTAACACATGGTCTCCGTGCCAGTGCGTAATTAAAATCCGAGTAATCTTGCAAGGGTTCAGTCCTGCCTTTCTAAACTGCCTCTGCGTCCCTTCCCCACAATCAACCAGAATATTCTCATTCTTATACTGCAAATAAAACGAGGGGTGATTACGTCTGGCTGTCGGTATCGCTGACCCCGTTCCTAAAAACGTGAGTTTTATTTTTTCTACCATAATAATGTGTAGAAATAGGAGTTTTTATTTCTAACTAACACCAACTATTTCTTATTTCTAAAAATTACTTCAGTATGAGGGTAGGCAATTTCAACCTTCTTTTCTTTTTTAATCAAATCGTAAATCTCCTTGGTAACCTTGCTCTTCAATTCCATCATCTGCCTTGCAGGAACGTAAAACTTCAAGCTTACAATCATTGAACTCTCCGCCATACTAATCCGAGTATAAGGCGCTTCCTTATGTTTCTCTTTTAACTCAGAAAGATGTTTATTAGCCACACTTTCTATAATCTCGATTGCCTTATCCAAATCGCTCTCGTAAGTAATCGAAACATCAAGACTGCTCAAAACAAAATCGTGATTCAGTGTATAATTAATGATATTCTGCTCGAAGAACAAATAATTTGGAACCATAATATTTCTACCAGTTACTTCGCCAGAAGATATTCCCGCGCCAACTTCGTCTAAATAAATATGTGTTAGGGTAATATCATAAACGTCCCCCCGAACATCACCAATAATAATCCTGTCACCAATACTAAACGGTCTCTTCACCGTCATCATTAACCAAGCCGCAACGCCAGTGATAGGTCTCTGTAATGCAAACCCTAGCCCCCGCAGTTATCAAACCAACAAAAATCCCCACACCGGTCCAAGACTTAAAATACGCGAAGAATAAGACAAAGAAAACAAGAATTAAAAACAATATACTAGAAACCCTTGTAAGAAATTTTATATTAGATATTTGTTTCTTGTTCCTTGCCTTCTTCAAAAGAGTAACCTTAAGCTTCTTAATCAAAATCTCGAAGAACAAAATAGCTATAAGAAAACCAATCACCATAAAAATCAAACGAACGTTAAATTCCATATCAACAAAACGGAAAATGGCTTTTTATTCATTTGCCCTGGCACAAAACAAAGTCTTTTGAAAAGCCTGAAAGCAGGTACCAGGAATTGCACCTGGGATCATCGGGTTGCAGCCGATTGCCTTACTGCTTGGCTATACCTGCACAATAAAAGTAAAATTCAATAGTTTTTAAAGATTTATCAAGAAGTACGCTCCCGGCAGGATTTGAACCTGCGACTTCTAGCTTAGAAGGCTAGCACTCTATCCAGGCTGAGTTACGGGAGCCTAAGTATCCCAAATAAAGAATTCTTTTAAATTTAACTAAAAAATAAATTTTTTACAGAAATTACTTTTTCTTTTTATAAGTGTAATTTCTTACGAGTTTTCCTATACCAATAGCAAGTACGCAGATAGCAAGAACCCACTGGAACCACAAATCATTTAGACTTATAATCTCCAATGGAACTAATAAAAGTACAATACCAAGGATAGTTACTAGCCATGCTGTTAATTTAGCCATATTCACCTCCAAAAATTATAAGGATTGCTATTTTATATATCTATGGATTCAATATTTTTATAAACTCTCTAACATCTTATTTACTATGAAGAAAATTACAATTGATGAAATGACAAATTTTTGCAAAAGAAAGGGTTTTGTTTATCCTTCTGGGGAGATTTACGGGGGTCTTGCAGGCTTTTGGGACTTTGGTCCTCTCGGTTCAGAAATCAAGAAAAACATAAAAGACTCTTGGTGGGATTATCATGTTCATCAGAGAGAAGATATTGTTGGAATTGATGGGGCAATTATTACAAATCCAGCCGTCTGGGAAGCTTCGGGTCATGTAGGCAACTTCATAGATTTAGCGGTTGTATGCAAAAAGTGCAAGACAAAATCAAAAGTAGACAAACACGAATTAGAAAATGCCTATTGTGAAAAGTGCGGAGGGGGGTTAGAATATAAAGGCGAATTTAACCCGATGTTCACGACTTCTGTCGGTCCAATTAAAGAAGATTCGGTTAACGCCTATCTAAGACCAGAAACTGCACAGCTAATCTTCTCAGACTTTAAGTTAGTTCAGGAGAATGCCCGCCTGAAACTCCCTTTTGGAATCGCCCAAATAGGGAAATCGTTTAGAAATGAGATTGCTCCGAGAAATTTCTTGTTTCGTTGCAGAGAATTCGAACAAATGGAAATTGAGTATTTTATAAATCCGAAAAAAACTAAAGAATGCCCGTTTATGAATCCCCAACTAGAAGAACTTGAGGTTTATGTCTACTCTTCTGAAATGCAGGAAAAGAAAAAAGAACCGAAAAAAATGAAAATTAAAGAAGCTCTAAAGAAGGGTTTGATTGTCCTTTCATGGCATGCTTACTGGCTTGCCACAGAGTTAAACTGGTTTTTCAGCCTCGGCGCTAATCCAGAAAACTTCAGAATAAGACAACATACTAAAGAAGAGAAATCTCATTATGCAACAGATACTTGGGACATAGAGTACAATTTTCCTTTTGGATGGAAAGAACTACAAGGTATTGCAGACAGAGGTATATTTGACCTGACACAACACGAGAAACACTCAAAAAAAGACTTAAAAATAATGGATGAAGAATCTGGAAATAAGGTCCTTCCAATGGTTGTAGCAGAACCCTCTTTGGGAGTTGAAAGAGCATTTTTAGTTTTCTTGTTTGACGCTTATTCCAACAATGACAAAGGTGAAATCGTGCTTAAACTTAGTCCTACACTCTCTCCAATTAAAGCAGCGGTCCTCCCTTTAGTAAAAAAAGACGAAAATTTAGTAAATATTTCCAGAGAAGTTTATGAGGAGTTAAAAAAAGATTCTTATGTATCCTATGATGACTCAGGTTCTATCGGCAGAAGATATGCAAGAAATGACGAAATTGGCACCCCCTTCTGCATAACTATTGATGGGGAATCTATAAAAAATCAAGATGTCACAGTTAGAAATAGAGATAATTGCGAACAAAAAAGAATTAAGATAAATAGTTTAAAAGAAGTTTTAAGAGACCTAATTTCCGGTCAAAAGAAATTTGGCGATTTGTAATTGGATAATTTTATAAACTTTCTAATACAAAAATTCTTGGGGATTAAATGGCAGAAGTTATAGCCTTTGTTTCTATAAAAGGAGGTGTAGGGAAAACGACGATTGCGCTAGAAACAGCAAGCTCTCTGGCTAATGACTTTGGAAAAAAAGTTCTTCTCGTCGACGCCAATTTTTCTGCACCAAATATCGGGCTTTATCTTGATTTAACAAACGAGTTTACTCTTCAGGACTCTCTTTCGCCTTCAGGCACTCTTCTCCACAACGCAATCTATGAATCCCACGGAATAGATATAATCCCCTCATCTCTTTATTATAATGGGGAGATTGACGTTTTCAAATTAAAAAAAGTCTTAGGAAAATTTAAGTCAAGATACGACTTTATAATTCTAGATTCTTCTCCAAATTATGAGGAGTTAAAGCCTGTAGTCGCCGCAGCAGATAAAATTTTTATTGTAACAACCCCAGACGATATGACTCTTAAAACTTCTCTAAAAGCCGCAGTAATCGCAAAAGAACAGGAAACACCTATTATGGGGATTATCGTTAATAAGATTCGTTCGCCAGATTATGAATACTGCCTAGAAGACATAGAAAATATTGCCGAAATTCCGGTTATGGCTAAAATCTGGGATAATAAATGTATGGCAGAATCTCTTTATAAAAAGAAACCTATCACTATTTTAAATAGCAAAAGCCCAATATCTAAGGAAATTAGGCGTTTTACTTCTGCAATTTCGGGGAATCCTGAAGAAAAAAAGTTTATTGAAAGATTTTGGGTTTTTAAAAATTTAATGGGAAAAGAAAAAGTCAATAGAGAACTTTTAAGACAGAAATTTTATGAAGAACAGTTCTAGTTATTTAAAATAGGCATTTGAAACATATTGCTGAACCATTCTATCAGTATTAAAAAAAGAAGCATTAATAGAAATTGTGTGCCTCATTATCCCAATCCAATCGTCACGGGACTCATAATAAGTGGGGAGTATCACATACTCCAGTTTTGAATAAAGGTCCTCAAGTTCTTTCTTATCTAGGTCTGCTTGTTGCTCGTCATCAGGATTGGGTCCAATAGACCACCCTGTTACATTTTCTATATGACCCTCGAGCCACCACCCGTCCAAAACAGAAAACTGAGGAACACCGTTGTGTGCTGCCTTCATACCAGATGTTCCTGAAGCCTCTTTCGGTCTAAGAGGAGTATTCAACCATAAATCAACTCCACAAACAAGTTTCTTAGCAACATCAATATTATAATTTTCTATAAAACAAAATTTAATCTTCGCCCCAAGATCTCTCGACTTCTGAAGAATCCTTTTTATCACCTCTTTACCCTCCGTATCTCTAGGGTGTGCCTTCCCTGCATAAACTATCTGGATTCCTTCAAACTTCCCCGCAATCTCCTTTAATCTGTTCAAATCTGACAAAAGCAGTTCCCACCTCTTATAACCCGTCGCTCTTCTCGCAAAACCTATAGTAAAAGTCTTAGTATCCATTTGCAGAGAGTATTTCTTATTAATCCAATCTATCATCTTCTTCTTTGATTTTATATGTGCCACCCAAATTTTCTCCTTAGGAACACTCATAACATATCTAAGATTAAAAGAGTCCTCTCTCCAATTAGGGATATACTTATCAAACAAACTGGCAAAATATTCAGATGTCCAAAAAACTGAATGAACCCCGTTAGTAATAGATTCTATGTGGTAATCAGGAAACATCTTCTTAGAAATCTCTTCATGTTTCTTTGCAACCCCGTTAATATGCCCACTAAACTTTAGTCCCAAATAGGTCATATTCAATTTATCATCAAAAAAGATTTGTTCTTTTATTTCACTTGGGATATTATTCTGAAGTACTCTCTCAACAATATCTTTACTAAACTCATCGTGACCTGCGGGAACCGGTGTATGGGTTGTAAAAACACATCTCTTTCTGGTCTCCTCTAATTTATCCCCTGAAGATTTTTTGTAAATCTCCAAAGTTAAAAAGGCAGAATGACCCTCATTCATATGATATTTTTCAATTGAACATCCTAAGTTTTCAACCATCCTAAACCCTCCAATTCCTAAGACTGCTTCTTGTAAGATACGGTAATCTTCTCCTTCACCATAGAGTTTCTTTGTAATCTCTCTGTCCTGTTCTTCATTTTCATTCAAGTCAGTATCAAGAAAAATAATCGGATTCACCGTCCCTTTTATCCCCTTAATCTCATAAAGCCAACAATCAACAAAAACATCTCTCCCATTGAGACTAACAGAAACCCTATTGGGTAGTTTTATAAGATAATTTTCTGGCGACCAAGTTTCAATCTCTTCAAGCTGATTCCCTCCAGAATCAATTTTTTGTTTAAAATATCCTTTTTTATACAAAAGTGTAACGCCAATAACTGGAAGATTCAGGTCTGCAGAACTCCTAAGCATATCTCCCGCCAGAACACCGAGTCCTCCTGAATAAGTAGGAATTTTAGACTCAACCCCTATTTCCATACTAAAATAAGCAATCTTAAGCTTATTAAAATCAAAAAAGTATTGCTTAATCATTCTTCGTTCAAGAAAAATCTATTTAAATAATTTATCCTATTAAAAACTCAAAATTTTTACCCTTTATCCAGGCCTCATAATAATCATTATTCCTATCTTCATTATACTTCTTAACAGGAATCTTTTCCCGTTCAGAAAAAAGAAGAACATTTTGATTTTTTCTAACTTTAAATCTAAGATAAATTTTATCAATTTCAAAATCTTGAAGTGAAGAAACAATTTCAAAGATACGGCTCTCTTTATCCTGTCTCTCATCAAGAGAAGCTTTAACTTCCTTTTCACCTTTTGGATAAACTGCAACCAATTCTAAAATAGAATCATTAGATTTTATAACCAAAGGATGAGTACTCCCGACCCTGAATCTCTTCATAAAAGGATTTTCTTTTTCCAAATTCTTAAAATAAAAAAAACCTGGCAAAAAGAAAAACCTTGAAACTCGGACATTATCCAAAACCTCAATATTATAAAACTTAGAGCTGAAAAGATACACTCTTGGGAAAAAAACTCTAGGAGATTTGAGTTCGTAAGAAAATTCAAACTCCTTTCCTGAAAAATAATTACTAATATAATTATGAGTAAGACTATAAGAATTAAAATCTAAAGAATCTCCTGATTCAAATTCAACAGGAAAATATTCTTCAAGAATCCCTGAAACTTCATGAGAAGAATTAATAGTTATTTTGACGAGAATCTCCCTTGAAGGAGGAATCAGGAAAGTTCCTCTTCTCTGAGAACAACCCATACAACTTATATCTCTTTTAATTTCTAAATAGTCTAAAGAATAAACTGAAAAATTCTTTGAAACCTCTCTGTCACCATAGGCTGTTATTGTAATATTATTCTCTCCTTTAAAAAGATTAATTAAAAAAACCGCACTATTACACTCTTCACATACTACCACTTCAAAGAAGCCGTCTCCGGAGTTGACGGAATATTTTATATTATCATAGCCATCTTCCGTAGAGATATTTAAAAAAAGTTCGGAACGATTCACTAACAATTTTTCACACTCATTATGAAAAGTTACAGCTTCTTTTATTGTAATCTCTGGAAAAACAAAAAAACCATCTTCCGAAGTAACTAAGCTCACCGGCTCGGACACAAAACCTGCATCAAAGTCTAATACTTCCGCAACAACCTTCTGATCTTTTACAAAACCTGCACTAAGCTCCTCCAAATCACAACAGAATTTATTATCATAATTAATATTACAAGAAGTATTATCTAAAGGATTATTTTCATAATAAACTAAACCCCCCTCCCATCATACCCATAACTCTCATTCCAAACTGCTCCCGAAACAGTCCCATCATTTTCTAAACCCGAATAATCTTTCGTCCATGTAAAATTACTCCCTCCTTCAAAAGGGAGATTCAAAACCTCAAAACTGCTTGAATTTAAATACCAGTTAAAAATATTTTTAACATTATCCCCATCAGAATCATAAGTAGATTGATTATAAATAGTTAAATTCTCACTGGTCACATTCATCCCAAGGGAGGAATTAAGAATAGGAGTAGTGTGTGTAGGTAAGGAATTTCTCTGTCTTGCTAAATCCAAAACAGAGATTCTTGCATCCTGAATCCCTGCTGAATAATAAGAACTTTCCGCCCGATACTGCAAATCCCACCTTGTTGAAACCTCTGATAAAGATTCTTTTTTGATTGTAAAGTAAGGATAACCTCTATTTGAGGTATCTTTAGTCTCAGTCAGCATTTCTCCATAAGTTGTCCCAGATTTTACTAATTGAGTATAAGCTGAAGAACCTGTATCCACCCCATCAATCCCCGAACTTGCAATAACCAAATAATCGGATGCTTGAGGGGTCTGAGTTAAAGTTACTCTGTTCTGATAGGTTGTAGAAGTAGTCGTTGCTCTTGCTTCTGTCTCTGCATAATAATTATTTCTGAAATCATCTGCTCTTAAAGCAACTACTCTCGCATCTGCAATCCCTGCAGTAGAAGGGCTCTCGGCAAAATATTTAATCTTAATAGTATGTGAAGAAGAATCCAAACTAACCCTCTTAATTGTTGCCCACATATACCTATTAGCAGCATTTACAGGCTCAAGATTAGAAGTACTATAGCCCGTTCCGTCTATTTCAAGTTGAATACTAAAGTCTCTGTTAGTTCCAGAACCATCTCCAGTTGCAGACGCAATAATAATATAATCTCCTGCCGAATCTGGGGTAAATGTCAACGGATTTTTATCCACAAAAGAAGTAGAAGTGGTCGTATCCCTTCCTTCAGATTCATTATAATAATCCTCATCAGACAATCTAATCGCAAATATCTTTGCTTCTTTTATCCTTGCCGTACCAGAAGAGCTACTTGACCTATATTGTATCTTGTAAGTCTGGCTCCCAGGCGAAGAGCCAAAAGTATCTATCCCTATAGCCCCCCCACTTATATAATCTGTCGTATCCTTCGGCATATAAATCAATTCATTAAAATCTTTCACAACACCTGTTGTTCTTGTTAGTTTAGAATAAACAGAATAAGAAGCACTGCTTTCCTGAACTAACCACGAAGCTAAAATAAGATAAGTGGAATTCGGTTCAGGTGTAAATGTAAGGGTAGTTTTATCCTGATAAGAAGTGGAGGTTGTCGTCGACTGACCAATAGACTCGGCATAATCATTATTATGTGAATAAGGATCTATTATATGGTCAAACTCCAAACTCCCTCCGACAACTTTTAAATCAAAAGTGTCTTGCTCCCCTAATAGCCCTGTTAAGTAAACTTTATTGTACTCGCCAGATTTAATCTCGCTAAACTCAGCAATTTTTTCCACACCATTAATTTCGTAGACTTCTATTTTAGGATTCCCAAAGATAACCTCTGGATAAATTGTTATATCATTCTGATTTGTTAAATTCTCTTCAAACTTCACTCTTACATACTCATTATCAGAAATTTCTGAACTCCAAATATCGTCAAGAACATAAACAGATTCGTAAATATCTTCTATAAAATTTCTCTGACTATCAAGATGCTCAGCAAAGGAAATCTCAATTATTATTTCAAAAGTCTGTGTAGACAAATGCGGAACGACCCACTCCACATTTTCATAAAGACCATTACCATCTAAGTCATTTAAATTAAAATCTAAATACTTGCCTTCTTCTTTCCAATAAACCTTTAAATTTTCATCCGAACTAATTTCTCTATCAAGGGTAGTGGAAGCCAGAACATTCTCATAAGGAGTTTCAGAATAAACAACCACTTCTTTTTTTATATCAGAAATGATTCTTTCAGATTTCTCCGGTCCAGGAGTATAATAAACAACTTCTACCTCTTCTTCCAAATCCTCAACAACCAAAGTTTCTCCCCCATCAAAAACTCCAAGAAAATCATAAAAAGGCTTTTTCAAAGAATAATTAGAACTCCCGATAACACTTAAATTCTCATAATTTTTTGGCAAGAGGATTTCCTTATTAGAAGAATTAGTCTTTACTAAAATTGAATTTTTAACAGGTTTACCTAATTCAATAAAAGGCTCGATATTAAACCCCTCAGTTTCATCATCTTCTGAAAATAACCCCTCCTCTTCATCTGAGGAAAAATTATCCCCTATAGGCTGATTCTCTTTTTCAAAAACATGGAAATCATAAACAGAAGTCCCTTTATTGTTTTTTACTTCAACTCTATAATCCCCTTCTTCACCCAAGTAAAGAAAAAAAAGCCCATCTGCCTTTTCAACATAATCTCTACTTGGTGTCACAATGCGAACATTTGAATTGTCCAAATCTAACTTTAAAGTTTCCCCTACAAAATAATCTTTCTGATAGTCTTGCGCAGAAGAAAAAAAAGCAAAGAAAATCCCCAAAGTAAAAATAAAAAATAACAAAGTAATTACCCCTACTTTTATCATACTCTTTTTATTCAAATGGCCTGCCATAAATTCACTCTCCCCACCCTAAATCCGTTTACTTTTCCTTGAATCTGAAGCATTAAACACCTCATTTGTATAGAATGCCATGGTTTGGACAACTTTTCTGCAATATCTTTGGTAGAAACTGGCTGAGACTCCTTCTTCAAAACAGAAAGAATTTCCTTCTTTAGTTTATCTTCTTTCCCTCCAGAATTCATCTTTCTTAAGAGAATTTAGAGTATTTAAAGATTCCCTTTAGTACGTAGAAAAGTACTTTAAGAGATACCATAAAAGATACCTTATATCGCAAAAATCAACTATTGAGAAATGTTTTTAAAGAGGAAGTCTCTCTGAATAATGAAAATGAGGATACTAATGTTCGGTTGGGAATTCCCCCCATTTAATTCTGGAGGACTAGGAACAGCTTGTTATGGGTTAGTCAAATCCCTCTCTAAAAAAAATATTGGGCTCTCTCTCGTCCTCCCTTTTCCTTATGAATGCGATTTCGCAAAAATAGTAAATAACCATAATTTTAAAAATGTGAAAATTAAAAAATTAAATTATCTTTTAAAACCCTACACAACCTCTAAAATTTATAACGAAGATTTAAAAAAGATAAAAAAAGATAAAATTCATTCTAATTCTCTTTACGAAGAAGTTATGCGCTATGCTTCAGAAGCCGAAGATATTGCAAAATCAGAAGAATTTGACTTGATTCACGCACACGATTGGCTAACTTATGAAGCAGGGATAATTGCAAAAGAGATCTCAGGTAAACCTCTCGTCATTCATGTTCACGCAACAGAATTCGATAGAACTGGGGGAAATGGAGTAAACACTTTTGTATATGAAGTTGAAAAAAGAGGTATGGAAAAAGCAGATTTAATAATCGCAGTAAGCAACTTCACAAAAGATAAGATAATAAAATTTTACGGGATAGACTCTGAAAAGATTGTTGTAATACATAATGCTGTTGAAAATTTCTCTAATAAAAAATATGATTTCCCCCTAAAAGATAAAAATAAAATTGTTTTATTTTTAGGAAGAATAACTATCCAAAAAGGACCAGATTATTTCATTTATATGTCAAAAATAGTTGCAGAATATATTAAAAATGTAAAATTTGTTATTGCAGGGGATGGTGATATGAAAAAATTTATGGTAGACAAGGCGGGAGAATTGGGGATTTTAGACAAATATCTATTTACGGGTTTTTTAAGAGGAGAGGATATAGAAAAAGCCTACAAGCTTTCAGATGTTTATGTTATGCCATCAATTTCAGAGCCATTTGGAATAACCCCTCTTGAAGCAATGACAAATGGAACACCTTGTTTAATTTCAAAACAATCCGGCGTTTCGGAAGTGGTTACCCACGCACTAAAAACAGACTTTTGGGATGTAGAAGAAATGGCAAACAAAATTATTGCAGTTTTAAAATATAAAGAACTTTCGCAATCACTAAAACAAAATGGTTTAAATGAGGTAAAGAAATTTAATTGGGATGAAGTAGCCGAAAAGTGTATAGACGTATATTCCAGATTAAAAGGATAAAATGGCGGGCGTATGTTTTTATTTTCAGGTTCACCAACCACATAGAATGAAACATTACAGGATCTTCGACATAGGGAAAAAAGAAGATTACTTTGACGAAGAGAAAAATAAACAAATTCTGTTAAAAGTTGCTGAAAAGTGCTACAAGCCAGCAACCAGATTAATTATAAATCTTTTGAATAAACATCCCGAATTTAAATGTTGTTTTTCTTTTTCGGGCGTGGTTCTCGAACAACTTGAAAAATATTCTCCAGAAACATTAGAACTTTTCAAAGAAGCCGTCAAAACAGGGAGAGTCGAAATACTTTCAGAAACATATTATCACTCACTTTCATTTTTATATTCAAAAGAAGAATTCTTAGAACAAATTAAACTTCACAAAGAAAAAATAAAAGAAATATTTGGATATCTCCCAAAAGTTTTCAGAAATACAGAGTTAATTTATAACAACGAGATCGCAAAATTCATAGAAGAACAAGGTTATAAAGGAATTATAGCTGAAGGTGCAGACCACCTCTTACAATGGAGAAGCCCAAACTTCATATACAAACCAACAAACACAAAAAAAATAAAATTACTCTTAAAAAATTATAGACTTAGTGATGACATTGCATTCAGATTTTCAAGTCGTGAATGGAATGAATGGCCTCTCACCGCAGAAAAATTCTCTCAATGGGTCTCATCAATTAATGGAAATGGAACAAATATAAATCTATTTATGGATTACGAAACATTCGGAGAGCACCAGTGGGAAGACACAGGAATATTCTCTTTCTTTGAAAAACTACCTGAAGAGATCTTAAAAAATCGGGACAACTCTTTCAAAACCCCTTCAGAATTAGTAAAAGAATATGAACCTGTAGGAGAAATAGACGCTCCCCATTTTATCTCTTGGGCAGACATAGAAAGGAATTTAACTGCCTGGCTAGGGAATCCAATGCAAGATTCTGCTTCAAAAAAATTATATGACTTAAGAGAAAAAGTTTTCGCCTCAAAAAGAAAAGACCTTATTGAAAAATGGAGAAAATTAACTACGTCAGATCATTTTTATTATATGTGTACCAAATGGTTCAATGATGGAGATGTCCATAAATACTTTAGCCCATATGAAAGCCCATATGACTCATTCATAAGTTTCATGAATATCTTAGAGGATTTAGAAACTCGAGTTGATTGAAAAAGCTTATAAATAAATATAACTATAAATATAAGGAGGTGAAAAATGAATATAGACAAAGAAGTAAGCCCAGAGTTTTATTTTCATTTGCATGACGGAAGGACTATTAAAAGTCTCCCAGAATTACTTGATGTATTAAGAACAATGAGTGACGAAGTCTATAAACATCATGTAAACTCTGAGAAAAATGACTTTATAAGGTGGATCGCAGATGTTTGCAGAATAGATTTAATAAGAAATTTCGACTAATCAAAGAAGTGAAAAATGAATATAGACAAAGACACAAAACCGGAAAACTATTTCTTTCTAGCAGATGGAAAAGTCATAAAAAATGTCGTAGAATTGACAGAAGTTCTTAATGATATGCCCTCTTGGGTTTTCGAACACCACGTAACAAAAGATAAAAACGACTTCAGCAACTGGATTAGAGATGTATATTTAGAAGGAGAATTGGCAAAAAATCTCGCTAAAAAAAAGAGAATAAAACAAATAAAGGCAACCTTAGAAAAAGCTTTAAGAAAAGAAATTAAAAAAAAAAGAAAACTCGAAAAAATTCTCCGAAAAGAGGAATCAAAAAAAATAAACCCTCCAAAGAAAAAGATTAAGATTCTTAAATTATTAAAAAATAATAATGACAAAAATAATAGGGATTATATCCTTTAAAGGGGGCGTTGGAAAAACCATTTCCGTAATAAACATAGGAGCAGCCCTTTCAAAATTAAATAAAAAAGTTTTGGTCGTTGATGCTAATTTTTTATCCCCTACCCTCCATATTTATTTGGGATTGCTAAACCCTGACATTACTCTCAGAGAAGCCATAAGGAACAACATTTTACCTGAAGATGCAATCTATGAGCATAAATCAGGATTAAATGTAATGCCCTGTAATTTTTATAAAGACGCGGACTTGGAGAAATTCAAAAAAATAATCGATTATGTAAAAGAAAAATATGATTATGTCATTGTAGATTCCGGACCAAGTTATAGTGAAGAAATATTAGGTGTTCTAATGGTCGCAGACGAAATGATATTTATTACCACTCCAGACTATCCCACCTTGACAACAACACTAAGAGCAGCAGAATTAGTTAAACAGAAAAAATTGCCAATAATCGGAATAATTGTAAACAAGAAACGTAAAAAAAGTTATGAGCTAACTTCAAAAGATATTGAAAGAACGACGAGTCTCCCAGTAATCTCAGAAATAAATGATGACCATAAAATAATGATTTCAGTTTCCAAATTTAATTCTATTATAAACCAGTATCCAAGGAATAAGAATTCTAAAAACTACTTAAGAATTGCTAAAGAGATTATCGGAGATGAAGAAGAAATAAAAAAATTATCAAACGAACTTAAAAAAATAGGTCTTTCTTAGAATGGATAAACTTTTTGAAATTTCTTGGGAAGTTTGTAATAAGGTCGGAGGAATTTATACTGTAATCAATTCTAAAACAAATTACATAAAAGAAAAATTCAAAAGATATATTTTCATCGGACCCTATTTCAGAAATAAAGAAAATCCCGAGTTTGAGGGAAGAGAAACCCCAAATGAATTTAAAGAAATATTTGAAGAATTAAAAAATAAAAAAATCTTTTGCTTTTATGGAATTTGGAAGACGAATAATACAGAAACAATTTTGATTGACTCCGCCGAATTTATGCAATTTAAAAACGATATAAAGAAAAAACTCTGGGAGGATTATGCTGTAGACTCTCTTTACTCAGACTTTTGGTTTGAAGAACCTGTTATATGGGGTTACGCAGTAGGAATCTTTCTGGAAAAGGTTTATCAAAAAGACCACACACATTTCATAGCACACTTCCACGAATGGCTTTCAGGAACTGGAATTCTCTATCTAAAAAAAACACCGACAAGAATATCTAAAGTCTTTACTATTCACGCAACAGTTATTGAAAGAGCCCTGGCAGGAATCGGAAAAAGAATTGGAGATGTTGAAGATATCGAAGAAGAAGCAAAACAAAGAAATGTTTTAGACAAACACGGAATAGAAAAACAAGCAGTTATAAATTGTGATATCTTCACAACAGTAAGCGACACCTTGGCTAAATCTGCCGAAACAATTTTTAAAAGAAAACCTGAAGTAATAGTGCTCAATGGATTAAACCTACCTTTAATAGGAGAAAGTTCCCCAAAAAAAAGTCGAAAAAGAATAAAAGAGATAATAATGAGTTCGTTTTCACCATATTATTATATTAATTTTGAAAAAACCTTTTTATTCTTTATCTCAGGAAGGTACGAATTTCATGGGAAAGGAATAGATATTCTTATAAAAGCTCTTGGAAGATTAAACAAAAAACTCATTGAAGAAAAAAGTCGGATAAATATTATCTGTTTCTTCCTTATCCCAATAAATTCTACAAATAAGAACGAAAACATTCTCAGAAATTTATCTAAAATTAAGAATATAAAAGAAGAGGTAATCAAAAAAGAAGATATCTTAGAGCCATTCATAGAATTTTTATTTAACCCTTACGAAGATTGCAACAAGCTGAGGGAAATTTTCTCAGAAGTAAAATTAATAAAAGAAGAAGGAAACCCAAAAGTTTCGACCAGCTACTTTGAATCAAACGAGATAATAAGAAATTTTTACTTAGAAGGATTGGATAATAAAGAAGAAAACCAGGTTAAAGTTTTATTTCATCCTAACTATATTGAAGAAAAAGACGAACTAACACAACAAAATTACTATGGGTTCACAAGTGGATTTGATTTGGGGATCTTTCCATCATTTTATGAGCCTTGGGGTTACACCCCCTTAGAATCTATAACCTGCAGAGTACCTACAATAGCGAGCAACGAAAGCGGATTCGGAGATTATCTTCTAAAAAAATATGGAGAAGAAGAATGCAGAGAAAATGCAGTCACAGTCTTAAAGAGAAAAGATAAAACAGAAGAACAAATAATAGAAGAAATGACAAAAGAGCTCTACAATTTTTGTAAAACCCCCAGGGAAATAATAATACAAATGAAGAGAAAAACCCAAAATTTAGCAAAAGAATTCTCTTGGTCAGAACTTATAGAAAATTATGTTAAAACCTACGATTTAGCTAAAAAAATTAAATAAACCCAAAAACCTAAATAAGGTCTAAAATCTGGCTGTAAAAACATTTTTAAATGAACTTTTTCTTGTAAAAGAAGGATAAATTTGTCCGAGTTGGCGACAGCGAAAGATATCTGTCTTCATTAAAAATGGTAAAAGGTAAAAAGATAAGAGAAAAAGGAAAGCTAAAACTTAGTAGTTACTTTAAAAAAATAGACGACGGAACCAGGGTAGCAATTTCAATAGACAAAAGTGTAAACCACTCCCTACCAAAAAGGGTCCAAGGAAGAAGTGGGGTAGTCCTAGGAAGCAGAGGAAATTCTAAATTAATTAAAATAAAAGATGGGAATAAGGAAAAAATCTTGATAGTCCACCCAATCCACATAAAAAAAATATAATGGTAATAAAAGAAGAAAAACCTCTAACAATGGCGGAAGTAACAGAACTGGTCAAAGATTTAGAAAACTCAAAAGAAATTAAAGACTTCATTAAAAAGTTTAATAAAACAAAATTTGAAGATGCAATGAAAATAAAAGAAGAATTAAAAAGTTTAGACCTAATCAAATTAAAAGACTCTCACATTGTAAAAATAATAGAGTTTATACCTATAGATTCCTCAGAAATAACTAAAATTCTCCCAGAAATTTCGCTGGACGGCGAAGAAATGGAAAAAATATTAAATGTGGTTAAAAAATATTAAGCAAAATGGTAAAAGAAGAAAAAGCAATAATATTAGATTTCCTACCCTATGGATATCCTCTAGACAAGAAAATGATGCCTTTGGCTCAGGCTATAGGTTCTGAAAAATTCACCCTACTACAATTGGTTCCACGACACGGAATGAAATTTGAGGTAGGTGAAGAGGCCTATATTGGAGAAGGAAAGCGAGACAAAGTTCAGTATATCCTTGGAAGATGCCCACGCGAAAAGCTAACAGAAACAGCAAAAGGACAATTAAGAGAATTTATAGAAAAAGCCGTTAAAACAAGTGAAGAAAAGTATGTAAGCTTTTTCAACAAAGCACAAGCTATAAATACCCGTCTCCACCAGTTTGAACTATTACCTGGTTTTGGAAAAAAACACATGAAGGCAATCTTAAAGGAAAGGGAAGGAAAACCATTTACTTCCTTTGAAGATATAAAAACAAGAGTTCATGGAATTCCTGACCCTGAAAAAGCAATCACCAAAAGGATATACGAAGAACTCACAGAAATTCAAAGACAGAATTTATTTATAATATGACAGCAAAAGAAAACCCACAAAAAACAGAAGAAAAAACCCTTGTAAGAATCTTGGGAAAAGACCTCCGAGGAGAGAAAAAAATAGTTTCAGAACTAACAAAAATCAAAGGAATTTCGTGGTCATTTTCAAATTCAATTTGTAAGACCTTAAAAATAGACCCAAATACGAAAGTAAGTGAAAGCCCTGTAGAGGAAATAGAAAAGTTTATGGAGTCCCCCCGAATTCCAAAATTCTTAAAAAATCGCCAAAAAGACTTTGATGATGGTCTTGATAAACACTTAACCGGTGCTGACCTCAAATTAAGAAATGAATTTGACATCAAAAGGCTGAAAAAAATTCGTTCTTATAAAGGGCACAGACATAATTTAGGTCAGCCAGTAAGAGGACAAAGAACTAAATCACACTTCAGAACCAACAGAAGAAAAAGTGGGGCAGTTGGTGTAAAGAAGAAGAAATAATGGGCGATATAAAAAGAAAAAGGAAAAAATTCAGCAAACCAAGAAAGCTATACGAACTTGAAAGAATAAATCTTGAAAATGAAATTGTAAAAAGATATGGATTAAAAAATAAAAAAGAAATATGGAAAGCCAAGTCAGCAATATCAAGATTTAGAAAAAGAGCAAAAAAATTAATCGGAGAGGAAGTAGAAAAACAACAAAAATTCTTTGAAAAACTGAAAAAAATGGGATTTAATGTTTCAAATATCTCGGACGTATTGGCCCTAACAGAAGAGAATCTGCTTGAAAGAAGATTGCAAACTTTCGTTTTTAAGAAGAAAATTGCAAACACCCCGAAAGAAGCAAGACAATTAATCGTTCATAAGAGAGTTTTAGTTAATGGAAATGTAGTGAATATCCCCTCCTATATAATTACGAAAGAATTAGAGAACAGCATTTCAAAAAAACCAACTAAACAAAAAACAAAAAAACAGGAGATAAAAGAAAATGAAGAAGAATGAGGAAAATATAGGTGTTTTAAACATTTATGCAAGTTTTAATAATACAATTGCTACACTAACAGATTTAGCTGGGAATACTATTGGGCGCATCTCTGGGGGTTTAATAACTAAACATGACCGAATGAAAGCAAACCCGACAATTGCAATGTTTATAGCTAAAAAAATTCAGGAGATGTGTAAAGATTATAAGATTACAAACCTATATATAAAAATTAAAGGTCAAACAGGAGAAACTGGTTTCGGACCGGGTGCCCACGCAATTGCAAGAACTCTTACAAAAGAAGGATTTAAAATATTAAGTATGGGAGAGGTAACAAAAATCCCAAGAGGCGGACCTAAAAAACCACATGGAAGAAGGGGGCGGAGAGTATAAACTTATAAACTGAAAAAAAGACAAATAAAAATGAAAACAACTGAAAAAAAATCGGAAGAAATATCTTTCCCAATAGAAATAGATATGAGTCTTGCAAACGCAATAAGAAGAAGTGTAAACGAAATTCCAATTCTTGCAATAGATGAAGTTGAAATACATAAAAACGACTCCGCACTTTACGATGAAATAATAGCCCATAGGCTGGGGCTAATCCCGATAAAAAATCAAAAATTGAAAAAAGATTTAGACCTTGAACTAAAACTAAAGGCAAAAGGAAAAAGTGGCGGGATAAATGTTTTATCAAAAGAACTAGGAGATATTTCGGTCTATCCCGACATACCTATAGTCTTACTTGATGCAGGACAAGAAATAGAACTTATAGCAAAAGCAAGAAGTGGAATTGGTATAAAACATTCAAAATTCTCCCCAGGACTTCTTTATTATAAACAAATTCCAAAAATGAAAATTTCTCACGAAGGAGAAAAACATGAAAAATTAGCAGAGCTCTATCCGGACGTCTTTGAATACGCCGGAAAATTAAAAGTTAAAGACCACTTAAAAAGGGAATTAGATAACGAAGACTTAAAGGATTTCCCAGGGGTATCTATAGAATTTGAAAAAGAATTAATGATTTATATTGAATCTTGGGGACAAATTAGCCCCGAAGAAATATTTACAGAGTCTTGCAACACTCTAGTAAAAAATCTCTCTGATATAATCAAAGCGATTAAATAACCTGAGGAGATGCCGGAGCGGTCAAACGGGACACGTTAAGGCCGTGTTGGCTTGTGCCTGCGGGGGTTCGAATCCTCCTCTCCTCATCATATTCAGAAATTTAAAAATGGAAAAAATAAGCAAAACTAAAATTGAAAAAAGAACAAAGCACAAAACAGACTCCGAACTAGTTGAGACTATAATAAAATTAAAAAAAACAAACCCTATTGTTGCAAAAGAACTCGCCAAACCAAAAAGAAGATGGTCAGCAATAAATCTGAAGGATATTGATATGGTTGATGGAAACGTAATCATAGTGGGGAAAGTTCTAAGTGCAGGAGAATTAAGCAAAAGCAAAAAAATCGTTGCATGGTCTATATCAAAAAAAGCACTTGAAAAATTAAAAGAATCAAAATCCAATTTTACACCAATTAAAGACGAAATTAAAAAAAATCCTGAACTTAAAGGATATAATATTTTGAAATAATGGTAAAAAAAATTTTCAACGGAGAATCTGCAATTTTCGGGAGAATCTCAAGCATAATCGCTAAGGAATTGTTAAAAGGGAATAACATAGTATTAATTAATTCTGAAAAAGTTCTGATCTCTGGAAATAAAGAGGAATATGTAAAAAAAATGCGTGCAAAATTAAAGATGGGAAGAGGTTCTTCCATGAAAGGTCCAAAATACATAAGAAGAGAAGACCTAATATTAAAAAGAATGATTAGAGGTATGCTTCCTTGGGACAGGGCAAAAGGAAGAAATGCTTTCAAAAACCTAAGATGTTATATAAGCTTAGGAAACTTGCCCGAAGAAGAAATAAAAAAAGCGATAAAAATAGAATTCAAAAAACCGATAAAAAGCTTCACTGTTGAAGAATTTATCAGAGCACTAAAATGAAAAAAATAGTAATTTCAGGAAAGAGAAAGACGGCTATAGCCAAAGCTACAATAGGGGAAGGAAATGGAAAAATAACTATAAACAAAAAAAAGATTTCTTCACTGCCTAAACTTCAGCAATTAGAATTAAATGAACCAATCATCCTTGCAAAAGAAATTCTTGGAGACTTAAAATTTGACATTTCAGTATGGGTAAAAGGGGGCGGAACTTCTTCACAAATTGAAGCATCAAGACTTGCAATAGCAAAAGCAATAACCAAATACACAGAAAATGAAAATTTAAAGATGACTTATCTTTCCTATGACCGAAATCTTTTGGTAGCAGACACAAGAAGAAAAGAAACTCGTAAACCAGGAGACTCAAAAGCCAGAGCAATGCGACAAACAAGCTATAGGTAATCCTTCAATAAATATTTAACTAAACAAGATAAGTAAATTTATGTGGGTTTATCTTGTGATTGCATTTTTACTAGGAATCCTCATAGGCACGTTTACAGGCATAATTCCTGGGATACACATAAATCTTGTTTCTTTAATTCTAATTTCAATAATTACCCCGGCTCCAGAGAAGATTCCTTCAATCCTCGTATTCATAGTCTCTATGGCTATCACCCACACTTTCATAGATTTCATTCCAGCAATATTTCTTGGAGCCCCCGACGAAGACACTGGGCTGGGTGTAATGCCTGGACACGAGCTTCTTTTAAAGGGGCTAGGACATCACGCGGTAAGATTAACTATAATCGGCTCAACAATTGCTATAACCTCTTTAATAATCATCATCCCCCTATTCTTCTTATTCCTTCCAAGAATATATCCTTTCTTAAACAAAATGATGGGGTGGATTTTAATATGGGCGTCTATCTTCCTGATTTATACAGAAAAAAACTCAAAAACAAAAGCCCTAATTATATTCTTCCTTTCAGGAATTCTCGGAATAGGCTCACTTAACATCGGACTAAAAGAACCCTTACTCCCACTTCTCACCGGACTATTTGGCTCATCAACAATAATTTACTCTATTCGGACAAAAACCAAAATTCCTAAACAAAAAGTAGAAAAAATCCCTGTGTTAAAAAAAGATATCATAAAACCCTCTATCATTACAATTTTAGTCTCTCCAATTTGTGCTATTCTCCCTGGTCTCGGTGCAAGTCAGGGTGCAATAATCGGTTCAGCTATCGGAGGAAAAACCTCAAGAGAGCAATTCCTCATTCTGTTGGGCTCAGTAAACACTCTAGTCACAGCTCTCTCTTTCTATATACTCTTTCTAATTAATAAAAGCAGAACTGGAGTCGCCTCTGCAATCTCGCAAATAACAAAAATAACAACAGAAGAAATGATATTAATTTTCGTGGCAATTTTAATCTCAACCATAATTCTTATCCCTTACACAAACTTTCTTTCAAAAAAATTCGCAAAACACATAAATAAAATTAATTACTCAAAAATATCTATATTCGTTCTTATCTTATTGATTCTGATAGTTGCGGTTATTTCAGGACCTTTAGGACTTCTTGTTTTCACAATCTCTACATTAATCGGCCTGACCTGTATAGAATTTAATGTAAGAAAAGGATTTCTTATGGGCACACTCTTAATCCCCACAATAATTTATTACCTCCCCATATAAACATTTATTAACTTCCTTAAACTAAACAAAATATGGGTAAAGAAGCGATAATTTTAGGTTCTATTGCAATCTTAGTTGCTATTATATTTTATCTTAAAACAAGAACAATATCTTTTCCAATAATTCTAATAATCTTAGGGATTACCCTAATCATATTTAATAGAGAAGAAGATAAAATAGAACAAAGGAAGGATATAAAAACTAAAAGAAAATAAAAGAATATGGAAATTATAACAACTACAACAGAAGAAATTCCTGGAAAGAAAATTGCAAAAATCTTGGGGGTAGTCAAAGGAAACACAATCCGTGCAAGACATATTGGGAGGGATATAGCCGCGGGATTAAAAAATATAGTGGGTGGAGAAATAAAATCCTATACTGAAATGACAACTCAGGCAAGAGAGGAAGCATTCAACAGAATGGTAAATGAGGCTATAAAACTAAAAGCTGACGCAATTATAGGAATTAGATATTCTACGGCGATGATTATGACTGGTGCGGCTGAAATGCTTGTCTACGGAACAGCAGTGAAGTTAAAGTAAATCAACATAATAGATTATTCTATCCAAATCTTTTAAAACAAAACTATACAACTCGCAATGAAGTCTTCTCTGATGAATCTCCCCGTACCCCTCTTTTATCTCTCTTCTAGAAATAAACTCGTTTCTTGAAGAAACCAAAGCACGATAAATCCCCAACTCATCAAAACCTTTCTCTCTTAATCTCTCAATTCTATAGCTAATCCCCTCTTTTGAAAAAGAACCCCCTTCCGTATCTGCGCGGAGAGGCTGGTCTTCAAAAAGAGAATTGCAACAGAGAATTGCTAACAAATTTCCAAAACACCTTTTTTTAACAGGAGACAAATCACGATTCTCTATAAGATGGGTGGTTTTCCCCTCATGAAGAACAATTCTCTTCAAATATTCCCCTGCATCCATAAAAAAACCCATATTCTTTTTTATTTAAATTAGATTGTTATTCAAAACCACTTATTCAACTCTACTTGTTTATCATCGTCTTTGCCAAAAATACTCTCTATATACATCTTCGTAAGCTCCATTCCTTCCTTAGTATAAGGAGAAATATGGTAATTATTCGCTAAATCCATTGCAGGCTCAAGATATTTCTTTATTGAACCCTCACTTATCGTAAAAATTATTTTTCCCCCACACTTTGTGCAAACACCTATCAATGGGGGTCGTCTAAACTTTTCATTACACTTAACACACCTAAATTGCTGTTGGGCAAATTTCCTTAAGTTCCCCCGAATATCTCTTATTAAATGTCTCTCTATTACGAGCCTCGCAACATCTTCTGTGTCCACGGCTCTTATTTTCCCCACTAATTCCATCTGTGCCCCAACCTTTTCTTTCATTGTAGGCAGAATCTTATAAGCCCCATTAAGAATCCCTTTATTAATATCTTCTGTATCATGTGTGAAACCGGTACAAGTAAAAGGATTTTCCCCTGTCTTAAGTCTACTTTTAACAGTTTCTATCTTACACTCACTTGAATGTTTCCCTTCTTCAGCCATTCTGTACATCCCTAAAGGATATTCATCACAAAGTTCAAAAGCTAAAATTTGGTCATCAACCTCCCCAGCCCTTATTCTCGCATTCAAAACCAAAGGAGCATCTTGCGTCCCGCCACGATGACTTGGCAAAAACTTTCTTGAAAAATTAAGCAAAACATCCATTAACATCATAACTGCAGCCTCATCGCCGTCACAATCCCTCCTCATCGCCGCATGCATATAAGGGCTCGCTACCAAACCTTGCATCTTGCTAAATCCAATAATCCTTCCTATAACCCCTGCACAATTATGGGGGGCCATACACGCAACAAGATGCCCAACCAAATCTTCTTTACTTTTAAGGTTATAATATCTAGGAAGCCCATAAAACTTCTCAAGTTCCTCATCAACAAAATTAGCTATGTTAAAGAATACATCATCTCCTTTCTCATCTAAAGTATCTGGACAAGAAGGGATAAGGATATCATGGGGTTTAAGCTCAAGAATTTGGTCTTCCCTCTCCAAGTGGTCTCCATAAATATCTTTAACATAACCTAATTCTTTCAGTTTCTCAACACCAGTCCTTATCTCTAAGGGCTTAAAATGTGTCAAAGGAATCTCAGTTCCATCGTAACGAATAGTTCCATCTTTGTTGACACACAAATTATATTTGGCTCTTAGAAATCCTTTTGCTAAATTTTCAAAATCATGACCATCACTACTTGTTCCCCTAACACCCTTTATCAAGGCGGGGACTTCATGATTTTCATAGCCAAGGTGGTTCTTTGCAATCCCAAAATAATACTTTGAATCAACTCTTCTGCGCAAAAACTTTGAACAACTCTCTTTATGAGATTCACAAGGCTCATCAACAACCCTTTTACAGACCCTACAATAATACTTTCTCTTCGTCCTCAACCCACATTTTTCACACACTGGATAAATAGTTTCATTTCCACACTCACAAACAAAAATAGGCCAGTCAGAAAGAATATATCCTATATTAACTGCCTCCTGAACACTCCTAAGCCTGCCCCCCTGCTCGGAAATTGGAAAAAGGATATTTGGACTTCCAGTCAACTTTCTAAGTTTCGCTTTCTCTGGTCTCCCCATTCTTGTCCCGATAAAAGTCCCTGCCTTGTCTTTTATAATAAATCTAGAGAATTTATTAACAATTTCTAAAACCTTTTCAGAACCACCCTCGGAAATTTTTTCAAAAGGTTTTCTCAAAGAATCCCCCTCTTCTAAATCTAAAGATATCCCTAAATTTAAAAGAAGAGGTTTAGCGTCACGACTCAGAACAACATTATCCAAAAAAACTTCATGCTCTGCCCCTATCAGTTCCAAAGTCCTTTTTGCCACACTATACTTCTCTCTAACAGAATTCTCCCACGGCAAAACAATTTTTCCCCCTCGCCAAAATCCTTTCTTCAACCACTCAATCAAAGAAAAAAAACCTTCTTTATCTATCTGGCTCCAGTAAAAAATATATTTTGGATAAAGAGGAATAGAATAAGTATCACTAAACTCAATAGCTTCTTCTAAAGAAACATTAAAAAAATCAAAACCCAACTTCTTTCCTAACTTTTCCTCTAACTCTAATTTCCACCACTCCTCAACATAGCCTTGTTTAAGCAACATTGAGTTTCTATCAATAACATCACCTAAAGGAAAAAGTATATCCCCCAAATAAATAATTTCCGAAACTTCTTTGTAAATCTTTTTTGACTCTTCAAAATCACTTATCTTCTTCACCGAACCATTCTTAAGCTTTACAATAGGTCCGTCAATTTTGTCGCAGGATGTAATTATACAACCTTTAGTTGGTTTCTCTATCTTTAATTGAGTCCCATGAGAAAGAAACCCGTTAGTAATCCCCATTGTCGCAGGATGTATTGAAACTGCACTAAACCCGCAGGAACGGCTCCGCCCATACCTAAACCGAAAACCACCGGATGCTCCGGGATGCCCATAAACAGGTCTGCCTGCAACTAAATCTTTAATGTAAGTCGCGACAACATCTTTACTGCCTCCCTCTCTCCTTTTATGTATTTCCATATACTCTGTCAAAAAATCCCAACCAGTACATTTCAACCCATATTTTTTAGGAGAAGAAAGTCTCCCAATTCCCTTTCCTGCCTTTTGCGCCAAACCCTCACTAAATGTAAGACACATACCCCCGCGGATATAATTTGTCGGAACTCTGTCTAAATCCTTATAATTAGAAACTTCTTTTCTTTCAGTAGGGTCGCCAGAAATCTGGATAGGCAAATTCTTCGCAAGAAACTCCATCTCTTCTTCTGTGGGGAGATACTGCAAATTAGTAACCCTCTCGTGATAGTCTAAATTTTCAGTGATATATCTTTTGACCTCTCTCTCATCTGGGTCGTACTTGGCGTAACCGAAATGTTCCCTAAGATAATCAATCAACATTAAAACAAGACAGGTTGCAGTGGTCCCCGCAGACCGAATTGGTCCTGAAAAGTTAGCGATAAAATAGTCTTTCCCATCCATTGTTTTACCCAAACTTAACCCGGTATAACCCTCAATCGGAGAAGCAACAACCCCAAGAGTTATATAAGCAAAACCAACACGAATCCCGCAGTCAATTGCCTCAAGTTGAGTACTAAATTTATAAAATTTGCCTTCAGCAATCTCCCTTGCAATTGTAAAACTAACTGTCGTGTCTAACTGCCCATATTGTTTTTCCAATTCAAGAATCCTCTCACTTATTTCTTTTATAGGCAAATCAGGATAAATTGTTGTGACAAGCCCGACAGACTTTTCCGCCATAGTCATCGCCAAAGGAATTTCAACCTTATCTGAAGGGTCTAACCCTTTGCTCCTTGCCCTGCCAGCCAATTCATACTCTTTATCTACCTCTTCCTTTAAACCCCCAAAATAACCTTCCACATCCCACTCACACTTTTCCATCTTTTTTCTCCTCACAATTAACTTCTTTTAAACATTCTTCTTCCTTAGGACAATCACTAATCTTACAAGCCAGCCCATCCCCCTCTTCCCATTTTATTTCTTTTAAATTATCAGAAAAGTCTAAAATCTTTATCTCTCTTGTCTTTAAGTTAAACAAAGGAACTTTGCAAGGGTCTGGAACATTACCTACTTTCTCTTCAAAAGGTGTCGTCGCCTGCCAGCAAGAGCCCGAAATCATCAAGATATTGTTGTAAATTGAAACATCTGCTCTGTGCTGATCTGCCGTAGCAATTATATCAGGTATTGTCTCTATAACTAAAGGGTCCCCATTTTCACAAGGAATGTAATCCATTGAACCATGAAGGGGCGCTAAATGCCTTCTTTTCAACATCTCTCTCACAACCCTTGTAGGAGACCTATGCCCGTAATTTGTCCTAATATCTGGGATCTCATCAACAAACCGGTTTATGCTCGCCCCATGATACATTAAAATTTTAAAACCCCCGTCAATCTCAACCAAACAAGGATTGGGAACTAAATACAAATTTTTCATTTTATGTAACCCCGGCGCCCACCTCTCCCCGATTATCGGCTGTGGCTCCCCAATCCAAACAGAATCGTGCTGACCTGGACACATTATAATCTGAATATCTTTCCTAATCTTCCCCAAAACATCCTCAACTTTTTTATATTGGTCTACAGATGTTAAAGCCGTAAGAAACTTCTCCTGCCCCGAATAATGACTTATTCCATCAATAACATCTCCCGTCACAAATAAATATTTTACTTTCTTCGCTATCTCTCTTTGCTTCTTATCTCCTTCATTTCCATTCAACCAATTAACAAACTTCAAAAGATTTTTCTCTAAAAAAAGTTTTGAACCTGCATGAAAATCACCTGTGAAAGCCACATATTCATCAAAATCAGAATATTTCTTCTCTGTCAAAGACGCATCTGGAAAAAACAAATCATTTGCAAACAACATTTCACTTGTCCCCGTAACATTGAAAGCAACCAAATCATCTTCAAGCAAATCTCTTGCTTTTTCAAAAAGCTCTTTCTTATTTTGGTTTATCAAAACAATAGAAGTCCCAGACATATCCTCAACTTCAATAAATAAATTCTTATTCTTAGTTATTCTTTTTCCTAAAACATAAACAATTATTGTATAACTCCCCCTGTCATCCCCTATCTTTCTTATAGAAGTAAGATTATCAAAATCCCTTGACTCAAAAATCGTTTTAATCTTATTATATCTTGAACGAAAATTATCTATAAAATCTTTGACTGAAACTTTTCTCTGAGTAAATGCGGGTGCTGACAAAACCTTCACAACCCCCTCTTTTTTCTCTTCAACAACTTCTTTGTTAGCCCCAATCCCTTCAAAAAAAATTTCATAAATTGGATAATCTTCTAAAGAAATCGCCGGCTTTATCCTGTCAAAATTATTAATTATTAATCTTTTACTTATAACTCTCTCTTTTATTTTTAAACTAAATAAAATATTCAAAAACTCATAAACCTTATCTTCTTTTATATGAGAAAACAAATTCAAAACTTCTTTATCTAAGAAAAATCCATTCTCTATACAAGTTTTGATTATTTCTCTCATAATTAACTCCTTAATTAAAGACAGAGTGAATCAGCTAAAATAGACTCTATTTTATCAAATAAATTTGTAGGTATTGATAACTTTATTTCCCTCGTCCTACCATGTCTTCCTTTTGAAATAACTTTTGCGTTAATTAAACCAAGCATATCTATCTCTGCTAAAATATCTGAAATTCTTCTTTGTGTCAGGGGTTCAATTTTAACTCTTTCACAATAAGAATGATAACTATTATAAACATCCCCTGTAAAAAATTTCTCAACCCTATTATCTTTATTCTCTTTTGTAAGTTGCATAATAGCATATAAAACAAGCTGAAACTGCTTCGGCTCACTCTCAACAATATCTAAAATTTTATCCTTTTCTATCTTTTGATTGGCTAAATCAATATAAGCCTCTGATATATACTTCTTCCCATCTCTCTCACAAAGCTCGCCTGCTACCCTAAGCAAATCTAAAGCTCTTCTGGCGTCCCCGTGTTCTCTCGCAGCGTAAGCCGCACATTTTGCAATAACCCCCTCAACAACTACCCCTTCTTTAAAAGCGGCTTTGCACCTTTCATTTAAAATATCTTGAAGTTGAATTGCATTATAAGGTGGAAAAACAAACTCTTCTTCACCAAGACTAGACCTCACTCTCGGGTCAATATTTTCTAAAAAAGTCACATCATTACTTATTCCAATAATAGAAATCTGCGCCTTACTAAGTTCCTGATTCAACCGGGTAAAAGAATAAAGAAAACTATCACTCATTTTCTTAACTGCTTGGTCAATCTCATCAAAAATAAAAATAACTAATTGTTCTTTATAATCTATTAATTCAATAAATTTAGACCAAACTTGATCTGTTGGAAGACCTGTTGAAGGGACGGTCCCACCCAATTTCTCAATCAAAGCAGCCAAAATCCTATATTCAGTATCTGAAACTTTTTTCAATTTACAATTTAAATACTCAAAACGAACACCAGAACCCAATTCTTCAGACTTCTTCATCAATTCTTCCTGAACATATTTTACAGAAAGAGTCTTTCCAGTTCCAGTCTTACCATAAACAAATAAATTACTTGGTCTCTCTCCTCTTAGTGATGAAGCAAGAATACCTGCAATCGCCTTTATTTGCTTATCCCTATGAGGTATTGAGGTTGGAGTATAACGTGTTTGTAAAACACTTTTATTACTAAAAAGACTATTATTCACGGCAGAATTAAAAATACCATCAAGTTCAACCCCCATAATCAAAAAAAAACTCAAAACTATTTAAACATTCATATATTAGAAAACATAACTCACACACCTTCATTTCAAATGCAACACAAAATAAAATAAATCAAAAAAATAAATATACTATAATATATAAGATTATATTATATATATTAAATAATATAAATATTTATAAATAAAAATTTAAAAACAAAAAACAAAATTTTAAAAATATTTTTAAAGCTTTCCATAAGAAACCATAGGGTCACACCCCCAAAATAAAAATCTACTACTTTAAATTAATAAAAACTAAAAGAAAAGTTTATAAACAAACCTCTTTTGATTATAAGATGGATAAGAAACCATTCAAAAATTTGGTTGGAAAACAAGTAGTCACGAAAGAAGGTAAAAAATTAGGTTTTGTAAAAGATATTACTTTTGAAGCAAGAACTGGTGAACTTTTATATATTATTTTAAAAGATTTAACACCACACACATCAAATTTATCATTAGAAAGAACTAAAGATAAAGAGGCATTAATTCCCTATAATGCAGTAATCGCGGTCGGAGATTTTATAGTAGTTTCTGAAGAAGATTTAATATAAAATGAACAAAATTAAATTAATTAATTCAAAATTTGTAAAAATAAATGCAGAATTTAATCCAAATTTTTCAGGACAGACATCTGCAAAAATGAATATTAAGATTTTAGAAATTTTTCCATTAAAAAATAAAGAAACTTTCCAGGCAAAATATCTTTTTGAAGTAAATTATTTAGATTTAGGTAAAATTTCTTTAGAAGGGTCTCTATTTTTTTCAACAGACTCAAGAACATTAAAGGAACTTCAAAAAGCTTGGAAAGAAAATAAAATAGAAACACCAGATTATATATTTATAACAAACAATATAATACAAAAAGCTTCTATAAAAGCAATTCAAATTGAAGAAGAAATGGGTTTTCCCATACATTTAAGACTTCCAAGAGTTGATTTGAAAAATAATAAATAATTATTCATCTATTTTTAAATCTTTTATATACTTATCAACTTCTTCAGATTTAAAATCCTCTTTTCTCTTATCTTTTCTACCAAATAAAATATAAACTAACCCAAGAATCATAAACAAAATCAAAACACACGAAATAATAATCACAAAAACCAACCAATTAAAAGATTTTTCTTCTTCAATTAATTCTTCTTTTGACTCATTCCCTATATTTTCCTCAATTTCCTCGGTTTTATTATCAATAGAACCATCTTCTTTCATATAAAATATAAAAAATTCATTACTTCTGATTTCTTTTGTTCCATTATCTGCATAAACACGCACTTTTTCAAAATCATCATAGTTTTTATCCCATTTTATAGTCATAATATCCCCTTTAAATTTAACAGAAGTATTTTTCAAACCAACAATTCTATATTTTAATCCATCGTAATCCGGATTTTTCAAAAAAATCTTCATATTTATTTTAAATTCTTCACCTCTTTTAACATAAACCGACCCAATTTCCTTAAAAGCAAAATCATCATCAACCCCTGAGTCTTGTGTTATAGTTTCCGTAAAAGTATAGTAAAAACTATTAATAGTCTTTTTATCATAAACTCTTTTTTCTACCTCTTCAGCATCACCGACACTTTCAGATTTAAAATAATTTGAAGTAGAACCCTCAACCAAACTCCAACCCCCCGAACTCACACCCTCAAAAACCCGATTAAATTCATTTTCAGCATTGGACATACTTATATTTCTTTCAGTACCATAATCTAATAATTCATTTTCAGAAACAGATTCGTCAATGACCCCTTCACCAATAGAACCATTAATATAAATTGCATTTAAAATAGTCTTCTTATTACTTGTAATTAAATAATTCCCTATTAAAATATAATTTTCTCCTGAAGAATCTTTATAAATATAATAAGAACATTCACTCTCAGTATTTTTAACTTTAGAAATAGTCGCTCCACCGAAACTTTCTTTAAAAACACTCTCCCAAACTTTTTGAATTTCTGCATCCGAGCAATCGGCATTTATATAGGGAGCCCCAACAACAAAATTTAAACCCAAAATAACAATTAATACAAAAATACAAATCAAACTCCCCTTTTTCATTCATTTCTTATAAGAAACAATATTATAAATCTTTCTAAATTACAAACAAATTTAAACCAAGACCTCTTAACTACACAATGCCCAAAATCTCCGAACAAAAAATAGAGAAAATCTCCGAACAAATCTTATCTTACCTTTTCTCAATTTTTCCAAACCAGAAATTTACTTCAGACATTGCAAAAGAACTCGCCAGAGATGAAGAATTCATAAAAAATTTACTAGGGGATTTGTCTAAAAAAGATCTCGTGACCAAAGTTGACAAGAATTCACAGGGACTTAAATACACCCGTAGAGTCCGATGGCGAATTTCCAATAAGACTTACCAGGCTTACAAGAAACTTCAGTGAAATATACATTAAAACATAATCATAATTATAAAGAACCTCTTACCTAATTTATAATGGACCCACTAAAAGAGGCCTTCAATAAAATAAAAGAGGATATAGTTCTTCTTAATCAGAATATTTCTTTCATAAAGTCAGAGTTATCTATTCAGGCACAAAAGATAGATTTTTTGCTTAAAGAATATAGTAATTCAGACAAACCAACAGACAAACCAACACAAAATACCCCCTTAGAACCCCTAAAAGCCCAAAATAATGAATTTTCCACAGGAAATAGGGGGGTTCCAACAGACAGACAGACAAACCAACAGACAGACAAACCAACACAAAAACCTATAGATTTTCATGATTTTTCAAGAGCTGGAGAAATTCTTAACTCTTTAGATAGTATAAAAAAAGAAATAAGGTTAAAATTCAAACGCTTAACTACCCAGGAAATGGTTGTTTTTAGTAAATTATACACTCTTGAAGACGAGAATATACCTGAAATAACCTACAGAACCCTGTCTTTAAACCTTGATTTGAGCGAATCTTCTATAAGAGATTATATTAATAAACTCATCAAAAAAGGGATTCCAATACAGAAAATCAAGCTAAATAACAAGACAATTTTACTTAAAATCTCCCCCGATCTAAGAAATATAGTTACCCTATCTAAAATTATTCAATTGAGAGAGCTTTAACTATCTTTATTCGGTTAAACGACTAAATAATTACCCTCACTTTAACCCTAAATCCCCCATATTTAGGTCTGTTATTTATCTATAACCTGCATTATTTTTCCGAAATCTCTCTCACTTTTCTCTTTTTTACAATTTTTCTTGTATTCTTTCATTTTTACCCTCACTTTTTCATTAATCTATATATATTTTTTCGCTATTAACTCTCACTTTTCTCTTTTTTAGTCTTTTTTTCGCTATTAACTCTCACTTTTACGTTTTTTAATAAATTATTCTTCATTTCCTCATCTATAAATACCCTTTTTTTACCCGTAATCTCTCTAAATTCTCTTATTAACATATCATTTTTTTGTTTTATAGTGTTTATCTGTCCTCTAATAGTACTTTTATCTTTCCCCAATAAAGCGGCTAAGTCTTCATAACTTAACTTCATATCTGCATTAATTAGTGCCCAAACTATTGCTCTTTCCATCACAGTAAGATTATCTAAAATAGGTGTTTGGACAGGTGTTTGGACAGGTGTTTGGACAGCTATGTAGTCTGTTTGTTTAGACTTGTTTGTTTGTACTTGTTTGGACAGCTGAGGTTTAAAAAAAGAAATGAAGTCTTTTAACTCCAAAATATCTTCTTGCATACCCAAGATCATATCTTTTATTTCAGAAATTTCATTTTCATTATTCGTGCTTTTCTCGTCGAAATGTTTTATCCATTCACCTACTTTCCCAAAATCCTGTTTTACCCGGTTGAAAGAATCTTGTACCTCTTCTCTTAATTTTTCAACTTCTTTTTTTCTATTAAAAAATCCAAACATCTTAACATCTTTAACACCACTTTCTTTATAAATCTTTCTCTCTGTTTAAACACCAAACACCCCAAAACACCCCAAAACACAGCATATTTACTTATTTAAACACCCCTTGTTTAAATTACAAACACCAGATTTATCTTCGTTAAAATAAATAATCTGTTGAAAAAAGTCACTTTTTGATGAGTTATTTAAACAACTGTTTGAACGCCCAAAAACCTTTATTTTTAACCAATTCTCAGAGGATTCATTTATCTAAAAAACTTTTATTTTCCAAAAAGGTTATAAACTCCACAACCTCCTTAACTTTATGCAGTTTAAGAAAAAGGTGTTGTATTCAGGGGTGGTTTCATTCATAGTCTTGGTTCTCTCGATTTCTCTCAGAATCACCCCTTGTCGAATAGCTCCCGCAGTCCCAAATCCAGTCTATAAATGGACATTTTGCACACTAAATCCAGACCAGGTAGGAAGTTTCAATTCAATTAAAGAATTTTTTGGTTACACTTCATCTCTTTCAGAGGCGTATTTTATCACGATATTACTCACCTTTGCGATTACATTTTTCATACTTCATTTTTTCACAAATAAAAAATAAGGAGGTAAAATGGCACCAGCAAAAAAGAAAACAAACAAACAGGTAACGAAACCAACTAGAGGCACGACTTTCATTAATGTCCTCGTTTGGATTGTAGGGGTAATTGTTGCCCTCGCAGTTGGTTCAGGAATGATTGACGAAACTTTAAGGATTCCCCTAATCCCTGCGATCATCACAGTTATCACTGGATGGATTGTCGTTATCGGTACAATCTTAAGTGTTATTCTCGCAATCTTCGACAGATAAGAACATAAATTTTTATTTTTTATTTTTCACTAAGTTGACCTAAGTGCACAATGGCTTGGCGAAAACAAAGTTCATAAGAGGATAGACCGCCAATTTTCCAATCAGTTTTAGGAAAGAAAACAGGCAGAGCTTTAGAAGAAAGTAGAAACTTAGTTCGCACAATCCACATTGTACACAAGAATCCCATGAAGTTCGCACAATATAGATTGTATGAAGTTCTTACATTTTAAAACGAACGAAAATAGCCCGTTTGTACAAAGATTTTTATATGCGAACGGATTTTTTATCAAATGATTAGAAAATGTATTAACTGTCAGCAGGAAAAAGAACACCACGCCAAAGGTCTCTGTTACACTTGTTACAAGAAATTAAAGTACACCCCAAAAATCCAGATTTGTAAACGTTGTAAGAGAAAAATGCCCATCCACGCCAAAGGTCTCTGTGCGGGCTGTTACAACTCTGTCTTTCAAGTAGAAAAAAACAAAGCATACATCCATCGAAAAGCCCACAATGTTGACCTAAAAACCTATCGAAAAGTCACGAAAGAGTGCGTAATCTGTGGTTTCAACAGAATCATTGACCTCCACCACATAGATACAAACAAACAAAACAACAACCCAAAAAACCTAATCGGTCTCTGCCCCAACCATCACAGAATGATTCACAACATAAACTTCCGCCCCGAGCTCTTCAAAATCCTTAAAGAAAAAGGTTTTGACCTTCCAATAACAGAAACAAACCCAAAAATTAACCCTAATTTCAGCCCTTCAGAGCCCCTTTAAGCCACTTTTCTCTCAAAAACAAGCTTTTCTCTACTCAACTTCTCATTTCACCAAAATCATAAAAATTTTAAGTGAAAAAGTGAGAGTTAGCAAGTCAAGTTTTATTGGGGGCTTAAAGAAAAAGTGAGATAAGAAATAAATAAAAATCTACACATAAAAAAGTTCGCACAATCTAAAAAGATACCTTAACAAAATAAAAAAATAGTTATTCGGTTTAACGAAAAGAGTCTGTCAAATTGTAATAAAGTTGGTGTCCTCAAGGATCAGCTTTTAATTAAATATTATAAGCAAATCTTTGCTTCGCTGAACTTCTCCCCCTAACTGTGGCCATTCTTTGCTTCATTAATCTTCTATAAGATTGTTCAACTAATTTTACTAGAGAACTTTTTTCTAAAAAAAGGGTTATACTATCTTTCCCATATAAACTCCCAACCAAAGCTCCCCTTTCGGGATGGATAATCCTAATCTCCTTCCTTCTATCACCCACCATTTCCTCACTACCTACCTTATATCCTTCCCTTTCCATCTCATGAAAAGCGTTATTCAACACCCATGCCGACTCTAAAAGAACGTCGGATTTTCCAATCCATACAGAAGTTTTACCCCCCGCTAAAGAACCATCTGGTTTTGAGTATGTCCAAGAAGAGAAATCTATTTTATTTGGGTTTTGGTTAACAAAACTTGAAAATCCATCTATTCCTTTTCCAAATAGATGTGCAAATGCTTGATAAGGAGGGGTACTTTCTTTGAATTCAGGAGAGAGATATTCTTTTCCATCAGACCCATACCAATATCCTACTTCACAACCTGCAGGAATTCGTTCAACCAATGGGATAAAATCTTGAAAAGCCCCCCACCACTTTCTTTTTTCATCTTTGTCATTAGAAGTAATATTTATCCCCCCTATTACCTTAAAATAAACTAAAATATCTTCTGAACCAGGACCACAAAGTTCTGAAACCGAATTTCTTAATGAAACAGGATTAAAAAAATATTGTGAGCTCAGCATTCCGGGTTGGAAGACTCTTTTAATATCCCTTATATGTTCAAAATCTACATCTTCTCCAAAAATTTCATGCTCTGGTTTAGTCTCCATACCCAAATAAAAATAAAATTCCTAATAAAGATTTGTGTTCTCTAGTTCTATCTCCCAAATACATCATAGACCCTTAGTTTTTCATAAAAACAAAACTCTTTAAACTCCACCCCCTTTAATAGTTCGCACAATCTAAAAGAGGTTATGGAGAAAGAAGAGTTTCTTAAAAAACTTGAAATAGAATTGAAAATCGCGAAAAATTCAGAGTACACTATTCGTAACTATCTTCACTCAAATAAAATCCTTTTAGACTTTGTAAATAAATCCCCTGAACAAGTTTCCCCAGAAGACATCAAACTCTTCCTCGCCGAAAAATTCTCAGATAAATCTTCTATGTCGGTCATCCTTTCTCTCTCTGCGATAAAATACTCTTACCTAACCATCTTCCAAAAAGACATAACCCAAACAATCAAACGTCCAAAAAAAGAAAAAAGAATAATCCAGACACTGACAAAAGACGAAGTAAGAAAACTCCTCTCTGAAATTAAAAACGAAAAATCGAAATTAATAGCAAGTTTAATGTACGCCTGTGGTTTTAGAGTTTCCGAAATCGTCAATCTAAAAATCTCAGACCTCAATTTCTCTGAGAAAATAGGCTACATTCGTCAGTCAAAAGGAAAGAAAGACCGAATATTTAACATCCCAGATTTCCTCCTTGAAGACCTAAAAGAATTCGCAGACAAACAGAGAAAAAGTAACGAAGAATTCCTATTCACAGGTAAAAAAGGCAGACTCTCAACAAGAAATATTCAAAAGATAATCTCCACTGCCTCAAAAAAATGCGGTTTTCAAAATATTCACTGCCACACTCTCCGCCACAGCTTTGCAACCCACCTTTTAGAAAGCAATACCGATATAAGAAAAATTCAGGAACTTTTAGGTCACGCCGACCTTTCAACAACACAAATTTACACTCACGTCTCAACAGAAGAACTTAAAAAAATCAAAAGCCCGATAGATTCTCTTAATTAAATATTACTATGATTATATCTAACTTTTCCTTTTAGGCTATTTCCATTCCCATTTCGGACATAATTTCCATCAGGAACAGCCATATCTACTTCTTCCCAAAAGTCTTTTCCCTTTCTCCATAAATAACGCTTAATAGAATTTCTTGCAGTGTAAGGTATTTGAGAAAGAGCTTCTTTAATCCCCTGTTCATCCAGTTCTAAATTTTTTATTAGCCCGTTAATTACAATTTCTCTTAATCTTCCCCCATCAGCCCCTTTGCTAAAATAAGCCTGTGAAGAAATGATATGGGCCCCCCAAGGAAAATAAACTCTTAGATAATCCTCACAATCCTTAAAAGAATACATCCCTGTAGGTCTCGCCCTATTTTGAATTTGAAATAATCGATAATTATCACATCTTTCTGGAGGGCCCATTGGGGGCTGAACCTCACAAGTCTTTTTCCCGCCAAAACTACCTAGTGCACAGAAACTTACTACCTTGCCACGAATTCTTGTAGGAGTCCGAGCATACCCGCAAAGATAATTAGACCCACCTAAATAGATTTCATCATAAGGAACTCTTGAACGACTAAGAATTTTAGATGAAAGAATCTTTGCACGCAAATCTTCTCTTTTCGTTCTTAAAAAACGAGATATTTTCTTTTCTACCCTCTTTCTTTTAGCCATTTAACCCTTCATCAAATTATGACTCTATTGAAAAACCCCTTTTAAGCTTTTATTGTTCCACAAAATATATAATCACCCTATAGCTATCTAGATTATGGTCTGCAAAAAGTGTGGTTATCAAGACCCAAAAGAAGTAAAAATCTTTGGAAGCCCCCTCTGTCAGGTCTGTGCATCTTTTGCCCCAGAGGAAATAACCCTCTTTCAGGATTATATTTCGGAGAAAGTAGATTGGAAAAAATTAGAAACTTTCAGAAAATATAATCAGTCTAAGGGCAAAAGGCAAAAGTCGGGAATGTCAAAAAAAGCTGTAAAAGGAGAAATCGTGACCCGCCCACCAAAAGGGTATTCGGTAATTGACGGAGAACTCCACCCAAACGAAGATGCCGTAAAAATTCACTCCCTCTTTAAAACTTTCCTTGCCAGAAATTACTCCCTAAATTCTATGGCAAAAAACTTTTCCCTTTCGGTCAACGGAATTAAAAAAGTCCTGACTAATAGAGCCTATTTAGGTGAAGTAAAATTTGACGGACGCATTTATAAAGGAAACCACCAACCAATTATCTCCCCCGAAATTTTTTACGCCGTCCAGCGAAAACTGAAAACCTATTTGAAACCAAGAAAATTACCTCTTAATTCTTTCTAATTTTTCAACAATAATTTGTTCCTCACCCCTATAAACTTCCTTTTTTCCCCAAAACAAAACTTTATCCCCTTCTTTTAAGTTTAAAATATCAGAAAAAACAACCAATCTTTCTTCCTGCCCAACTAATTTTATCGTGACCCTCCCTTCGCCGAATTCTACCGATTCAACTTCCCCCCTTAGAGGTTTATCCTCATAAAAACAAATTAAAGAAATAACCAGAACTCCCAAAATCCCTAATATAAAAACAATTTTCTCGAATTTCATTGGGTTTTGAATTCAACAATATCTTTGTCTTTTAGTTCATGGTCAAGTCCAACAACTTGTCCACCAAACTTAGAAGATGGCCCCCAGATACGCGACATTTTAACTCTTCCAGACATACCTTTTCTTATCTTCTCAATCGCATCCCTCAATGTAGAACCCCTCTCTAAAATCATAGGTTCTTTACTCGCTTCTTTTTTTGGCTCTTTCGTATAAATCCGAATAACAGGAAATGACTCAAAAATCTTTTTCTTTAAAGCATCTACTTCATTGAGTGAAGAATCTTTGGAAAAAAACACAAAGTCGCACTTCCGGAATTTTGACCTAATTGTAGCCTCTGTTTTCCTCTTCTCTTCCCCAGACATCAAATCTTCTTTGTTAAACAAAAAAATCTTTTTCCCCCTAACCTTCCATATTATCTTTTCAACTTCAGGAATTTGGCTCATAGAATCTACCACAATCAAAAGAGTGTCGGTAGAATTTAATAAACTTTTATCGTGATTAGGAAAGGGTGCCGTGTCAATTATTTGAATCTGAACATCCTCAAATTTAAACATTCCAATTTGATTTTCTGTAGTCGTAAAGGGGTGGGCAGAAACTCTGGCGTTAAGCCCTGTAAGTTTATTAAAAACACTAGATTTACCAGTATTCGCAAAACCCGTCAAAACACACTGCATTTCAGCCTTTCGTATTCCCTTAGAACCTCCCTTACCCGCTTTTTTTCTTCTCTCAACACCTTCTTTCAGTTTTTTTAACCGGTTAGTCAAATTTCTAAGCATATTCTCTGAAGATTTATGCTTTGGACACTCCTTTATCATAATCTCAAGACAGGCAATTCTCTCTTCATCACTCGTGGCTTCAAGATACTCCTGCTCGGCTTTCTGGTAAAAAGGCGACTGGTTTGTTGATGCCATAAACTTATTAAATGAAAAGACTTTAAGAAATTAATGGAAAAAGAGAGCAAATTAATCTTCCTATCTTTTTTGGTTATTGTAACTTTAATCTCAATAGCATCGGCTGACGAATGGGATTCCCTTGTAGAAGACCAAACAGACAACACATCAGAAAGTCTGCCAGTTCAAACTTACGAAACCCCAGAACCCCAGCAGAACCACCCTAGCCAAGATTCATCAAAAGGTGAAACAAAATTTACCTCTGACTTTTATATCGCTTTAATTCTCCTCGCCGTTGCAGCATTAATAATTGCCTACTTCGCTTATTCTTTTTTTAAAAAACCCAAAAACAAATGGGAGAAGTAAAAAATCTTATAAACCAACTTCTTTTGACTCAGCTATGAAACTCGCGATTTTATTTTCAGGGGGGAAAGACAGCGTTTGTGCAACCTATCTTGCAAAAGAGCAGGGGAACGAGGTAGCGTGCTTAGTCTCAATCCATAGCGAAAATAAAGAAAGTTATATGTTCCACACACCCTCTATTGAACAGACAAAAAAACAAGCAGAAGTTATGAATACTCCTCTAATCATTGTAAAAACAAAAGGCGAAAAAGAAACGGAACTTTTAGATTTAGAAAAAGCAATAAAAAAAGCAATCAAAGATTATAAAATTCAGGGGGTAGTTACAGGTGCATTAGAGTCTGTCTACCAATCTACACGGATTCAAAAAATATGCAACAAATTAAATTTAGAATGCTTTAATCCTTTATGGCAAAAAGACCAGCTTGAACTTTTAGAAGATTTATTAGAAAAAAACTTTGAAGTAATCATCGTAGGGGTTTTTGCTTATCCTTTAAACAAAAATTTCTTAGGAAGAAAAATAGACAAAAAATTTATTGAAGAAGTAAAGACTCTCAAAGAAAAATATAAAATAAATCCTGCTGGCGAAGGAGGAGAATTTGAAACTTTCGTTGTTAATTGCCCTCTATTCAATAAGAGGTTAGAAATTAAAAAATTTAGAGACTATGGTGAAAATAACTCTTGGAGGAGGGAGTTAATAATATGATTTTAATAATTAATGTTTGCAAAGAGGAACTTCATTATTTTGAATTTGTTAGACCTATAGAAAAAATTGTTCAAAAAGAGTTTATAACAAAACATTATAAAGAACTCTTTAAATCTGATTTGGAAAAATGCGACAAAATAATAATCTGTGGCACCTCTTTAAAAGATAACGAATTTATGAAAGACCCTTCTTTTTTTAACTGGATAAAAAACTTTCAAAAACCCCTCCTCGGAATTTGCGCAGGCTTTCAGCTAATCGGTTTGGTTTTCGGAGGGAAAATTAGAAAAAAGACAGAGATAGGATTTTACTTAGAAAATTTCAGAGAAGATTTTCTTGGAATTAAAAATGAGCAGGAAGTTTATCATCTTCATAAAAATTACATAGACTTTTCACCTTCAAAAGATTTTAAAATTTTCTCTTCATCGCAAATACCCCAAGCAATAAAACACAATCAAAAGAAGATATACGCAGTCTTGTTTCACCCAGAAGTCCGTCAAAAAGAATTAATAAAAAATTTCTTAAAAGTAAAATGAAAGAATTAATAAAAAAAGTAAAAGAAAAAAAACAATTTTCTCTAATTCAAGATTCAATCATAGAAAAAAGTTTAATTATTTCAAAAGGAGATGTTAAGGAATCAAGAGCCCTTCTTAGAAAATATTTTGGACTTTTTCTTACAAATAAAGTCCTAAAACCAAAAGACATTTTAGACTGGAAAACAATTCTCAAAAGCCATAAAAGTTCTTCAAAAAGGGATTACGAAAAACTCTATCAAAACATTTTCTCGGACAAAGAAACTTTTCAAAGCATAATTGACTTAGGGTGTGGGGTAAATGGTTTTTCTATAAAAGAATTAAAAAACTTTGTCAATGCAGATTATATTGGGGTTGAAGCCATGGGTCAGGTAGTTGATTTAACAAATCTCTTTTTTAATAAATTCTGCAAAGGTTATAATGCGCACGCAGTCTGGTTAGATTTATTTCAATTAGATAAAATAAAAGAAGTCATTCAAAATTCAAAAGAGCCAAGAGCGATATTTATGTTTCAGGTAATAGATGCCCTAGAATCTTTTAATAAGAATTTCTCAAAGGAATTTCTCAAAGGAATTTCTCAAGTTCTTTCTAAGGAAGATTTATTTGTTCTAAGTTTTTCAACAAAAAGTTTAAGTGGTAAGAAAAGTTTTGATGTAAAAAGAAAATGGATTACCGATTTTTTGAGAGAAAATTTTAAGATAGAAAAAGATTTTGAGGTGTTTGATGAGAGATTTATCCTATTCAGAAAGAAATAAAAAGGGTGTTTATAATTTAGTCCTATGAAATTTGAAAAGAAAGTTTTACCAAATGGATTAACAATCCTCCACGAAAAAAGAGATGTTCCTGTCACAACCGTAATGCTTGCAGTAAAATATGGCTCTGCTTTTGAAACTGAACCTGAAAAAGGAATAGCCCACTTTATCGAACATATGTGCTTTAAAGGCACCGAAAAAAGAACAACACATCAAATTGCTGAAGAAGTAGAAAAAGTTGGAGGTGACTTAAACGCTTTTACTAGTGAAGAAGTTACTGCTTACCACTCCAAAATTCCTTCAGAGCACCTCGCTTTAGCGATGGAGGTCATATTTGATATTTTCTTTAACGCTTCATTTCCTAAAGATGCTCTTGCAAGAGAATCAAGTGTAATCTGTGAAGAGATAAAAATGTACCGAGATAATCCTCGAGCTCACGTAACGGAAAGAATAAAAAATAATTTATATAAAAAACCTTTCGGAATGTTTATTGCAGGAACAGAAGAAAATGTAAAGGGGATGACAAGAGAACAATTGTTAGAAAAACATCGTAAAATTTATGTTCCACAAAATTCTATCCTCTGTGTTGTCGGAAACAACGATTTTTCAGAGATTATCTCTTTAGCAGAGAAACTTTGTGTGAATCGTAGTGGTGAAAAACTTTCTATTCCAAAAATTGAAAAACAGAATATAAAAGAAGTTGAAAAAAGGGGAGGAATAAGTCAGGCAAATTTAGCAATTGGTTTTCATTTCCCAAAACTTGACGAGAAAGAAAGATATTCTGCAGAGGTTTTTTCAGCAATTCTTGGTGAAGGAATGTCAAGCAAACTTTTTGTAGAGGTTCGTGAAAAAAAGGGGCTTGTCTACTCAGTCAAAACAGAAATTGACGCAGGAAAAAGCTATAGCTATTTTATGATTTGGGCAGGAACAGACCAAGAAAAAGTTTCAGAGGTAATAGATATCTGTCTAAAAGAATTTGCTAAAATGGCTCAGATAAGTGAAAAAGAATTGGAAGAGGCAAAAATTCAGGTAATCGGAAATCAAAAATTAAAGCTGGAAGACTCTCGTGAAACCGCAACAAATTTAATCCTTGAAGAAATAAACTCTGGGGCAGAAGAATATTATAAATTTGAAGAAAGAATAAATTCTGTTACTTTAGAAGACTTAAAAAAACTTTCAGAGAAATCCACCTACTCAACCTTTGTTTTAAGCCCGTAAAATATAAAATAAAAAGCAATCTTTGTTTTATATAATTTTTGTTCTTTAAAATATCTATTTTATCAAATAAGCTCTTAAATACTCCTTAAAACTTATAATATTTTAATGGATATTTCAGATATTTTTGGTTTAGAATTAGAGAAATTTTTAGTATCAAAGAAAAGCACAATTTTGGTTGTAGGTGGTTCTCAGAGAGAGAGACACGAGGTTGCGGGTTCTTTAAGAGAGCAAACTTTTGGACATTATTTCGTTTATGAATTTGGAGACCTGGGATCTTTTAAAAGAGCAGACCCCTATATAGTTAACTTAGATTCTCTCCATCAAGTATCCTCTTGAACTTCTCTATTCTTTTTTCGTCTAATCCTACGTTATCTAACATTTCTTCATTCGCATTAAAAATCTCTCTAAGGCTTTTAAAATTCCCTAAAAGTTTTTTTGCATTAACAGGTCCGATTCCCGGAAAACCTTCTAATATAAACTGCTTCTGTTCTTCAGGTGTTTTAAAACTTTTAGTTTGCCTGACAGAATAATTCTTTGTCCCGTCGCGTTTTGCAAGCAGAATAAGAAAATTTGCTGTTTCTTCCCCATCTTTAGTATAAATAATTGGAATCCCAAAATCAACAGCAACACAGAGAAGCATACCCCTAATCGCATTTTCATGAACATTGAATTTACTATAATCATAATCAAAGCCCTCAATCAAAAGGAAACATTTTTCGCTTTTTTTAAGATTAATTAACTGCTCTGTTAATCTTTTATTAATCATTGAGCCGACAAAATCCGAGAAAGTCTTTCTTTCAATCAAAACATCACCAATAAGATAATCTCCAACTTCAAGTTTCTCAAAGCTGACGTTTGCCTTTTTAGACATTAAATTTGTTGCAATTAAAGATTGTTTCTCTCGAGTATCAATAATAATTAATGTATTGGGGTTTGGGCATCTGACAATTTCAGGTTTTGTCTTAGAATTTAAGAAGATGTTTTCAAGAGAGCTCATTTACAACTTGCTTTGTTCCTCCGCAAAACCTTTTCCATTATCTAAATCTTTTTTTATCTGGTCAATCGCAGAGTGCATCCTTCTTTCCTTGTGGTAAGCAGCATAATGATAAATTTGGTCCCTCGTATTTTTTGTTACCAAAATTTTTAACGAACCAGGGGCAAGTCGTGCAGTTCTCCCCCTTCTCTGAATGTTTCTTATCGCAGAAGGAATCGGTTCATAAAAAATGACCATACTAACCTCTGGGATATCAAGCCCCTCTTCTGCAATAGATGTCGCGACCAACACATTTATTTCACCCTCACTAAATTTTTTTACCATCTCTTTTTGTTCCTTCTGTTTTAAACCAGTCGTTTCTTTCCCATGTTTTTTAATTGCTTGCCCGACAAAAATCCCTGTTTTTATTCCATTCATCTTCTCTAATTCACTGGCCAATTTCCTAACCGTCTCTCTGAATTGTGCAAAAACAATAATTTTTGACTTGGGATTTTTTTCAAATTGCTTTTCAACAATCTCTTTAAGTGCGTAAACCTTAGGATGCTCTCGTCCAAAAGTAGTCGCCAGAGTGTAAGCTTTAGAAAATCGCAGGTCTTTAACGAGTCTCTGAATCCCTTTTGACTTTCTTTCTTCTGCCTGTTTATAAAGCCCCCTTAAATATTCCACTAAAGAAGAAATCGTCTGAGTTTCAATTAATTCAATGGCGTGAGAAATCTTTAACGCTTGCGCACAAGCCGAAACCCCGAGCATTTTGTTAAAATCTCTGCTCCGCTTAAGCTCGTTCATAAGTCTATTTTGTATCTTCAAAAGCATAACCTTGCTCCCCGAACCAATTAAAATCCCCCGATTTTTCATTTCGTTGATTTTATCTCTTTCTATCTCCTGAAGTAAAGTCCTTATCTCCTCCATTTCTGAAGGGAAATCAACCTCCACTTTCTCAAACTCTAACTCCTGCAAATAAGGTTTAACATCAGTGCTTTCTCTCGTCCTGACTTCAACAGCCTCAATTCCCAAATTTTTACAAACCTGAGAAATCACTTCTTTATCCGAGCCTGGTGACGCAGTCATACCCAAAATTCTTCTGTTGACCGAATCTTTTTTATAACTCTGAGCCACATAATTATATGCATAGTTTTTCAGACATCTATGGCACTCGTCTACTACAAGGAGACTTACGTCTTCCAAATTATATAATCCTTTTTTTAAATCGTTTGAAATGCACTGAGGTGTAGAAAAGACTATCTCCGCCGTCTGCCATATCTCTTTTCTTTTGCCTGCAGGAGTTTTCCCCGTAAAAATTTGCATGTCAGCCCAGCCTTCGCTTAAATTTTTTTTAAATGATTCAAGATGTTGTTCAATTAAAGGTCTCGTTGGAGCAAGAACAAGAATTTTTTCCAAAGGAAATTTTTTGAATCGGTGTGTAGTCATCATAATGGCGATCAAAGTTTTCCCTGTTCCTGTGGGCAAAACCACAAGACAGTCCTTATCCTTACAAGTTTCATAAATTGCCTTCTGATAATCTCTTGGCTTTAGAATAAAGCTCTCTCCAAATTCTTTTTCCATTATATTATAAATGAGTAAAGTTTATAAAGTTTTGACAGTTCTATAATCTATGGGGGGAGAGGTTATTCTAAGTCCAGCTTTGACATTACTAATTTTAGTAGTAGTCATCTGGGACGCTGTTTGGAAGATCATTGGTTCTTGGAGAGCTGGAAGGAATAACCAGCCAGTATGGTTTGTTTTTATCCTCATCTTGAACACTATAGGGATTCTCCCAATTATCTACTTAACTTGGTTTCAAAAAAACAAGAATCCTAAAACATTACAAAAGAAAATTTCTAAGAAAAAATAATTAGACAATTGCCATTGCCCACAAAGTCAGAATTCCAACAATTACAGTGGCTATTGCCCAAACTTTTCTGCTTGAAAAAAAGATTTTTGAACCATCAAGACTAGACAGAGGAATTAAAGACCATAAAGAGTAATAAATACTTAATTTTGCAAAATATTCAAATCCCACCAAATATCCGACAAAACCTAAAATTAAGTTTATGATTATCCCAAAGAGAGCAATCCACGCTATGTGCCATTCAGTTACCTCCGTGAATCTATAAAGCCCGTGTCGTCTGCTTACTCTTTCTGCCTTAGGGATAACATCAAATTCTAAAATTCCTAGCCACCAAAAATAACCCTTGCTTAAAAAAGAGAGTACTACTGGTAGCCAAATCATAGGCACAGGCTTCTTAAAGTGCGACGCCTTTCTAAACCCGTACTGATACCATGACCAAAACCTTATTTCCACCCCGATTTCAAGAAAATACCCAACAACTTTTTTAGTAAGACTATTTGAGGACATAATTATAAGAAAACTAACGACAGAAGCAAGGAAAAGTCCATTATTTCCAAAAGAAACGCTTGCCCCAAGAAAGATACACCCAATAATTACAATTAAAATTTCCTTAAAAAACCGTTTACTTTCCATAATAAGACTACAATAAAACTTTTTATAAACTTATTGCAACATAAAAACCCTTATTTTGCAATATAGAAATGTATTTAAATAAAACTTTTTTAATCTGTCTATGTTAAATATAAAAAGATTAGGAGAAGTTATTGGAAAAAGAGTATATACCGATTCTGGAGATTTATTTGGAATGGTTGAAGAAATTAATCTAATAGACAATAAAATTGACGGATGGAGAATTGTTATCGCGAAAGAATCGGGAATGGTCCAGATTCTCGGGGGTGCGAGGGGGATAATAGTCCCACACCAATTTATAAAAGCAATAGGGGATATAATTTTAATTAACAGAAATGCGGTCCCGATAAAGTCTAATGAAGAAGAAGGCGATTTTGAAGAAGAAGTAATGTAATCCACAAAACATTTATATAATCCTTTTCCATAAAATTTCTATGAGTACATTAAGCACAATGCTTACAGAGATATTTTTACCCTTCTTGCTGGTATTTGTAGTAGTCTTTGCAATTCTTCAAAAATCAAAAGTTCTTGGAGATGGAAAATCTCAGATTGACGCAATGGTGGCTTTTGCAATTGGTTTGATTCTTGTAGGTTTCCCCCAACCAAGAGACATTGTAGTTGGTTTAATGCCTTGGCTTGCTGTTGGAGTAGCTGTGATTTTAGTATTCTTAATATTATATGGGTTTGTTGCAGGCGACTTAACAAGTGTTCCAGATTGGATGAAAATTACATTTGGGATTCTGGCAGGTCTCTTCACGATAGGAATTGTCCTTGCGGTTACTGGTTTATGGGATTATATCCTGAATTTAGTGAGTGGTTCTGAAGGCGGAGGTGTTTGGATGACTATCGTTATGGTCATTTTAATAATTGGTGCAGCAATAGTGGTGGTCTTAGGCAGTAAGAAAGAAGACAAGAAGAAGAAAAAAGAAAATGACTAATTCAAAACATATATAAATAGAAATTTTCTTAATTATCTATGGCAATGATTATGACCATTACAGACGTCCTTAATTTATGGAACCAAATAGGCGTCTTTTCTTATGTAATCCCTTTTCTGCTAATCTTTGCCGTCATTTTCGCACTTCTAGATAAATCAAAAATACTCGGTCAAAATAGACCTCTAATGGCTATAGTCTCTGCAGCTATTGGTTTACTCTCTTTGCAGTTTGATTTCGTCTCAGAGTTCTTTGCTGTAATCTTCCCAAGGTTTGGAATCGGTCTGTCTGTATTTCTGACGCTGTTAATCTTCTTAGGTTTTTTTTACCCAGATAGTCATGGGAGTTGGAAAGGGAAGGTAACCTGGATTGGATGGTTTGTAGGTATAGGGATAATTCTCTGGGCTTTTAGTTCTTGGGACCAATGGGGTTACTACTCTGGTTTTGGGGGGTGGTTTTCAGAGTATATATGGTCTCTGATAGTTTTAGGTATCGTAATAGCTATAATAGTTATTGTTTCAAGAAAAAAAGAAGATAAACCCGAGAGCAGTTCAAGAGGGAGTGGTTCAAGCGGATAATGGCAGGAGTATCAGTTTCGACAATAAATTATTTTTTACCTATATTTGCATTTCTGCTGGTTTTCATCGTTGTTTACGCTCTTCTTAAGAAAACAGAAGTTCTTGGTGGGAATGAACCTGTGATGATTTTTGTTTCCTTAATCCTTGCAAGCTTTTTTATTGTTGAAGCTTCTTTAGTTGATTTTGTAAGAGTAAGCACAGGATGGGTAAGTGTTCTAATAATAGTGGTCTTCTTTGTGATTTTAATAATTGGTTTCTTACCAGGTAAGGAACCTTTAGGGTTTCTGTCAAAAAGTAATTGGTTCGCATGGGTAGTTCTAATTGCCTTAGTTGTAATCTTTATCTTATCTTTTGGTTATATTTTCCACTGGACTCTCCAGTGGTCTGAAGTGAAAACATGGTTTTCAACAGAATGGTTCGGATTCATACTCCTATTAATTATTGCGGCAGTAGTTGCAGTGATTATAAAGAAGAAGTAATTAATTATTTTTCTTTTAATTTTTGAAGTTCTTTATAATTATCAATAAGAGGGTTCATCAATTTTGAAACCGTCCCGTGGAGATTATCCAAATCTCTGTGAATCATCACCGTGTTATCTCCAAATTCTCCAATTTTTTCAATAATAGCCTGCTGTATTTTATCTATACTACTTTCAATTCTCTTAAGCCTCTCATCAATATCAGAAACCTTATCCTGAATTCTGTTTTTAAAAGAAGTAAAATCCCCTATTTCTTTTCTCAATTCAGAAATTTTCTCAGAAAAAATTTGTTCTGCAATTTCAGATATGATTCCTGTATCAACATTACTTTGAGGGGCATAATAATCTTGACTAGAATAAGTTTGTGGCGCAGGAGTATAATAATTATTTTGGTAATCCTGACCCTGTTTACTATCAATATATCTCTCGGGTGGTTGCACACTCTCTTGTGGAGGAGCATACTCGTTTTGGGGATAATCGCCAGCCTCCTGAGTAAAACCATCCCTATTAATGTCCTTAATCTGACTAACTTCTCCACCCTGATTGGAAAATCCGTTTTCCGAAGTTATAGCAGTTTTTATCTTCGCCTGATTTGTTGCATCATAAATTTGTTTCGGAGAAATTCCTTCATTTCTTAGTCTTTGATAAATCTCCTCATCAGAAAGTCCCTGACCTTGCAACTCCATTATTTTTTCAAGTATATCCATCTTTACTTCTCAGTCTTCTTTATTTTTATTTGTTTTCCAATCTCCCCTATCTTTTTTTCGACTAATTCTTCAACATCTTTCTTTCTCATAAATTCCAAAGGCTGAAAATCTTTCAGCATTCTTTCAATAATATAAAATTCATCACGCTTTATAAATCTCTCATATTCTTTCAAAAGACCCTCATTAATCCTTTTTATCCTCTCAATCTCTTTTTTTATCTCCATATTATCTTTTTTTATCTTTTCTAATTCTTCTTCAAGGCTTTCTCTGGAAGATAAAAGGTTTTTACCAAGAAGCAGAACCCTCTCCCTCACAAGTTTATTCCTCTCATCTATATCTCTTAATCGATTATTAATGTCTGCTACAAAAGATTTTTCTAATGGGATTTGGGTTTCCTCCATTATTTTTCTTAGTATAGAAAGTTTATAATGATTTGCATTTTTTTACAGAACACATAAATTTTAATATAACAATCTGCTTAGATAGCTATGATGTTCAAATCTGAGACACCCTTGTATTCTTATGAGGTCATTCGTGAATCTGGTGAGAATGTAATGTATATAAACTACCTCGGCGCACCGTTTATTCCTTCACTTATAGATTCCGAAGAAGTAATGTCTCGGACGATTGATAGCCTTTCAGAAGACCCAAATGTGGGGAGAATAGTCTTTGTCCAGCAAAGAAATTACTCCCACAATTTTTCTCAGGTAAAAATGCTTGCAGAGATTGCGTCTTTTCATAATTTTTTAGTAAAACAAGAAAAAATAACCTCCTCCGAAAAACTATCTAAATTATCTTCCTATCAAACTGCTTACACTTTCCTAAATTATGTTATAAATGAGGTTTTAAAGAAAAACCCTGTTAAGGCTTACAAAGAATTGAAAAACGCCTTGTTTGAACAGAGAGCTTTAGCAGATAAAACAGACAATTCAGATTATATTAGAATTTTAGAAAAAATAATTGGCCTTTTTGAAGAGACTATCCTTATAAAGAAGTTAAAACCTTCTTTTGACGATTATTCGGCTAATGACCGAAGCGTTTACTCCGAAGTCTTTCGTGCAGATATAATGCCCAATTTTACGTTTACCCGTATGGTTGCGAAAATTCCTTCTAACGCTAAAATTCTAAAACAATATAATATTGCTTCAGAGCACGATAAAAGCCTAGTCACTATTTTAGAAGTTCCAAATGAATCAAATTTAATTTATCACCTCTCTCCTCCAGAATATCTCTTAGAAGAAGACCACCATATGCTTTTAAACCTTGCAAGAAATGTTTTAATAGAACACCGACCAACCGCAGAGGAATTCAACGACCCTGAAAGAACAAGACAGATTTTTTTTAATATAGCAAGAGATTTAATTTCAGATTTAGCCACAAGTAAAAAGATTAATTTAGGTTATTCAGACATCACTAAACTTTCCAAGATTCTCGTCAGACATACAATAGGATTTGGTGTGATAGAGGTCTTGCTTGAGGACGAGAATCTACAAGATATAGTTGTTAATGCCCCTGTCTCTCTATCTCCTGTTTTCATTCGCCATAATGAATTTGGCGAGTGTGTTACAAATATAATTCCTTCTCAGGAAGATGCAGATTCGTGGGCGACAAAATTTAGAATGCTCTCTGGGAGAGCTCTTGACGAGGCAAATCCAATATTAGATACAAATCTTGAATTAAGAGATATTGGGGCTAGAGTTGCGATAATTCAACAACCTCTTTCTTCTGGGGGGATTGCCTATGCATTTAGAAGACATAGGAGTAAGCCATGGACACTTCCATTATTTATAAAAAATAAAATGATTGATTCTCTCGGCGCAGGACTTTTAAGTTTTATGATTGACGGAGCGAGAACAATCCTTGTTGCTGGAACGCGTTCAAGCGGTAAAACTTCTTTTCTTAGCGCACTGCTTTTAGAGCTGATGCCAAGTCAAAGAATCATCACCGTAGAAGACACTTTAGAACTCCCTGTTGCAACTATGAGAAATCTTAATTATAACATTCTTTCTTTAAAAGTCAGAAGTGCGTTGATGGGAGAATCAACAGAAGTTTCAGCTGAAGAAGGTATAAGGTCGTCTCTTCGTTTAGGAGACTCTTCGTTAATAGTGGGAGAAATAAGAAGCGAAGAAGCAAAGGCATTGTACGAAGCAATGAGGGTAGGGGCTTTAGCCAATGTTGTTGCAGGAACAATTCACGGAGGTTCTCCTTATTCTGTTTTTGACAGGGTTGTGAACGACCTCTCCGTTCCAGTAACTTCTTTCAAAGCAACAGACCTAATCGTAGTTGCAAATCCAATAAAAACTCCTGATGGAATGCACTCTTGGAGGAGAATTCTTCAAATATCTGAAGTCAGAAAACACTGGGTTGAAGACCCCTTAAGAGAAGGCGGTTTCGTGGACCTTATGAAATATGATGTAGAGGAAGATAAATTAAAACCCACAGAAGACTTAATCAATGGAGATTGCGAAATAATAAAAGAAATTGCCTCTAAAGTTAAAGGGTGGGCAGGGAATTGGGACGCCGTGTGGGACAACATTCTTTTAAGACAGAAAATAAAGGAAGAATTAGTTTCTTTTTCAGAGAAGACGAACAATCCAGAGATTTTAGAAGCAGAGTTTGTTGTTAATTCAAATAACGCTTTTCATAAGATTTCAGACGAAGTTTCGGAAGAAATCGGTCTCCCAAAAAGCGAAGAAGTTTTTCCAAGATGGAAAAGGTGGCTTGAAAAAGAATCTAAAAGAGTATTCAATCATTAAAATCTTAAAATTTTAAACTCGTTAAAATCGCCAGACCATTTTCTTTCTTCAATAATTACGTTTCTGATTTGTGCGTGCTCAGGTCCTTTTTTCATTATGTTCAAAAATCTTTCAATAGTTTCTCCTTCTCCTTCAACAATAATTTCTACATTACCTTCTGGAAGATTTCTAACAAAACCCCTTAAACCCATCTTGTCAGCGTTATCTTTTACAAACTGCCTAAAAAAAACTCCCTGCACAGTTCCTTGAATAATCATACGATTGGCCTTTTTCATTATATAAAAATATAACAAGGGTTTTTATAGATTCCCCTTTGTCTCCTGTCTGTCTACCTCATTATTTACAATTACCGCAACCTGACTAGCAAATAAATTTTTAGGACCTACAGAAACTTTCTTCACACCAAGATTTTTCAAGGACCTAATTTCCTTTTTGGGTATTCCTTCTTGGTCACCAAAAACAAAAACCTCATTACCGGCAAGTTTAATCTCTCTTATATCTTCTCCCTTTTTATCCAATAAATAAACCCCCTTTCCTTCATTTTTCAGTTCTTTAATAAAATCAATTAAAGACTTTTTTTCTATATTGTATCCTTTCGCAACTTCAACTTTTTCGCCTTTTTTCCTAGGCACCTTGTAAAGCATTTTTTTAATAAGACCTGCAACATCTTTTTTGCTTATGTTTATTTCCCTACTCTGAGGAAATATCTCAATATGGATTGGTGGGTTCGGCGGGCCATCAAATATCAAATGAATTTTCACATCACCCCTCATCTCACCAGAGATAAAAAGAGTCTGAATAATCACATTACAAGCTATATCGAGACGTCCTGCCTTCATTAAATCGTCTTTAATGAAATTACCTGCCGTCACAGCGTTCTTTGAATAATAAATGAACTCTCTCATTCAATATTATCCAAAGGGCTACTTATATTTTTAATTGATGCTTGAGAAATCTGAGTATAAATTTGCGTAGTCTTAATATCGGAATGTCCCAATAATTTTTGAATAATTCTTAAGTCTGTTCCCTGTTCAAGAAGATGCGTTGCAAAACTATGCCTAAGTAAATGTGGATAAACGCGTTTTTTAATATCCGCTTTTCTCGCAGAATTTTTTAATATAGCTTGAATTGTTGCAGTAGTTAATTTCCCACCCCTGCTTGATTCAAAAAGATATTTTTTGCTGAAGCTTTCAAAATTCTTTAACTCTTCTAAAATAGAAACAGGAATTTTAACAAATCTATCTTTTCTTCCTTTTGCAATTTTTATGTGAATCAACTCCTCGCTAAAATTTATATCTTCTTTTTTCAAATCAATTATCTCACTTACACGAAATCCACACCCATAAAGCAGTTTAATCATTAATCTATGTTTTGGATTCTGCGCGTTTTCAATTAACCTCTTGATTTCATCAATGGTTAAAATATCTGGGATAGTCTTGTTTCTTTTTGGGTGGTTCAAGTTAATCTTTTGATTAAGAACTTTTTCAAAGAAAAATTTTATAGCAGATAATTCTGATGAAACTGTTGAAGGATTTCTTCTCTTGATTTCAAATTGCATAAAATCTTTAACCGAATTTTCATTTAATCCTTTTTTATCTGCAAAACTCAGATAATTTCCAACATAATATAAATAAGATTTAATGGTCTTTTTAGAAAAATTTAATATTTCAAGCTCCCTTTTTAATTTATCCAATAATCCTTGCATGAAATCTTTAACTTCCTTTAACTTTAAAAATTTATGATAAAACTCCAAAAGAGTATCATATCATAATAAAATTTATGATAAGACGATGTTAAATCCAATAGCGATTGTAATTGATAAACCCCACCCAATAGGAGAAGTTGTTGCTCTGTCCTTCGCACAATTTGTCTTTGCTGTCGCGAAGAATTCTTATAAAAACGGGCGCGAGTTTCCGTAATCTTAATAAACAACCATACTCTTTTTTAATTATGAAAATGGATTATAAAGAATTAAGAAATTTTTTGCAAAATTTAGAGAAATATCCAAAATGCAAAAAATACCCTAGAGCTCCATTAATTCATGAGGGTTTTCCCGGGACATTTAATTTAAGTTTTACTGAATATGATATGCTTAGAGAATTCAGCGGATACCATATTTTTCCTAAAGACCAAATATTTTCATCTATTCAAACTTGTGTAAGACCACAAGACATAATAGACAATATAAAGGAAGGAAAAGATTTGTGGAAATATCTCGGAGTTTTTGAAATGTCAGATGTAGCCGGAATAATAGTTTTATCTAAAAAAGAGGACATAAAAAAAGTTCATGGCTTTCAAATTAGAAAATTAATTGAAACTTTGGAAAAATTAGGGTTAGACAAAAAGAAAATATTTCCCTCTTTTCAGGCAGGAGGGAAAGTATCTGAGATCACCGAAGGAAAATACAATTTTAATTTTGAAATTCCCGAAGATTCATTTACTAAACAAAAGTTTATAGAACTTGGAATTCCCGAACAAAATTTAATTCCAGATAAAACAAGGAACACTCTTCTGTCATTACATCTCCATAGACCGACTCCTTGGGGTTACAGAAATGAAATAAACTACAATATTGGAACAAAAGAAAATCCCAAATTTTTAGATATAGGGACTTTAGAGTATTTTGTTTGGTTGCCAACTTACTCTTCAGAGGAAAAAGTTTCAAAAAATATCAACGGATTAAAATCTTTTGACCATGTGGTTAGCATTGGTGCTTTTGGTGTTGAGAGATTATATATGGCTATAAATCATTTAAAAAATGTTTATGATGTAGATTACATAAAAAAGTTTTACAATTCATTCAAAAAACTTTATAATTCCTTAACAGAAGAACAAAGGATAAAGGCAGGGGAAGTTATAAGAGCATTACATAGAATATTTGCAGATGTTTCAAATTTGAATATTAAAGTAGGATATCAGCAAAATAAAAAAGTTAAATATTTTCTTCAAGTTTTAATAGAAAACCTAAAAGAGTTTGATGAAAAAAAACTTAAAACCCTATTGAAAGAAAATTCTAAAGCACAACCTTGGCATAAGAATCTAAATACAGGAATTAAGCCAACAATCGAGAGGATTAGGCAATATTATTTTAGTGAGGGAAGATTAAGAGTCGAAAGAAGTACAAAACCTGAAAAACATCAAAAAAAGAAACTCGCGCCCTAAATCTTCTTTTTTAGAAAAAAAGAAGGCAAAAAATATCGCAACAACTTCTCTTATATAATGCCCGCCCTGAAAAGTGATTTTAACTCTGCGAAAAATCAAAGATTTTTCTTGTCAAGCTGCGCTCTCGCAAGCTCGGAAGACATAACAGGTGCTTAAACAGAATTTCCCTCAGCTCGGGAAATTCCCAAATTCAAAATCAATGATTTTGAACTCTCGAGGTCACTTCGTTCCGCTCGAGCCCTTCGGGTTGTTTAAGCCCGATGTTAAATCCAATAGCGATTGTAATTGATAAACCCCACCCAAAGACGTGCGCTTTCAGAAAGTTATTTAAACACAGAGATTTTATTTTTATTAATATGAAACCTGGAATTAAAGGGGGATTGATTGTAGAAGCATTAATTATAATCTCCTTTTTGGTAGCTCTTTATTTCGACGGTTGGGCAATTTTCGCAATACCTTTCGTTTTAGCTTTGATGGTTCCAGCATTTTTTGTCGGCGTTCTTTTTGGAAATTTATTTTCAAAAAGAGTAGAGAAATCTTCAGCATACCATAAAAAATGGATGATTTGGAGCGGAGCAGTTGCATTTATAGTCTTAATCTCTTGGTTTTTATACAGATATTTTTATATTTATTTACCAAGACTTGATTCAGGAACTGGAAATACCTATTTAAGCAATATAGTTTTTACCCTAGGCAATATGAGCCCTCTCCTTTACTTAACTTTATTTACTGCAGTTGGAATCTTTGTTATTGCAACAATCCTCTACATAGTTACTAAAATAAAATCTAAATAACGCGCACGTCTTTTCCCACCCCAAAATAGCAATCGCTACTTCTCCGATTTTCTAACGAAAATCTCGACTTTTTGATAAATCAAAAAGGAATTTAACAGGGGATAAAGAGTTCCGACTTGCGGTGCTGTGGCTCCTCGTCTCCACCCAAATTCTTCTTTCAGCTCTAGCCTGTGAGGTTCCGCTCCATTCTCGAGGTCAGAAGAACTTTCCTTATCTCCGATGTTCATTTCAATTTCCAATCTCCTCCTCAGCGTCGGTAAACCTCAAATTCTGATTTTGATATCTTCGTTTAACGCTCCAATGCGAAATTAAAATTGTCGCATAACATCGCTGATTAAACGAAAT
>JBAZMK010000003.1:0-103405 GCA_041649755.1 Candidatus Pacearchaeota archaeon | reverse complement strand
CAGACCCACTCTTATGATTCCAAAATCTATAAACTGGAACTGTCCCACAAAAACTATTCTTGTAAGCATAAAAAGCAACACCTTCATAAGTATAAACATCAGAATAATTACTCAATATCTTATTCTTTTCAGACTCACTTATTGTATAAAGATGGTCAGACCCACTCTTATGATTCCAAAATCTATAAACTGGAACTGTCCCACAAAAACTATTCTTGTAAGCATAAAAAGCAACACCTTCATAAGTATAAACATCAGAATAATTACTCAATATCTTATTCTTCTCAGTTTCGCTTAGGGTGTATAAATGTCCTTCCCCATATTTATAATCCCAGAATCTGTAAACAGGTAAAGTCGTAGCAGATACTATTCCTACCAATAAGACTAAGGAGAACAATACCAATAAGGCTTTTTGGGGTTGTTTTAAATTTGTCATTTTCAAAATACTTAACTAAATAAGTAAATTTTGATAGTTTTTAAACTTTTCTAATTTGGTGTAATTATAAAGTTACTACAACCTTAGAACTCTTTCTTCTCTCCACGCGTTTTCTTTTTAGAGATTACAATAAAAACAAACACTGATAAAAGTAAAACGACAATGAATCTTATGTACGAATCAAAATTTGTATAGGGCAATTTAAAGTAAAAAACACTAAAAAAATTAATCGCTAAAAGGGCAAACAAAACCAAATAACCTTCCCATGAAACAGGAACTCTTTTTGAAAGAACAAATCCTTTATCCTTCCTAAACCAATATTTCTTATTTTTGATTTTTTGAGATTTAGTTTTTTTCATTTTAATAATTCTCTACCCAAAGTTCATAATATTCTTTTTTATGCTTGCACGCAGGACAGACGCTCGGAGCTTCGACTCCTTCATGAACATAACCACAATTTCTGCATTTCCACTTAACCACTTTCTCTTTCTTAAACACGCTCTTATTCTTAACATTCTCTAATAATTTTCTGTATCTCTTTTCATGATACTCTTCTACTTCAGCTATTTCTTTAAAAGAATCTGCAATATCCTGAAACCCTTCACTTCTGGCGACTTCTTCAAATTCAGGGTAAAGAGTTCCCCACTCTAATTTTTCCCCTTCTACTGCTTCAAGTAGATTTTCCTCAGTTGTACCTATTTTCCCTGCAGGATAACTTGCTTTAATCTCAACATTCCCCCCCATTAAATACTTAAAAAAAATCTCTGCATGTTCTTTTTCATTATCCGCTGTTTCCTGAAAAATTTCTTCTATTTGCCTATAACCTTCTTTTCTCGCAACGGAGGCAAAATAAGTGTAACGATTCCTCGCTTGACTCTCTCCTGCAAAAGATTTCAACAAATTTTTCTCGGTCTGACTCCCTTTTAACTCCATTGCACCGTAAAATTACAAACCTTTTTATATCTTTGGGAGTATTTTAGAGTGAGAGCCCTATGAAGAAAATACCTCAAGACATTGTTGGCGATATCGCTATTTTAAAATTTCCAAGAAGAACTTTTTGGATAGTCAAAAAAATAAAAGCACTTGTCTTTTTAAAGAAATATAAAAGTATAAAAACGGTTTTGGAGAAAATAGAAGGTTTCTCTGGAGAATTGAGAATCCCCAAAACTAAGCATCTTGCAGGTATAAAAACAAAAGAAGCAATTTACAGAGAAAATGATTGTATTTTTTATTTCAATGTTGACGAAACCTATTTTTCCCCGAGATTATCAAATGAACGAAAGATAATAGCAGAAGAAGTAGCAAAACTTGTTAAAAAAAATAAGACTAAAGTTCTTGTGATGTTTGCAGGAGTTGCACCATATCCAATTATAGTCGCTAAGAAATTAATTCAGAAGAAAAAAGATTTTCATATTGTTTCAAACGAGTTAAATGAAAAAGCAAACCTCTATGGCAAGAAAAATGCACATCTTAATAAGTTAGACAATTTTATCTCAATTATAGGTGGAAGTGCAAAAGATTTACCAGATAAAATAAATGAAAAATTTGACATTATCATTATGCCGAGACCAAACTTGAAAGAGACTTTTTTAAAAACCGCACTTAAACTCTCAAAGAAAGGAACAACTATATTTTATCACGGATTTGGAACAGAAAAAGAAGTATTAGACGAAATAAAAAGAGAAACTAAAGGGAAAATAGGGAAAATTTCTATAAGAAAGGCGGGCGACATAGGACCCCACAAATACAGATGGCAAGCAATGTTCAAGGTTAGATAGTCACTTTCCGTCAAAATCCACTCTTCGGGTATAATTCGGACCCCGAAATACCACGCTTGCATATGGATAGACATATTTAACTGAACCTAACCCATCCAATTCACAATCATGACTCAAAACTTCCACAGATAAACCATCTCTAACAAAGGACACCCCCCGAGAGGGGTTTTGTGGTGCTTCTTCATCTAACCTAAATCCCCTTAACCTTAAGTGATAACTTACCTGCTCAGGAGTTATCTTAAATCCGGAGCCTTCTCCCAATGAATGGGCTAACCAGTCAATTAGTTCTAGTCTCTTAATCTTCCGTGGTCTTGAAATTCTTTTTTCGTTTTTCATAATATTAACATAATCTTGGCTATTTCTAAATAGAATAGTTTAAAAACCCTCCGAAATAAGTTTTCTAATGGCAGTAAAGCGAAAAAAAATCGGTGCTTCAGGTAGGTTTGGAGCTGGTTACGGGAATGTAAAAAAGAAATTCTCTGAAGTTGAGAAAAAACAAAGAACCAGACAAGATTGTCCTTTTTGTGGAGGGAGGGCTAAACGGCAGGCAAGAGGCATTTGGCTTTGCTCAAAATGCGGGAAGAATTTTGCCGGAGGAGCTTTCCACCTAAAGAATTAAAAACCCTTAAAATTTCATATCAATATGACCTCATACAAATGTTTTTATTGTGGAAGCAAAATAAAGTCGGAAGACTTAAACAAAAGATTCCTTTGTCCAGAATGTGGTTCAAGAGTTTTTTTCAAACCTAGAACTAAAATGAAAGTTGTGAGTTCTGACTAATGGCTGAAGAAAGAAACCAAAATCCTTTCGCCAATATTGATGAAAAAACACAGGAAGAAATTCAGAATCTTCAGATGCTTGAACACCACTTTCAACAGCTTCTTATGCAAAAAAACGCGTTTTCTATGGAATTAAATGAAACCGAGTTAATAATCCGTGAGGTTGAGAAAACTTCTGGAGAGGTTTTCAGAATAATAGGCAATCAGGTTGCAATAAAGTCAAACAAAGAAAAAATCTTAGAAGATATGAAAAAGAAAAAAGAATTGATTAATGTAAGACTTAATTCTATGAAAAAGCAGGAAAAAGAATTTTCAGAAAAAATAGATTCTCTTCGTGAAGAGATAATGAAAAAGATTCAGGGATAAATTCTGAGGTTTATAGTTATGAAAGTTAGCTTTTCAGATAGTTCAAGAAAGGGAAAACTAAGTCATATTTGTGATTATTTTTTTGAAAACCCCTTATCTAGGGCAAGCGATGCAGCGAGATATTTTGAAATAAGTTCTCAAGGAGTTCGTGGTTGTTTAAAAGAAGTATACCTTTTAGCTTGTGAAAGAGCAAATACAGGTTATTCAACTCTTCCTTCAGAAGACAAGGTTGAGTGGTTAAAAACTTATTTTGTTAGTCACGAAGGGTTAAGGGAAGAAGATTTAGTAAAGGAAACTGGACTTCCTTATGTTTTTTTAAAAAAAGACCTAGATGTGGCAGGGGTTTATTTAATGAGAAAAAGATGGTACACAGAAGACGAGGTTCTGCAGAGGTATCGTCAAGGAGTTCCAAGTAAGCAAATAGCCTATGAGCTAGGTGTCAGTTGGAGTTATGTTCGGTTAATCTTGAATAAGTATGGATTAAGTGCACTTGAAAGAAGAAAGGAAGCGGTTTCAGATTCATTTAAAAAAGGAAACCATTCCCCCAAAGAAATATCAAAGGACCTAGGTATTTGTGAAGAAACGGCAAGAAAATGGATGGAAAATCTTCACTTGTAAAATCAAATACTGGAGCACATAAATATTTAAATACTGACTGACAAGATTTATATTATGGTGTTTGATAGCTTCAAAAAAATGTTTGGTGGAAGGGGTGAAGAAGAGTCCCCCGAGTTTATTGAAATTGATTTAGAGAAGGAAAAACCAGAATCCAAAGTTCTGATAAAGACTTTCGTTCTAAAAGTTTATGAAGATATAAACCCTATTTTAAATGCTTTAAGAGAAGGTTACACAATAGCCATAATAGATATAAAGCCTCTTAAATCAAAAGATGTTGTTGAGTTAAAAAGAGCAATATCAAAGATAAAGAAAACTGTTGAAGCCCTTGAAGGAAAAATCGCGGGCTTCGGAGAAAACGTTGTTATAGCGACCCCGTCAAAAGTATTTGAAATACAAAAAGGTTCTGTTGAGCCTCAGGAAACACAAAGAAAAGACAGCATAGAACGATTCTAAATTATTAAAAACCCTTATTTCTTTTACTTTTATGAAAACCCTATATATTGAAGCAAGAAAAAAATTTAATTTGTCAGAAATAAACTTTTCAGCACTGGATAATCTAAATGGAAAGACAATTTCACTTTGTGCTACAATTCAATATATAGACCTCATACCAAAAGTCAAAGATTATCTTGAAAAAAGAAATAAAAAAGTTATTTTGAAGAAAGGAGCTTTTTACACTGGGCACGTTCTTGGTTGTAATTCTTCGGCATTTGACGATAAAGCGGATATTTTACTTCTAATAGCCGACGGAAAATTCCATGCGATGAACAACGCAATTCAGCAACAAAGAGAAATTTATGTTTTTAACACAGAAACGTTGGAAAAAGTTACAAAAGATGAAATCCAACAGCAAAACAAAAAAATTTTAGCAAAAAAAAAGAAATTCCTTTCTGCGAAAGTCGTGGGTATTCTTTCTTCAACAAAATACGGGCAGAAAAATAAAGCTATAGAGGTCATAAGAAAAAAAATAGAAAAATTGGGAAAGGAAGTTTATGTCTTTGAATGCGATAATGTCGATGTAAACGAATTTGAAAATTTCCCGCAGATTGAAATCTGGATAAACACCGCTTGCTTTGGTTTGGCAAGGGATGACAATAGGATAATCAATCTTACCGATATCTCTAAGTATATACTTTAATCTATATTTTAGAATATAGTATATTGCAGTATATATATTATTGCAAAAAAAAAGGCTCTTAAGAGTGGTTTTCTTAAGAGCCTTCAGGAGGGTGAACTACAGATTTAGGAAGTTCTTTCTCCTACAGTAAACAGGGGTCAGAAGAACTTCCTTCTAAGCATCCCAACTCCCGCCACCCCCATGCTTCCTAACACTATCGCACCAGGTGCCGGGATTGTAGCTGGCGGAGTTGGCGGAGGGCAGTGTGGCGGAGGGCAACAGCAAGGGAACTTCCCCCACCAGAAATAGTCGTTTTGCCCCCAATCTTTCCCCCACCAAGGATTCCCCCAATCAGGGAGAGGAGGAGAAACCCAGAAACCCGTACCCCATCCATAGTTGCTCTGAACAGGTGTTGCCACACACACCCCAGTCAGAACAAGGACAGGCAGGACAACCCCCAGCAGAATCGGTCCTTTCTTCATGATACACTTCCTTTCCTACACCAAATCCATTTGATTTCCTTTTGCTCACAACTCTTTTCTCTGCATAAATCTCCTTAAAATACGATGAAAGACCCTGAAAAACGGCTATTTTAAACCACAGACACAGCTAGAATCACATACAATGCAACTGTGACTGGGGGGTTGCTGACAGCGTAACGCTGTGAACTCTTGATTGCTTTTGTTTGCATTTTTGTAAATATATATAATAATAGGAATAATAATTATTTTTAAACCTTAGCCATAGAAAAGACTGTTTTCAAAGATACAATAATTGTCGCAGGCACGAACATTATTAATAAAGAACTAAGTATACTCCTCAAAGAATTAATTATAAAATTATTAAGAGACAAATACTTCAGAGGTTCGTTACCGAAATTCCCCACAATCACAATTGCTAAACTCGCCATCAAAAATGTGACAGAATTTTTATCCCCCGAATTCATAAAACCAACAATTAAACCTATAATCACAAGAGCCGTGTAAAAAAGGCTCCCCGCCTGATCAAGTGATTTATTAAACAATCCAAAAATTACCGCGAGTATAACTCCAACTAAAAAAGCATAAGCTCCTACGAGGTTTTCTTTTGACTTAACCATAACATTAGATATTTATAAAATATTTAAACCTTTCCCGCAACACATTTTAAGAAATAGAAAGTTTTATAAAGTGACGTAATTTAGAAATTACAACATGATGAAAAAAAATCTTTGTTTCACCTTAGGAATTTTAGGAATTTTACTATTTAGTTTAGGGAGTGTTTTTGCTGCTTCTGAGAATGGTTTCTCTATTTCAGTAATAGGGGCGGGCGAATCAACTTCAAATAGGATTTCTGGAAACTCTGGAACAAATATTTCATTTAATGTTCAATTTGAGAATTCTAATCAAACTTACCAAGATGTGGTCCTAAGAATTTCTGGAACAAATGTTGTTTCTATAAATCATTCTGTAAGTGGAAATGAAACATTTCCATTGACATTTCAAATTCCCTCAACACAAGCCACACAATCAAGAACCATAACGGCAAAAGTTTATGATTCTACAAATACAAATCTTTTAGGCACCACTACAGACAGCGTTTACTATACTGTAGCCGACGCTTCAATCTCTGGTTGTACAGACCCAGACGCGACAAATTATAACCCTTCAGCCACCACAGACGATGGTTCATGTATTTATGAAGAATCGGAGTATTCCTGTTCCGTTGAAATAGGGGACTTAGAGATTGCTTATTTCTCAGTTAATAATATGGGAACTGGAGATGACGAAGAGTGGAACATGCTTGATGAAATAGAGCTTGAAGTTGAAGTTGAGAATGATAACCGAGATGACAGCGTTTCAGATGTTATTGTAGAAATAGTTATATTAAACGAAAATGATGAAGATGTCACGCAGGATTTTGAATTAGATGACGAAGAAATAGATTTAGGAAGAATTAAAGACAGAGAATCTGAAGTTGCAACATTTAGAATTCCAGAAATTCCTGCAGACCTTGAAGAAGGAACTTACAGGATTTACATAAAAGCTTACTCTGAAGATGACGAAGAAAGTCAGTGTGTGAGCACAAGTGACGATTTTAACAAAGACAGCTATCATGAAATAGAAATAGTAAGAGAAGAAGACCCCGCAGTTTTTGTAAAAAGCAATATAGTTAGAATGGATGTCCTATGCGGAGAGAAAAACGCCGTATTTAGTTTTGATGTTTACAATTTGGGTTCTGATGATGAAGACAGGGTTTTGGTAACATTAGAAAATTTTGAATTAGGAATCTCTGAAAAACAAGTTATAAGTAATCTTCGTTCAGGAAAGAAAAAGGAAGTTACTTTTATATTTAGTTTGCCTGACTATCTTCCAAAAACCGCTTATGACCTCGCAGTAAAGACCTACTTTGACTATGATGACGATGAAGATGAAATGGATATAGCATCATACGATGAAAGTTCGGATGACATTGGAAAGAGATTTTCATTAAGACTAGATGTCTTGGGATGCGCTCTTCCAAAACCAACAATCGGTGCAGAATTAGTTTCAGAAGCCAAGGTTGGGGAAAGTTTAGTAATTAAAGTCAGAGTATTAAATAATGCGAATACCAATATGGATGTAATCTTATCTGCTGAAGGCTATGAGTCTTGGGGAAGCCTTGTGAATATAGAGCCTGTTGCTGACTCAGTTGGTCCTGGCCAGTCAAGAGATTTTCTAATGACTTTCGTGCCTGAAAAAGAAGGAAAGCAGTCATTTGTAATCACTGTTGTCGCAGATAACGAAACCTACGAACAGCAAGTATCCCTAAATATAAATGGAGATTCCTTTAGCTTTTGGGGTCTTGACAAAACATCCTTCTTCCTTTTAGTTGGAATAGGAATCTTAATACTTTTAATAATCATTGTTCTGATAGTAAAACTCGTTGCGAGAGGCTCAAAGGATTAAGCGAAGTTTTTTAAACATCTTCTTATTAAATTCTAAATGAATAATCAATCCAAGAGGTTAGTGGGACTTTTCGCAAGATATCTCTTTGTTCTTCTTCTAGGTGCGGGTAACCTTTATTTTTTTTACACTATTTTGACCCCCCTTACAGTCTCTTCTGTCAGTCAGACAATTTCCCTTTTTACAGAAGTAGTTACAGAAGGGAGTTTTATTCATCTAGAAAGTTTCAGCATAGAATTAGTCCGCGGTTGTGTCGCAGGCTCAGCGTTTTTTTTAATGTTCATTTTAGTATTCTCTACTGCAGACATAAAACCTAAAAAGAGATTTTATGCATTAATTACTTCCTTAGCTATGCTTTTCGTCTTGAACTTCCTAAGAATTCTTTTTTTAGTTCTCATATATTCCCCAACAAATATCTATTTTGACGCAATCCACTGGGTGCTTTGGCATCTCGTCTCTGTCTGTTTTGTCGTCGGAATCTGGTTTTCAGTAGTTAAACTCTATAAATTTGAATCTGTACCAATTTACTCAGACATAAAATTCCTGCTAAACTTTTCAAATAAGGGAAAAAAATCCAAGAGAGGCAAAAAGAATTAGAAATCCTGCGATTATAATCCCTAAAGAGATGGCAATAAGACTATTTATCCTTTTAAGCCCTGCAGCCCAAGCAATTAGTGTGCCTGTCCACGCCCCAGTTCCTGGCAGAGGAACCGCCACAAAAAGCATTAAAAGTAAATACTTCACTAAACCACTTTTTTCATTTATGTTCCTAATCTTCGTTCTCACTCGGTTTACTGACCAGCCAAACGTTCTTCTGTACAGCTGGAAATTTTTATAAAAGAAATTATGGAAAAAATCAAGAAAAATAAATATAGGTATTATTATTAAAATATTTAAGACTAACACAAGAGAAAAATAAGTCCAAATAGGAAGATTATTTCTTAAAACATATTCAATTACTATCGGAAGACCGACTCTTAATTCAGTCACAGGAAGAATAGTAAATAATACCCCAACTAGAATCTGTGAATTTATCATTATTTCAACGGAAATTAAATTTAAATATCTCGTTGGAATCCCGCATGGCTACGCCATAAGACAATCTCTCTTTCCCTGCCTCCGATATTTTATTTATCATCCTTTAATTGCACGAAGAGTCTCTATCATAAATTTTTCAATAGGTTTTATATCTGTGCAGTTTTCTATACTAATTACATAGCAGTAAGGGTTTTTCTCAGATTGGATTACAGAAGATTCTCCTATTTCTATAACAATTCCCCCACCTATGCTGTTGCAGTCTGCGAAGTTTTTCCCAGTAGAATAATGAACCTGTGGGTCGGTCGTGGACGGCTCCAAATTCTCTACTCCTACCCCTGACTTTAAAAAACTGGCTAATGTGACCGTAGCAACAGGGACATCACCCCTGCATTCATCTACTTCTGGAGAAAAAGAAAGGAAAAAATCCTTTCCGAAATAAGTGAAGTTCCCTGAAAAGCTAACATCATTTTCTTTTGGGTCATTCCTAAGGTAAAGATTATGTGTAAGTTGAGGATTTCTAAAAGCGATAAATCTTCCATGATAAAATTTAGTTCCGCCATGATTTTCAATTACCCAGTTTACCCCCGCATATTCAAAACGATTCATTTTCTGGACAATAAAATAAGTCCCAAAAAACAGGACAAATATTAAAACAATAACCCCTAAAACCCACAATAACTGCCAGTCTTCTTTTTTTCTTATATACCCCTCTATCTTTTTTTCTTCCTCAATGGATTTCTTTTTTGTTTTTTTCATAGTTACTTCAAAACTACAAGATATTTAAAACTTTATATAAAAAAGCGTCTGCTCCTTTTATTTGGTCTCCGACTATATGAACACAATTTTCTTCTTTATAAACTTTGTTTTCTCCGTCGGTAAAAATTATAAAATTATTAGTGCAGTCTTTTAACGGCAGGTCTTCTTCACAGGGCTCTTCTGTACAGGCCTTCTGATACCTTAAGATATAGTTATTCAAATTACCTAGTATTTCTACAGCGCCATCCTCAAGCTTATTAAAATAAAGTGGTTGATTAACATAATTATCTAAGCTGTAATTCCCGATTATTGTTAAATTTTCTACTTCTGAAGGGAGATATGTAAATGAAAAAATTGCCTCCCCTATCTGGGTTCTCCAGATTCCGTTTTGATTATAAAATTTAATCCCCCTTTCTTCAACAACTCCGCTTTTTTCTTCATCTTTACTTAACCACGAAAAACCAGCAGTTGAAACTACAAGCAAAAATATCAGAACAACCCCCAAAACAATCTGTTTTCTTTTGTTACTTCTTTCAATTTCCGTCTGAGTCATTATCTTTCTCATAAATTTTTCTCCTTAAATTTGTCTCTCTTGAGAAAAATTAACGCGTTTTTGTCACAAAAACAAGACAATCTATCTATAATGCAACTTTTATCTATTCTCATAAATTAATAAAAAAAAGTGCATTTAAATTTGTTTCTAACACAAGAAATTAAGAAAAAGAAAGGTAAAAAAGAAAAAAAGAAGGGATAAAATCCCTTTAATTATGTTTAAGCAACTACAGTTGTAGCTTCAGTAGCCGATGTTCCTATATACTTCTTACCAACTGTTGTGTCAACATCTTGGTTAAGTAAGTAGGTTACAGCCTTCTCAGTGTCAGCAGCATGGTATCCTGCAACTAAAAGAGCGGTTTCTCCAGCTCTGTCAAAGGATTGAATTAGGAATTTTCCTGCATCAACACCAGTAGCAGCAGTAAATGCGCCTTCACTATAAGCTCCACCAAGTAAATCAGCAGCAACACTATTGATTGCAGAACCCCCTACAACAACTAAGTTCTTTCCAGACATACTGGAAGTCTCAGTGTCTTTAAGGATTACAGCACCAGATTCACCTGTTGCGGTTCCACCAGCGAGAACGGAAACTATTCCGTAAACTCTGTCGTTTGGAACGCTGAAGACAACTTCATCATTGTCCAAGTTAGATTCCGGGGTCTTAACAACAGTACCTTGTTGTAACATAATATCATTATCATAAGTTCCAACACTAGTACCTGCAACTAATAAGTCGCCTGCAAGACCATCTTCTTTGTCTGTAGATTCAGAGTCTCCTCCAAACCACAATAGTTTACCTTCATCACCCCCTAAAGCAACACCACCAATATCAGCAGTGAAGCTTTGACCGGCACCACCATCAGTAAACCTTAATTGAAGGTTACCTGAGGAAACATCTGCACGAATTGCAATAGTAGTATCACCCACTATTATATCACCAATATCTGCATTAGTGATATTCGCACCAGTGAAGGTTTCATTAGCATCAGATACATAATGTGCAGAGTATCTTGGCTTGATAGCATCTTGAACAACACCATCTACATCGCTAAAGTATACTTCTAATGAAGCGTTAGTTGTATCATCAAGGATATCTTGAGTAGTATTAGCCCATCTAAGATAAATCTTACTGGTCTCGTTGCCATCTGATAAAGTTATAGAATCCTTTCTTCCATCAACAGATTCTATAATCAATACAGGAGCATCTTGAACCTGAGCAGTAGATGTCAAATCTGTGTTATCCCATAAGTCTTCTGTATCATCAAAGTAAATTCTGAAATCTTCATAATCTACTTCTGTAAGTCCATCGAACTTAATTTCTGCAAAATTCTCAGGAAGAACATAACTTCCACCTACATACACTACTTCATCAGTATCTCTTGTTTGCTTATAGTTGTACTTAACACCGATATAGTCTGCAGCATCTCCTAATCCTGTTGGAATAGTCCATATCCATTCTGGGTCATTTTCATCTTCTCCGATGTATTCTTCCCCATCAGTATATGTCTTTGAGATGTCTTCACCAATCTTCAAAACAACTCTACTTAATTCAGGAGCATTAGCATGATAACCGATAGTATCTACCTCAACTCTCATACCGTCTATCTTTTTGGTCCCGGATGTAGCTATGATTTCACCATTAACTTCAACACTACCATCAAAGATACTGTTAACTGTGAATGTTTTACCACCAACAGTTACACTCTCTCCAGAACTTAACGAGTATTTCTCAGATGTAACTACAGTGAATGAATCAGCAGTCATACTGGTTATTTCATATTGCTTTCCAAGGATGTTAAGGTATAGGTCGTCTGCATTAGCAGTACCTACAGCAGTAACATTAAGGTCTGTACCAAATACGAACCTGTATTCAATACCCTTATCATTGGTCATAGCAACATTTTCAGTGAAATCGTTATCGTCAAAAGTTGTTTTCAAGTTAACGTTCGCACTTGTTATGACTATTTGTTCATCAATATCGTAGTTAGAAGAACCTGTCCCATCGTCCCAGCTCATTCTTTCGTCAAGAAGGCTTGGAATTTTTGAGTCAGTTAAAGACGCCACTATTTTTCCTGAAACTATACTTCCTCCAAGAGGAACTTGGTCTTCAGTAACTCCACTGCCTCCGCTCAAAGTAGTACCAGTAGCAACAGAGTCTAAGTTTGAAACTATACTCATTGCTGCAGAATAGTCTGAAGGAGCTGCATTAGCACCATAGACTACTGCTGTATTACTTGTGAATGGAGATGGATAAGAAGCAGCAACTGCTCCACCGATTGTAGCACCAACTAAAGCGACACTACTCAATACTGTAACAGCTTTTCTAAATATTTTTTTCATTATTATTAACCTCCTTTCAGCACTATCAGATTAGCCGCCAACTTCTTGGCCGCGAAACCGCGTTCAACTTTTCTAATAGCCTGGCCGAGTTACCTTATAACAAGGGAGCGTTATAAAGTTGTAATCACTAGGATTCCTTTATGAACACTGACTAGTCAATGCATTATTGTAAACAATAACGCTTAAACAAGTTAACCAAAACCCCTTTATAAACCTTCCTTATTATCTTCTAAAAAACACCCCAAAACCCCTCTCTTTTAGAGGTTTATTTATAAACCTTTTGTTATTTATAATAAAAATAACACTTTTGAAGAAATCCCCTAATAAGAAAAATTATATATATGGTAGAAAATAACATATATATTAAAAACATAATATTTATATATCTAAATAACTACACCATATATATGGTTCAGAGAAAAACTAAAGTCCGTTATGTCGAAGTTAATGCAAACAAAAGAAGCTTTGTCTCAAAGTTAATTGGAGAGAAAAAGTCCTATGATTTTTCAGATATAAAGGTTCTTCGAGGACTTTTAAGTGATGAGAAAGCAAAAATACTTTATGTTTTAAAATATAATAAACCAAATTCTATTTACGGACTAGCAAAACTTCTGAAAAGAGATTTTAAATCAGTAAGAGAGGACTTATATACCCTTGAAAGATTTGGGTTTATAGAATTTTCTGCTGAAAAAAAAGGAAAAAGAGAGTCACTAAAACCTGTTCTAGCCACAGAAAGTATGCAAATAATAATCAATATTTAACTACAAATAGTTATTCTGGTCGTAATAACCTGAGAATTTTTTGAAGTCTGTCTCTGCGCCCCTGTAATACTCCCTGTGCAGTTCCCTTGTTTTATCTCTAACAAACCCGCACCGTCTTTAACAAATAATTCAAATTTATAATAATTTATTTCGGCTTCACTTTTTATTATTCCTTCTAAAACATCACTTAAACTCTCATTAAGATAATCACACGCCTTTTTGTTGTTAAGATTAGAACAGACTTCATTTGCGTAACAGCTTCCGAATAATTCCTCATAATCGTCATAATCAGGTTCAAAAACAGGAGCACATTCGGTCGTCATTTTCATTATAGAATCTAATATATTATCTGCCTGAACGCTCGTTCTTTCACCCCCTTCACTTTTCAGCGAAATCACTAAATAAATCATCAAGCCCACAACTACGACTACAACTATCAGAACAAAACCAACCATTTCCTGCTGAGCCTTTTTATTCATCTATCTTCACCCCCACAGAGATTTTTCCAATTTCGCATCTGTCATAAACGTAGCCTAATTCTTTAACTTTTTTGCATATTGAAATAAAAGTAGAATACTCTTTAACATTTTTCTGTCCATTATCGTAAATCTCATAATAATTGCAGTTTTGTGCAGGACATTTTATAATCTCTCTCGCAGGATAAATCTTATAAACTTTTATAGAAGAAACGCCCCAAAAAGAATCATACTCTGAAATTGTAGGTAAGACCCTTAATTTATCTTCATCTAACGTTAATGATTCTTTTGAGTCATAACTCAGTTCAGTCATATCTGAAATGACTTGGAGGGAAGATATAACTACCTCTTCATTTAAAATCGTAGCTTTTTGTTTGATGCCTCTCAACTCAATTGAAAGAAAGAAAAGCCCAACAAGTATAAAAAAAAGGAAAACTGCGAGTATCATAAAAGCCATCTGTTGAATTTTCATTTGTGCAGATTTTTTTACCATAGCGAACATTGCTCCACATTTCGTCTGTTTAAATTTTTGGCAATTTGATTTAGAGAGATAATATCCTCTGCAGTAGCATTTTGAGTAAGCCCTCTCCACACATTTATATCTACTTGTAAATTTGTACTACAATCCCGCGCATTCATTAAATCAGCTTTCTCATTCAGCAACTCTGCAATCTTCCCAGTTCTTTGAAGAAGCCGTTTTACATTGCAGCCATAAATTTCTTTTTCAGAAAATATTGCCCCATAAAGAAGGTTGCCCGCGTATTTCATCACTTCGCCGTTTTTCTCTACAGTTCCTTCATCGTAAACGGAGTTGCAATTCTCCATACAAGCACCATAAACATTAATGTCGCAGTTTTTTCCAAGACCGAAACAAACGATAGTATCTCCTTCTGAGCAGTTGTCTATTCTTATATTTGGAATTTTCAAAAGGCTGACCTCTTCACTAATCTCTTTTGGAGCGTTAGTGAAACAATATTCCTTTTCAGTCAAAAATATCATATCACTTACTTTGTAAGGGAATTCAAAAGGTTTTGAAAATACATAAAATTCTTTTCCTTGATTTATTCCGTCCGAAAATATATATTTATTATGAACAGAAATCGCCCCCCCATATTCTCCCCATCTTTCTCCAACTCCAGATTCCGTTGAAATAGAAATATCATTCTTTCCAAGACCTTCTTCAAAACAGATGTTCCTTATCCGCGTCTCTTGATTAAATAAAATTTTCCCATAACTTCCTTCGGCAAAGCCTGCTTGCATAGGGTCGGTTAGCGTTGCTAAGGACTTTGCAATTTCAGTATCACCTTCATATTTTTGTGTTTCGCTAAACTTAAATGCTCCGTAAACAGCTAAAATTAAAATCGCCCCACCTGCTATTATCGCAAAAAGCCAGACAAAATTAAACTCTCCCCTTTTACTCATTAAAATTATAAGTTAAACCTTTTTTTAAATTCTCTTATTCTATACTCACAAGCCGGTCGTAAAAACTCTTTTTTATAACTAAATTTTTAGAAGATGGAACACAATAAGGGTTTTGCTTTTCAGTAATTTTTGTAATATTTATGTTGTCTAAATTTTTCCAAGGGCTATCTGCAGATTCTGGAGGTAAAAGAAACACATTTGCTTCATAGACCTTGTACATTTCTATTAGTTCATATTTTTCAGTGTTTGCAGTTATCTTAGCCGACAAATTTGCAAAGCAAATAAACTCAACTTCTTTAGGCAGATTAATCTCAAATTCAAATTCACTTGTCTGAGAACTTCTTGCCCTATCTATCGCTTCTTGTAAATCCTGATAAAATAACCCTACTTCTGATGACTCTCCAATATCAAGGAAGCCTTTTATAGCAAAGAAAGCGACAACCACAAAAACAACTATCAAAAAAATCGCGAAGATAATCCCAAAAGGCATACTCATCGTTTGTTGAGCTTTTTTATCCATATTAACCAAAAAGATTTTCACTTGGACGGACGACGGCAGAACAATCTGCGTCCTCACTTCTGAACTCGTCTCTGCATTTAATGTAATAAGTTTTGTCTTTGTCCCATTCAGCTACATGGGTTGTTGAATTCGCATAGGGCATGATTGTTCCCTCTTCAAATGTGAAGTCACAGTTTGCGAAACTATAAGCACACTCACTCTCTCTGACCGTTATAACTTTTAACATATTTTCCTCTTCGTAAATTCTCGCAATTACTGGTGCACTTGTGTCAATCTCTAAATTGAATTCTATATTATCAATGACGAGGTTCCCGCCGGAATCTACACATTTTACATAATATTTATGACCCCCCGCACTTAAACTCTGCTTCTGAGTGCTTATTCCGTCTTCGTTGTTTGTATCAAAGAACATTATGAAATCCCCTTCATCTCCTGTTGTGGAATAATAACATATTGACTGCCCGTTGTTGCATCCGAATAACGTCTGAACATATAGTTCTACGGGTGCAGGATTAACTGCCGAAAATATCGTTCCATTTGGAAGCAATTTACTAACTTTCAAAGCCGTGCTTCCTCTAAGACTAAATACAAAACTCTCTCTGTTTCTATTCCTGTCGTTCACATCCGCCTCTGGTTGGTCCTCGCATCTTACATAATAAGTCGTTCCTTCTCTTGTTATTCCAGTCAAAGAAGTCTTGCACGTGAAAAGCTGATTTGAATTAATCTGATATAACTGGTTAGAACAAGTCATCTGGTTCTGCATATTCTCATAACTCTGGTCGTCAAAACTCCATCTGCAGTTTGCAGGCTCATTAGTGTAGAAATCTACATCAACAGAATCCTGATTCTCCGCAACACACCCTTCATTCATTACTGAAGTCGCTTTAACAATTGGAGCCGTTGTGTCTGGGCTTGGGTCAACACATAATTTAACCGCATATTCTGCAGAATTCTCATTCCCATTTTTATCTTTGCATCTTACGTAGAAAGTTATATCTTTCCCATTCTCTAAGATTAAACCTGAGCCTTCAAGAACTTTAGCGCCAGGTAGCGAGAATTGCTCTGTATGATTATAAGCATAAAGATTACCCCCCCCCATAAATGAAACCATCTCATCAAAGCTGGTTGTGTGATTAAAATCAATCTTGCATTGTGCAGGTTCATCTGTATTTACTCCGAATTTCAATGGCGTAAATGCCTGTAAACACCCATCAGTGCTATTTAGATTAACTACCTCAAATCCAGGTCCTGGAGGTGAAGTCTTAACATTAGTATATTTATGACCCTCACTAAGTTCCCCCTCATTTGGATAAATTACTGGTGGATTAACATCTCGTGGATTCACATTAACACACATTTCTTGGTCTGTTCCAGCGTTAACTAACTCACAATTTTGCCCAAGACTTTTACACCTATATTCTGAACAGGGCAAAGTATCATCATTACAAAGCTCACAGTCATTTCCTCCTGTCGGTGCCTGCCAAGTCAAGCAATCAAAAGTCACAATTTGCGTATCAGTATCTTTGTACATAACAGCAAAAACGATTACCCCAATAGCTATCCCTGTAAGAGGGCTAACTAACCCATGTCCTTCCGTTACATGCCAAGTACTAAGTGCCTTATAAGCACCTGCTCCCGTTGCCATAGCAGTAGACAACGCCTGAGTATTTTCATCGCTCATTCCAAACAAACTCCCAATCATATAACCAATCCCATAAGCAATCCCTGCCCACTGAGCCCCAGAAACAATGGCATCTGCTCCACTTCCTGCATTAAGTCCGAGTAATTTAGATATAAAGTTCTCGCTTTTCACATTCTCAATTTGTAGCCCCTCACTATTAAGAAACTGCTCTCCTTGTGAACTTGTTAAGGAAAGGGTATTTCCTTTGGAAGTTAACTCAAAACCCCCTTGTGCCGTCTCTTTGAGAGTATATTCCATTCCCCCATAGGCACTTTCTCCGCTAAAATCTGGAAAGATTTTTTCAATGTATACTTTTCCTTTATCAGTTAATTTTCCTGTATGACTTAATAATTTAGCCGCCTCACCAGTTCCAGTAGTAGGATTTGGAAGAGAAGAAATCTTTCTATAAGGGGCACCTTCAGTAAGAGGAGTACCTAACCCTATTAAAAACGAAAATGCAATTGTAGAGATAATTAGATTTAAAATTATCCCGTAAGCTCTAAAACTTTCTCTTTTTTTTACCTCTTTTTTTTGCATTTTTATCTTATTTTTCTTTCAATAACCCTATCATATATTGATTTATTCATGTTATGGAAGGGAAAGCCACATAACTTTCTTTCTCTCTTTTGTTCAATAATTTCAGATTTAAGGGGTTTGGAAAGGAAAGAAGAAGCTCTATCAGAATGTTTAAATCGCATTATTGTATCTCTTTTCTTTTCATAAGTAAAATAATTTAATCCTGTTGAGAGTCCCTTTCCCATTTCATCACAATAACTTTTTTCAGAGAGAACCTCTTCCACTTCTATGTTTATCACTCCGCTTCTAATAGGGGTGCCGTTCAACTTTTGAATTATCTCATATCTTCTGCCATTTAAAGAATTTTCTTTCCATTTATCACATAAATAATCGTAAATCTCCCCACCAACATTAGGTTCCACCCCTTTTGTGATACTCCTTTCTCCTATAAATGTACTTCTATCTGTAGAGTCCACCCCCCCACAACCTCTAAAATCTTCTCTTTCATTTCTATCTAAGTTCCAAAGTTCCACCGAATAAAGGCTATCTATTATTCTAATCTTAATAGGCGCTTCATTAAGTTTTTGAACAATCTTATACCCTTTTTTTGAGCAGTCTTCAGAGGTTGCCTTACTACATAAATAATCACTAATTCTACTATTTATAAACTCAGGACCCCCATAAATTTCAATATCTTCTTTTTCATTTCTGTCTAAATTCCATATTTCAGTAGAGTAAATTTGTGGAGCACTTACACTTCCCTGAACATTTGAACTTCCTTGACTTCCACTACCAGACTCCTGAACATAAACATTTGTAGTAGGAGCCCTCGGACCCTCAATTTCATTTCTTATTGAACTATCAACTGTGCTAACTGCTGCCTGGGTAATTATAGATTCACCAACAGACCTCGCAAAAGGACGCATATAAGCATCATTGCAACCACCAACTAAACTAGCCAATCCAATTAATCCCGCTCCAGCGCTGTTTTTTACAATCTGTCTTAGGTTTTTCATATTATACTACTAATCTTTAACTATTTAAAGTTTTCTATGTGTAACTACTTTATAGTTTCAATTAACTTCATCCCACCCCCCAGTCACCATTTTAACAATCATTCCCGTAAACCCCCCAACTATCTTATTTATTGTGTTCGGGCTGAATTCCTTAGTTTTCTTGTCTTCTTTCCATTCATACCCATCATCTGTATACTCCCCTACATAATTAACGTAACCACCGCAGTCCCCAAGTGCCGTACAAATTCTATTTGCCTCTAAAGCCCACTGCTCTTCAAGGCATTCTTTTCCTTCAATAACCTTTTCGTTCCCAAATATGTCTTTTTCAGTTATAACCGTACAAGTAACACTTCCCTGTCCGCAAACCTGTTGTGTAGTCGTATCGCTCCAGAAATTAAATCCTGGAGGGAATTGAGGAACACACACCCCGTTTTCCCCAGTATATGAATCGTCTGTTTCTGTGCTTGTTGCTAACCCTGTTAATGGTGCGATTACACTTGCAGTAGGATTCGTGAAAGAAGTCGTCTCACCAGCCGTAGGGTTTGAATAAGCGGTAGTCCTATCACCCGAACTTTCACTCCCAAGAACCCCCGTTCCCTCTACCTTTTCAAGCCACATACAATCCCTCTTGTCAATATTAGTACAATCTTCATAATCTGTCTGTTGTGTGCAGTCCTGCCACCTGTTTACTCTGCACGCAGCCGTTCCAAAAACCCCCTCACTCGTTTCTATCCCTCCTTCTAAGCAAACCTCGTTTCTGTATTCAGCACAGGGTTCTACTACAACTTCTCCGTCAACACAAATTTCTCTGTAATATCTTGAACCAACACTATCTAACCCCCCTCCGACATTTCCATCATAAACACACCAACTCTCCCCATTTAATCGTTTATCTCCATTTCTGTCTACGCACTCAGTTTTTTTACAATAATAATCACTTTCTGAAGGCTTTCCTATGTTTCCTTCCCACTCTGCGCATCTGCTTCCCAAAAGATAATCGCAGTTCCCACAGTTCTTATCTGAACCGCCATTTGGCGAACAAACCTCATCAGGCTCCAAGACTCTTCCATTATTCCAGCTTTTATCCTTGTCGGAAGAATAAACATTTTCTCGGTTACCACAAGAATCAAACCAGTAAACTTTTCCGTTATAACATGTTGTAGAAGTCTGTCGGGCACATATAGTATTTAGTTCTTCAGCCGAACATAATAAATCTTTATAAAAAGTTTTTTCAGAAGAGGTTGTGTTTGCAGTCTCTACTTTTTCCTCCGCTCCACAGTCTGCCCGAGTCGTAAACTCACAGACTCTTTCATATTCTTTTTCGTAGACACAAGCCCCCATATCCTGCGATTGTGCTGTCGCGATACATTGTATTTCTGAAGTAATATCTGTCCTATAATTGTTCTCTACTCCAAAAAAGCTTGAAAGCCTTTTACACCTGACTAAAGAAACAAACGCAGCTTGGTCCGCGATTATACAGCAACCTAACTGACATTGAGGAACCTCTTCCAACTCTCTGCTATCCCACGTCCCGCCATTATTTATACAAACACTCTGAGGGGTATTTTCCATACAGATTCCTTCAGAAGAATCATAACAAGTCCCAAGTTTACAATAAGAAGTCGTCTCACACGAAGTCATTGAACTCTTGAAATTAGGGTCACAATTTGTCTGGTTGGTATTTATACAATAAGCCCCATTCAATGTCTTCTCACAGCAACTGCTTGGTTCAGATAGTGTCGTATCCGATGAAACTATTCCAATTAATAAGACAACAAATAAGAATGTTAAAAAATTAGTTTTTATTCCCATCCATATCCTGCAGGGAAAACTATGCTCCTGCTCGCAAATTTAAATTCATCCTCGAAAATTTTACTTGTAACTTTATAGATTGTTGTCCCTTCACTCATTTTCATCTTTGAAACAAAATAATCAGGATAAAAGTCATTTAAAGAATCTGTATCCGTGTCGCCGTATCTTGCCTCAAATTGTAAAACTGAAGTGGAAATCATTAAAATATCATATAAAGGAGAATTAATCTTTACATTAAATCGCGAGAACTTTTGAGAGCCCACAGAAGTTGGTGCTTCAATGAAAACTCCTACTGCTTCAGGTTCTATTGAAACATTGTAATTTATTTTTCCCTCAACGACTTCATAACCTTCATCCCTTAATTCAGAAACAGAATCTTCGTAACACACCTCAACTTCGGCAAGTGTCGCTTTTCTTAAATTTTCTTCAAAATGCTGTTTCAAAAAAGGAACCTGCACAACGCAGGATTGATAATACTCATTAGTGTAACATAAATAAACAATCTTTTCTCCTTTATCATTATAGGTAAACTCAGGATTTATGTAACCTGCATTCTTTTCTAATTCAATAACAGATTTCCGTATCGCTGTTTTGATGCACCCTTCAAAACCCAATGCACCTGATTCCTCACTAATATAATTAGGTTTAATCCAAAAAAAGAAAACAAGAACTCCTGCAATAATCACGATACCAAGAATAATAAAAATTGTCACCTGCCCCTTTTTCCCCAACCTTTTTTCCATCTTTATTTTAATTATTCTTTATTTATAAATTCTATTATCCTGCATCAAATAGGAGTAAAAGATATTGAACACCCCGAAGGAAGATTCCCAAATTCGTCCTTACATCGGATATAATATGTCTGCCCCTTGATTATTTTTATTGAGTGAGTTTCTTCAATCTGAGTTTCCGTTTTGTTGTTCCATAAAAATGCGCAATTCTTATTAGAATAACTACATTGAGCTTCTTCACTTGTAGTAAAGTACACCTTTTCTCCCTCTTGCCATAACCTTGTTATTTGTGGCGAAGAACCATCAAATATCGCTTCAAAGGTAGTTTCACTCCTTGCAAAATCACCTGTTTCATCTTCGCATTCAACGTAAATTGTACTAAGCCCAGAAGGAATATTTATCACTTGTTTATGCGTTCTTGAACCAGTTTCAAACATTTCTATCATTTTTTCATATCCCGACATTGAGTAAGAACAAGTATGAATGTTCCCTCCTCCAGAAGTTGTTACTAAAATCTCTATTGTAGTAAATTCAGTAGAAGTCCTAAAATCTTCATTAGGCACAACCCCTTCTATCGCTATTCTGCTTTCAGGTTTATTTAATTTATACTCCATACTTTGAGTATTAGCATTTCTCTCACTACCCCTATCCATTTCTTCTAACCAAGGTTGGTCTTGACATCTTATATAAAATACGTTTTCAAATGAAGCTATGGGTAAGACATCTCTACAGACATACCCTCTTGTAGAAGAAGGAGCCTCTAAACTATCTTCACAGACCATTTCATTAGCCATCAAAGAATAATCCTTATCAGAAGTATCCCATTTGCATGTCGAAAGTTCATTAGTAATCACTTTTACTTCTTCCTCTGTAGAGTTAAAACTAATTAACTTACTATTTTCTGGTTCAATAGTTCTGATTCTTGGAGGAGTTTTGTCAGGTCCTTGATTCACACACATGTCTATAACATAACTGTTTGGGTTTTTGTTTCCGTTAGAATCCTGACAGATTACGTAGAAGGCTAACTCTCCGTTCCATGTTGCACCTTTGCTCTCTCCGTGACTAGGGTCAGGAAGGTTAAAATTCATTGTATGGTTGTATTCAAATAGGTTTGAACCAAAATCAAAGTTCATCTCAGAGAAACTTTTTTTCTCAAAATCATATTTACATTGTGCGGGTTCGTCAGTATTTATTCCAAAGAGAATATCTGTATAGGCTTCCAAACAACTGCCGTCCGTCTTTGATATTGTAAATCCTCCTTCAGAAATCTCTCCATACTTTTCTGTTTCAGATATTATCCCATATTGTGGTTGGAGTTTAGGAGGAGTTAAGTCATCTTTATTGGAATGAATACAAAGTTCATTTCCCGTCCCCTTATTTATTAATTCGCACCCTGCACCCAGACTTTCACACCTGTATTCGGTACAGGGTTTTAATGGGTCGCCGTTGCATTTTTCACAATCACTCCCTCCTGTTGGAGGCGTCCAGGGTTTGCACTCAAATGTAACCGTTTTTGGCTCACAGTCAGAACCCCCAAAGAAAAAGGAGATAACAATTAAAGCCACCCCGACCCAAAAGAAGATGGGATTAAGTGTAGTTTCCATTATAAACTCATATCCTAAAACTCCCCCAACCACACCCCCACCAATAGACATTAAAATAGAACCAAGGGGCGCAAGACCTAATGCTTTTGCTAAATAACTCCCCGCAACAAAACCAATCCCTATTCCAATCATTACTCCTGCGAAAGGCGCTACAGTGGTCTGAAGTGCTGAGACCCCATTAACTGCCGCCCAAAAAGAGGACATACTCGCAACTCCAGATAATCCTGCTAAGGTTAGACTACCTGTAGCATAGACCCCTATAGCATAGCCAATCCCCGCAACCCCAGTCCCTACACTCATGAGGTCGTTAGTTACATCATAATTTTCCTCGTCCGTTCCGTCTTTTATTACTCCAGCTGCTTTCAAATATTCGGTATAATCTTCAACTTCTGCTTTCTGCCCAGGCACAGGATTCGCCAATTGTTTCAGTTTGTTTACCCAAGAATCACTTAATTTTGGTGCTCTCGTTACCTTGTAATTTTCAGAATATTCTCCCGCAATGTTAACCGAACCACCGCAGTCCCCAAGCGAAGTACAGAACTCATTCATCTTTTGAGTAAATTCTTCTGTTAGGCAATCTCCATTATATTTAATCTCACACCCCCCAGTCAATTTTGGTTCGTAAACAACAGTGCAAGTTTGTGAAGCCATCCCGCAGATAGATTCAGCTGTTTCGGAATATCTCGGGTCGTCTAAATCAAAACCAGCAGGATATTTAGGGGTACAAACATCAAAACTAAACTTTCTGTCAATGTCCACACTTTTTACCTCACAATTTAATGTTTCCGCGCATTTTTCAATTCCCCCTTCCTCGCTGTTTAGGGAAATACACTCTCTCCAATTATTAGTCACACAAGAAGATGTTCTAAACTCAATATCCTCTCCCTCATAATCAAAAGAATTAGATTGAATACAAATCTGATTTCTATAATCAGCGCAAGGTTCAACTTGAATTTCTCCATTATTACATACATATCTCCAGTGCCTTGAGCCTACAACATCGTCTCCGTCACCTATTTTTCCATCATAGACACACCAACTCTCTCCATTCTTATAAGTCTCTCCCTTAAACATACAAGATGTAGATTTGCAATAGAAATTACCAGAATTTACTTTGAAGTTATCTGCTGAAGCCGAAGCGCATATTCCTCCTAAAAATCTATTACAATTCCCGCAGGTATTACTTTCAGAATTTCCGTCAGAATCTGTTGCTCCGCAACTCTGTTCCAAAGGAATTACCTTTTCCCAGTAACTCTGGTCATTCATCTTTGAAAAGTCATATATGTTAGCAATATTCCCGCAGGAGTCTACAAAATAAACTCCATCTTTTCCTTCAACACAGGTCGTTTGTATAGTTCTCTCACAAGTTGTATTTAATCCTTCAGCCGTGCACAAGTATCCTTCGTGGAAATCCCCGCCATAACCTAAACAACTCGCTTCAGTTACAAATTTACACTCCTTTAATCCAATAACACAGGCACCCCCTTTCTGTGTTGACGAAAGTAAAACACATTGTAATTCATTTAGTTCATTTCGCCAGTCTAATTCTACACCTCGCCATAAACTCTCTGTTCGGCACTGACCTTCTGTTAAAAAACTTGTACTACCCCCTAAAACACAACACCCCTTCTTTGCCCCAGGCAGATTACAATTGGGGTCCGAATTCCAACTTCCTTTGCAGTCAGACCTTAAAACATTCTTGTCGTAAATTCCTTTCTCTTCATCATAACAGCAACCTTTTACACAGAAAGATGTGCTTGAACACAACACCCCTTCTGCAAATTGCCCAGAACAATCAGACTCGTAAGAAGTTAAACATCTTTTGCTGTCAATACTTAATGAACAGCATCCTGCTTGCTGAGCCGATACCATCTTAAAAACAGGACTTTTCATCTTCTCATAAAACCCAAGAAGTATTTTACTAAGTAATTTTTCTTCCCTGTTGGAATAGTTTTCATTAAAAAAACTTCTTGAAGAATAAACAAAATAAGAAAAAGCAAAAGTTGAGATTATCATTAAAAGAATCTCCGTTCCTGCAATTATCCTTCTTTTTTCTAATTTCATATCCCTGGTGGTGAAACACAACCCCTTTCTGCGAATTTAAATTCTTTTCCCGTATTTCTATCAACTATCTTGTAAATTTTAGTCCCATCATAATCAATTCTCCAGATTTTGTATTCCGGATGAAGCAACATATAACCATTATATTCAAAATAACAATATTGGGATTCGCTGTTCACTATCTCTCTTGCAATATTAATCAATTCATAAAGAGGTGAAGCAATTTCAAAACTAAAATCTTCAAATTTTTGTGAAATATCTTTATCAGTTATCTCAACGTCTTTTTCTAAATTAATCTTTATGCTGTTGGGGAACAAATTTATAGAAAAGTTTGTTGCCCCCCCACTAATCGAAAACCCACGGCTTTCATAATCTTCTTTCATCAAATTAAAACAATTTTGCACTTTCCCTTTGGAATTCTCTTTTATCTCATTTTCAATTCCTTCTTGAAGCAAAGGATAAAGATTATAGCAAGGAAGATAATAATCTTCTTGATAGCAAAGGTAAGTATAGTTTTCTCCCTCGTATTGAATGGTCTGTTCGGGCAGAATCTTCCCCCCATTTTTTAAAATTATTTCAACCGATTCAATTACAAGGTCCTCGGCGCATCTCTGAATAAAACTTTTCGGACTAACTTCTTCTGTAGTAGAACTTTCAGGTTCCCGCAAAAAAAAGAAAAGAAAAATAACGGCAACAACTATGACAACAGCAAGGATTATAAAAATCGTCACCTGACCTTTCTTTTTCAAAAAATCTTCCCTTTTAAATTCCATCTTCTTCCTTAAATAATAAATTTATTGCAGTTTCTATCACATGTGATTTATTTCTAAAATTCTTCCTTTTCAAAATTTCATTTATCTTTTCAACCGTTTCTTCCTCTACAGTTGCAGAAATCCTTGTCTTTACGATAGTATTACTTTATAATATTTATTAATATTTAGTAATACAGGGCTTATTTAAACTTTTCTTAACTATTCTGCTAAATTAAAATTTATAGAGAAATCTAAGCAGCAGGAACAACATATCTCTTTGAGTGATATGCTCCCGTGCAATGGTAAGGGGCTACACCTATGTCTGCCATTGAAGCTACTGTAGGAACTTCTTTGCCACCTTCTACTAAAGATATTAATATCCAATTAGGGCCCCCTACAAAAAGGGATGCACTTTCTCCCATTAATTTTTCTACTAAATGTGAATCTGAGGGATCTCTTCCGAAAAACCTGAATCTCCTAAGAGTTTTGCCCCCCGAATCTTTTTCTTCATAACTTGCATCTTTCTTAAACTGGCTGGGCTCTCTTACCCGTCTCGGGTCATAAAGCACTTGTTCTCTTGAAAAAATCAAATCTGTTGCCCTTTCTACCATAAAATTAATAAATAATAATCCTTTTAAAAATATTATTGTAATAAATGGTAATCTTTAACTTCCTTAAATTCGCAGCAAGCGAAGCGCGACCGAATTTCACGCGTGGCTCTGCCACCAGACAATATAAATACTTAAATAATCACGGCAAATAATCTTTTTATGGAATTAGTCGCATTACTTTCAACAGGGAAAGGCTCGTGGGGACAAGTCGCAGGATTAATGCAAAAGGGAGAATGGGAAAAAGTTATTGTTGTTGGTGCCCCTTTCGCGAAAGACTTTTCAGTAAAAGATATCCCTTTTGAATTTATTGAATATGACCCAGAGAAGCCCCTTATTCAGTTAAAGAAAGACTTAGAAAAAAAATTAAAGGGCAAATTTGAAGGAATGGAAGTCGCACTTTCAATTGCGTCAGGAAACGGCAAAGAACACATGGCTCTTCAGTCGGCTTTACTTTCAGTCCCTGTCGGAGTTAGATTTACTGCCTTGACTAAAGACGGAGTTGTTTTTCTATAATCTCCTATGACTGAAGAAAGGTTTCGTTGGGCGCTGTCTGAAGACCTAGAAAAATATACGGAAGAATTTTTAGAAGATATTCTAAGAGCCCAAGAACTAGAAAATAAAGGATATTCTTGCGACATTAGTGAAGAAGATAACTGGCCCAGAGTTTTTATACCCAGATTTAAAGACCTATCATTTACAGCTGAAGATATTCAGCGATTATTTGGAGAGCCTAAATTTGGCAACCGTGCGCAAATAGCCTTATTAGAAGGATACGAATATGTTATTTTAACAGAATTTTATTACGGAGGTTTTCCACCAGAATATAGTACAATCTGTTTAGTACACTAAATCTTCTTAATCTTAGCTTCAACATCTTTCTTCTTTAACATCACAACACAGCTACTCTCATCTTCTCCACCAAATTCATAATCTTCTAAATTCCCAAGAATCTTTAATGCATACTCTTTTACTTCACTGAACCAAGGCTGTCTATCATAACCTAATCTTTCTCTTGCATAACCAATACTTTTGAAACCTTTTATGTGGATAAAGTCGGGTTCCGCCTTTTTAATTAAAGAACTATATTCTCCAATATTCTCTTCCGACATATTAGTTAAATCGTTAAATTTTCCATCTTTTCCCTTCTTAACCAAAGTTAGACGAATAACTCTTCTTACTTTCCCTTTTAGGTTTCTTATTACATCAAGAGTTTGGTTAAATTCTTTCCAGGCGTCTTTCTTGCAGGAGCGATGCCAAATTATGAAAAGTTTTTCATTAGGAGCATTTGTTGAAACAGTAATCTGTGTTGGGAGTTCTTCTTCTTTTAAACTTTCAATTGCATCGGGATTTAGCCCGTTTGTGACAAGAAATGAAACAGCCCCACGTCTCCTTATTTCTTTAAACATTTCGCCGAGCTTAGGGTAAAGGGTTGGTTCTCCCGAAAGACTCATAGTATAAAGTTTCGGTTCAAGAGCCTCTTCATATTTTTTTAAATCAACTCCTTTTCTTCCCCTAAAACCCTCAAGTAGCTTTTTTCTTGCTTCCACAATTCCATCTAATATTTCTTTTGGCTCATCAATTTTTGGAAGTGTAGTTCCTAAACTCATTTCAATTGGTCGCCAGCAGTGAACACATCTGTTCTCACACCACATAACCGAAGGAGTCATCTGACAGCAACTTGCTGCAGAAATCCCGTAAAATTTTTCTTTCCAGCATCCTCCCTTTCCCCTTAGAGAATTTTTTGTCCAAAGACAAATCTGAACCGCAGAAGTATCCCCAACAATAGCATAATTCATCTTTTCCAAAGCTTTCTTCCAATCAGTTGAATCAATTTTTCTTTTAGGATTTCGCCTTACCATAAAATTATGCAGAAATGCAGTTTATAATCTTTTCACTAAAAGACTCTAAGTAAGTAAATAACCATCATAAGTACAAACGCAAGAAGAATTGCATAAGTTGCTACTTTATAAGCGACTCTAGCTACTTTTTCAGAACGAGTAATAGACAATACCCCCAAATAGAAGAATCTCCCACCGTCAAGGATTCCTACAGGGAGCATATTGAATAATGCAACAAGAATATTAATTAAAATTACCCACCAAAGGAAATCATAGATAAAAAAAGTCACAGCCTTGTTTGATGAAGGAGAATAATAATCGGTTTCCCTTGCGTTAGGTTCTCTGAATTTTAAGTAATTATTTCCTATAAACATCTGGATTTTTTCAAAAGAGGATAAATTTGAATTTGTACTCCTTGAAAGATAACTTAACCCTAAAAACGCTTTTGAAGAATTCTCTGGAGAACTACCTAAAGTAACCTTCTTAGTAAAAGTTTCCCCCCGGACATCAAAAGTAATATCTACTTCTTCTCCTGGCGACTTAGTTGACAAGAAATAACCCAAACTCTCAGAATTGCTTATTTTTACTCCATCAATTTCTACAATTCCCCCATATAAACCTTCTCGTATCGCAGGAGTGTCATAAAAAGCAATAATACTCTTATTTTTCTCCCCAGATGTGTCGCTTGTTTTTATAAAAAAAGAAGTGCCGTTCGCCGAAACAAGCGTAAGATTTAATGGCTGTAGATCCCCTAAAAAGAGAACCTGCATAATAGAATTTTCACCATAAGAGTCTACTTCATTCAAAGTAATGGCTTTAAAAGGGTAAGTGTTAAAAGCATAGCCTTGCGGGGAGAAACCAAAATTGTAAACTACTAAAATAAGTATAATAAAAATAAGAGCGGTGAGAATATTAGCGAAAACTCCGGCACCAAGAACCGTCATTTGTTCAAGATTCTTTTTCTTTTCAAAATTTGTTTTTTCTTCTTCAACAAATGCACCAAGGAAAGGTCCAAGAAAAGCAACCCCCGTAGATTTTATCTTTATTCTAAATAATTTCATATAAATCCCATGAGAAAACTCGTGAACTATCGCAACTATTGCAAGAGCTACAATGAAATAAATAAAATAAAATTTAGGAAAGAAGCTAGTAAGACCAAATATTTCAGGAAAATAAGGAATAAGCGGAGCGATGGGCGGAGCCTTAACTACCTCTACAATTTCTGGAACAGAGATATAAACAGAAACAGACTGCCAAAGCATCCAAATCATTCCCCCCATCAGTACAAAGCCCAGTACAACAACCAGATATTTTAAAGGATGAAGAATTTTTTGAAATTTATTACTGAACCAATTTATCGCCCTAACCCCTATCTGCGTGCGATACATAAACATAATTCCCTCACGCTGGACTTTATTTCTTCTCGATTTTATAAACCAAAACACGAAAATGCTAAACAAAATAAGCAAAGCAATATCATAAATATAAAAACTCACCATCTTACAAATACTCAAAAGAGCTTTTTAAATTGTTCTAATTATTTCTTTTTAACAGGTCTAAAATCTTTACTGCCACATTTTCTGCATCGTGCTTTTCCAAAGATAATTTTTAAAGGGGCAAGCCTCATTTTATGCTTACAAACTTTGCACACGAAGGCATTTTTAAAAAGTCTATTCTGAGCTGCGGGAATTTTGGACGCCATTTTACATTACTCTCTTGATTAATTTTTCTCCTTCAACATCCCAATATTCCACTACCTTTCCTTCAGCAACTTCTCCCCTTAATTCTTCAGGAATAGCTAATTCAAGGCTTTCAAAACTCTCGCTATCCATTAAACTTGCCGTTTCCCCTGAAACTGAAAGAACCTGACCCTGTCTTTTAATAATCATTGGAACTTCAAATTTATCGTGTCCAGGAACTACAGCAACTTTCTTCTTACCACTAAAAACAGAAACTGCTTCAAACCGAACTTTAGCGTGACCGTGCTTTCCAGTCTTAGAAATATCCATTTTCTTTACCTGCCAAGCCGTCCCGTCAATCATAAGGAAAGTCCCGACACGCATTTCTGTTGCTTCAATAACCTTAGACACCATCAACTACACAAAAAAATTCCATTTATAAAACTTTGCACGAAGGAAACACCAAGACTTAAAAACCCTCTCTGCTCAAATTTTTTATGGCTCAGATTAAGAAAGGAGATTTTATTGAAATAGAATTTACTGGAAGAGTTGCAGATACTGGCGAAGTTTTTGATACGAACATAAAATCCGACGCTGAAAAGGCAAAATTAGATATCAAAAATATAAAACCTTTTATTATGTCGGTCGGTAGCTTAATGCTTCCAGAAGGTTTTGACGAGGATTTAATAGGAAAAGAGCCCGAAAAGAAATACTCCATCGAACTTCTTCCCGAAAAAGCTTTTGGAAAAAGGGACTCAAAATTAGTTAGAATGATTCCCACAAAACTTTTTCACGAACAAAAAATTAATCCGGAAAAAGGGATGCAATTAGCTTTAGATGGACAGATAGTAAAAGTTCTCTCAAACTCTGGGGGAAGAACTTTAGTTGATTTTAATAATCCTCTTTCAGGAAAAAAAGTAAGTTACGAATATAAAATAAATCGGCTTGTGATTGACGAAAAAGAAAGAGTGGATGCTATTCAAGAATTTTTATTTAGAAAAAAATTTGACTTTGAGAAGAAAGACAATAAAATTATTTTCAAGGTAGAAAAGCAATTTGACCCTTTCGTTAAAGTATTCGCTCCAAAGTTCAAAGAAATTCTTGGATTGGAAGTTGAAAGTGAAATTATTGAGAAAAAAGAAGTTAAAAAGAATTCCTAAAGATTCTCTTTGTTGTAGACAGACCCTTTTAATAAATAGTAGGTTAAAAACCAATATTTAATCCAATCTTCTCCCCCCGCGTTCCCAATATTCCTATTCCAAAAATTTCCTAAGGCATCTGTTAATAGATGAATAGAAAAACTTGTTGCAATCCAGAAAATAATAGGATAAAAAATAGATAGGATAAAGAGGAGTAAGATAATTTCGCAAGTATGAAATATATGTAAAGATTTTTGTGGGGATTGGTAATTTTGTTTCTTAAATCTTCTTGGATGAAAAAGATATTTTTTTAAATAGGTTCTACGAACTTTTTTAAGTTCTAATACATGATCTAAATCTATAATTATTGACGATATGACAAAGATTAAGAATGATAGAAAGTCAAGTTGGAAGGAAATACCTAAAACGAAAGCTATAACAAGATGAATTAAACTATGCATTTACAAAAAGAGATTTTATACTTTAAATTTTTTTGCAATCTAAATAAAGATACCCTAACACTATAAATCCTTAAATTCGTAGCAAGCGAAGCGCGACCGAATTTTACGCGTGGCTCTGCCACAAGACAATATAAAATAAATGTCACCGTACACTATAAATCCTTAAAAACTCTACTTTCTCCTATAATTTATGGAAGACGTGCTTGATAAAGAGGTCGTAGTGCATACTTACAAAGGATACAACAGGTCCAGTTCTGAGATAGACAGAGAATTAGAAGAAATTTTAAAAGCGCAGTCCGCACGGATTAAAGTTGTAGGTGTTGGAGGAGGAGGCGGAAATACCGTTTCAAGAATGAGAGAAGTAGGGATTAAAGGGGGCGAAATTATAGCAATAAATACTGACGCACAGGATCTTCTTTATGCAAATGCTGACCAAAAAATTCTTATTGGGCGTGAAATTTCAAAAGGTCTTGGAGCAGGTTCAAATCCGAAAATTGGAGCAGAAGCTGCAAAAGAGCAGGAACAGGAAATAAGGAAAAAACTTTCTAATTCTGACCTTGTTTTTGTAACCTGTGGACTCGGAGGAGGGACAGGAACTGGCGCAGCACCAATTATTGCGGAGATTGCCAAGAAACAAGGTGCTTTAGTAATAGGGGTTGTCACACTTCCTTTTACCGTTGAAGGTGCAAAAAGAATTGAAAACGCAATGGAAGGACTCGAACGCATGGAAGGAATCGTAGACACCTTAATTGTAATCCCAAATGATAAATTATTAGACTTAGCACCGGATTTACCCCTACCAACGGCATTTAAAGTAGCAGATGAAATTTTAACTAACGCAGTAAAAGGAATAACCGAACTAATCACATCCTCAGGGCTTGTAAACCTTGATTTCGCAGATATAAAAGCCGTAATGTTAAATGGGGGGGTCTCATTAATTGGGATGGGGGAGTCAGAATCGAGCGACAGAGCTGAAGAAGCAGTTGAAAAGGCACTCAATAATCCTTTACTTGATGTAGACATAAAAAACGCTCAGGGAGCTCTTATAAACGTAATCGGGGGTAGCGACTTATCTTTAGAAGAGTATAAATTAATCATAAAGAAAATTGGAGACCAACTCTCACCTACAGCTAAGATAATCTCTGGAGCCCAAATTTCAAATGATATGGAAAAGTCAATTAGAGTTATGGCAATCATAACAGGAGTAAAATCCTCCCAAATCTCGGGAGAGAAAATGATGTATGAAGAGGCAAGAAGAAAAGACATGGAAGGAGAACTCGGAATTGAATTTCTAGAAGAATAAGATGGAAAAGAGTTTAGGACAAAGAGTAATTGAATCTTTAGCAGATTCTTTGACAAAGGATCCTAGATGAGATCCACTAAGTGAAGCCGATTGTTTAGCCTAAGTATATGCAGAGAGTATTAAAGAAGCACAATCAAATTATGCAGACCCCAGAAGGATTATACGATATCCCACATCAAATTTACTTTGCTCACGCAATCAATTAATTTTAAAAACTCTCTAATCCAAAATATTCTATGGGAAAATTTTCAAGGTTTGTTTCTTCAAGATATCACCAGTATGTTAGAGTCTGGAGACTGCTTAAAAAACCCACCTACTCTGAATTTAAAACAATCTCCAAAGTCTCTGCAGTCGGATTAATTGTGATTGGGGCAGCCGGTTTCGCCATTAATGTCGCTATGAGTTTTTTCATCTAACCAAAATATTTATAAATTGATTTTATCTAATAACTTTACTAGTTCTTAAAAATTTAAGAGCTAGCTGGAGCAAGATGGCAATAGGATTTGATGAAGAATTTGGATATTTGGACGATGAGGATAGTCCTGCTACTGAAGAAGAGTTTGCCCCAAAAATAAAGGGTTCAAAAAAACAATCTCTAATTCCTGAGGAAACAGAAGTCCCTAAGGAAACTGCGATAGAAGAGATTGAAGAAGAAAAAGAAATAGAAGAAAAAATTAAAGAAAGAGATTTCAATTCGGTAATTTTTGTTGTTAAAGTTACGACAAATAAAGAAGATAAAGCAATGGAAATGGTCATTGATAAGGTCTTAAAAAAGAAGTTGAATATCTATGCAGTTGCAAGACCCCACGGGTTGAGGGGGTATATTTTTCTTGAGTCTCCAGACAGAGAACACGCTGAAGAAGCAGTTTACAATTTACCTTATGTTAAAGGAATAATTGGGAAAACAGTCACCTATGGGGAAATAAAACAGATGCTAGAACCCGTTGCAGCCGACATTAATATTGAAAAGAATGATATCGTAGAGATTATTTCCGAACCTTTCAAAAATGAAAAGGCAAAGGTAATCAGAGTTGATAAGGCGAAAGGAGATTGTATAGTCTCTCTTTTAGGAGCTGCCGTTCCAATCCCAGTAACCGTAAAATTAGACAATTTAAGGGTAGTTAGAAGGGAGGAAATAGAAGAATAAAGTTTTTAAACGAACTTAATTGAACAATAAAATGGCTCTGATAAAATTATTGGTTGAAGGCGGGAAGATGGTTCCAGGTCCTGCAGTTGCACAACAGATTGGTCCGATGGGGGTTAATATGGGTGAAGTCATCTCTCAGGTTAATAAAGAAACCCAGAACTTCAAAGGAATAACCGTTCCAGTTCATCTCAATGTTGATACAAAAACGAAGAAATTTACTATAAAAGTTCTCTCCCCACCAACTTCCGAGCTGATAAAGAAAGAAGCAGGTATTGAAAAAGCATCTGGTGCAAGAATGAAACAGAAAGTAGGTAATCTTGCAATAGAACAAGTTATCTCAATTGCTAAATCAAAACACGAACATCTTTTGTCTCACAATTTTATCTCTACATTAAAATCTGTTATTGGTACTTGTATGGCGTTAGGAGTTTTGATTGAAAGTAAAGACCCAAAAGAGGTCTTGCAGGAAATTGCTGAAGGAAAATATGCCGAAGAGATAAAATCTCAGAAAACAGAAGTTAGTAGCGAGAAAAAGAAAGAATTAGATAATTTCTTTGCAGGAATATCTAAGGTTCAGGAAGAAGCCAAGAAAGTTGAAGAAGCAGAGAAGGCAGCTAAGGAAGAAAAGAAGGCGAAAGCCGCAACAACTACCGCCCCAGTTGCACCCGCAAAAAAATAAATATTTATTAACTGCAAATCTTTGAAAAAGCTATGGGGTTATAGTCTAACCTGGTTATGATTCGAGGTTTGGGACCTCGCGGTCCCGGTTCAAATCCGGGTAACCCCATTTATTTCGGATTTGAACCTTCAAATCTGAGTAATTAGGTCTTGCGAACACTCAAAGCACAGAAAAGATTCTCTTCTTGAGTAAGACATGATTACGAACAGGGTAACCCCATTTATTCTAATCGTTTTCTACTCTTGGAGCTAAAATAAACCCAAGACCCATCTTCTCACCAGGATAATCAAGCCTTAAAGGATAATTGTCAGAGAAGTTTACTATAACTCTATCAGACGTTTTTCCCGCTTTTATAAATTTCATTAGATATTCCAGTGAGTATTTTGCTCGCGCAATTCCAGAAATTTCTGCTTCGTCGCCTGAAAACTCCGTTCGTGCAGAATTCAAACTCCCAGAGCCTTCAACCATAAAAAAACCCTTGCCAGAAATTAACGCACAAGAGTCTGCAACAACCTGAGCGTCCTCAATCGCCTGAGAAAAAGTAGTCGAATCAAGTTCTACTTTTGACGCGAAAGACAATTCAGGAACATCTTTGTCGTCACTTTCAACATTAACAAGCGAAAGGGTAAAAATCCTCTTAACTTTATCAAAAATTGAAATCTTTAATTGATTATCTTCCTGCTCAAAAACCACACTTGACGAAACAGACACCCTTTTTAAAATTCTTTTTAAATCATTCAAGTTTACTCCCCAGACTTCATTCCCAGACTCATACTCCGAAAAACTCTCTTTCGGAAGCTTAAAAATTACAAGAGCAACATTTGCAGGGTCAACAGCAACAATACTCATCCCCTCCTCTAAAATTTTAATTCTTACCTCAGAAACTATTTCAGAAATAATCGCAATCGCATCAGAAAGCAGTTTTGGTTTGTCAATTTTTAGTATCATAAGATAAAAAGAAGAATTTGCTTTATAAGGATTGTTGTAATGAATTGCCCTACCAAAATTCTAAATACTCTTTTGACCCCAATATAGTATGCCCTTCCAAAAAGAACCTTTAAAGAAAGTTCAGGTAATTGCCCTGTCTTATTATTCTAGAAAAGACGTTCAAAAAGCGATGTATGAATTTTGCAAGAATAGAGAAACTGTCGCGAACTTTAATAATAAATTTTTCGCGAAGCGCCCTGATTGTTTTGACTACCCTAATGACATTTTAAATTCTGCCAAAAAAGGCGCGACTTCTTTCCACTGCTCTGAAGAAATCTGGAGAAATCCTCTTGATATAAAAACAGAGATGCACCCTGAACAATATAATGAAATAAGAATAGGCTGGGATTTACTCATTGATATAGACTCAAAATACTTTGATTATGCTAAAATTGCGGCAAAATTGCTTATTTCAGCACTAAAAATGCATGGGATAAAAAACATTGGAATAAAATTCTCAGGGAGTAAGGGATTTCATATTTTAGTTCCTTTCAGGGCATTTCCCGAATCTTTTGGAGGTAAGGAGACAAAGAATCAGTTCCCCGAATGGCCAAGAATAATCGCAGGATACCTCTTTGAACTCATAAAAGAACCGATGAATAATGAAATCATCAAATTGACTTCGCGGGAAGAACTAGAATCAAAAGGAGAACTTGTTTCAGAGCATTTATGTCCAATTTGCGGAAAACCTGCGCAGAAAAAAATCGTCTCTAAATATGTCTGCCCAAATTTCAAATGTCGCTCAACAGTGACTTCTATGAAATCTAACAGAAAAAAATTAAGATGCCCTTCCTGTAATGGAAATATGGAAAAAGTCTCTGAGGAAGAGATTTATTTTTGTGAAAATTGTAAAATAAACACTGCAAAAATTGAAGAAAGTGTTAGTTCCTTTGGTGGAGAAAAGAGAAAAATAGAAACAGCATTTAAAAAGGAAGACACAATAAAGGCTCAGGTGGATTCTGTAGACATCGTTTTAGTCTCTCCAAGACACCTTTTTAGAGTCCCATATTCTCTTCACGAGAAAACCTCTTTTGCTTCAATACCTCTAAAAATCGAAGACTTAAAAAATTTTAAACCCGCTGATGCAGACCCCTTGAGAATAAAAGAAATTATCCCTTATATGCCTGAAAGCATAACTGGTGAGGCAAAAGATCTTCTATCTCAGGCTCTTGACTGGGCTGAAAAAAAAGAACCAGAAAAGAGAAAATATGAAGGTGCTGGAATTGACCTTAAAGGACTTACAATAACTGAGGAAATGTATCCGCCTGAAATTCAGAAAATGTTGGAAGGAATAAAAGATGACGGAAGAAAGAGGGCTTTATCTATTCTTCTGGCTTTTTTTACAAGCCTCGAATTTCCTCAAGATTTCATTGAAGAAAAAATCGAAGAATGGAACAAGAAAAATTATCATCCCCTAAAACAAGGCTACATAAAATCTCAGATTTCTTGGTATGTAAAAAATAAAAGACTCCCTCCAAATTATGACAAGCCAATTTACAAAGATTTTGGAGTAAGGGGTCCACCGGCACCAGGGATAAAAAACCCCATAAATTACACAATAAAGAGGGCTATGATTGCTAAAAGGAGTAAGAATGAAAAATAAGAGTTTAATAATATTTATAAACGAGCAGGCACTTAAAGAATAATGAAAAAAGAAGGTATATTTTTGTTAGTACTCTTACTATTAATATTCCCTATAATCTCTGCACAAAATAGCACAATAAACAGCACAGAAACCGAAGATAAGATTGAAAAGGGATTTGAGTGTCTTGAAGCAAAAGCAGGAGATTGTTCTTCTCTGACAAATCAGGAGATAGCCCTGACAATACTCGCGACCCCCGATGAAATTTTTGACGACTGCGTTGAAGAATTACAGGATAGAGAGTCTTCAGATAACTGGGGGAATGTTCGGGATACAGCCTTAGCAGTTTTGGCTCTTAAACATGCAGGAAAAGACACCCAGGATTCGGAAGAGTGGCTTTTAGGGAAGTCAAGAACACCTACGGAATTAATATGGTATATGGAGGAAGATTCTGAAGGTGAAACTCAGTGTCATATCGGTTATGACTCTACAGATTATCTGATAACTTTAGGAGAGAATAAAAAGATTGACCAAAATGCAGGTTCTTGCCTGACTCGTGCTCAGTCTAATTTTTGGTTACAAATTGCACCAGAATGCTTCGGAAAAGAGTTCACTCTTGAATGTGATAAGGACTTTATCGGAACTTTACTCTACAAAAACAAAAACTCCCCTACAATATATGTTCTTGAAGGAACAAAGTCCGCACAAGCCTACGGCTCTATGGAAATAAAGGTAAATTCAAAATGCTTTGGGGACACCTCTTCATGTGATTACGAAGCGACACTTTGGGCAACCTTTGCTCTTCTGAAAACAGGATATGATGTTGAAGAATATTTTCCTTACATTATCGCAATGTCTGAGACAAACAAAAGATATCTGCCAGACGCATTTATTTATATGGTTACAAATTATGAGGGCTATGCTACCAAATTAGCTTCTGCACAAAAACTCGGAAATTATTGGGAAGCCGACAGCACGGCTTACAGCAGATATTATGATACTTCTTTAGCAATTCTCTCTCTTGGTGGCTCTTCATCAGAACAAATAACTAATGCTAAAAGTTGGTTGTTATTTTCTCAGGGTTCTGATGGGTGCTGGCAGGGTTCTGTTAGAGACACGGCAATCGCTCTCTGGGCGCTTGAAGGTCGGTCTGGAAAGAATTCCGAAGGCGGTGGAATAACTTACTGCTCTCAGGCAGGATATTACTGCATCCCTTCATCAGAATGTCCGACCGAGCAGGATGTCGGAGATGCTTATTACTGTTCAGTTCAGTCTGAAACATGTTGTATGTCTGAGAATTTAAAATCTTGTTCAGGATATAGTGGAAGTGTTTGTGGTTCAAATGAGGTCTGTACGGGAAATGAGAGAAAAGCGACAGACACAGAGAAATGCTGTACAGGAGAGTGTGTAGAAAGACCCACTGAAACAGAATGTGAATCTATGTTTTATAGTTGTAGAGGTTCTTGTTTAGAAACAGAAGAAGAAATAAGTTATTCTTGTAATTCTGGACAGGTTTGTTGCAGAACAAAAACTGAAACCGAAAAGAGCTTAGTTTGGAAATGGATATTAATTATTGGTATTCTGGTAGTTCTTATAATAATTGGATATTTATTCAGAGAGAAACTTAAACTACTTTGGTTCAAATTAAAAATAAAGTTTAAAAAGGACAAAGGTGGTGGTTCTTCTCCACCAGGTGGACCCCCGAGATTCCCTCCTCAGCAGCAAAGACCCCCCTACAGACAAGGATTTCCTCCTTTAAGGAACAATCAGAATCCAGTTAATCAAAGAAGGATTCCGAGAACAGAAGAAAAAGAAAACTCTGATGTGTTCTCAAGACTAAGAGAAATGTCAAAGTAAGATTTATTAATTAGCTTCTTTACCTTATAATATGAGGTGGATATTTTTTATCATGATTTTGTCTTTGACTTTTGTAAACAGCAACCCTTTTATAGAAATCCAGAACAAAGAATTTCAGCCGGGCGAAACATTGCTAGCAGAAGTAAAATTAGAAGACGGAGAATTCACAAAACAAATTAGTGAGTCAGATATAAAATTCTTTGAAGGGAGAAAAGAAGTCTTCTTTGAGACAGAATTAACCTTTTATCAAGGGATTCACTACCTTTATGTCTATCTTCCTAAAGAAGGGAACTTCACAATCAAAATTCAGGATATTCTTTATAAAACTGGAGGAACTCTTGGTTCACAAACTATTACAGAACAAATTTACGTTAAAGAAAAACTTATTATAGAGGGGAACAATTCTTTTACAGAGATTCTTTCAGTAAAACCGGGATTTACCTTTCTTGAAAAAGAACCAAAAATAAGAGTTGTTAATGTAGGGAATTCTTCAATTAATTTTACAATAGATTACCCTAACGGCTCAGACGAAAAAGTCTCTTTGAACCCCTATAACTCAAAAGAATTTACTTTCACTCCTTCTGAAAATCTCTCGTTTTTTAAAATTGAATCTTATAAAGAATTTCTTGTTCCAATTATTTACCCTCACGGAGAAATTTTTATTCCTGTAACAGAAAAAGATTTACGTTCCTCTCACGAAATAATTTTGAAGAACTTAATAGTTGGAGAGGAAACCAATGAGACGATTCAACTTTTCAATTTTGGAGACAATTACCTAACAGATTTAAAGGTTTTTTCAGAAATAGATTTTGTAACTTTCGAAGAATTAGGCAACTTCTCTCCGAAAGAAAATAGAAACTTTTCGATTTATTTTAATCCCAAAAATCCGGGGCATTTCACTGGAGAGATAAACATAGAATATACCTCTCTGAATAAAAGTACCCTTACAATTCATTTAAATCTGTTTGTTTTGCCTGAGGGAAGCGAAGATGAAGATTTTATCCCCTCACAGAAAACATGTGCAGAGATGAACGGGGCTATCTGTACATTAGAGGAATACTGCAATGGAAGTGCGACATTCTCAAAAGGAGGAGAATATTGTTGTTTAGCAACATGCGAGAAAATTGAAACACAAAAAGAAGGGAGTTCAAAATGGTTTATTGGAATTTTAATTCTATTAGCTTTAGCTTTAGGAGGTTATATCCTCTATTCAAAATCAAAAAAAGTAAAATCGGTAAAACCAGAAGAAAGATTAAAAGAAATTTCTGAAAAATATGGCAATAGGATGAAAGGCAACCCTTAATTATTATCTTTTCAAAGCTTTTCTTTGAGTCCTTCCTGCAAAATTCTCTTGTTCTCCAGAAACTTGTTTTGAGGTATGTTTCAAAGCTTTTGCCTCTTGCTTTTGCATTTCTAAACCTGCTTCAACCGTAGCTTTTTCCTTTTCAGTTTTATCTTCTTCTCCCTCTTCCTTTTCTTTTTCCTTTTCTGGATGCTTAGGCATTTTTACCTTTGCCTTTTGAGCTTTTTCAGACTTTCTTTTATCTTTTTCTATTACAAATTTAACAGCTTTTGGAATTTCGGCTAACTCAGCGTAAACAATCCCTCCCTTTTTCACTGCCTTAACTTTAATCTTATTTGCAGGTTTTTTAATCCCTCTAAACCAGACTTCGTTGTTCAAATATAAATCAATTTTAACCTTTTTTAGGTCCCTATTTTCAACTTTCATATGCTTAGCTAAAAACTCTTTGATTACCTTAATTGCCTTCTTCGCCCTTCTATATCTCTGAGCTTTTAAAACACTTTTTCTTAAGGGAATAACATACTCTCTTTCAAGTTCAATCTTTTCTTCCTTAACTTTTTTCGTGTCTTTCTTAACAGCAGGCTTTGATTCTTTTTTAGAGGTTTCTTTAGCAGAATTCTCTTTACTTAAAACTTGCTCTTTAACTTCAGGTTTATTTTCTTCTGCCATCATCCGAGATAATTCTTTCTAGTTGTCCTTGGTTTAATTTTTAAACTATTTCTTCTCCAGTTTCTTCTTACATGAGTAATTGCTGAAGGGTGTATTTTCTTCCCTTTCCCGAATTTTTTCAAAACTATCCAAAACGGAGCCCACTTTGTCTGACTCTTCGCCTTGTCAAGATGCCTTTTCTTACTACTTCTGTTTTTAGCTTTCTTGCTTACCATCTTCCTCCACTTCCTTATAATCCGGATATTTCTCAATTCTTAAAGAATTATAATCCATTTCAGGTCTTTCTTTTATTTTTATAGAGTCCAAGAATTCCTTGCCTTTCTCTGTTAGTCTTCTTCCGTGCTGGAATCTGCTAACTTTCTCTACAAAGCCAGCTTTTTCAGCTCGTTGTAAAATTGTCCTTATTATTTTTCCGCCAGATTTTCTGAATTCACTCGGCATCCCTCCCCGATTTTTTCTTGAACCATATCTTGTTCTTAACTTCCCGACACCTACAACCCCTTTAATATAAAGCTGTCTCAAAATAGATGCCGAACGTATATACCAAAAAGACATAGAGTCCATAGGGGGTCTCTCTCTTGAACTGCCCGATTTGACAAAATGAACCCATTCAGGAACTTCAAACTCAGGGAGAGATTTCAAAGCTTCTGCTAAATTTAAGACATACTCTTCTGCATCTTTTTCGTAAATCAACTTTGCCATTTTATTAAGGCCTTTCTCTCGAAAGTAAATCGTTAACCGCAAGCGGAACTTTAACCTACAAAAATCTGCAAAAAGTAGTTTATAAACCTAACTAATTTTAGGTAAATTTATAAAGGGTATTTTCGGTCTTGTTATACTACTCTCAGGGTAGGAGACGAATGTCGCTATAATTCTGAGAGTCAACACTATGGAAATTAAAGAAGCTTTAAAAGAATTAAGAAGCCAGAAGAAAAGGAAATTTGTCCAGACACTTGACTTAATTGTGAATCTAAGAAATTTTGACGTTAGAAAAGAAGCCCTCAATACTTTTGTGACAATCCCTAACTCAGGGGATAAAAAAATCGCCGCATTTCTCACAAAACATTCTAAAGTTGTAGACACAATTACCGAATTAGATTTCCCGAAGTATAACGAGACAAAAGACATAAAGAAACTTGCAAGAAAATATGACTTCTTTATTGCTGTTGCGCCAATGATGAGTAAAGTCGCTACAAAGTTTGGTAGAGTTCTTGGGCCTATCGGAAAAATGCCCAGTCCGCAAGCAGGGATAATTCCAAAAGATGACGAAGCGTCCGTGAAAGAAATGGTTGAGAAAATGAAGAAAGTTATTAGGGTTAGAAATAAAGAACTTGCAATAAAACTTTCTGTAGGAAAAGAAGATATGGAAGACGCAGTCCTTGAAGAGAACATATTAAGCGTCTTAAAGGGTCTTGAGGGAAAACTTCCAAGGGGAAAAGAGAATATCAAAGATATTTTAATTAAATTCACCATGGGTAAACCTGTTAAGGTAGAGTTCAAATGAGTGGCAAAAGAGAAACCCACGTTTCAGAAACTAAGAAAAGAAAAGTTAGAGAGTTGGCAGAGCAAATGAAAAGAAAGACCGTTATGGTTGTTTCTGTTAAAGGATTGCCTTCAGCGCAGTTTCAAGATATTAAAAAGAAATTGAGAAATCTTGCTAAAATTAGTGTTGCGAAAAAGAGTCTTATAGACTTTGCTCTTGAACATTGTGGTATAAAAGAATTGCACGACTTAGTTCCTTATGTTGAAGATAGCACAGCAATCTTGTTTTCAGATTCGGACGCTTTTGAAATTTCTTTAAAATTATCTGAAGAAAAAAGCCCTGCAAAAGCTAAAGCAGGACAGGTCGCTCCAGAAGACTTAATAGTCCCCGCAGGTCCAACAGATTTAATTCCAGGACCAGATATTTCGGCGTTAAGTGCAGTTGGACTTCAGCCAAAAGTTGAAAGCGGAAAGATTGCTATTGTAAAAGAAAAGGTCCTCTGTCCAAAAGGCGAAGTTATTGACGAAAAGAAAGCTTCAATTTTAGCCAAGTTAAACATAATTCCTTTTAAAATAGGAATAGACCCTGTTGCGGCATATATGGGTGGCAAAATCTACAAAGATATAATAATTAATAAAGAAGAAACTCTAAAAGACTTAGAAGAGAATTACAGAAGAAGTCTTGCTTTCGCCGTTGAGTTAAATTATCTTTGCAGTCAAACAATGGATTTTATATTAAGTAGAGCAGAAATGTATAAAAAGGCAATTGAAGGATTAGCATTTATTGGAGGAGAGCAAATTTCTGAATTAAATGGGGCTCCAACAAAATAAAATGGACAAAGAAAATTTGAAGTCTTCAGTTATTGAACAGGGTAAGAGGGTTACTGAGATAATTGTGTTTTCAAAAGGAAATAAGAAAACTTTTAAGGGAATATTAACAGAAAGCATTAATCAGGGCGAATTTACACGTTTTGATTTGATTGACGGAAGAAGAGTCTATGTTAATCCAAAAAATGTGGACTGCTTTGAAGTCATTTCAGAAGACACAGAAGAAAAATCAACTAAAACTAAATAAATAAGGACAAAATGGAATACATATATGGAGCACTTTTGCTTCACAAGGTTGGAAAAGAAGTAACAGAAGACAGCTTAAAGAAAGTTATCTCTGCTACTGGCGCCGACGTTGACGAAGCAAAAGTGAAGGTACTTGTGACTTCCCTTAAGGGCGTCAATATTGACGAGAAGCTTGCGAATGCATCTATCGCCACAGCTCCTGCACCCGTTGAAGGAAAGAAAGAAGCACCTAAGGAAGAGAAGAAGGAAGAACCAAAAGCTGAGGCAGCTGAGGGTCTGGCTTCATTATTCGGTTAATCAAATTTATTATTTGATTTTGTCGGAGATGGGGCTACTTAGAAGATCTCCGAATGAGATTAGCCGAAAAGATTAGTTTGAGTAGCAAAGGAATCTAATAATTTCACCACCAATCTTAAAAACTCTTTTCTTTTAAATTAATTATGCCCACATCGCATAGTGGTATTGCACTGGTCTTGAAAACCAGACCCTTCGGGGTTCCCAGGTTCGATTCCTGGTGTGGGCGTCCATTAATTATTTAAACTTCTAATCATTAGTTTTACAATGTTAGAAGATGTAGCAGATTATTTAGTTTGTGTTTCAAGGAAGCCTAATGGAGACCCTTTACCAGACAATAACCACCCTCCTCTTGCGCTAATTGTTCATAGAGCTACAGGTAAGCTTGACGCAACAGGAATACTGCTTAAATTTATAGAAGAACATCCCTTCCCGAATTTTCCTTCCGATAGTAATGTAACAATTAACAAGATTGGGGATTCTTTTAGAAGAACCGAAAGAGCCCTGGTAACAGTAATACCCTACGGACAGTTTTATGATTTTACTATGTAAATTTAAAAACTCTTTCGCCTTAATTCTTGTGTGCCTGTATCGCATAATGGTATTGCCGAACAAAACGCTCCGAGCAACACTAAAAACAAATCTTATTGCAAGAGCCTGTCTTGAACAGTTAGAGTCTTTGCCAAACTCTTAAAAACTTAATATACTGGTTAATTTTACGCCCGTATCGCATAATGGTATTGCAACGGTCTCGAACACCGTGTCCTTTGGACGTCCCCGTTCGATTCGGGGTACGGGCGTATTTAGATTACGAATCGAGTAATACTTCTTTTCCTGAATGAAAAAGATATTTAAATCCTCTTTTCCAGTTTTAACTATGGGTTTTTTGGTGAGAAAACACAACGGAATATATTCTTTTACAGGTGTAGCGAGACTAGGGATTATTACTTTTATAATTTCTATAGCATATTCTTTCGTAGACACTATATGGGCAGTCTACCTTAACAATATTTTTCACAGCCCTTCCATAATCAGTTTTGTTTCAGCATTATTGGCAATCATTGCTTTTGCTTCTTTTTTTATTTTGGTTCCGGTAATAGAAAGAAACAATAAATCTAAACTATTTAGTCTCTCCTTAACCTTTATCGCCATAAGTTATCTAATGTTTGCCTTATCTAAGAACCTTGTTTTATTTTTCTTGTCTTCATTAATATTAACTATCTTCACAAGTTTAAGAATAAACTCTTTTGGGATTATTATTAGAGACAAGTCAAGCAAGAAAAAACTCTCACGAAATGAAGGTTTGATATACACATTCTTTAATGTTGCCTGGCTGGTTGGACCTGTTATTGCAGGTTTCATTTTACAGGCTTACGGAATCCCAACAATATTCTTCTTGTCAGTGTTTTTTATTCTTTTAGGGCTAGGGCTGTTTTTAATTTCAAATATAAACAATGCGAATATAAAAAAGACCCCTGAGAAAAACCTATTAAAGAACTTCTTAAGCTTTTTCAAAAATCGTGATAGGGTTTACTCATACATATTGAGTGGAGGGGTAAATTTCTGGCTTATCTTAATTTATCTATACGTTCCTCTTATGATTCTTGAAAGAAACATACATGAATTTTGGATAGGAATATTCCTCTCCGCAATAGTGATCCCTCTCGTCTTGTTTGAGTTTGCTTTTTCTAAACTGGCAGGGAAAGTTGGATTTAAGAAGATTTTTAGAGCAGGTTATTTTATCCTAGCCATAGCTTCTTTCTCCTGTTTCTTTATAAACAATATCTTCATAATTTTAGGAGTTTTAGTCTTAGCCTCTATTGGAGTTGCAATGATAGAACCGACTACAGAAGCATATTTCTTTGATATTTTAAGAAAGAAAGAAGACGAACTAAAATTCTATGGAATTTACAATACTTCTATAGATGTCCATCAATTCATAGGCAAATTCATATTAGGATTTTTACTTCTATTTTTCCCACTTAAATCAACTTTTATTTTCTTTTCAATCTTCATGTTCCTTTATTTTTTATTATGTAGTAAGATAAGAAATGTCAATGAGGAAAGGAGAAGAAAGTAATGAAACACCCAAAAATCTTAAAAAACAAAATAGTCGCAATATTTATAATATTAATTTTACTTATAATATTCACTTTATTTGTTATAAACCAGTTTAGTAGAATAAACGAAAATATGAATACAAAAATAAAACTTCAGACAACAGAAGGGGACATAGTTATAGAACTCTATTCAGATATGCCCATCACAGCAGGGAATTTTAAAAAATTAGTTGAAGAAGGATTTTATGATGGGACAATATTTCATAGAGTCATTGAGGACTTTATGATTCAGGGAGGTGACCCGACAGGTACAGGCGCTGGCGGACCAGGGTATGTTATTAAAGACGAGTTTGTAGCAGGACATTCTAATGTTCGTGGAACAATTTCTATGGCGAACGCAGGACCCGACAGCGGAGGAAGTCAGTTCTTTATTAACTTAGTAGACAACACTTATCTCGATTATGACAAACCACCATTTACAAGCAAGCATCCCGTTTTCGGAGAAGTCTTAGAAGGTATGGATGTTGTGGATAAAATAGGGAAAGTGCAGACAGGAGCAGGAGACAAACCTATCGATGAAGTTAAGATAATAAAGGCAAGCATTTTATAATTATTTTATTCTTATTGGACGAGATATCTTTATGAATTTTATACCTTCTTTTAATTTTGATTTGCTCTCAGAGTAAAGAGTCAAAAGATTTTCATTTTTATTTACAGGACCTTTATGTTTGTGCAGATAGACTCCTGCAGATTTAGTCTCAGGAGTTCCCAAAATTCTGCTTAAGGCGTTTAATTTGTTATTGCTTATTGAATAGATTTCTCCGGAATAATTAGCTTTAATTACTTTATTAAAACGTCCAAGCCTTAACTCTGGAATTTTCTTTTCAACATCACTTTTGTCCTGTGCGCTGAGAATTTCAATAAATTTTTCATAAGCCTTACCAGATTCTAATATATCATTAATTTTTTTAGAAGAGTCTTTTATACCACAGAGTTTCATTAACTCAGACGAAAGATAAACAGATTTCTCTTTTAAGTCCTTGGGGGCAGAGGGTAAATTCTTCAAAACAGAAATAACATCAAGAAGCTCAAGTGTTGGACCAATTCCGTTTCCTATTGGTTGAGAACCATCAGTATAGACCGCCTTTAATTTAATCCTAAAACTTTTAGCTATTCTTTTAAATTTACTTCCTAGTTTTTTTGCTTCCTCTAATGTTTTAACTTTTGAATGCTCTCCGTAAGGAATATCTATTAAAACATATTTTGAACCAACAGAAACTTTTTTTGACATTATTGAGGCTAAAAGTTGGGGTTCAGCATCTAAGTTTAAAATTCTCTCTACCCTTATTATTTTGTCATCTGACGGAGCTAAACCCAAGGCACCACCCCATGCAAGACAAGCACCAGTTTTTTTGACAACTTCTTTTATCCCCTCTATTGACAATTCAACATTAGATAGGGTCTCAATTACATCTGCCGTACCTGAGGCAGATGTAATAGCTCGTGAGGAAGTCTTTGGTATTGTGAGCCCCGCTGAAGCACAAATTGATGTGACAATAGGCGTAGTTCTGTTTCCTGCTATCCCCCCGATGCAATGCTTATCTGCAACAAATTTTTCTTTAAAATTTAATCTTGCCCCTGTATTGACCATAGCTTGCGTGAGATTTATTACCTCTTTAATAGACATTCCATGAATTTTTTCTGCTGCAGTAAAATAAGCAATTTCGGCTTCTGTCAAATTATTGCTTACAATCTCAGAGATAACATACTCTAACTCTTCTTTATTTAATCTTGCTCCATTAATTTTTTTATTAATAAGATAAGATGCTGGGGACAACTCTGCAGGACTTACCTCAATAAGAGCATCATTTTTCATTTTTAATAAATGGCTTAATTCTCTGGAAAGTCCAATTTCATTTTCTTTAATCAACTTAGGGAATATATCCACAACCGCATAAACCTTACGCGAGTTCATCATAGAAATTCTATCATTAACAAAAATATTCAGTTTTCTGCAAGTTTTATCATTTAAAATTACGACGGGTCTGCCTGCAAACCAATTTAGATTCTTTATTCTTAACTTCATTCCTTTTCAAACAATTCTTTTAATTTTCCTTGTTGGTAGAAATCTATTATTATTAATACATAAGCAAGAATAAGGGGACCCAAAATTAAACCCAAAATTCCTATGAAATATAATCCTCCGATAGTTCCTATAACACTAATTACAATTGGCAATTGAGAATTCTTGGAGATAAAATAAGGTCTTAAAATATTATCTATTGTAGAAACGAACAACGCCCCGTAGATTATAAGTATCCCGCCCGCAAGTGTTCTTCCCAAGGCAATCATAATAATTCCAGCAGGAAACCACACTATCCAAGCACCCAAAATCGGGATCACCGAAACAATTCCAGTTAAAAAAGTAAGTATAAGAACTTTAGGAACACCCAAAATGTAAGCTCCGACACCAAATGCAAGAGCTGTGATTAAACCAATAAGAAGCTGCCCGAACATTATAGCATTCGTTATCCCTCTGAACTCCTTTTCAAATTTTTCTTCTAACCCTTTTGAAAAAGGAGAAATCTTTCTGATATAAGTTTTCATTTCCTGATAATCTCTGACTGCAAAGAAAAAAGTAAACAGGAATACAACAAGCTTTAAAAGAAGAGAAGGGATACTGGTTAAAATACCTGTAAGCTGACTTGCAAGGGAAGCAAATAATCTGCTGATAATATTATCAAATTGCTGAGAGAATGAAGAAGCAAGTTCTTCGCCAAGGAAACCATCAAGAATAGACTCAAAATTAAAATTTCTAAGAAGAGTATAAGTTTCTGTTACTTCTTTTAATAAATTTGGCAGAAGATAAATCAAAGGAACTAAAATTACTATAAAAATTAATAAAATAAGAACCAGCGCAGAAATATTTTTATGTTTTATTCTGGAATTAATTCTCTTATATGTCGGGATAAAAATATAAGCTAAAAGAAGTGCGAAAATTATTGGGACAATTATTGGCTTAACAATATAATATGCAAGAATGAACAACGCAAGAAAAAGTACACCAATTACCCCTTTTTTAACGACATCCTGATAACTTACCATATAAATAGATACGTTTTTTATTTATAAAGTTTGGCTTATTAGTATAACAATTCTTTTAAATCTAAGTTCCCCTTTTTCTCTATGATAACTTTTAGCGATATTTACGAAGCAATGCGAAAAGAGAAATATTCGGAGCAGTTGCAGAGTCTTCCTAAAAAATTTCTTTTAGATGTTGCAGAATATTTTCGCGAGAAAAAAGAATTTCTAAGCAAAGAAGACGACTTGTTTTCGGATATGGCTATTAAGAATAAAAAGAAACTTGAAAATGCCCTAAGTAGTTTTAAAGACCTTATCAGAATAAGAAAAAGAAAGATTCTGAATCTCGCCTTCGTAGCGTCTGAAGTGGGGATTAATAAAAGAGACTTTGAGAATCTATTAAGTTTTGAAGTTGATCTTTTTGAAGAGGTTGTAAAAAGTCTTGAAAAAACCGAAAAAAGCATAAATTCTGAAATGATTGGTTCACCGAAAGAAGAAAATAAGCATAAATTAATCAGATTCTTAGAAGATGTGCCGGAATTTCTTGATTTTGAAGGAAATGAAATCGGACCTTTTCAAAAAGGCGAAATCGCAAACCTTGAAAAAGAAATTGTAGAAATCCTGTCTAAAGATAAAAGAGTAGAAATTATTGAGGATTAACTTTTTCTCTTTTTCCCCTTGACCTTTTCTTAGGGTGAGTTAACTCTTTCGTTTTTCTTTTTCTTCGTGCAACTCTCCAAGACCTTGCTCTATCAAATCGCTTTGGTTTATTTTTTGCAGGCATCATAATGAAGAGAATTTTAGGTTTTTAAATATGATGGGTATAAAGGGATGGTCGCATCGCAATAATCTATAAATAACCCTTTTCTTTTAACTATCTATGGCCTTGGATTATATTATCATCGGCTTTAAGCAAAATCCTTTGCTATGGTGGCGAACTCGTGCAGATGATTATTTTGTTGGTTCGGTTAGTCAAATCAAAGATATCTGGGAACGATGGACCCCTTCAGAATTTAAAAGTTATTTAGAACATTCTCCTTTGACTCCTAAAAAAGTAGCGTATTTCTTAAGAGATAGGATTCGAGAAACTACACTAAAAGATACTCCTGGCTCCCAAATTTGCCCGATAAGCAAAGACCCCATTCTTTTTGATATCTCCCTTGGTGTCCCAAAATCTGAAAGAAGGATAGCTCTTATTCATGAAGTTATTCATGGCTTTTATAGATTTGGGGTAAAGAGGGGAGAAGAACTTGTTGAAGCTGAAGCGGTCAGATTTTGTGGTTGTAGAGATAATGAAGAGTTTTTAGAAGATTTTGTTGATGCTATTTTGGTATGAGTTTGCCGTCCAACATATAGTCTATTTTATAGAACTCTTTGTATTGTTTCTCTATTGCCTATAAGCACAAATCTTGTTCTTTTATGTAATTCTAAAGTAACAACAATAGTAAAATTTATAAAGGAGTAATACTAGTTACTACTTAGGAGTATATATGAAAAAACAGAAAGTTAGTGTATCGGTGGACAACGAAACTTTAGAAAAAATAGACCTCTCTATTTTAAAAAGAAAATTTAGAAACAGAAGCCATGCTTTTGAGTTCTGCATAAACGAAATTTTAGGGGAAGAAAATGAAAAGCGAATCTAAGATTCTGGACGAGGAAATTGATAGTTTTACATTTCTGCCAACTGGAGAAAAACTTTGCGTACAGGCGGCAGGAGTTTATGTTTATAAAGATCAAGGTGGAAACCCTTGGGCAATTAAAACTTTCTCCCCAAATGATGTGGCTCAAAGACAGATGGAAGAAAGAGGATGGACCGAAGAAGATGTAATGAGAAAAGAAGCGATTTCATTAGATGCTGCCGCCTACCATGTAGTCCCAAGATTAATTGAACGAGACCGAACTGGAAGGATGTATATCGCTATGCCAGTTTATAATGGAGGAGATCTATCAACAAAGATTTCCAATTTAACCATGGAAGAATCTTTAAGATTTGTTAAAGATATTGCAGTAGCTTTAAAATATATTCACAGTCAGAAAGAAGATCCTCGTGGAGAACGCCCCAGAACTCACGGAGATGTTAAACCTTCAAACATTTTAATTGAGAATGGCCGAGCGTATCTTGGAGATTTGGGGTCTACAACTTGTATTTCTATTGGAGGAAGTGGAAGCAAAAGAGGTTCATATGGCGACATAAATTATCGTGCACCTGAGTGTTTTGCTGAGGACTCAAGACCGAGCAAAAGAGCAGATGTTTGGGGTTTAGGTGCGATTTTATACGAATCTGTTACAAAGAAAGGGATTTATGAAGGAATAAATATAGATACTTTAGGAACCCCAAAATTTAGTAGAGAAATAAAAAAAAGAATTAACAAAGCACCAAGAAAATTAAGACCTTTCTTAAGAAAATGTTTAGCAGTAAATGAAGGGAATAGATTTTATGACGGAGGAAGCGTACTGAAGAATCTAGAGGAAGTAATCGAAAAATTAGATTTCAAGAAAGTTATTTCAAGAACAATAAAGAAATGGACTGTTCCAATAGGCTTGCCGATTATACTCTCTGGTTTGTTTGCTTACGGGGCAGCAACTTATGAACCAAAGAAAGTGGAGATGCCCAGAACTCAAATACAAGGGATGGTTTATCCACCTGAAAAATTAGGAAATATTTTAGAGATAGAATTAGAAAGAGAGCAGATTAATGACCTCCCTAAGGATATCTCTGAAGGAGGGGCGTTTTTTAGCGGTTTAACTCATAATGCTAAGCTGTCTACAGACAATAGGGTTGTTGCTTATTTTTTAAAGACTCATGCACAAACACAATTCTCTGGGGGAGCAACAAATTACCCTGAGGTTTACACAGATAATCAATTTAGAACCTTTATTGCCTATACAAGTAATGATGAAAGGCAGTTTAATAGATTATCCGGAACTCCTTGGCCTGTCTGGGCAAAATCAATTGAAGTAGCATTGAATCAGGCAAAAATAGGAGATAAAAAAGTGGATTTAGAAGATGTTATGACTATTTCAAGAGTAGGACCAGACCTAGTAAGTCAGGCAAAGAGGGTTTCGGGTAGCTTTGACTATGAGGTCTACAGAAATGCAAAAGGTGTTGACGGAAAACTTATAATTCCTAAACAAGAACAAAAATTTATCAATTATTGGCTCTCTTATTATCACGCAGACATAGATTGATTCTTTTCTAATATCTTAGACAAAATCGGGCTGGTTCCAATTTGAATAAATCTGAAAATATCTTTTATATAAGAAAGAAGAACATTTTCATCACCTTTAGATTTCTTTAGAAGACTTAGAACTTCTCCAAAATGGTATTCATTCCGAAGCCTGTTTATTTCATGTATTTTTTCTATGTCCTCTTCAAAATAGGCTTTTTCAAATAAATAAAAATAGTTTTTTAACTTTTCAAAAAGAGAAAGTAGAGTCTTATTTGTTTTGATTTTGTTTTTCTCCGAATAATCATAAGCATAGAAATAAGAGTGTCCTATATGAGTTAAAAAAGTCAGGAGCTCCCATTCTAAAACCAAGTCTTTTTCATATTTTTCTTTAATTAAAATCCTTTTACAGAAAAGAATAAATCGGTCAAGATTTATCTTTACATCAGAGATCTCCTCAGAATTTTTATAAACCCCAAAATCACAGGCAATGAGGCTGTTCAATTCCTTCATCAGAAAAAATATTTTTCTTAAAATGGCATTATATTTTTGTTCTGTAGGCTCAGAAATATTTTCAATTTTACAATAGTTTTCTGTTCGGTCAGTAATCTCAAAGCCTAAGAGAATATTCTTGATTACTTTGCTTATCTCTTTGATTAAATCATGATTTAACCCATTTATGATGATTTTATCATAGCCTTTTCTGTAAGCATGAGACAAAATAATTGAGAGATATCCTTCATTTTTGGGGTTAATATCTATCGTGATTTCGTTGCTTTCTTTTAGTTCACTGTCAATAACAAGGGATGTTTCAAGTTCCTTAATCTTGACTAGATCCCCCTCTTTTAATGACTTCTTTTTAACCCATTTTTTAGGGAGATAGATGGTATAACCGCCCCCGCCTTGTTTTATTAGTTTTCTCTCCATTAAAATAAGAAGCATATTTCACTTTTAAGTTTTTCTATTTTTAATATTACTGATATGAATAATATCAGTTAAATATTAATTTCTTCTTCCTTGTATTAACTTAATAGGAGTTATTAAAATGGCAAAAACAGACAAGATCTCTTCAAGATTCAGGAAGGGTATTATGGCAGGTCTAATTGCAATAATCGGAGCTACAAATGTAGCAATTTCAAAAACTCCTAAAACTTATTTAGAGTCGACATTAGTGTCAGATTATGTTGCACGACACGGTATGTTTAAAAAAGGAACCGTAAATCAAAATCTTGTTTATGTTGATTTCAAAAATGGATTTTCAGGGTTTGCATGGGGGAATTATGACTTCAAAGAAAATGCTGTTAACGAAATAGACGGCGGAGTAAGTTACGCACATAATTTAACTGATGAACTTTCTGCAAATATAGGTTTTCAGCACTGGTATTATCCTTCTGGGGAATTTGGAACATACGATAATGTATTCAAGGCCGGGCTTAAACTTGGAGGGACAATTGACTTAGAGTATGATCTTACACACCTATTAGGGCATGATGAAACTCCTACGGGAGACAGGCACTACTTTAAAGCATCAAAAACTTTTAACTTGGGAAAGATCTCTGGAACAAATGTATCAATAACACCCTCAATAAGCACGGCATTGCTGGATGATTATTACGGAACAGACGGGTGGTCACAAATCACACCAGGAGTTTCATTAGATGTTTCAAAAGGAAAATGGAACCTCAAAGCTTTCATCAACCAACAACACGGAAAAGTTTATGATGACTTAACTTGGGGAGGTATAAGCTTGGGATACAGCTTCTAAAGAAAATGAATAATTACACACCCGAAGGACTTCCAATTCTCACTATAGAAACGATAGAAATGCATTATTTAGAAGAACAGAGACTAGACAGAGAAAGAGAAGAAGGATTGATGAAAGTAATGGAAGACCAAGCAGATGAGATTTTCGGAGAAAATCCATTTTTAGAAGTTGCATTAGAAAGATTCACTCAAGAGTATGGGCTTCATGGTGACGAAAAACTTTGCGTACAGGCGGCAGGAGTTTATGTTTATCAGTTGCTCAAAAGACAGGCAGAAATAAATGGGCTTGAGAGATTAAGATGAAACCACAAAAATCTTCATTTAGAACAAGAGTAAGAAACACCTTAGCAGGAATCTTAATTGGAGCATCAAGTTTGGCTAATCCTCTACAGGCAAGCGACAAACCATTAACAACAATGATGAATACGGAGATATCTTATACGGAAGGAAACGGTATTTTTCGAGTAAGACCTTTTGTTTATACTGCTCCAAGCGAGAATCAAAGAACAGAAGTAATGATGGGAAGAAAATTTGGGGATTTTACTCTTTATGGACATTTTAAAGCAGACAACCAGGAAAACACCTGGGCAGGAATAAGGATGGATTATGGAAAGAAATTCTTAGATGAGAAGTTAAGCTTAAATGCGCAAGTCAGGCTTTTTTCAGGATTAACAGAAGGAACAGGAGACCAGGCATATTTTATCCCTAGCGGAGATTACAAAATAAACAGCTGGCTGAAAGCAGGATTTTTAGGGTATGCAGTAAAAACAGAAGAAAAAGAACCTTTCTTTTATCTTGGTCCTTCGGCAACAATACAACTAGCAGACAATCTTAGCTTTCTGGCTTCTTACGACAAAGATGTTCTTGGAAATTACGGAGACCTCGCTTACTTATGCTTAAGTTATAAAATTGGAGTGAAGAAGTAGGAGTTCTGTCATCAAGCCTGCAGAGGGATTCAAACCCCCGACCCTCTGCTTACAAGGCAGATGCTCTATCACTGAGCTATGCAGGCACATAGAACCTAAAGACAAATAGTTTTTAAGTATTATTAAGCCCCCCAAACCCTAAATTCTTTTTCTTCTTTCTTAGTTATCGTGGGGTAAATCTCCTCAACAATTTCATCTGGACTAAACCAAAGCTTTATTTCTCTTTTCGCAGATTCTGGGGAATCAGATGCATGAATGCAGTTTTCAAGAACCTTTGTCTTTGAATTTATCCGCCCATATCTCCCCCTTATTGAAGTCGGGTGAGCTTCTTCAGGGTTTGTCGGACCAACAATCTCTCTTATCTTGGAAATCGCATTTTCTCCATAGTAAATTAAGGCAAAAACCCTGTTCGTGTGATACTCCCCCATTATGTATTTTAAAACCTCTTCAAAAATTTCTGGCTTCTTTTCTTTTAGCTCAAAATAATGTTTTTCGGCAAGTTCTTTCCTTACAGAAACAATTTTTGCCCCAATTATTTTAAGTTTCGCAGCAGAAAGTTCATTTATTATATTTCCCGTCAGAGACTTAATCAATCCATCAGGTTTTATCAGAATAAGACAGGATTCGTTAGCCATTACTCCACCTCTTCATTTTTCTCTTCTTTGTCTTCTAAATAACTTTCTTCTTCGTAACCCTCTTCTGCTTCTTCTTTTATTGCTTTCTTTAAATCTACTTTCTCAATCTCTTTGGTTTCAAAAACTCTTATATCACAGAAAGAAAGAGGATAAACTTTCTTTAATCTAGGCAACATCGCCTTCTGAAAAGTCCCGTTTTTTAATTCATTACACACTTCGTTAAATTCCTTTTCTTTTATGTATTCTATTATAAACTCCTTTGTCGTGTTTCTAAGATTTTTTCTCACAGCTCTTGAAACTTTCTTTCGGGTAATTAAAAAAGGTTTTATTATGGCCGAAATGTCCGCACAACTCCCCTTAAAAGAATCTTCTACATAATCTGCTCTTTTTCTCATTATTCTTTTTATATAAGACTTCACAAGTTCCATTCTGTAAGGGATAGCAACTAATTTTTTATCTTCTTGGAATATCTTGAATATCATTGTAAGCCCCTTTCCTCTAAGTCTTCTTGTAAGGTCCATCTTTATCGTCTTGCCTTTAAGCTCCTCTTGACTCCCAAGAACATTAAACGAAGTTCCTAAAAGAGGGATTTCCACTTCAATGAATTTTTTTCTTTCAGCCATTTTATTCTATCAATAATTTAGAGGTCCTCTTCCCTTTTTTCTGATTTTTTGATTTTCCACACACAGTACAGGTGTACAAAAGATTTGTTTTCTTTGTAGTCTTCCTTTTTCCCTTTGCCTGATTTTTCATACGAGAATAACGCCCCTTATTGCCAACACCCCTCCAGAGACCTCTAAGTAAAATTCGTGCTTTTCCTCCCCTCTTAAAAGGACTCGCTTTCCCTTTGCTCGGTTCTTTAACCTTTTGCTCAGTCTTCTTCTTGCAAAAAGGACAGTACCTATTAACTTTTTTCGGCTTTTTCATAAACTCTTTCCTATTCTTCGCTTTTTAAAGTTTTTGTTTATATGGTCCCGCAGTTAAATTTAAATAAAATTCTTATTAATCAATCTTATGAGAGTTAAATTTCATAAAGGACAACAAAGAAAATTTCTTGACAAAGTTATAAACGAAACAAATTCTCCTTCACTTCGCGGTCTTATTCAGTTCGGCTTCAATCTCCCTTACTCCACTTTAAAAAATTATTATAATGAATCGCGTCTTCTTCCAAAAACTCTGTTTGAAGATTTTTGTAATATTGCAAGAATCTCTCCCGAGTATTTTATTGTAGAATATCTAAAAGAAAATTGGGGGAAAATTAAAGGCGGGAAGAAGAGCAAGGGGAAATCAATTCGCTAAACTTTTAAACCATCTTTCTTTAGTCATTTTACGACCCTGTAGTCTAGTGGCAGAACGTGTCGTTGACTTCGACGAGGCCCAAGTTCGATTCTTGGCAGGGTCATTATTGTATAGAACTTGGGCCGCCCAAGCGAACAATTAGGTCTTGCGAATACTCAAAGCACGGATTATATCTTCTCTTTGAGCAAGACATGATTGCGAGTAGATTCTTGGCAGGGTCATTACATTAGAAATCTTTATATAATTTTGATAATTTCCATTCCTATGAAAAAGAGGGAATCTATTGGATTAATCCTAATTGTTATCGCAATATTTTTTTTATTGCTTAGCCTCGCACTTAACTTATATGTTGAACAAGTAAGGGATAAAATCAAGAACCTAAAGGATACACTTAATGGAAAAGAAGAAGTATCAATTAATTTAGAGAAATTTGGGGGGGAGGGAATCTATGGAGAAAGTTAATTTTTTCTTTTTTCTTTCAGTTCTTCTTTTCATATTTTCTCTTCTTTCCTTAGCAAATACCTATAAATCTTTGGCGGAATTGGGGAGTTTTACTGGAAAAGCCGTTGATGATGGAGAGATTAATATTACCATAGAAGAAGTTGCAATGATTAATTTTACAATAGATAGCATTAACTGGGGCACCGGTTCAGTTTTTTCTAATGCTTCATTCGCATCTCTTGATACCTTAGGGGATGTAAGTAATGGAACGTGGACCCCCGTAGAATCTGGCTTTATCATAAAGAATATTGGAAATTTGAATATAAGTCTTAGTTTCACTACGGGAAAAAACGCGGATTCTTTTATTTCTGGAACAAGCCCTTCTTATAAATATATGATTTCAAATATAGATGAAGGTGCCTGTGTTCCTCCTTCAGGGTTTAATCTAAGCGAATTTTATGAAATTCCTTCCCCTGGGACTCCAGTTGAGATATGCGAATCTTTCTCTGTAGGCTCAAGAATCTCATTTGATTTAGCTATTCAAATTCCACAGGATTCACTGATAGGAAACCTCTCTGACGAAGTTTCCGTTTCATTTGAGCAAGCATAATTAATAAAAACCTGTTTTTTCTATATTTATAATGAAAAAGGGGTTTTTAATCTTCATTTTGTTATTTGCAAGAATGGTTGTTGCATCTTCCGGAGTAAGTCCGGGAAGTTATGAAGTTAATTTTGAACCTTTTCTTGAAAAAACATTCTCATTCGCTTTTATCTTTGAAGAAGGTGTTGTCTCAACAATCAGTGTTGAAGGACCTCTTTCGGACTATGTCTTTTTAGATAAAAGAACAATTATAGGTAGTGAGGTTGTAACTGCAAGATTGAAACTACCTGAGAAAATAGATTTTTATGGGGTGAATAAGATAAGGATAAGTGCAAAGCAGGTTCCAGAAGAATCTGGTGGGGTTGAACTCATTTCTAATGTAGGGGGAATAATCAGAGTTTTTGTTCCCTATCCCGGAAAGAGACCAGTTGTTTTTTTGAATGTTTACGAAGGAAATGAAAGAGAAAATGTCAGAATGAATTTAAAAATAATTAACGAAGGAAATGAGTCTTTTTTAGCAAAACCTTCCATTCACTTATTTAATGGGGAAGAGAAGGTTTATGAGAAGTCATTTAACGAATCCGTAATTAACTCATTAAATTCTTATGAGATAGATGATTATTTGAATACTTCTGCCTTATCTTCAGGAGAATATGGTGCAGTGGCATTGGTAGATTACGGCGTAGGTTTTTTTGAAAGGGGTGAAGATTTCTTCAGAATAGGAAAATTATTTATTAATATAACAAACTATACAATGGAATTAAACCGAAGCGAAGTTGAAAAATTTAATATAGAATTAGAGAGTCTTTACAATAATGAAATTAGAGAGGCTTACGCTGAAGTTTTTATTGAAGGGAAATCGTTTTACTCACCGATTTTTTATATGAAGCCTTGGGAGAAAAAAAATATCAGTGTTTTCTTAGACACTTATCATATTAAGGAAAGAAATTCTTCAGCATTGATTACCTTACATTACAACAACATAACAAACTCAGAGACTATTTTTGTAAACGTTTTGCAGTCAAATCTAAAACTTTATCTTTTCGTCTTATTTTTAATTATTCTTTTGGTTTCTGTCGCATTCATCTTATGGAAAATAAATAAAATTGGTTAGGTTTTTATATAAGAGGCATTTAATTATCTTATGAAAAGAGGTCTGTCTTTTATGATTTATTGTATAGCCATGGCTTTAACAATTTTTATATTCCTTTTTGCTCTCGGCGATTTTTCTTTAAAGAATATAACTGGCAGAGGGATAAGCGGGGATATTGATATCTATATAGAAGAAGTGTCAGATATAATAATTTACTCTCCATTAAACACTACTTATGATTTTGAGATAGGGGGTCCTTATACATTGGACTTAAATGTCTCCGCACTTTTTGAAGCAAGCGAGTGGAAATATTCTTTATATAGTATTTTTAACGACCAATATGTTTACTCCAATGTTTCTTTTACACCCAACGATAGTATCAATGCAGAAAGAGAAGGAAATATATTAACAATCTCTGCAAAAAGACCTGATGAAAGTTGGGACTTCAAGAGCGTGGTGTTTACAATCAATATCCCAAATTCTGCTCCCGTTTTAGGTTATATTGATGAGCAGATATTTGTCTGTGAAGGAGAAAAGTTAACAAACCCATTTAATGCAAGCGATGCTGACGGCGATGATCTGACTTCCGACATCTCCCCAAGAAATCCCTTTTATACAAGTTATCTAGGAAGAAAAAGTCAGACAGTTCATCTTTTTAGTATTATTTCAGGGATTTTAAGAAAGAGTCATATAGGAACAAAAACTCATACGATTTCGGTAAGGGATAACTATAACTCTACCTGCTGTGTGGATACAAAAGAAACCAACATTACAGTAATTGAGATAAATAATCCCCCAGTAATGCAGGAGATTGGTGCGCAGACCGTATGGACTCGGGGGGAAAATTCAACATTTTATCATCAGGCAATTGTCAGCGACACAGAAGATGGAAGTTCTTCAGACGGCGAAATGACATTTAATCTTAGTTTTTCAGGCTCGAACTTATTCAATATAAGTAATACGGGGATTATGAACTACACCCCTAAATTAGCAGATGTAGGAGTTCATAATATCTCCGTTTGTGTAACTGATAATCCTTTAGAGAGTGTGCATCCAAATATAAGTCTTTGTAGCCCAAGAAAAGCTTCCTCAGAATCAGACTGCGATAACTTCTCAATTACCGTGACCACCGAAAACAGACCACCTCAAATTTTAAACTACACTCCTTACGAAGATAACTTCACAATAAAAGGAACCTCAATAGCAGGGTTCACTATAGAAGTATACGACCCAGATGGAACAATACCTGACGTGGATTGGTATATTGATGATGAGTTAAAAAAACACACAGAAAGCAATCTTTCAGACGAATTTAATTATCTTTTCGGATGTAATGCATGGGGTTTGCACAACATAACCACCATTGTAACAGACGGACTTTTAAATGTCACCCGAACATGGAATATAACTGTCCAACTTGTGGTCTGTCCGCCAGTTGAAAAAAAGCCATCAGGAGGTGGAGGAGGGGTTGGAGGTTATTGCACTGAAAAGTGGGCTTGCGACGATTGGCAGGTTTGTCAGAACCTAAAAAAATCTTTTAACATAGGATTGGTTTCTCAAAAAGATTACTTTTACTTTAATGAAATATGCCTCCAAAAAACTTTTGATGAGAGTACTTGCGGATTTCAGATAAGAAATTGTTACGATTTGAATGAGTGTAATAACTCAGTTTTTAGAGAAGAAAAGCCCTCTGAAATGCAGGCATGCCACTTCGTTGAAAGCCCAGGATGTTCAGACGGAGTAAAAAACTGCCATAGTGGAGGTTGCGAACTTATGATTGACTGTGGAGGTCCATGTCCGCCTTGTCCAACTTGTTCAGACGACATACAAAATCAGGGTGAAGAAGGAATTGATTGCGGGGGTCCCTGCCCATTTCCTTGCGAGAAAGAAATTCCATTAGGCAAAAATTGGTTATTCCTACTGCTAATTTTACTCTTAATTTTAATAATCATATTCATAATTTATAGAATAAGGAAAATTCTTAGAGATATGAACAAAGGGAAACCCTAAAAACCCCAATTTCTTTTATTATTTATGGTACTTGAAAAGGTTGGAAATGCTTTAAAGTCAGGTGTTAGAAAGATTTCTAATGCAATTTTCTTAGATAAAACCCTCATAGATTCAATAATTAAAGACATTCAAAGGTCTCTAATTGAGGCAGATGTAAATATAGACCTTGTTTTTGAGTTGTCGCAAAAAATAAAAAAGGTTGCTTATGACGAAGACATAAAAGGTATAGATAAAAAAGAACAACTGATAAAATTAATTCATGATGAAATATTAGCCCTATTAGGGAATAAGAAAGAGATAAAATTTTCAGGAAAAACAAAAATCCTCTTTTTAGGTCTTTATGGCTCTGGTAAGACCACTTCTATCTCTAAAATAGGTTTCTATTATTCTAAAAGGGGACACAAAGTTGCTCTTCTGGGGCTTGACACCCAACGACCTGCTGCAATGGACCAACTTGAACAGATGGCTAAAAAAGCGAATATAGCTTGCTTTACAGACAAAAAAGAGAAAGACCCAATCAAAATAATAAAGAAGTATGAAAAAGACATTTCCAAATTTGACCTTATTTTAATTGATACTGCCGGACGAGATGGACTAAATAAAGAACTTATTAAAGAAATAGAAAAGATTGATAAGAGCATAAAACCAGATTATAGGATTTTAGTTATGCCTGCAGATGTCGGTCAGACTGCTAAAACACAAACTGAGGAGTTTAAGAAAGCACTTTCAATTGATGGGGTGGTCATCACAAGAATGGACGGGACCTCTAAGGCAGGAGGTGCGTTAACTGCTTGTGCTGAAACAAAGTCTCCAGTTTTTTTTATTGGTGTTGGAGAGCAGATTCATGAAATAGAATCTTTTGACCCAGAATCATTCATTTCTCGTCTTCTTGGAATGGGAGACCTAAACTCCTTAATTGAAAAGGTCAGGTCGGCAACAGATGAAAAACAGCAGAAAAGAATTGAGGACAGGCTCAAAGAAGGAAAATTTACCTTAATGGACTTGTATGGTCAGCTTGAACAAATGAATAAAATAGGGAGTATGGACAAACTCTTAGGGATGATTCCTGGGCTTTCCTCAGCAAAAATCCCAAAAGAAGCTTTAGCTAAACAAGAATCAAAAATGACTCACTGGAAGTCCGCGATTTCCTCAATGACTGCAGAAGAAATTGATAATCCTGAAATTTTTGAAAAACAAACTTCAAGAATTCAGAGAGTCGCGAAAGGAAGCGGAACTACTACAACCGAAATTAGAGAACTTATTAAACAATATAAGATGCTCAAAGAGATGATTAATATGCAGTCTGGACTTCAGGAAGGAAATATAGACAAAAGAACAATGCAGAAAATGGCTAAGAAGTTTAAAGGAAAGATTAAATTATAATTATTTACAACAGTATAAAAATACCCTCACATGTCTATCCGCATGGCTACTCTGACAGGTCCAACCATTTTCACTAGGGTAGGAACCAACGAGATCTTCATATCCTAGGGGTGCAGAATGTTCTCCTTTAACAGCACATCCCCCACTTATCATTCTTCCTTCAGGGCATTCCCACGTAACCGTTCCAAGATTTGTATCGTTCATATAAATCTGACAGTCCATCCCAATTTCTCCAAAACTATGTCCCATAACCGAAGGCTGACTTCCACCATAAGCATAAACTAACCCAAAAGAAACCAAGAGAACCAGCACCCCTATTAGCAGATAAAAAGTCTTATTTGAAAAAGTAATATTAATCACCATCTCACTCGAAGCAATTAGTTATTTAAATAGTTTTCTCTTTCTTTTTTTATGGAATTAAAAGTTATAGCACAGGGGGCAGAAGCAGTTATTTTTTTGAATAATAAAGAGATTAATAAATCCCGCACGGAGAAATCTTATAGACACCCTCTTCTTGACGAAAAGATAAGAAGAACCCGAACAAAGAGCGAAGCGAAAATTCTCCAGAAAGCACACGAATTTGGTATAAACGTTCCCAAAGTTATCAAAGTAGATAAATTTGATTTAAAAATAGAATTCATTGAAGGGGATAGGCTCTCAGAAAAACTAAATGATTACAAAGAAGAAAAACAGACCTTAGTTATGAAAAAAGTAGGAAAGCAAGTAGCCAAACTTCATAAAAAAGATATTATTCACGGAGACCTCACAACCTCAAATATGATTTTAAGAGAAAAGGAAGTCTTTATAATCGATTTTGGACTTGGGTTTTTTTCATCTAAAATTGAAGACAAGGCAGTTGATTTGCACCTAATAAAACAAGCCTTAGAGGCAAAGCATTATCAAAATCATGAAAAACTTTTTAATAATTTTCTGAAAGGTTATATCTGGGACGATTCAAAGAAAGTTATTGAAAGACTAAAAGTTGTTGAAAAAAGAGGGAGGTATAAACATTGATAGTCGACTCAGCTTTTATTTTTAAGGGATAGCCCTTGCCTGGACGAGCAATTAGGTCTTGCGAACACTCAAAGCACAGATTTTATCCTCTTTTGAGCAAGACATGATTGCGAGCAGAACCGCCGGTTCGAATCAATAGCCCTGCCCGGATTCGAACCGGGGTCACAGCCTCCAAAGGGCTGTATCCTTGACCGCTAGACTACAGGGCTTTCTAGTTAAGAGAATAACTAATTTAAAAGCCTAGTGGTTAAGTTAACTTTAAAAACCATTACTTCTCTCTTACTTAATGGAAAAACCAGTTTGGGTTAAAATTAAAGAACCAGAATTAAAAAAGATCATAGCAGAGCTTGCGGAAAAGCACTCTCCTTCCCAAATAGGCTTAATTTTAAGAGACCAGTATGGTGTTCCAACCACAAAAGTTTTCGGTAAAAAACTAAAAAAATACCTTATAGAACTGGGTATAGAAAAAAACGAAGATTTAGACAATGCTGAAAAAAGGGTAGATAGAATGAAAGAACACCTCAAAAAGAATATAACTGACAGAAAAGCAAAGCACAAACTCCAAAAAGCACAGTCAAGACTTAATAAAACAAGAAAATATTTTGGTATTAGCAAAAGTAAATAAAGATTTATTAAGTCCTTTAAATTTTGAACAAGATGTTAAAAGAGGTAGAAAGACTAGCAAAAGAATTTTTAGAATTTTCCAAGGGTAAAGCTGTGAGGATAATCAGTCACTATGATACCGACGGCATCACATCTGCAGCGATTCTTATAAAAACTCTAAAAAGACTGGATAAAAAATTCTCGGTAAGAATTGTCAAGGGTCTTGAAGAAGGAATAATTAAAGAGGAATTATATAGAAATAAAAAAGAAGTTCTGCTCTTTAGCGACTTAGCTTCAGGAAGCCTTGAATACTTTCAGAATTTGAAAGAACCAATATTCATTTTAGACCATCACGAAATAAATAAGAACTTACTAAACGATAAAATAAAGATAATAAATCCTCATCTCAATAGCAATCAGGAGAACAATTCTTGCACAGGGGCGGGCGTTTGTTATCTTTTTTCAAAAGCAATTTCCCCCAAAAATAAAGATTTATCTAAAATGGCAATTATAGGAATGATTGGTGATAGGTATGAATCAGAATTGTCTAAAATCAATCAGCAGATTATTAGCGATACCCCCGAACTTGAGATAAAAAAAGGGCTGGTTCTTTTTCCTGCAACAAGACCCTTAAGGAGAACGTTAGAATATTCGACTTCTCCATATATCCCAGGAGTTACAGGAAACGGAACAGGTGTAATAGAATTTTTAAGAGAAATTGGTGTTCCGGGAGACAAAAGCCTCCTTGACCTAAACGAGCAAGAAAACTCAAAACTAATAACAGGGATTCTAATAAAAAGAGCACGAAACAACAAACCAAATGATATTTTAGGCAATCTTTATATTCTAAAATTTTACAATACTAAAGAGGATGTAAGAGAAATTTCAGTTATGATAAATGCCTGTTCAAGATTGGGTTATAGCGATATAGCAATCTCCTATTGTCTGGAGAATGAGAAATTTAAATCACAGGCAATTGACATCTACGCAAAATACAAGCAGGAATTAGTTTCTGGACTTAGAGTAGCGGAGAAAATGGATAAGATAAATGGCAAAGGTTTCGTAATACTTAACGCAAAAGATAAAATCAAAGACGCAATTGTCGGAACAATCTGCTCTATGCTTTCTTCCTCACCCACATATAAAGAGGGAACAATTTTAATAGGAATGGCTTATAATGAAGATAAAATTAAAGTCTCTGCGAGGATTGTCGGGAGAGAAGGAAGAAATTTAAAAGAAATCCTTGAAAAAACCGTGACTATGTTTAAGAGTGAATTCCCTGATGCCGTAGCCGAAGTTGGAGGACATTCTCTCGCTGCAGGTTGCCTCATTGAAAAACAAAACGAAACGTATTTCATTGAAACCCTAAAGAAAAACCTTGAGATAGAAATCCTCAAAATTTGAAATCCATAATTTTTTAAATCAATTATTCTCTTTTATTTAATGGCTTCGTAGCTCAGCCTGGTTAGAGCACCAGACTCTTAATCTGGGTGTCGGGGGTTCAAATCCCCTCGAGGCCATAAGATTTGAACCCCCGACTGTCGGGGGCGAAAAGTTCGCTTTGAGCCAAGAAAATAATAGTAGGGTAATTGGCGAAATGCAAACTTTGAGTAAAATCCCCTCGAGGCCATAAAAGAAATGATTTGAAGCCACGACACTGTGTCGGTGAGCAGAAAAAAGTTTAGTTAATTTACATTAAGAATTTGTTTTAATTCTGCTATATCTTCTCCATTTAGAGGAGTTTTCCAAAGTTCATTAACCAACCAAAGCCCACTTTTCCTAATTTTTTCTTTTGGAGAAAAATTACCTAACCAATTTTCAAAGGGTTTGCATTCTTCACAAAGAGAAATTGTAGAGATTATTTTTGATTCGAGATTTAATCGTTTATCCTTGTCATCTATTTGGAAAACAACAAAAGAAAAATTCTCCTGAATAATTTTTGTAACTCTTTTCTCAATTTCTTTTTGCTTATTAAAATCAACTAAGCCAGAATATTTTTCTTTTGCCTTTCTTGTTGTTAAATCTAATTCCCATTTCTCTAGGAATGAATCTTTATCTTTATTCAATAACGCCCTGCCAATGTTTTTTCTGAAGATACTTCTGTCCTTATTTTCTTTTAAGAAATGCTGAAATAATCTTGAACGAAGTTGATTTTGTCCCGTGTGCGTCCCGATTCTTACAATTCTATTAGTAGAATGGGCAAATTCTCCCTTTTCAAATAAGATATAAATTCCATTCTTAGGGATATTTTGTTTATCAAATGGAAATGTGAATTTTTTCATTTCATTAAACCATTGATGAATTGTATTACAACTTTCACTCATTTTTAATCCTCTTAGACAACCATTGAATTTGCTTTCCAATGCTTAAACCCAACATAGGTATTTTATAGTTTTTAAGATAAGGAAGTAAAAATTTTCTGTAATTCCTACCCACCAAGACTATGAATTCGTCATTTTCAATATCCGCCGACTTTTTCAATTGGTTTAATACAGAATTTGCCCATTCTTTTATTTCATTAGAACGCATTTTATTGAGATTTTTATCATAAGGTTCAATTTCTTCATCTAATCTTAATAAACCATATTTAGCAGAAAGAATAAAAATTTTGTCAGAATCCAGGGATTTTGCATAGGTTAGATTTTTCTTGAAAAGGGTGCTTATATACAAATCCTGAGCCTTAGATTTCTTGTTAAGTTTTTTGCTTACACAAGAGATTAAAACAATCTTTGCCATAATAAGAGATAAAATATTATTTTAATAAAGTTTGCTAAAATAAGCCTTACTTAACCAACCAATTTCCTAATATTTTCAATATTGTCTGCGACATCTGTCCCCTTTTTTGTGAGTTTTATTATCTTTATCCTGCCTTTTTTCTCAAAACTGACTAAACCTAACTCCTCAAGTGTTTGAAGAATCTTAACTGCATGGGAATATGTGCAATCTACCTCTTTTGCGAGTTGAGAACCATACTTTGCCCGCGAAACCTTTTTTAGCGCTATAAGCATCATTGCAGGCTTTCTTCTGAAAAATAAATCAAAGTTGTCTCCCATTGTAACATATATTTTATAATGTATATATTAAAGTTATGTTTGACTTATAAGCCTTTCTCAAAAAATTTATTCAAGACCAGTAGATACAAAAATTTCTTTTTAGTGACAGGAAATTTTTTAGTAGTATCAGAAATCCCAGTAGAATAAATCATATTAACTATATAATGGTAAAAAGAAAAGGCTTATAAGGAATTATTTCTACCCTCAATTATGGCAGGCAGAAGGAAAAATCTAAGCCCCGAGGAAGTAGATGCCCTTAGGAGAAACTACGATGCGGGATTAAGTCATAGAGAAGCAAGTGAATCATTAGATATTAGGCCTTCTACAGTTCATAGCTATTTTCTCGCATGGAGGGCAGGACTGGATACTCCGTATCAGTATTTAGACAGAATAGCAGAAAGGAATGGAGTGGGAAGCCATAGAGTATACACTTTCTTAAAAAAAGAAGCGCCGAGAAAAAGAAGATTACCTTTAGATTACGAGCCCCAATATCAGAAAGGACTCCCAATAGAAGAAAGAGAAGAACTTTCAATTTGTCTAAAAGCCCTACATAAGGTCAATCCCTATTATCTAACTATAGTCTATAAGAGAATATGGGATGGTCAGAGTTTTGTGGAAATCGGAAGAGATCTGAAAAAGTCACCCCAGTTAGTGCACTTTAAGTATCACGAAGCTATAAGGCATCTAAAAAGAATATACACTATTAGAAACCCGGAAGATTAGGAATGTTTAAATAATTTAAATCAAATAATCTTTTATGATAGATATTAGGTTAATTAGAGAGAATCCTGAATTAATTAGGGAAAATATAAAAAAGAAATTTCAGAATGAAAAATTAGTGTTGGTTGACGAGATTCTAGAACTTGATAAAAAATGGAGAAAAGAAAAAAAGAATTCTGATGATTTAAGGTCGAAGAGGAATAAAATCTCGGAAGAAATAAACTCTCTTTTAAAACAGGGAAAAAAAGATGAAGTTAAAAAATTAATAAAGCAGGCAAAAGAAATCCCCGAGAAAATAATTAAGGCAGAAAAGAAAGAAAGTAAACTCTATGATAAGATTTCAGAGATTCTTATGAAGATTCCAAATATTATACAGGATTCTGTGCCTATTGGGAAAAGCGATGCAGAAAATGTGGTCATTGAAGTTATCGGCGAACCAAAAGTTCCCGATTATGAGATCTTTAACCATGTTGAGCTTGCCGAAAAACTTAATGGGTTGGATTTAGATAGCTCAAGAAAAACTTCGGGACAGGGATTTTATTTTATGAAAGGGGACATAGCACGTCTTCACTCAGCAATTTTGGCTTACGCAAGAGATTTTATGATTGAGAAGGGATTTACTTATTGCATCCCCCCATTGATGATTAGAGAAGATGTCGTTAAAGGAGTTATGAGTTTCAAGGAAATGGACGCAATGATGTATAAAATTGAAGGGGAAGACCTGTATATGATTGGGACAAGTGAACATTCTATGATTGGAATGTTTAAAGAGAAAGTTTTAAATAAAAAAGAAGTCCCTCAAAAATTAACGAGTTACTCCTCTTGTTTTAGAAAAGAAAAAGGGGCTCATGGAATTGAAGAAAGAGGACTTTACAGGGTTCACCAATTTGAAAAACAAGAGATGATTGTCGTCTGTGAACCCGAAGATTCTTACGAATGGTATGATAAAATGCTTAATTTAACCGTTGAATTTTTTAGGAATTTGGATATCCCTGTTAGAAAACTTGAATGTTGTTCGGGAGATTTGGCGGACTTAAAAGCAAAATCTTGCGATGTTGAAGCTTGGAGTCCAAGACAGAAAAAATATTTTGAAGTGGGAAGCTGTTCAAATTTAACCGACGCTCAGGCAAGAAGACTCGGAATAAAAATTAACGGTGGAAAAGGGAATTACTTTGCTCATACTCTAAACAATACTGTCGTTGCTAGTCCAAGAGCTTTAATAGCCTTGATAGAAAATAACCAAGAGAAAGATGGAAGTATAAGAATCCCTAAGGCGTTGCAAATTTATATGGGTGGAAAGAAAAAGATTTGTTAAACCTTAGGAAAATTTATAATCTCTTTAAATTTATCAAAATAATGTTTTACAAAAAGAAGAGGTTTATTTTGACAATTTTTATTCTGATTGTGATTTTATTGTCTTTTTATCTCAGTTTTTTTGTATACAAAAATCCCTCTAATGAAGATGCCCCCAAAACGATTTCTTCTCCCGCAAAATCCACCCCCTCTACGCCTTCAAGATGCTCACTGGTCGCTAAAAACGATACTTATGAAAAGCCGAATTTTTCTAGACTTGAAGAGGTAATGTCTGAACAGCCTATTGTAAAAGATGTACCTGAGGCAGGTAGGATTTCTCTTAAATTTTTTCATTTTACAGAGGGATGCAGGATTTGGGATAAAGGTTACATTTTAAGTGATGGAAAGATAAACTCTGAAAGCGGAGACCCCGATATTTATCTGACCCTTTCTTCAGATTATGTAGATGAAATAACCGAGAGTAATTTTTGTGAAGTGATTAAAATGGCGAGGAATAACGGAGATTTAGGCCAGTATGCAGAGGCGAGCAAAACTACTCTGCTTTGGAGATATAAGAGTATGATAAAATATATAGATTGTCTTGGGATTGAATTAGGTTAAAATTCTCTATACCTTGCATTTCCAGGATGACCGTAAATATCTAAAAGAAGCGATTTATGAGAGCCAAAATGGTCTCTTAAAACACTAAAATTCTCTTCCTGAAGACTTTTTTCAAGATAATTTAAACCTCCCAGACTCTTTTTTGAATCTGCGAGTTTATTTGACAAGTGAGCGAAAGGCAGAAGAACAATATTTTTATGACCAACTTCCCTAACCATCTTTACTATTTCTTTTTTTAATTCAGGACAGCATTTATTTATTTTGTCTCTTTTTTCTATTGTTAAAAGCACGACAATACATTCATTAGAAAAGGTCCTCTTTCTGTTAATTTTTTCTGGGTTTATTTTCCCTGGACGATTAGAAATACGCACAATTTTTGTAACATACCTCTTGCAATGAAAAAGCAAGGTTTTCATATTTTTTTATAGTAAAAGAGTTTAATAATTTTTTGATTAACTCTAACATAACATTTATAATCTATCTGAGATTACATAAAAGAGGTAAAAAGATGTGGAAAATTAATTTAATCAGTGGTTTATCTATACTCCTCTTAAGTATAGTTATGAGAGCTTTTAGTTTGAGCATTCTTATTGCAGGATACAACACTGCATCAAAAGAGTATAAGAAGAAGTACAATGAAAAAAAGCTCGTAAAGTATGTAAGTAATTTTTTAGCAATTTCAGCAGGAATCCTCTTAGCGGGAAGTGTCATTTCAATTATCTATAGCAATTTTGAAGAAATAATACTGACTTTTTCTTGGATATTTTTTACCCTCTTTATAGTTTTTGCAGTAATTTACATTAACTTAACAGACAAAGTAAGAGCTAAAAAACATTCAAATTAATCTACCAATATGGACCCAAAAATAGCAGTTAACCAACTTAAATCCCTTAAAAAGTACATCTTTGATAAAGAAATGAGACTTGCAGCAGAATGGAATGAGGATTGGAAAATTCTAATTGCAACAATCCTTTCAGCTCAGACCCGTGATGAAAAAACGATTGAAATTTGCGAGATTCTTTTTAAAAAATATCCTTCTCTTAATTCTTTCAGCAAAGCCAAACTAAAGGGCATTCAGAAAATTATTCGACCGATTAATTACTACAAAACTAAATCAAAGCACATTTTAGAAACCGCTAAAATCATTAATAAAAAAGGAATACCAAAAGATTTAGAGAGGCTTCTGAAACTCCCAGGGGTCGGGCGGAAAGTCGCAAATGTCTATTTAGCAGAGGCGCAAAAAGCAGATGCAATCGGAGTAGACACTCATGTAGGTCGGATTTCTCGTAAGTTCGGTTGGACAAAAAATACAAACCCCCATAAAGTTGAAAAAGACTTAGAAAGGTTATTCCCAAAGAAACATTGGAGAAGCATAAACTACATAGTTGTTCGTTTCGGTAGGTCATACTGGAGCAAAGGGAAAAAAGAAAAAGAAGATGAAATTCTCAAAAAAATACGCATTTTATCCCAATAATACTTAAATAGTAAAAAAAGACATTAATTTAATGCAAAATTATGACTTATTAATAGAGAGAATTTCTAAAGCATCTGGAATTGATATTTCAGAAGTTGAACGAAGAGTAGAGGCAAAAAAGGCCAAGTTGTCTGGTTTGATTTCAAAGGAGGGCGCCGCGCAGATTATCGCAGCAGAACTTGGAGTCAGCTTTGAGAATCAGGACCTTAAGATCTGCGAACTTATGCCTGGAATGAAAAAAGCCAATATTTTTGGCAAAGTCATAAACATATTTCCTGTAAGAGAGTTTGATAAAAACGGCAGGTCAGGCAAAGTCGCGAATTTTATATTAGCTGACGAAACAGGGAATACACGAGTAGTCCTCTGGGACACAAACCACATTGACCTAATTGAATCTGGAAGAATAAAAGTCGGAGATGTCGTTGAGATAAAAAATGCTTCAGTTAGAGACTCAGAAATTCATTTATCAGGTTTCTCAGAATTAAAAAAAAGTGAGAAAAAGTTGGAAGAAGTTAAAACTGAAAAGAAATCTGTTGAAGAAAGCCTTGATAAGATTAAGCAAGGTCAAAATGTTAGCGTCAGAGGGATTGTAGTCCAACTTTTTCAGCCGAGATTTTATAATGTCTGTCCGAACTGCAACAAAAAAGTCACACAAACAGAGAATGTTTTTAATTGTATAGAACATGGAGTTATTACTCCAAAAGAAAGGGCGATTTTAAATTTTGTTCTTGATGACGGAACAGAAACTATAAGGGTAGTTCTTTTCTCTGAACAAATAAACGCCTTAATTCCTGAAGAAGATTTAAAAAATGAAGAAAAGGCACTAAATTTTAAAGAAGACTTATTGGGAACAGAGGTTTGCGTGACAGGAATAGTCAAAAGAAATCAGTTATTTAACAATCTGGAAATTATTGGAAGTGATGTAAAAAAAGTAGATGTTGAAAAGTTAATTGAAGAACTAGAAGCGAAGTAATTTAAAGAGGAATGTTTTATTTTAATAATGTTATTCAAAACCCATCTTGTCTTTGGAATATTAGTATTTTTTATTCTCAATCTTACTTTTGAAATTCCTAATAAAATTATTTTTCTCGTCTTTGTTATTCTGGGTGCTTTAATTGTTGATATTGATATAAAAAATTCTAAAGTAGGAAGACACTGGTTTTTAAGACCTTTTCAGTTTTTTACAAAACATCGTGGTATGGTTCACAGCCTTGTTTTTGGAATTTTAATTTCTTTATTTATTGCCTGGATAGGTCAATGGGCAGGCTTCGGATTTTTTGCAGGTTATTTTTCGCATTTATTTCTGGATAGCCTAACTCGGTCGGGAGTTGCGTTATTTTGGCCGTTAAGCAGTAAAAGATTCGGTTTTGGAATAAAAAGTGGTGGAATTCTTGAAGAGATTGTTTTTGTCTTAATTTTATTGGCGGATTTTTGGTTTTCCTTAAATTTTTTTGGGATTACTTAGCGGTTTCAACAGCCAAACCTAACAAGAAATCGTCTAAAACAGGGTTAGTAGAATGTCCACAAGGAATTTCAAAATTTAACTCTTCTCTTATTCCATAAATCCCAATCTGAGACTCATTCCATTTTAAAAAATTCCTGTTATTTCCATCTTTAGCATAAAGAGTCTCATAGATTCTTTCTCTTACGACATAGTAAGCCAATTTTTCAACATCTCCAATTTCTTGCCCTGAAGACCACATATCCCAAACAGCCCTTATTACTTCATATTCTTTAGGAAAATCATTAGAACTAATCGCCATAGACATTTACAGAAAGAAGATATTTAAGAATTTATATTCTGAACAGAATATTTTATTATCTGTTTTGAATTACATAAATACTTATAAATGGGCATGGATTTTTTGAGATATGGCATTAGAGACTTTTTTGACAGAAGAAGTTCCCGGTTCAAAGATTCAAACGAGGGGGGATTCTGATAGGCCTTATCAAAAGATTATTGATTACTTTAGGAGTGTAGGAGATGTAATTTCAAGATCTAATCAAGATGGAAATGAAGCTTATATTTTTGAATTGGCTACAGACGATTCTCAAATAGTAATTGTTAGGGGAGGAAAGGATGGTAAGTATTATCTTGTTGAGGTGTATGTAATCGGTAGAAATGCTCCGGCTGTAACTCAAAATTTAGTTCTATTATTCAGATTAGTGAGGGAGGAAGAGAAAAAACAATCTCAAGAAACAGATATAAGATTAACAGATAGATAAAATTAAATCAATATAGAGATAATATGGCAAATAACGAAGAAGATAAAATAGAGAAAGAATTAGCAGAGGAGAAAAAAGCTAAGAAGGCTAAGAAGGCTTCCGATGAGCCTACTTTAGCCGACATACCAGGGATTGGTCCAGGAGCTATTGCAAAACTTGAAGCAGCAGGCATTTATGATTTAATGGGCATTGCTGTCTTAACCCCACCTCAACTGGCTGAAACCGCCGGAATGGGCGAAGCCGCCGCACGAAAAGCAATTCAGGCCGCACGAAAAATGATGAACTTGGGGTTCTCAGATGGTCTTGCTTACGATGAAAAAAGGAAAGAGATATTTAGAATTACTACTGGTTCAAAGAATTTAGACAATCTTCTGGGTGGAAAAGGGATAGAGACGAAGTCAATCACTGAGGCTTTCGGTTCATTTGGTTCCGGAAAGACTCAGTTAGCTTTGTCTTTAGCAGTAAATGTCCAACTCCCAGTTGAAAAAGGCGGAGCAGAAGGCAAAGCAGTCTACATAGATACAGAAGGAACTTTCAGACCTGAAAGAATAAGACAATTTGCAGAAGGAATTGGTGCAAACCCTGACAAGGTTTTAAAGAATATTTTAGTAGCAAGAGCATTTAATTCTGACCACCAGATGCTTTTGTTAGACAAAGTCTCAGAATTAATCAAAGATGGAGAACCAATTAGGTTGATTATTGTAGACTCCCTCACAGCACATTTTAGGGCAGAATACACTGGCAGAGGACAGCTCGCGGACAGACAGCAAAGACTGAATCGTTATCTCCATAATTTAATGAAAGTCGCTGAATCAAATAACCTCGCAGTCTATGTCACAAATCAGGTAATGTCCGACCCAGCACAGCTTTTCGGAGATCCAACCAAAGCAATAGGGGGAAACATCGTTGGACACGCCTGTACCTACAGAATTTATCTTAGAAGAGGGAAAAAAGACTCAAGAGTCGCAAAATTAATTGATTCGCCAAACCTCCCAGACAACGAAACAGTCTTTATGATTGAAACCAGCGGATTAAAAGACATAGAAATTTAATATGATTAAACCTATCAGAAACGCTCAGGAATCAAGAATATCTCTATTTTCAAAGGTAGAAAAAGAAAGGATAGAGTTAAGTTCTAAGGCTGAAGATTTTATTTCTGGAAAAAGGGGTTTATCTGTTAGTAAAGTTCTTTTAAATAATCCAGAAGGATATGTCTCCGCTGTCAAAACCTTAAATCCGATTAATAGTTGTTTTTTATGTGGAGGAGGGGTTATTTTAAGAGGAGAAGATTCAGAAGAAGGCAGAGCAATTTACCAATGCACAAACGATTCTTGTGGGGTTTTTTATGATTTACCTTTAAAGTAATTAATAAGTATAAGACACGCCCCTACCAAGAGTCGAACTTGGGTTGCCTCGACCGCAACGAGGTGTTCTATCCACTAAACTACAGGGGCTAATATTTATTAATAGCCATGGTTTTTATCTTTTATGTCTAATAAAAACTCTCCAGAATTTGATTTTCCGGAAGCAAACTTACTCAAAGGGACAGAACTGTTCAATAACTGCACAAATATCGTTGTAGGCAAGGGAAACCCAAATTCAGACATTCTTTTTGTCGGAGAGGCTCCTGGGAAAAATGAAGACTTGCAAGGACTCGCTTTTGTAGGTGTCGCAGGAAAGAATTTGGACAAACTTTTGGAACGAGTTGGTCTAAGCCTAAATGATGTTTACATAGCAAATATTCTAAAATGTCGCCCCCCAGAGAACAGAGACCCCCTCCCAGAAGAAATTGAGATTCATAAGCCATGGCTCATAAAACAAATTAAAGAGATGAAGCCGAAAGTCGTTTGCAGTTTAGGAAACTACGCAACAAAATTTTTCCTAGCAAAAGGAGAAGTAAAAGATATGGCAAATCAGCAAGGAATCACCACACTTCACGGAAAAGTCCGAGAGATAGATTTTGATGGATTAAAGATAAAATTAATTCCCCTATTCCATCCCGCAGCTATAATCTACAATCAAAGACTTCTCCCTCTTTGGGAAGCCGATATGGAAATAGTTAAAGAAGAAATTAGAAAATCAAAAGAACAAAAGAAATTATTTTAGTTTAAATTTGACACCCATCTCTTTTTCAAATTTCTTTAAACCCAAGATAATCTCTCTGTCGTCTAATTTTTCTTTAAACCAAAGGTAACTCTTTTTTAAAAAAACCTTTTTATGGGCTTTCTTAAATTTTTTTACAGCCTCGTCAAGACCAATAGGAGGACCTCTGACTTCAATTTCTTTCTTCTCACGAACGAGAATAAATCCTTTAGCCTTTTTGCCCTTCCCCGAATACAAAAACTCTTTTAATAAAATCTCTTGCTGTTTTTTTTCAAGATTAGATACAACAAAATCAAAAAATTTTCTCATTTTGCTCCCTGCAACATCTCCTTCCTGTCTGTCTGTCGAAATTTCTAACTCAAATAATTTTGCCTTATTTTCTACCGCCATTTTAAGAAGGTCTTCCCTTAAGATTTCCCTTTCTTCAAAAAATTCTATAGAGGGGTTTTTAAGAAAACCCCCAGAGGATTTAAGGAATCTTTCAAAAGTTTCTTGGTTTAATCCCGCAGTTATATTCCTATATTTATATGTAGGGTCAACAAGAATTATTGGACTATTTAATTTGGAAGAATTAATCTCTCGAAGAATCTCATTTTCATTTTTGAAGGATTTAACTGGGTCGATAACTCTTTTTTTCTTTATCCCTTTCAAGAATTCTACAAACCCACCAAAATAAATAACGAGAACTTCTAACGAGTATCCGCTAAATCCTTTTATATAAGATTCGGCACCATAACATTTTTGAGCTTTGCAAAAAGACTTCGCTAGCCGAATCTCATCAGCAAGAAGAGGTTTTTTTTCAAGAATATTTTTTACATAAACTACATGAGAAAGTGAAACATCTGTAACATTTTCAGCGATTTCTGGATTTACGTTTTTTACTACAGGGATTATCTCTAAAATTGCTTCTGGGAACTCAATTTGAAAGTAATCTCTTGAGCCATGAATCTTCTTAACATTCTTATAAAAACTTTTATTCAAAAACTTCTCAAGTTTCTCCATTTCCTCACTATAATCAAAAACAACAAAAATGTCAATATCTTGTTTTTCATCTTTTCTGATCAGAGTGCCTTTTGCAAGACTCCCTCCAATATATGCTTTCAGACCACCTTTTTTTAATAGTTTGATAAAATTATTTGCGGTTTCATATAATTTTTTTACTTCCTCACTTGAAAGAGAAATCTTTTTCTTCTCTTCCTCCAAAATGTTATCCACCCTCATAAAGAAAAATAATAAATAAAGTTTATATTGTTATGCCTAAGGTTCAATGTCCAGCAGATATTTTCCTTCTTGTAGTTTGAATACAATTGGTCGGCGGTTCATAAGACTGACTATATCTATCTCAAACTTACCTGGTGAAAGAACCCGAATACTCTCCAAATCTAGAATAACTGGCTTTTCTTCATCTTCAATGTTTAAAATGCTTCTCACATCCATTTCTACTTGTTTTTTGTCAAGATTGTTAAACTCTTTTAAAGGGGTTTTTGACTCTTCATTTAATTTTGGAAGTTGCTCATCACGGATATAAAAAAAGAACTTTCCTCCACAATTAGCACATCCCTCAAGAATTTCCCGGCTTCCTGTTTCAATAATTTTAGAACAATGGACACATTGATGTGGCATTTTTCACTTTGGACTATTTAAGTAAGTCAAACCCCCAATTTATTTCAAATTCAAAAAAGTTCATAATCATAAAAAAAAGAGGTATCTCAAATTTATAAGTTTTCCTAATCAAACTCTTAAGTAACTCTCCCATACATATAGCATCTGGATTTCCCAGTCATTTAGTGCTCTGTCAAAAATCTTTGCTTCGTCTAAAGACCCGTTAAAATATTCTCTTGCACCCCTTGCCGTCATTTCATCGTAAGGGAGATATGTTAGGGGGGCAGGAGGATAAACAGTTACTTTTAGACTGCTTCCTGAAGAATCAGAACCAGGTAAATCTGGCCAGGAACCCCACCTTACTTGGTCAGTTATTGTTAAATCTGTGTAAGTAGAGGAAGTCATAAAATTTCCATTAAGGTAAAATCTGGCAATTCCACTATTGATATCCGAAGGACCAGACTCCCATGTCAATGTTGCTAAATTCCATTCATTAAGGGGTACTTCTGCAACAATATTCCATCCGACCGGACCAACAACATATCCAATATTATCATCATTTGCATTAAAATATATATAAATTCTATTTATAATAGACTCTTCATCTTCGTCACAATAAGGGTAGTCGTTGTAAAAATGACAAGACCAGTTAAACATTGAAAATATGTAATTTCTCCCAATCCCCAGTCCGCCATTATAACCCTCTCTTTTAAACCAAACGGAAACTGTTCCTTCCTCTTGTTTAATCCCATTGTTTCTTGTTTCATTATTTGAGGCAAAACCTCCGTTTCCAAAATTTATTGAACTGCCACACCCAACCCCGCTTTCTGCATAAGTAACGTTATCACCTCCATATGAAGTCAAATCATTTATCCCTAATTCATCTGAAATATCATAATTAAACTTCCAGTGAGAGACTCTGCTTGTTTTTAAAAATGAAGGAAAATCTGGAGGGATAACCTGAGACCTTCTCCACCTGTTTTTTGCCGAGTCTTCATACATGCTTGGTGTAATTGAAAAGTTTTTTACATTAATTTTTGTTATTTTACTAATTATCTCCCCACTATGTTCTTGGCTATCATAAGAAAAAATAGGGGCAACACTGATTTTTTCAGGAAAACCAATACCATCCTTACACAAATTAAAATAATAAACTCTTTTCTCATTCAAGTTAGGTGCAGAAGGAGTCTGATAAACGTAAGAATTACCTCCTACACTGAAAATTACCTCTAATCCAGATAGTGTTGCATCGTCTTTTCCCCGTTCTACTTGAACCATTGCAATCTTTTCTATCGGATTATACATAGTAAAACCTTCGTCAAGGATAGTTAAGTCTGCAAAATCAAATCTAAAATTAAAGAACTTTATTAATGACCATAGCAAAAAAACTGCAACTATCGTAATAAGAATAAGTAAAATAGTTGCAACAACATTTGAAACCCCCTTTTTATGCATATCTAGCAAAGATGGAGGTGATTTATATACTTAATCATCGACCATTATAACAGTCTTCACAAATCATCTGTCCGTCATCTTTTAAGAGTATAGCATACTCACCACACTCTTCACAAATTCCTTCGACTCTTTTAGAACTCATTCCTTTTCTTTTTAGTTTCTCTGTTTCTTCTCTTATTTTTATTGTTTCAGCAATCATCTGGAAAAGACCCGGATCAATTTTTAAAACATCTTTCTCTGTAATCAGTCCTATAAGTTTACCCTGTTCCACAACAGGAAGTCTCCTTATTTTCTTTTTTTTGAATCTATCCATCGCCTCGGTAATGTCAGCCGAAGGTTTTATTGTTATAACTTTTCTTTTCATAATGTCTTTGACAAGAATATCTTTCAAACATTTTTTAGTCTTTTTAACGACAGCCCATATAATATCTTTCTCTGTAAGAATCCCTTTGAGGGAATCTTCGTCTTTTACCATAAGACTCCCCACTCTTTTCCTGACCATTATTTTGGCACAATCGTAAAGATTTGTGTCTTCAGAAACATAGATAAAATTCCTTGTCATTATGTCCCCGACTTTTATACCTGTATCCATAATAACTAAAGGAAACTTTTGTTTATATACCTTTATTAAATTGAAAAGTGGTAATACAATTAGTATATTATAAACACAATAATTCTTATAAATTCTCGAACAATCCCTCTATAATGGTTGATAAGGTTATGTCTGAAGAAGCACAAAGAATATTGGGAAGAGATGCACAAAGGAATAATATTTTGGCTGCAAGAGTTATCGCAGAGACAGTTAAAACTACTCTTGGCCCAAAAGGCATGGATAAAATGCTTGTTGATAGAACAGGGAATATCATTGTAACTAATGATGGGGTTACAATTTTAGAAGAAATGGAAATAGAACATCCTGCCGCTAAAATGATAGTGGAAATAGCAAAGACTCAGGAAAATGAAGTCGGGGACGGGACGACTACCGCAGTAATGATTGCAGGAAAACTCCTTGAAAATGCAGAAAAACTCCTTGACCAGAAAATTCATCCAACAATAATCACGAGAGGATATAAATGGGCGGAAAAAGAAGCCCAGTCCATCCTTAAAGAACTTTCAGTTGAAATAAACTCCGAAGAAGAACTCATAAAAATTGCACAAACAGCAATGACTGGCAAAGGTGCAGAATATTTAAAAGAAAAGTTTAGTGAAATTGTCGTTGATGCAGTTAAAATTATTTCAGAAAAAGGAGTTGTGAATTTAGATAACATTAAGATTGAAAAACAAAAAGGGGGAGCAGTAGAAGATTCAGAACTAATTAAAGGAGTTGTGATTGATAAAGAAAGGGTTTCAATTGATATGCCCGAAAAAGTTCTGAATGCAAAAATTGCATTAGTTGAGGAAGCTCTTGAAATTAAGGCGCTGGAAAATGAGGCTAAAATTTCTGTATCTTCCCCTGAACAGCTTCAAAGTTTTTTAAATGAAGAAGACAGGATTTTACAATCAAAAGTAGATTATGTTATCAATTCAGGAGCGAATGTTCTGATTGTACAAAAAGGAATCGATGACTTAGTTCAGTATTACTTAGCTAAAGCTGGAGTATACGCTATAAGGAGGGTTTCAAAGACGGATATGCAGGGAATTGCCCGCGCTACTGGGGGGAAGATAGTTTCAAAGTTGAGTGAATTAAGTTCTCAGGATTTAGGCTTTGCAGATTTTGTTGAAGAAAAAAAGAGCGGTGAAGAAGGTTTAACCTATATTACTGGATGTAAGAATCCTAAAGCCCTGACCATATTAATAAAAGGAGGAACGGAGCATCTTGTAGATGAAACCGAACGAGCTATAAAAGATGCTCTCGGAGATGTTTCTGCCACATTAAAAGATTCAAAAATCGTAGCTGGAGGGGGGGCTGTGGAAATTGAACTCTGTAAAAGATTAAAAGAGTTTGCTATGACGTTAAAAGGGCGGGAAAGGCTTGCAGTAGAAGAATTTGCAGAGGCAATGGAATATATACCAAGAACTCTCGCTGAAAATGCGGGGATGGACCCTATTGAAATCTTAACAGAACTTCGTGCAAGCCATGATGCGAATAATAAACATGTTGGTTTAAATCTTTTTAATGGAAAAATAGAAGATACCCTAAACAAAGGGATAATTGAACCACTTAAGGTAAAAACACAAGCGATTTCTTCAGCGAGTGAGGTTGCGATTATGATTTTAAGAATAGATGACGTTATCGCTGCAAGAAAGCCAGAAAACAAGAAAGTGAAATTAGGAGATTTTGAAGGTTACGATTAGGTTTAGATTAATTATTTAAACTCCTTGTCCTAAAAAATAAAATGAAAAAGAGGGCAGTGTCACAAGTTATTGCTACAGTTCTTATAATTCTTATCACGATTGCGGCGATAAGTATACTTTGGCTCGTTGTTCTGCCGATGCTAAAAGATTTGTCTTCATTTGAAGCAATGGTCAGTCTTGAAATTTTAAGCGAAGGCTACACCGCGTGGGACTCTGAAAATCGTCTTGCTGAAATTCAGGTAAAACGTGAAGTCGACGACGCTAAAATCGTAGGATTTAAACTAATATTTGAACTGGAAAACGATAACCTTTATTATATCGTCGACGAAGTAATAAATTTCAACGAGAAAAAAGTATACAATTTTAACTTCACAAATTATTCTTCTTATGGCGAACTTTTAGTCGTTAAGCTTATTGCAGTTTATGAGGGTGGAAGTGAAAGTGGAGTATTAAGCGAACTTGTAATAGAGAAGATTCCTAAGAAAGATTTGTCAACGAAAACTCCTTCAGGAGGATACATCTTACCGTCGCCATCTGGTTCGGGTGGAGGCTCTAGCGGAGGCGGAAGTGGTGGAGGTTCTAGTGAAGAACCCGAAGAGGAACCTGAAGAAGAGTGTAACTTAACAACTACTTACTGGAACACTTCTTCGGCTACCAAGGAAAGTTTTGTTAGACTAATCGTAGAAGGAAGTAATTGTCAGAATGAGTTAATTAATTATGTGATTATAAAACAAGGAGAATTAAGCTGGAATCCTTTCAACTGGTTTAATCAGATTGTGTTCGTCGGTATTTCAAGCACTTCAATGAACTGGGTTGCTGGTCAAAGGCAGGACGGAGTCATTCAAACAGGGACTTATCATTTTGAAGCCGAGTTAAGCAATCAAGGGAGTGAAGAAGTTGTTTCAGGAAATCTGGTTGTGACAGACGAAACTTGTGTTCCTTCTTGTTCGGGTAAAGAGTGTGGTGATGATGGTTGCGGGGGAACTTGTCCTCCAGGATGCGGAGTCAGTGAAGAATGTGTTGATGGGGTGTGTGAAATAAGTAGCTCTTCTGTTAGGGTTTATCCTTCTACAAGCGTAAAGACCAGTGAAGAGATTATTTTTGATGCTTCTTCTTATATTGATGCTTCCAACCAGAAGGGAGGCTATTTTTACTGGGATTTTGGAGACGGGTATAAAATAGAAGATACACCTGCTGAAGTTTCTTTTTACAGTGGAGTTGCAGTGTCTCACTTTTATAACAGCCCTGGCGAGTATGATGTTGTTTTAACAATCCAGAATATTTCAGGCTCTAAGAAATTTATAACTCAGAAAATTTATGTTAGCGGAAAAGACAGGTTTATCCTTGCGCCTTTGGCAGCAGAGCCTAAATTAGAACTTAACTTTAATAATAATTTGGCTGATGTTTCAGCTAATTCCTTAAATGCTCAGTGGATTGGGGGCGGGAATTACGCCAGAAGTGAGAGAATGGGAATAATAAGCACTGCTGCAGACACTGAAGGTTCTTATATAAAAATAGCTGAAAATGGAGAAATTGGTAAATTAAATCAATTCACAATTTCTTTTTGGTATAAAAAGAAGGATAGGACATCTACTGGAACTCTTCTAACTATCGGAGATAATGCCGTAAGAGTAAGAATTCCGTCAAATAGGCAGATGTATATTGACTTAAAATCCGATTTAGAATCAAAAATTTTGTACCAGACATGGCTTACTTCTTCTTATAACGAAAAATGGAACAACATGATTATAACTTATGACGGAAGTGTTTTGTCTTATTATACTAATTTTGCTCCTGAAACCCCCAACATTGTTGCTTTTAAAGGAGGGGTTGATTTTGGTGACATTTACATAGGCGCAAATCCTGACGGAACAGAGATGTACGATTTTTTAATTGATGACCTAAAAGTTTATGATGAATATTTTGATTTAAAAGAGCTTGAAAAGAGGTTTGAATTGTACCTAGCAAACCCAGGCACAAGGGTTTCGCAGTTTATTTATGCTCAGATCCCTTTGATTTATCAGGATGACCGGCTTTCTGTACAGGTAGAAAATAAGGCAGGTTACAGAGAAACTCTTGTAGACATACAAAATCCTAAAAGCGAAGAAAAAATATTCTTAAATAATACTAACCTTCCTCCAGGAAATTACACAATTAAGGCCCAGATTTTAAGAGGGGCAGATATTATAGAGGAAACCAATGAGTATTTTGAGAAAGCTTATTCTGGGGTTCCTAAAGTAGGGATAGACGAGAATAATGCAATAAGGATTGATGGGCAGTTGTTTTTTCCTATCACCCCTTTCGCTTTGAGTGTTTATTCCTTTGAAGAGCACGATACTAAGAATTTAATTAATTCTCTTCATAGCGAAGGTTTTTATGCAAGATGCGACCCCCCTTCTCCTGCAGGAAGCGGAGAGTGCCACGATTTAAACACATGGACGGATTACCTTGATAGGGCAAATGCTTATGGATGGTATATTATAGGACCTGCAACTTTTTCAGATGTTGGAAGAATATACGCCAGAAATCTTAACACTAACAGGATTAACTATTTTATTGAAGGAACTAAAGATAAGAATGTGCTGGCATGGCATTACATTGATGAGCCCGATTTGTACCATACCGAGCCTAAATTCTTGCCTGCTCAGGTAATAAGAGCCTGGACTTACCTTTCTCATAAGATTGACCCCAATCATCCTACTTCGGTTAATCATGCAGGAGCTTATTATAAAACTTCTAAAATAGGTGGGTTTAAAGAATACTTGTATAAAACCAGCGAAAGTTACTTCGGCAAAAAAACTCAGGCAACCGATATTATTGGCTTGGATTATTATCCTATTGACTGGGCAGGCCCTTGCAGGCTTGAGCCCCCAGCAACTTGCAGGAACGGAGATTATTATGCAAGGGTGGAAAACCTTACTGAAATAATTGATAATATAAAAAGGGAAACTCATAATCTAGTACCTTATATGGTTTTTATTGAGAACCTGAACATAGCTGATGATACCTCAAGAAACTGTGAATTAGGCGAATCTATCGGAACAAAAGCTCCTACAGGAGAGCAGGTTACCATGCTGTCATGGCTTTCTGTTGTTCATGGGGCAAAAGGGATAAACTGGTTCAATCATTTCTGCTCTCCGGCATCTCTGGATGTTGAACAAGCGATGTCCAAATTTGTAATGCAAATTTCAGAACTCACCCCTGCTGTACTTGGTCCTGACTCGCAAACTTTAATAACAGATAATTCAAATGTGAAGGGAAATAGGGTGGATATTATGGCAAAAGATTACAATGGAGACATTTACCTATTCGCAGTAAGGTTGACAGAAGTAAATGACTGGGGGGAGCCTGCAGAAACTAACACTATAACCACTACTTTCACTATCCAGAATTTTGCAGGAGGAAATGCGCAGGTTTATGATGAAAGCAGGAGCATTGCAGTAATTAATAATCAGTTTTCTGATACTTTCAGGCCCAATGAATTTCACATATACCGGATAACGAATAAATAGTTAACTAGTCTAATCTTAGCATCAAAATAATCTTTAAAAGCATTCATTTTTTATAACTATTAGGTCCCATAGTCTAATGGTAGAACATCTCGTTTACACCGAGAAAGCCCAAGTTCGATTCTTGGTGGGACCATGATCTATATAATTAATTAAATATTTAAACTATTAATTATACCAAATGAGATGAAAAAAAGAGCCGTGTCTCAAGTCGTCGCTGCTGTTCTTATAATATTTATTACGGTTGCCGCAATAAGTCTTCTGTGGTTTGTTGTTCTTCCATTGTTAAACAGTCTTTCTTCTTTTAATGAGGATGTCAGTCTAGAAATTTTAAGCGAAGGATATACAGCCTGGGATTCTGATAACAGGTTGGCAGAAATTCAGATAAAACGTGGAGTCGACGAAGCTAAAATCGTAGGATTTAAACTGATATTTGAACTGGAAAACGATAACCTTTATTATATCGTCGACGAAGTAATTAACTTTAACGAGAAAAAAGTCTACAATTTTAATTTCACAAACTATTCTTCTTATGGCGAACTTTTGGTTGTTAAGCTTATTGCAGTTTACGAGGGAGGAAGTGAGAGTGGAGTTCTAAGTGAACTTAAAATAAAAGAGGCGCCTAAAAAAGATTTGTCAACGAAAACTCCTTCAGGAGGATACATCTCACCTTCGCCATCTGGTTCGGGTGGAGGCTCTAGCGGAGGCGGAAGTGGTGGAGGTTCTAGTGAAGAACCCGAAGAGGAACCTGAAGAAGAGTGCATACCCTTAACTTGTTCTGACTTTGAAGGTTGTGGAACCTTTGACAATAATTGCGAAGGAACAATCTATTGCGGTTGTGAAGAAGGATACGAATGTATTGACTCAATCTGTGTCCCCCTAAATGAAGAAGTTATCTTCGTGGACCAAAATATCCCCTATGATTGCATAGGGAATTATTCTATTGCAAACAGAGATTGTTCAGGAGAAGATGGGGATGCTTACAATACTCTGCAAGAGGCAACAAACATTGCAGTTGTCGGAGATAATATTGAAATTAGAGAAGGAAATTACAATGAAGTATTTAAGCCGATTAATTCAGGAAGCCCGAGTAATCCAATAGAATATAAATCTTATAGTCGGGAGAATGTAGTAATTAGGGGAATTGCCTATGATGAAAGAGCAGTTTCACACCCAGATGATCCAAATTATTATTATGGACCTGTTTGGTTAGAAGATAAAGAATACATTATCGTTGATGGAATAAATTTTACAAGTGAAGAAGGTTTTGGAAGGATAACCCGTTCTGATTTTAATATTTTTAAAAATTGTAACTTTTTTGGACCAACTTCTGGGTGGATAATTGGACTGAATATTTTTGAAAGTCATAGTAATAAATTTTTAAATAATTCCTTTAGTGGAGCAAGCGACAATTTTAGGATAATTCATTCCAACAATAATGTTATTGAAGGAAATAATTTCAATGAGGGTCGGCATGTTCTATTAACTTTAAAATGCAGTAGCAACAATGTAATTAGGAATAACTATTTTTATAATGAACTTCAAAAGGCAGTAGAAGTTTTAGATTGTGAACAGCCGACTATGTTTGACCACTACAATATTCCTTATTATCAAGACACAGAGATTGTAAACAATTCTAAATATAATTTGATAGAAGGAAACACTTTTGCTTATACTGCTCCAGATAACGGTGACGGACCCTTTAACCATATACAATATGCAGGTCAATTAGGGATAATAAGAAACAACTTGTTCTATGACTCTAACGGGATAAGTCTTGGAATGAGTATTTATGGAGTTGAGGCGTCTTACAACATAAATAACAGAATTTACAACAATGTCTTCTATAACAATCTGGGCGGTATAGTTACCTCAAGAAATTACGGAGAGTATCCTATCTATGATAATATCTTTCTAAACAACATCATTTTTAAAAATACTCCGATAGAACTTGGATGGGCAGACAATCATTTAAGTGGAAGCCAGATAAGTCATAGAGCAATGCAAGGATTCCTATTCAAAAATAATAATATAATTAACAGATTACCAGGAGAATCAGATGTTATTTATGACTCTTACAACCATAAAATAAGTTTGCAACAAGCACAAACTACTTATCCAAACCTTTATATCGGCAACATAGAAACAATTCCGCAATTTATTGATGAAATAAACCATAATTTTAATCTCCAATCAACAAGCCCAATGATTGATGCAGGGGATTTTTTAACTAAGACGACATCTGCTGGAAGCGGAACAATAATGCAAGTAGAAGATGTAAAATATTTTTACGATGGATTTGGAATTTCTGGGGAAGTGGGTGATGTTATTAGATTAGAAAATGGAGGAATTGCGAAAGTAACAGATGTTAACTACGAAACAAATAGGTTAACATTAAATACAAGTTTATCTTGGGATTCAGGACAAAGAGTTAGTTTGTTCTACTATGGTAATGCTCCTGATATAGGGTCTTATGAATCTTACAAAACAGGAGAATGTGTTCCTTCCAAAACTTGCTTAACTTACTTAAGTTTAGGGCAGTGTGGGGTTAATTTGAGCGACGGATGTAATGATATATTAAATTGTCTTGACTGTGGCGGTGGAAAGGTTTGTTTAAATAACGAATGTATAGAAGCAATACCTTGTTCTTCAGACACGGATTGCAATTCGCTTAATGGAGAATGTAAAATTGGTAAGTGTAGTCAAAATAATATTTGTTATGAAGAGTATTTAGAAGAGAGAACGCCTTGTTCTGCTGGGATGTGTCATAATGGAAAATGCGTAGAATGTATATTAAACAACGATTGTCCTGAAGGAGAAAATTGTGCGGGAGGAGTTTGCTTTGATGAGAATCAGGCATTCTCTTTTTTATGGTTAGGTGATGATAACCAGGGGGCTGCTCCTTATTCAGTTAATTTTGCATATACAGAGTATCCTGATATAGAAGTAATCTTCTATGTTCCAGATTTAGGAAGAGACAGAGTTTCAGATTTCAATGAAATTGAAAGAGAATGGAAGAAAAACCCCAATGCAAACCCATTATTTACTCCTCTATTTATCGGCTTAGGTAATCACGATGTTGAATCCATCAACACCGTCAACCAAACAGTAGAAATATATGGTTCTCAATTAAGCTCTTTTCTTCCTGGAATGAATAATTTTAGGGAAGGACCTTATGTTACATATCCTAATGGATACCAAGACAGGAATACTACTTACTCCTTTGATTATAAAAACGTACACTTCATAATGTGGAATGTTTATTCCCACGATTTACTACTAGACCCCCCCCAAAACAGATTTGAAGAAGGGTATACTCCTATTGGATGTGTAAATGAGGAGGTTATGCAGTGGTTGGAAGAGGATTTAAGCAACACAAATGCTACTTTTAAATTCATATTCTATCACGAGGGAGCCCATCCTGTTCCTAGAGCAGGACATGAAGGGGATTCTCTTGACTATTTAAACTGTCCAGGAAATTATATAGAAAGGTCTTGGGCTAACCAAACAAGACCTATGAGGGAGAGGTTTTGGAGCTTACTGGCTAAATATAACGTTACTGCAGCTTTTAAAGGACATGACCATGCGAATACATTAACTTGGGTAAATGATATTTATGAAGGAAATGGTGCCCTGTATGAAATAGAATCGGGGATCCCTAATAGGTTGGCAGTAGTTAATATAAAAGGAGACAATGCTACATTAAGGCTTTACGACATTCGTTCAGAAGGAGGAACAGCTGTTCTTTTTGAGCCTTTTGGACCGGTAGTCCTTAATAAGGATGAGATTAATCACTCTCCAAAAATATATCAGCATTTGGAGGGTATAGACAAAGGATTCCCTGTAATTGAAGAAAGGGATCTGACTTTTGAAGTTGGGCAAGCCCTTCCTGCTGGCTCAACAAAACTATGTTTTGAGGCAAAAGATAATGATATAGAAGATAAAATTTCATTTAGTTTTAATAATTTGCCTTCTTTTTTAGTAGCTAATGGTCTTGCAATTCCTTATTCTTATGGAACTTATGATGGAACAAAATGGGAAGAACAATACAGAAGGATTTTACTTTGGACAAAAACAGAGAACAATAACAAATTAACTGAAGAACATATAGGAGAGTATAATTTTGATATAATCGCTTCTGATGGTCAGCTTCAGGACGAGATAAATATGAATATCTCTGTATTGCCTGCAGCAAAACCGAAGTTATTAGGTGCAACAATTCCAAATAACTCTGTTATACACTTCCCTATGAACAGAGACAGAATCTACTTCTTTTGCCAAGATGATGAATCAGGTCCTTCAGTTCCAAGATATGGGAATTACATTGTCCAATACAACGGGGAACAAATCGGTTGCTGTTCAGTCTGGCATAGCTATTCGGGTTCAACGTTTTCCAATAATCTTGTGGCTTCAGAATTTATAATAGTAGATGACTCTGATAATGTTAAAGATGTCTTACCAGGGAAATATGATGTAACTGTTTACTGTAGTGATGGGGCCGGGCATAAATCAGATAACTATTCCTTGACTTTCTATTTATCTAATGGTTCCGACGACACACCAATATCTAACGTTTATGGAAGTTGGCCTGCAAGTGGAGCAACAGTAGATAACTTTGAAAGGATAAGCTTCTGGTCAACTTTTACCCCAACAAGAAGCTTGATACAAGTAAAAAAAGACGGAAATTTATTGAATGATTACGAATTAGTCACAAGTTCAAAGAATGGCTCAGCATTGAGCTGGGGCACCTTTGCATTGATTTTTAATAGTACTCTTACAGGAGGATTATACGAATTTGATATTAATGGAAGTGTTTTAAATGTAACCTTAGACGAGTCTTTCTCTGTAAGCTCTTTTGATGAAAGGACATCTGACTCAGGAATTTGGGATTGGATTGTAAATCTGATTACAGGAAAATTTTTAAATACCCCGGTCTTTTAAAGATTATGAAAAAAGAGATTATATTTTTAGCTTTTATAGTATCTTTATCCCTTGTAGCTTCTATGGACGAGCCAATAACCGTTAAAACTAATCCGGGAGACCATGTAAAACTATATGCATGGAAATCGGAAGGCGGTCCCCTTCTTGTAATGAAGGAGGGTATTGCAGAAGGTGGAACCTTTAAAGCTACTTTTTTTTCACTTAACGAAGAGAAAGTTAAATACCAAGTTATTATCTTAAGGGGGGGAGAAAAAGTGCGTGACGAAGACTTTGAAAATCAGACGATTTCAGAACCATTATTAATTGATTGTTTGCCTGCAACCTGCACAATATCCATTTATGGAGAATCTGAGAGTTTAGATGAAAATTTTGAGACAATTGAAGTTAACTCTTCAAGTCTGCTTTCAGAAGAAAACGTAAATTTAAACGAAAGCAATGATTCAATGGTCTCCCAAATCTTTCCCTTTAGGGAATACCTTTTGTCAAACATCTGGATTATCGGTGTCTTTTTCTTAGGTATAATCCTCTTTGTTATAATCCTCTTCTTAGTCCTACTCTTTAGAAAGAGAGAAAAATTTTATAATAAGGAGGAAAAAGAATTAGAGGAACTTCAAAGAAAAATAAAAGAAAAATCAGAGGAAATAAAGAGAATAAAAGAAGAAAGGTTAAGAAAACAGAAGATAAATGAAGCAAAAAAGAAACTTGCTGAAAAGGAGACCGAGCTTAAGAGATTAAAGGGGTACGAAGCTAAAATTACCTTTGAGAAAAATAATAAGAAAGAAATGTCAAATAAACCAGTTATTATTAAAGAGGAAGGTAAAAAATCTACAGATTTAAGGGGGGAAAATGAAAAAAAGAGTATGGAAGAAACAGGGAGTTCAGAAAAAAAGACAAATCTCTATGATAATTCTTTAGGAAATAAGGTGAGTTCAGAGACTAAATAATCCCCAAAATCGTATAGTAAGATTTAAAAGTATAATTTTTGTCAATGTCTAATGAGCAAGGTAAGGATTAAATTACAAAGTGTTGAAATAGACAAGTTAAACGAAGTAATTGACAGAATAAAGACCATCTCAAGCGGTGCAGGTATTCCTATTTCCGGACCAATCCCGTTACCTACAAAAAAACTTAAAATAACTACACGAAAATCTCCCTGCGGTAACGGAACAGCGACTTTTGATAGATTTGAAATGAGGATACACAAAAGAGTAATTGCTCTCCCTGCAAACGAGAAAATTCTACATAATATTATGAGAATTTCTATCCCAAGAACCGTTAAGATAAAAATTGAGATGGTCGATTAGCCAAAAATATTTAAATTAGAAATCTCTAGAATTCTATGGAATACAAATTAGAACCTCTTCCTTATGATTATGATTCTTTGGAGCCTTTTATAGATAGAGAAACGATGGAAGTCCATTATAGGGGGCATCATAAAGCCTATAACAACAAATTAAATGAGGTTCTTGAAGGTCACGAAGAACTTAAAGAACTTCCGGCAGAAAAACTCTTAAAAAATTTAAATGATTTGCCTGAAGAAATCAGAGAATCTGTAAGGGATTTTGGTGGAGGATTTGTTAATCACAACTTCCTTTGGAGCATACTTAAAAAAGATGTTGAGTTCTCAGGAGAAATAGCCGAGGAAATAATTTTGAAGTTCGGAAGCTACGAAAAATTTAAAGAGCGGTTCTCTGATACTGCAATGAAATTGTTCGGAAGCGGGTGGGTTTGGCTTGTGACAAATAATTTAGGGGAAATTGAGATAATAACTACAAAAAACCAGGACACCCCCCTATCTGAAGGCAAAATCCCCCTAATAACAATAGATATGTGGGAGCACGCTTATTATTTAAAACACCAAAACAAGAAAGCTAATTACATAAAAGATTATTTTAATGTTATTAATTGGGAAAAAGTAAATGAAATTTATCTGGACTCTATAAATAAATAGTAAGTCTTAAAAGCCTTCTAATTTTATAATTTTTAAGCCCGGGTCGCATAGTGGTATTGCACAAGCCTGGAAAGCTTGACCCTTCGGGGTACCGAGGTTCGATTCCTCGTCCGGGCGTCATCGAACCGAGGTGCCGAGGTTGAGCAACCTTTTTTATGGATTTATACTCTCATTTATTATCTGCTGAACATCTACACCAAATAATCCCAAAACCCAAAATATAACTTGTTTTAGGGCTATATAAACCAAAACAAAAACAAATATAATAATTATCTTCTTAACAAATGGATTTAACTTTGAAAGGAATGGGAATCTCTTACTTAAAGAATTATCAATCTTTTTGTAAAGAACCCCCTTTAAAAGAAGAAAAAGAAGAAAGATAAATCCTAATAAAACAATCACAGATGCTGGAGAACCAAATTTATAAAATATAAATAATATTAAGAATAGCAATGAGACTCTGAGAAAAAATTTCCAATTAATTATCTCTTTTTTCATAATAATTCTAAGGATTATAAGTTCATAAAGGTTTATAAGTGAAAAGTAATCATTATGGAAAGTATGGAACATGCAGATTTAAAAATACAAATGGCTGTAGAAGCTTTTCAAAAGGAATACGGAAGAACTCCTGAAAAGGTATATTTAGGAGATCAGACTAGAAAGGAATTAGGGCCTTTAATAATCGGAGAAAACCTTAGAACCCACGTTGGGAACTTAGAAATTTTATCTTTAGAGAGAGTACCTGAAATAATAAAAATTCAGCAAGAAGAGATGGCACTTCCTTTAACACTTTTTAGAAAAGGAAGATTCGGCAGAGTTTTAACAGATACTTATGAAATCTCTTGTGATTGCTCTACTCTGGCACAGGCATTAAGTTAAGCCCATTTAGCGTGACCAAACTGAATCAACAAATCGCAATCGCTTTTTGGAACATCGCAAGCACCAAAACAAGAACCGAGCCAAATCTTTACGTCAACTGAAGTCTTATCTTCTAAGTACTTAACTATCGGGACTGCCCAGGGTTTAAGCCCGTCTGGAAGCTGGACTAAAATAGATTTAGCCTTAGATTCTTTAATTTCAGCTACAATTATATCTAGTTCAAGTTCGTATTTCTTTTCTAAATCTTCAAGTTCAAATTTCATTTTCTTTGTTTATTTTTATTGCCTTCCCGTTTATTATTGCGTCAGAAATTTTCTTCCGTGCAGAGATTAAAAGTCTATGAAAAGTTGGTTGTGAAATATTCATTTTCTTTGCACATTCTTCTTGTTCAAAACCCTCTAAATCCTTTAATCTAACTGCCTCAAACTCATCTAATGCGACTTCAACTTCTTCTAAGGCTCTTAGGGGAATCCCCCGTGGCTTAAAATAAGTCACATTAGGATTGCAAAAAATCCTTCTCATCCTTCGCGGTCTTACCATAATAAATAATAATTCACAAAGATTTATAAAATTAATTAAAAAGAAAAGGCAAGAAATTACTTTAATTCCTTTAGTCTTTTTTCAATTTCTTGCTTTTCTAAATCAATTTCTGTTAGTTCTGCTTCAAGGATTTTCTTTTCGTCATCTTTTGTTAGAGTAGCCACTCTTCTAAGTCCAAATCCTCTACGCATTCCACTTCCACATAGCCCCATTCCTCTTCCAGTCATAGGTCCGAGCCCTTGTGGTCCAGTTCTATCAAATCCAGCCATATTTTTCTCCTATTTTAGTTATGAATATATATTCATAATACTATTTAAATCTTTCTATTTCAATATAATCAAATTCCATAATATTTTTAAGCCCAAATATGCCTTCTTTTATATGATAACTGAAGATAACAACCTCCGTCAGCCAATAGTAACTGTTTGCGGTCATGTTGACCATGGAAAAACAAGTATACTTGATAAAATTAGGGCTACCTCTGTTCAGGAAAGCGAAGAAGGGGGGATAACCCAAAAGATTTCATTTACGACATTACCGAAAGATTTCATTGAAGAAAAAGCAGGTTTAATCTTAAAAAAATTTAACATCCCTCTGGAAATTCCAGGAATCCTTTTTATTGATACTCCCGGTCACGCAGCATTCACAAATCTAAGGAAACGTGGCGGTTCTCTCGCAGATATAGCAATTCTAGTAATTGATATAAACGATGGAATAAAACCCCAGACTTCAGAGGTGCTTCAAATTTTAAAAAATAATAAGACGCCTTTCATAATAGCACTAAATAAAATAGATAACATTTCAGGATGGAAGACTTCAGAGTCTAATCTTTCGGCCGAGTCTGTTAATCAACAGGCGTTAAATGTAAAAGAAATTTTTGAGGAAAAATTTTACACAATAGTCGGAGCTTTGAATTCTTTCGGATTCAACGCAGAAATATATTCTAAAATAACCGACTTTACAAAAAATGTGGCTGTTGTTCCCTGTTCAGCGAGAACTGGCGAGGGAATTTCTGAAATTCTTGCGATGATTACAGCACTGTCACAAAAATTTCTTAAAAACCGAATTGGTATAAAAGAAGGTGGAAAAGGAATAATATTGGAAGTAAAGAAAGATAAGTCTTCGGTGTACTTAGAGTCCATCCTTTATGAAGGGAGTCTTTCAATTAGGGACGAAATTGTCATAGGTTCGTTTGGAGAACCTATTCTTACAAAAATAAGAAATATCCAGGAAGTAAAACCCCTAGGGAAAAGTTTTGAGTCTAAAAAAGAAGTTAGGGCTTCTGCAGGTATAAGATTAAACATTGCTTCAAAGGAAGATATTTTACCTGGAATGCCTTTTCAAATTTTAAAAGGTGATTTAGAAGAGATAAAAAAAGAATTTAAGAAAGAAATCTCCGAGGAAATAAAAACAGATAAAAAAGGGATTATAGTCAAAGCAGATTCATTAGGTTCTCTTGAAGCTCTTCTTGTTTTACTAAGACAGAAACAGGTCCAGGTAATAAAAGCAGAGATAGGGCTTGTAAATAAAAAAGATATTTATATTGCAAATGCATTACCTGAGGAAGATAGAATAATTTTAGGTTTTAATGTTAAAATTTCGGAAGATGTAACCCATGAAGATGTAAAAGAAGTAAGAATAATCACAAATCCAGTAGTATACAAATTAATTGAGGACTTTGAGAAATGGAAAGAAGAAAAAATTAATGAAATGGAAAGAAGAAAATTAGAAGAACTTCCAAATCTCTGTAAAATTTCTGTTCTTGATTTTATCTTTAGAAATTCTAATCCTGCAATCTTTGGGGTTAGGGTTGAAGGAGGAAAACTAAAAAAAGAGTTGAGGTTCATAAATAATGAAGATGAAAAAATCGGTCAGATAAAACAAATCCAGGAAGATAAAAATAGTATATCTGAAGTGGAATCTGGAAAAGAAGTAGCAATTTCTATGCCGGGAGTAAATTTTGAAAGGCAACTGAGAGTAGGGGAAAATCTCTATACAAATCTAAGCGAAACTGAATTTAGAAAATTTAAGGAAAACAAAGACCTTCTTACCTCTGAAGAAAAATCTGTCTTGCAGGAAATTGCACAGATTAAAAGAAAGAAGAACATAACTTGGGGAATATGAATAACCAATGGTTTGATGAAATTTACACTTCTGGAAGAAGAGCGAACTCAAAAGATATAGCAGAATTACTAAAGGGGTTGGATTTTTCTCTTAGTGACAGGGCAAAAAGAAGAGTAACAGAAAAGACACAGGAAACTCTTTATCAATTAAAAAGAAGATACAGTCCAAGTCAGCACGTAATTGCGTATTATCTAATTTTTTGTATCGGCCCCTTAGTATTCGGAAAAGAAGTTAGAGAAAAATTATCTAAAGAATATGAACAAACTATAAGGAAATACAACGGACGAACAGATTTAATTCAGAGTCTTGATTTAATTGATTAATCTATAAAATTATAAACTGACAATTTTTATTAAGTTTATGAAAACCAAATTTGATTCTTACTGCATAAATGGTATTGCTGAGGGTTGTAAATACTGCCTTAAGGGGGAAAAACTCGTTTTATTTATGGGAGGCAAGTGTTCTAGGAATTGCTGGTATTGTTCGTTAAGTAACTCGAGAAAAAAATGTCACCAAATATCCGCAAATGAAAGACAGATTAAGAGAATAAAGGACATTTTTAAGGAAATAAAAGAAAGTAATGCAAAAGGAATAGGAATAACAGGGGGCGACCCGATGGTTTATTTTAGAAAGTTGTTAAAAATTTTAAAAAAAGTTAGAAAGAAATTCAATAAAAGTTTTCATATTCATATTTACCTTCCATTAGGATTAGTAACTTTAAATAAGATAAAAAAACTTTCTCTCTACATAAATGAATTTAGATTTCATCCTTCTTTTTTAATCAGTCCAGAAAAAGATTTGCAGAATAAAGAGAAAAATATGATTAAAGAAATTTCTAAAGAGTTAGGTAAAAATAAAGTAGGATTAGAGCTTCCTTTAATCCCGGATAAAGAAAAAGAAATAATCTCCTTTGTTTCTTCTATAAAAGATTCAATAAGTTTTCTGAACTTAAACGAGTTTGAAATTTCGGAGACGAATTTTAATATTGTAACTGAGAATTATCAAATTAACAAAGACACCTACACAATTTTTGATTCAAAAAAGTCAGGGTTAAGAATTTTGAATTATTTTAGAAAAGACCGATTAAAAATTCACCTTTGTACGGCAAAAACTAAAGACTTACATCAGTATATCAATCGTCTTAAAAATTACAAAACTCTTCCGTTTGGTCATAAAACTAAAGAAGGCAATGTTATTTACTTTGCAGTTTATCCCAAAAATATAAGAAAAGTTTCAAAACAGATAAGTAAAATTACCAAGAATTATTATGTTGACAATTCTAAAAAAAGGGTTATTCTAAATATAAAAGATGTAGAAAAGGTATACCTTCAAACAGGATTAAAAATCGCAAGAGTTCTTGAACCTCCGACTTATAACTCGGAATACTTAGAGTTTTCTTATATAGATGAGTAACGAAATAGATTTAAACGAACCTTTTTTACTTTGTCTATGGAAATGATAGTTATTGACACGGAAACCACAGGTCTTTCACAGAGATATAACAAAGTTCTTACTGTTGGAATGCTCCACATAGATGTTGATAAAGATTTTTTAAAAATAATAAACAGAAAACATATTTTAGTCAAACATGAAGACTATGCAATAGACCCTAAAGCTCTGGAAATAAATAAAATTAATCTGTCAGAACATCACAAGATTGCTCTTGAGCCTCCAAAAGCATGTAGTCAAATTAACAAGTTCATAAATAAAAAGAATCTTGAAGAGAAACCATTATTAGGGCATAATATAACCTTTGATATAAGGTTTTTAAATGAATTATTCAGACAAGGAGATTTAATACCTTCTTTTTCTCATGATTTTATAGATACTATGCACATTTGGTCGGCTCTTAAAAGAAAAAATTTCGTTTCTTTTAATTTAAGAAATAGTTTACAGACTCTTGCCGGTTACTTTAAAGTTGATTATAGTAAGGCTCATAGTGCCCTGGGGGATTGCTATATAACTGCAAATGTATACAAAAAGATGCTTGACTTAATAAAAACTTAATTCTGCTGTTTTTGCTTTTACCGACGATAAATAGCTTTTTTTAGACGCAAATGTTTATAAAGGATATTTTATTTTTTGTTATATAAGGTGAACTATATGACTGAAAAATACTCTGCAAAGGACATAACCGTTTTAGAAGGTCTTGAAGCTGTTAGGAAAAGGCCTGGAATGTACATTGGCTCTACTGATAAATATGGTCTCCATCACTTAATTTACGAAGTAGTTGATAACTCTGTTGATGAACATATGGCAGGATTTTGTACAACTATAAAAATAACACTCAATAAAGACGGCTCTGTAGAAGTTGAAGATGATGGGAGGGGAATGCCTGTTGATGAACACCCAGTCTACAAAAAACCAGCTATGGAGATAATTGTAACAAAACTTCACGCAGGGGGCAAGTTTGACAATAAAGCCTATGCAGTTTCGGGAGGTCTTCACGGGGTAGGGATTTCTGTCGTTGCGGCACTCTCAAAGATTATGGATGTTGAGGTTAGAAGAGAAGGGAAAATTTACTCCCAAAGCTATGAAATTGGCAAACCCCTCCATAATATGAAAGTTCTTGGAGACTGTGACCTGTCAGAACACGGAACCAAGGTCATATTTAAACCAGACGAACGCATTTTTTCAACAACAGAATTTGATTACAAAACCCTGTCAACAAGATTTAGAGAAACTTGTTTTTTAAATGCAGGACTAAAAATTGTTCTTAAAGATTTGCGGAGTGAAGAAGGCAAAAAAGAAATATTTCATTACGAAGGAGGATTAATAGAATTTGTAAAATGGTTAAATAAAACGAGAAAAGTAATTCATACAAAACCCATTTATTTTAAGAGAGAAGAAGAAAGAACCATAACCGAAGTTGCTATTCAATACACAGAGTCATATAATGAAAGTATACTTGGATTTGTTAATAGTATAAACACCATTGAAGGGGGAACTCATGTTATAGGTCTAAAGTCTGCCCTGACAAGAGTAATTAATGATTATGGAACAAAGAAAGGAATCTTAAAGAAAGGACAGAAATTAAGTGGGGAAGACGTAAGAGAAGGTATAACCGCAGTAATCTCTCTTAGAATGTCAAATCCTCAGTTTGAAGGTCAGACAAAAACAAAGCTGGGGAATGGAGAAATTAAAGGGATAATAGATTCCATTTCAACTTCAGCGATTACAGATTTTCTTGAGGAGAATCCTGCGGTCGCAAAATCAATTTTAACCAAGGCAACTTCTGCTTTAAGGGCAAGAGAGGCGGCAAAAAAAGCTAAAGACCTTGTCCGAAGAAAAAATGCGTTGGGTGGAGGGAGCGGTCTTCCAGGAAAGTTAGCAGATTGTTCAAGTAAGAAAAGAGAATTAACCGAACTTTATGTCGTTGAGGGAGATTCTGCAGGCGGAACAGCCAAAGGAGGAAGAGACAGAGAAACTCAGGCAATTTTACCTTTAAGAGGAAAAGTTCTCAACGTTGAAAAATCAAATCCTGCAAAAGCTCTTTCGTCAGAAATGATTTCAAATTTAATAACTGCTATAGGAACAGGAGTTGGTGAAAGTTTTGATATAAATAAATTAAGGTACAATAAGATAATAATCATGGCTGATGCTGACGTAGACGGACAACACATAAAATCCTTACTTTTAACTTTATTTTATAGGTATACTCCACTACTCATTGAAGCAGGGCACATCTTTATTGCGGTCGCCCCTTTTTATAAGATAAAAAAAGGAATAAAAGAATACTATGTTTATAGTGCAGAAGAATTGAAGTCAAAATTAAAAGAACTCGGAGGGAAATGCGAGGTTAGTAGATTTAAAGGTCTCGGAGAAATGAATGATGAACAGTTATGGAATACAACGATGAATCCAAAGACAAGAAGGTTAAAACAGGTTCAGATTGAAGATGCCGTTGAGGCAGACGAAACTTTTTCGCTTTTGATGGGAGATGCAGTCGCCCCAAGAAAAGAATTTATTGAACAAAACGCCGATAAGGCAGAGGTAGATTTATAATGACAAATAAAAATATACCCAATTTTAAATGTTGTGGGGAAGAGGAATGTGATTGTAATGATGTTGTCAAAGTTTTCTTTTGTCCCAAATGCAAATCGCATAATGTTAGATATATATTTGGAATATGGAATCTGCTGGGGATAATTCCTCGGCAAAAATGTTTTGACTGCGGTTTTGAGTCAAACGGCTTTCCAATATTGATTACAACAAAGGGAAAAATTAAAGAAGCCGAAAAGAGTTTAAAGAAGAAATCTAAGAAATTAAATAAGAAAGTTAAACCTTCTCTAAAGGCAATACATAGAAGATGACCAAAGAAATAATTGAAAATGGAAATGTAAGTGAGATAAAAGAAATAGACAAGGCAGAAAAAGAAGCAAAAGAATTTGAAGATAAAAAGAAGAAGTTAAGAGAAAGTGTTCAGGCTAAAGAACTCGTTGATGTGGAAATTTCTGAGGAGATGCGAGAGGCTTATCTCAACTACGCAATGTCCGTAATAGTCGCAAGGGCTCTGCCTGCAGCTGAGGACGGACTTAAACCAGTTCAGAGAAGAATTCTTTGGGCAATGAACGAAATGGGTTTATTTCATAATAAGCAAACCAAAAAATCTGGTAGAATTGTCGGAGACACTATGGGGAAATATCACCCCCACGGAGACGCATCTATTTATGAAGCAATGGTCCGTATGGCTCAGGACTTTTCATTAAGATATCCCCTAGTAATCGGTCAAGGTAACTTTGGCTCAAGAGACGGCGATAGCGCGGCCGCATCAAGGTATACCGAAGCTAAAATGGAAAAAATAAGCGAAGAACTCTTAAAAGACATAGATAAGAATGTCGTAGAGATGATGGACAACTATGATAACACCCTAAAAGAACCAATAATTCTCCCAGGAAAAATTCCAAATCTTTTGCTTAATGGAGCGAACGGTATTGCAGTTGGGATGGCTACAAATATCCCCCCACACAATATTAATAATACTTGTGATGCGATATTAACTTATTTAGAAAATCCAAATTGCGAAGACAAGGAACTGATAAAAGCTATAAAAGCACCAGACTTCCCGACAGGAGGCAGAATAAGTGGAGAAATTCAAAGAATATACACTGAAGGTAGGGGTAAGTTAATAATTGAAGGGGCTGCAGAGATTGAAGAGTCAAAGAAATCTGACAAAGTTCGTATAATATTAACAGAACTTCCATATCAGGTTAACAAGGCTGAATTAGTCGAACAAATTGCCGTGCTTTCAAGAGATAAAAAACTACCGGATATTTCTGACCTGAGAGACGAATCTTCAAAAGGCAAGGTCAGAGTTGTCATTGAATTAAGAAAAGGAGCCGACCCAAAATTTACATTAAATCGGTTGTATAAATACACCCCTTTTAGAACAAGTTTTAATGTTAATATGCTTGCCCTCGTTGGAAGAACACCTAAACTTCTTTCATTAAGAGACTACATAAATGTTTATGTAAATCACAGGCAAAGAATAATAAGAAAATCAAATGAATATGACTTAGATCACGCAGAAAAAAGACTTCACATTGTTGAAGGTCTTCTTGTAGCTCAAAAAAATATTGATAGTGTTGTGAGATTAATCCGTTCTGCAAAAAACAAGACAGAAGCAGGACAGCAGTTAAAAGAAAAGTATTCTCTTTCAGACAGTCAGACAGAAGCAATTCTTGAGATGAAACTTCACCAAATCACCTCCCTTGAGTTTGATAAATTAAAGGATGAAGAAAAAAGCTTAAGAGACTTGATAGAGAAAATAAAGAAGATTCTTGGAAGTGAAGAAGAGATATTGAAAATAGTAAAGAAAGAATTAAATGAATTAAAAGATAACTATGGAGACAATCGTAAGACCAAGATTGTTGGCAATATGAAAGAATTTGAAGAAAAAGACCTGGTTAATAAAAAAGACGTTGTGGTGACGATAACAAATAAAGGTTATATAAAAAGAATTGATTTAGAGCAGTATAAAGAACAAAAGAGGGGCGGTAAAGGAGTCATCGGTTCTGACCTCACAGAAAGTGACTTTGTAGAAAAACTCCTAACTTGTTCAACTCACGACTATATGCTTTTCTTCACAGACAAGGGAAAAGTCCACTGGCTAAAAGCTTACGAAATCCCCGATTCCGCTAAGGTCGGCAAGGGAAAAGCCATAGTTAACTTACTTTCATTAAAAGACGAAAATGTTACTTCTATTTTGGCTGTGAAAGAGTTTAAAGACTTCCTGATGATGGCTACTGAAAAAGGAATTGTCAAAAAAATTAGTCTGTCTCAATTTAACAGTCCGAGAAGCGGGGGCATAAAAGCGATAAAAGTCTCTGAAACAGATGATATTTTGATTGATGTTAAGCCAGTAAAAGATAAACAACAAGTTCTTTTGGTCACAGAATTGGGTCAGGCAATAAGGTTCAACAGCAATGATGTCCGACCTATGGGAAGAGCATCTTACGGCGTTGCAGGGATTAAATTAGACAAGGACGACAAAGTAGTCTCCTTAGAAGTTCTCCCAATTGAAGATAAAGAAAAGTTTTCTATTTTGACTATAACTAAAAAAGGTTACGGCAAAAGAAGCCCAATTGAAGATTACAGACTTACTGGAAGGGCAGGAAAAGGAGTAATAAACATGAAAGTAACAGACAAGACAGGCAGGATTGTCACTTCCGAATCTGTTAGCGAAGAAGACAATATCATCGTTACAACAGAAAAAGGGATAGTAATCAGAACAGGAATGAAAAACATAAGAGTAATGGGTCGTGCAACACAGGGCGTCAGAATAATTAACCTAAAAGAAGGCGACCTTGTAAGTGATTTAACAAGAGTCCCTATAGAAGAAATTGTTGAAGAAGATAATTCGGTACAATAGTTTACTTAAGAGCATCTCGTATCTTTTTGAATTTATATTGTACTTCTTCAGTTTTAGAACCATCTTTTGGACATTTGTCTTTTAAGGTATACCTGTTACATTTTGGACATTTTCTTATCATTATTCCTTATCGTCCCCTTATATTTTATCATCATTTTTCTTCACTTGCAAAAAATTCACATTTGTTTTCTTTAGCTTTCTTTTCAATCCTCTCAAGAATTTCACTCATTTTCTTTTTTCCTTCCTTGAAATCTTCAACAACCAATTTTGCCTTGAATTTCCCTGCAGAAATATAGCTAATCGTCAACTCAGGTTCTTTTTCTTTAAAAACCTCTTTTATCCTGTTAAGCCCGTCTTCTTCAAGACATTTCAGGGACAGGTCATACTTTAACTCATGACTTTTTTTCTTTTTTTCAAGAATTTTTTTTATCGCATCAAGCTTATCTTTTGGAATATATTTCTTCAATATATCCTCTTCTTCTCTTGCCTTAGAAATGAATCCTTGAATATTTTTAAAATCCTCTAGTATACCTTGAATTACTCTGTCAGATTCTTCTCCAAATATTTGCTTAAAACACATCTTCATCGCCTGCTCCTGCTTAAAATTCTCCATTACTTCTTTTTTCTCCCTTGAACTTACCCTTCTAAGCGAAAGAGCAAGATGTCCATTAGAATTGCCGAGAACCTTGCAGACCACTTTTTTGTTAGGAATTACATACTGACGCATAAATTTTATTCTTCCAGGAGCTATTTCAGAAGAAATTATAATCCCTTCTTCTCCCGTTTCAAGTTTTACAGTCGTAGCTGTATTAGAAACTTCCTTCACAGTGCACAACACAATATCTCCTTCTTCCATCTTGTTATAAAATAAGAGTCTTATTTAAATTTATAGAATTAAAGGACTTCTTCAACTCGCGAACGGATTTTAGCTTTTCCTCCTGAAGGAAGTGCAAGAATCGCATTGCATCCAAGACATCTCACTTTAGTTGAAGCCTTGCCAAAAATAATCTGTGGGCTCTTACATTTGGAGCACTTTACTCTTACGAATTTTCCTTTTTTCTCTTCCATAAAACTAAATGATTAACTTGCTTTTTAAGTGTTTTGATGCCCGACCAGAGTAAATTTAAAAACTCTTATAACAATTGTTATTAATGGAATTGGAGAACCTTTCCGAAGTCGCCGAGTTTATATCTCCACAGATAGCGAGTAGTGTAACAAGCATTATCACCCTGTTAAAAGCAATCGGAGTCTTATTTCTCATTTATGTGATATATCTTATCATAAACTTTATTTTAAATGTCAAAAAGAATAAGAGAATAAAAGAAATAGAGAAAAAGGTTGGGTTAATCGATAAGAAAATTGATTTATTATTAAATAAAAAGTCTTTAAAAAAGAGGAAATAATTATTTCACAAGAACGGCCTGAACGCTTCCTTCTTGGGACGGGCGGTTTGTGATTCTTGCTTTTCCGTGTTCTGTTTCAATAATTGCGCCTTGACGAGAACATTTT
>JBAZMK010000002.1:0-119739 GCA_041649755.1 Candidatus Pacearchaeota archaeon | reverse complement strand
TTTCACAACACGCGATTGCCCAGCTCTCCCCGTCAGCTTCTTCTTTACAACTCGCTTGTACTTTCCCCCACTTGCTTTTCGCGCCATAAACACCACAAAAAATTCGCATTTAAATATCTTTGTAATCCCCTACAATAATTAATAAAAACTCTCTTTTTTTGGAATTATATGGATTATCGCGAATCATTTTTTATGGCGAAGTATCATCTATCTATAATTGAAAGGATGGTAAAAACTTATGAGAGTTTTCCTGACAAGAGAACTTTTTTAGGTATACTTAATGAGATGAACAGGGCGGTTGAGAGTTTGATAAGGTCTTATCTTTGTTATGGGGGGTTTGGGGGGTCGTATGATAATTTTGATTTTTTTAATAAGGTTGGTGGGGAGTATTTAGATGTAGTAACTCGTGAAGATTTGTTAAAGACATTGGAAATTTATAAAGCACATAAAATTTCTCCTATAAGTTATCAGAAAAATGACCAGATTATAATTATTGAGGGGGGGAAGTATAGGATTTTGACGTTTGAAAGGCTGAAAAATTTGATTATTTCACTGAAAAAGGGGGTTTTGGGTTTTCCAGGTTAGTTCCGACAGATATAAAAAGAACGTATACCTTAATTTTCTTACATATAGAGGATATTTATGACCGAAGAGATTATTAAAGAAAAGACCAGTGCGGACCATTTACTTTATGTAAGTCTTAAGTATACAAAGACTTGCGATGTTATACTTAATCTTATTGCTCGGTGGAAGAACCTTATGGAGGTTTGTTTTGACAGGCTTTTGGAGTTTTATGTGGAGAAAGGAAAAATTCCTGCTAAACCTATCAGTCCTAAACAGCGTATAGAGTTCATGAAACTTTATTTTAAGAAGAATGAGGATGTACAGAATGTGATTCCTTTGTATATTTTCTTTAAGAGGATTCCTGACCTTAATAAAACTCGTGAGGGAGAGTTCAGGAAGAATGTTAATCTTAAAATAATTGAGCCGACAAAGACAATAGAAATAAATATGGAAAGATTGGGCGAGTATGCGAGTATTGTTGAAAACTTTGTTGACGAAGTGAAAAGAATTTTGGCGGATTAATAAATAAGATTTATAAAGCAGTTTTTTCTGGTAACTATACTTAAAATGGGAAGAGTGATTGTAATTAACTCGGGAAAGGGTGGAGTTGGAAAGACTACCACGGCAATTAACCTTGGGGTTTCGTTAAATAAGCTGAATAAAGAAGTAGTTATAGTTGATGCTAATCTTAATACACCTAATGTGGGTTTGCAACTTGGTGCTCCGATTGTCCCTGTTACACTAAATCATGTTTTGAAGGGAAAGGCAGATATTAGCGAAGTAATTTATGAACACTCCTCTGGTACGAAGATTATTCCTTCATCATTGTCTATAAAAGAGCTTACTAAATTTAATACGAAAAAACTCCCAGAAATTGCTAAACAATTGAAAAAGGATTACGATTTTGTGATTTTTGATTCGGCGGCAGGTTTTGGCGAGGAAGTGATTGCGGTAATTGAGGCGTCTGATGAAATTATTATTGTTACTAATCCTGAGATGCCTGCTGTTACCGATGCTCTGAAGGCGGTTAAAGTTGCGCGTTCTATGGGGAAAGAGGTTAACGGTGTGATTGTTACGAGATACAAGAATGCGAGGTATGAAATGCCTTTATCTTCAATAAAATCTATGCTTGAAACCCAGATTATCGGGGTAATCCCAGAAGACAAGGCTGTAAAAGAGTCCCTTAATTTGAGAGATGCAGTGATTCATACCCATCCAAGAAGCAAAGTTTCAAAGAAGTACAATGAAATTGCTTTGAAAGTTCTTGGTCCTGAAGCTGAGAAAAGTTTGAAGAAGAATAAAAGATATTTAGCGGGTTTTTTTGATAGGATAAGAGGGATATAGTTTAACTAACCTGACTTCCAACTTCAATTTCCTGGTCTGGTGTGAGTAAAGAGACTTTTGAGTGGTCTTTATTTGTCGCTGCCAGAAGCATTCCTTTGCTTTCTATTCCCCTTAGTGTTCTTGGTTTTAGGTTTGTTAAAACAACGATTCTTTTTCCTTTTAATTCGTCGTGAGAGTAGAATTGTTTTATTCCTGCGCAGATTGTTCTTACTTCATCTCCGAGTGAGATTGTTAATTTGTAGAGTTTGTCTGCGCCTTCAATATCTTCAATATTTTGTATTTCTGCAACTTTTAAATTCATTTTTTCAAAATCTGCATATTCTATAGATGTAACTCCTTCCATTATTTCTTTAGGTTCTTCAGATTTATTAATATTTGCTTTTGGTTTCGGTTGTTCTTCGGGTACAGTCTTTTTTTCAAAGAAGACAGGGGCTTTTTTGATTTTGGTGTTTTTTAATGGTTTTTCTAATTCTTTCAGCGAGATTTTAAAGTCAAGGTGTTTTGCGATTTTTTCCGTTGAGTTCGGGATAAATGGGTAAAGTAATATAGTTATTTTTTTTATTGAGTCGGCTAGTTCGTAAGGAACTTTTTGGTCTTTTGTTTCCCAAGGTTTCTTTGTCTGAATGTATTCGTTGCAAAGGTCTATGAAAGTAAAGATTTCGTTTAATGCCTTGTCAAATTCAAAGTTCTCTATCAATTTTTTTATTTTGGGCGTTTTTAGTTTTTTGATGAGTGAATTTTCAGATTTTTTTATTCCGTTTGACTCTGAGATTGCACAGACTCTGGATATGAGATTTCCATATTTATTTGCTAGTTCATCGTTGTATCTCCGGACTATTGCAGATTCTTGGATATCGCCGTCTTCTCCAAAAACATAGTTTCTACAGAAGAAATATCTTAATGCATCTGAGCCGTATTCTTCTATAATTTTAAAAGGGTCTATTGTGTTGCCTGTTGATTTTGACATTTTTTGTCCGTTGGATGTTAAAAATCCGTGGACTATTACTTTTTTAGGTAAAGGTAATCCTGCCGACAGAAGCATTCCAGGCCAGATTCCTGTGTGAAATCTTAACATATCTTTTCCGACTACGTGAATATCTGCAGGCCAGAATTTTTTGTATTCTTTATCTGGGAAGTCTATTCCTGTTAAGTAATTTGTTAGGGCGTCACACCAGACATACATTACTTGAGAATCGTCTCCTGGTACTGGGATTCCCCAAGGGAGATGTTCTTTGTCCCTTGAAAAACTTACATCAGTTAAGCCTTCTTTGATTAATCCTAAAAAGTCGTTTTTCCATCTTTGCGGATAAATTGTTAGCTCTCCCGATTCTATTTTTGATTTTATCTTATCTGAATATTTTGACAGCTTGAAAAAGTAATTTTTTTCCGAGATTTTTTGGATTTCTATTTTTGGGTGGTCGGGGCATTTTCCGTTGATTAAGTCTTTTTCTGTGACGAATCTTTCGCAACCAGAGCAGTAGAATCCTTCGTATTCTTTTTCGTAGATGTCGCCTTTTTTGGAAAGAGTTTTCCACATTTCTATTACGCCCGGCCAGTGTGCTTTTTTATCAGTTGTTCTGATGAAATTGTCGTTTGAGATGTGGAGTTTTTCTAAAATTTCTTTAAAGTATTTCGCGTTTTTATTTACAAAGTCTTGTGGATTTAATCCTTCTTTTTTTGCTGTTTGGTAGTTTTTTGTTCCGTGTTCGTCGGTTCCTGTGAGAAAAAAGACTTGGTTTCCTTTTAAGCGGTTCCATCTAGCGATTACGTCTGCTTGGACAAATTCCAGTGCGTGACCTATGTGAGGGGGGGCATTAGCATAAGGAATTGTGGTTGTTATGTAAAATTTCTTCATAGATAAGGGACTTTAATTGAATATAAAAATCTAACTATGTCCGTTAAGTTTAAAAGTTGGTAGAAGTTTTCCTTTATAGATTCTTAGCGGGGTGGAGCAGTCTGGTCAGCTCGCGAGGCCCATAACCTCGAGGTCGCATGGTTCAAATCCTGCCCCCGCTATATTAGTAACTTTTTTATAGTTAGATTTCTTCGTTATTTTATGTCGGGAAGAGGTGAGGGAAAAAAACTTTTAGGTAAGGCGAATGTTTATATTCATGTTAAGGGAAAATCTGGTGCTACCGTTACGCATGTGGATATTGAACTTGATGAACTGAATAAAATTTTGAAGTCAGGTGAAAGTTCTTATGTTGGTGCAAAAAAAGGCGGGGTTTTTATTGGACTAAAGAAAGAGATGATTAATAGGGCAGAGAAATTGGTTGATGATTGACCATTAAAAAATAAAAATAATTTTTTTAGTTTGGGATTTAACTTTTACATCCGCAACTTCCGCCGTTGTTGATTCCGCAAGTAGAAAGAGAACAACCTTCTAAAGCATTACAATTCCCACCGCAACTTCCACAACTTTGTAAATTGTTAGCATCAGTCTTTGGTGTTTCTTCTTGCAATGCGTTAACAACCATCATACTTGCCAATACTAAAGTTCCCATTATTAGTGCAATTAGCCAAATTTTCATTTTAACCTCCAATTTAGTTAATATCCTTATCAGAAGTTATATTATATCTGCTTTGGAGAAACTAGTTTCAATACTTCAATACGATGATATTGTTCATTCCCCTTCGTTTTCGTTCAATTAGTTGTTTGGCTTCAAGCCGATCCATTAAACGAGTTATCTTTACTTTTCCGACGCCTAATTCTTCCATTAAACTCTTTTGGAAGACAGCTCCGTTTTCTCTGGTTAATATTTCGATTACTTGTTTTTCATCTTTACTTAATTTTGAAGTATCAAGAGGTTTTTTCTTTTCTTTTCTTGTTATAGTCTTGTGTTTTATAATTACTTTTTCATTTTCTTTTGCAAAGATAAGAAATAGCCCGATTAAGAAGATGATTCCTGAGATGGTAAGGCTAAGGTAAGTTTGAAATGAGATTGTGTCGTACATAGAACAACTTGACCCGTGGTCGCAACTCTGACTGACAATTTCTTTCATCCCTGAATTAAATAAAAGAATGATTATTAGGATTATAAATGATACTCCCACAATTAAGAAGCCGACATTTTTATTTCTCATTATTAATCTTATTTATTTAGATATAAAAACTTATATTAACAGTGTTTACTATCAAAATTATCTTTCCCTAATAGTTTTTGCCTTAGCGATAATCTTTTATAGTATTCTTGTTGGTTATTTTTATGTGGGGGTGCCGGAGTGGCCAAACGGGCAGGACTTAAGATCCTGTGGCTTTATGCCTTCGGGGGTTCGAATCCTCCTCCCCACATTTTATTGATAAGTCTATTTTGGAAGGAAAATATATTCCCTCATCGGATTTTCCAAACTTTTGTGCAAACATTTATAAATAAGTAATTTTTTAGTGTGAAATGACAGAGGAAAATGAAGTTTCTAAAAAGAGTAAGGGGAAGTTTTCGAATTATTGGATTGTTTCGACTTTTGTTTTGGCTATTCTTCTTTTAGGTGTTGTTATTTATGGAAGTTCTTTTAGAGGAGGTTCAGTTGTTAATGCGAATGTCGCAAAAGAAATAACTCAGAATTTTTTGTCGGATTATTTCAAAGAAAGGGGGGTTTTAGGAGACATAGAAGTAATAAATGTTACTAGCGTTTCGGGGATGTATCAAATAGTTTTTTCTTTGAATGGTGAGCCGGCTGGAGCATTAACGCTTTCAGGTGACGGAAAGTATGTTGGACAAATGAGTATTATTGAAACTGAAGAATCTGTTTCAGAACAACCTTCTACTTCGACTGAAATTCCAAAGTCAGATAAACCGGTAATAGAATTATTTGTTATGACTCATTGCCCTTATGGAACTCAGGCTGAGAAAGGATTTATCCCCTTTATAGAAGCTATGGGAAACAAAATAGATGCAAAGGTTAGATTTGTTCATTACTTTATGCATGAGCCTGAAAAGACCGAAACTCCAAGGCAGGTTTGTATAAGAGAAGAGCAGTCCGAAAAGTTTATCCCTTATCTAAAGAAGTTCTTAGAAGAAGGGAATTATACTACTGCTCTTGAGTCTGCAGGAGTTGATGAAGAAGCTATGAATGAGTGTATAGAGTCTGGTAGATGGGAAGATTATTATGCTATAGATTCTACCCTTAGTCAAGGTTATGGTGTTGGCGGTTCACCTACATTAGTTGTGAATGGGGTAATTGCACAGAGTGGAAGAAGTCCTGCGAGTTATTTAACAACTGCCTGTTCGGCGTTTAATGAGGTTCCAGAAGATTGTAGTCAGGAGCTTTCAATTGATACTCCTACTCCTATGTGGGGTTGGGATGAATCTGGAGCAAGTACTTCAGCACAGTGTTAGAAATTTATTTTTTTAAGAAATTTATGTTCTAAATTAATCCTTCATTTCTGAAAGCTTTTTCTGTTTCGGGGACATCTCTATAAAAATTTAATTCATATCCTCTCTCATCACCATCAGTTACAAAAGTGAAATCTCCAGTAATTCTAACAGCCCTCTCCAAATGATTAGTAATGTAAAGAGGACATCCCGATTCTCTATAACTTAGCTCTTCAAGAGAGAATGCGGTAATTTCTGCCGTGAAATCTTTTAAACTTTTGTTTGGTAAAGTTCTTAGAACATGAAGGTATTTTTCTAGAGTTCTTTCTTCATTATTATCAAAAGCCCCAATTCTTTCAACGCTATACTCACGACCAACCATTGTTTTTCTTCCAACAACAACCGGAAGTTCTCCATTTGGATTTAAAAGACTATTAAGAAAAAGGTTGAGTTCTGAAGGGTTATCAAATTTCCAAGGAGTGCAGTATTTTATGTGTTCTATTAGTTCTTCGTTACTTACCATCAAGTAAATTATAGGGTTTTCTTTATAAGGATTTATATTATTTAGGCGATAATTGGTTTTTCTAGGTAAGTGATTTCGTCAGAGTCAAGTTTTAGTTCTTTTCTTATTTTTTCGTTTTTGAGTATTTGTCTTATTAGTAGCCAATCTTTCATTGCGGTTTTTGTTGAGATGTGGCATTTTTTAGAGTATTTTTGGCATATTGATTTTTTCTTTATGTTTCTCTGGTTTTGAAGCCAAATTTTGAGGATTCTTGAGGGTTTTCGGTAGCTTGTCCAGCCAGTTCTGTTGTAAGGTTTGGCTCCTGCGATTGCAGGTCCTAGCAAGAAATATTCGTATACCATAAATCTCCAGTGTCTTTGTCTTTGAATTCTCCCCCTAAAAACGTCCGCTAAAGAGAGTGCGTTTAAGGCTTGGACGAGTTCTTTTCCTTTGTATTCAAGAGGAAGGTTTTCTTCGACCCATAAGAAAATTTCATCTATAGGCATATTTACGTTATCAAAGACCTTTAGCATTTCTTCATTTATTTTTGCGTTTTTGAAAATGTATTGAAGTGCGGTAAAAATTGATTGTTCTCTGTTTCTTTCTTCTACTTCTCTAACTAATTCGGGAGAGTCCATTTTTGAGAGCATTTGAAGGTCGTTTAAGGCTGCACGAATGTCCCCACGTGCTTTTATTGATATGGAGGTTAGGACTTCGCTTGAAACTGCGCAGTTTTCCTTTTCACAGACTTCTTTTAGAATTTCAAGGATTACCTTGTAATCAACTTCTTTTAATTGGATTAGGTCTGACTTTTGTCTAAGTAAGTTGAATTTTTGTTGCCAGATGTCATTTGCCGTGAGAATTATAGGAAATGCAGATTTTTCAATTAATACCAAAAGTTCGCCTAAGCCCCCCTTGTCTTTAACTGCGGATACTCCATCTACTTCATCTACTAAAATGATTTTGTGTTTTTTGAAGAGGCTTCTTTGCTGACTTGCAGGTCCTATTATTTCAGAAATTTTTGTTTTGTTTCTAAGGTCTGAGGCGTTTAATTCTAATATTTCGGCATCGATTTCTGAGGCAATTGCGTAAGCGAGACTAGTCTTTCCGACCCCCGGCGGTCCGTGCAGAACTGCGGCTTTTTTCTTAGGGAAGCTTCTTAGAAAGATTCTAGTTTTGTCAATTGCTAAGCTTTGGCTTTTAATATCAGAGAATTTTCTAACCCTGTATTTCTCACACCATGGAATATTTTTGTCGTTTATCATTTTTTAATTAATGGTTCCGTTCTCCTTAAAACTTCTTCTAATAACGGAGAATAGATATTTACAGCGGATATTATTTCCTCAGTATTTTGTGCTCTTTGAATTCTTCTTAGACCAGAGGATATTGCAGCAATTTTATTTCCTAAATCATAATTTAATATCATCCTTTCACTTTCGCGCAAATCTCCCCGAAAATCATATTGCCAATATTCTGTCGTTATTCTTTTTATTGCTCTTGCTTTATCTAAGTAATACTTTCTTAGTGCTCTTTTATTTCTGAAAATTTCCCCACAAATCAAGTTTCCTAATCGCGGTTTAGTTATTTTCATTTTATTTTGTTTAAATCTCCATTTATTATAATTGGGTCTATTGCGAGTAGTTCGTCAGTAAATGAGCAACTGGGCAGAGGATTGTAAAAGAATACTTTTTTGTTTAACTCAAATGCTTTGTAAATCTCTAAAAATGTTGCACCTCCTACATAATTTGGGATTCCTCTTTTTTCAAAATTTAAGACTAAAATTGCATCTTGTGGTTTAATATTCTCTTCATCTTTTTTTAACATTTCTCTTTTCCATTTTTTATGATTTTCTTTCCCATTCACTTTCATTTTTTCTTCCATAAGTGGCTCATCAAAAGAATTTGGATAAGTTATTTTATGCCCTTGTTTCTTCAAAAAATTCGCAATTTCTTCTACTTCTTTATAAAAATGTTTACTGCATACAATGAAGATTTTCATCTATGCACCTCCTTGGCCTGCTAAAATAAAACTCGCTAAAAGTGCTTCTAATTGAATGAATTCGTCACTTCCTTCAATTAGTCTGAACTCTATTTCCCCTGTTTTTTCTGTTAATTTTACTTTTAAGGCGTTGTCGATGTTTAAGTTCCAGACTTCTTTTTGGATTGCTTTTATAATGTCCTGACCAGAGACGGATTCTTTTAGCATAATTTCTAAAAGTTTTTCACGGGAGTTTTGAAAGTCACCTGCGAGGGCGTAATCAAGGACGATTCTTACATCAGAGGGTTTTGCTTTTGAGACTATTGTGTTCACAAGGTCCGGAGTGATATTTGGGGAAATTGATGCTGTTGCCTGCAAAAGATTGATTACTCTTCGGCAGTCTCCTTCGCTTGATTCATGCAATGCGTCAAAGGCTTCTGGGGTAATTGATAGCCCCTCTCTTTCTGCTATTAAATCTATTCTTCTTTTGATGTCTTTTTTCTCTAGTAACTGAAATCTGAATACGACTGTTCTTGATTGAATCGGGTCAATTATTTTTGAAGAATAGTTGCAGGACATTATGAATCTGCAGGTGGAAGTGTAGTTTTCCATAGTTCGTCTTAATGCTTGTTGGGCTTCTCTTGTCAGGGCGTCGGCTTCGTCAAGGAAAATTACTTTGAAAGGAACGTTGCTTATCGCTTTGGTTCTTGCGAAGTCTTTTACTTTCTGCCTGACTACATCAATTCCTCTTTCATCTGATGCATTTAATTCAAGGTAGTTTTCTCTCCAGCTTTCTCCAAAAAGTTGTTTTACAACAATTAATGCAAGAGTGGATTTTCCTGTTCCAGCGGGTCCCGCAAAGAGTAAATGAGGGATATTAAGAGAATTTACAAGGGAACGAACTCTTTTTAGAATCTCACTTTGTCCGACCATATCCTCAAATTTTTTAGGTCTGTATTTTTCAGTCCAAACTTCAGAGCTATAATGTTCTGTCATAGGTAGAAAAGATAAAGTTGGTTTATAAGGATTGTTGTAGTGAGTTAGAATTATTTGTTTCTCTTAAGTTTTCTCTTTCGCTTTTCTTTCTTGAGTCTCTTTCTTTGCCATTTCCATCTCATTTGGCCTTTTTTCTTCCATCTTCTTGAACTTCTTTTCATATTATTTATCGCAAAAGTTGGTTTATAAAGTTTTAGATGACCTTAGATTTTTTATCAAAAGGTTTATATATAAAGTTCTATGTAGTTATATAAGGTTATGATTAGCTGATTTAAGATGAAAGGAGGTATCAATTAAAATGGCAAAATGGGCTGGCTGGGTTGCAGCTGTTGGAGGTCTTTTAGCTTTGATAAGTCAATATGTAGTTAGTATGGACTCTTGGGGAGTTCCAATAGGTGCGGTAGTGGCTATCGTTTTCGGAGCTTGGGCTGCTTTAGTAAAGTAAGAGAGGAATACTAACTTTCATTTATTTTTTAATTTATTTATTTTTTAAAAATCTTTTTCTTTTCCAAGGAGTTTCTTTGTTAAGTGGGAAGTATCATTCCAATATCTGAGCCTCCAATTACCGAATCTTTCAACCCAATATATCTCGTTCATTGCAGTTTCAGATTGTTGAAGGCGGATAAGATTTTTTAATTCTAATTCAAGCAATAATGCTAAGATTAAACGATTTGTATTTCCATGAGCAACTATTAAAATCCTTTTGTTTGAATTTGCTTTTTCTGTGAATGATTTTAAAAAAATTTTAAGTTTAGAGTATTTTTCCTTTTGTTCTTTGTTCCAATGTTTTTGAGGAGTTTTTATAACCTCGCCGTCAAATTCGTTAAGAGACTCTTCAACTTTTGGTTTTAGTTTTACTACTTTAGAAACATAGGCAGCGGTTTGTTTTGCCCTTAATTTGTCGCTACAATATAGTTCGTCGAATTTTTGTTTCTTCAATTTTTTATTCAAGTATTTTACCTGTTTTATTCCTTTTTTTGTTATGCCTGGATTTTCTATTCCTTTTTCTTTCTCTCCATGTCTTATAAATAGAATCTCCATGAGTATCTTTTGTTTTTTGAGTATAAAAAATTACCTCTTTTTGATACTTTTCGTTAGTTTAATAGCCCCTCTAGGGCTCACAATCATGTCTTGCTTAAAATAGTTTAGATGTAATAGGAAAACGCAAGACTTAATTGCTTGTCGAACCTTCAGGTTCTCATCCATAGCCCCTCCAGGATTCGAACCTGGGTCACGAGAGTCAGAGTCTCGTATCCTTGACCGCTAGACTAAAGGGCTATGATTATTTATAAGAGTGTTAATTTAAAAGCCTAGCGGTGGGAAGACTTATAAGTTTTGTTTTGTTTTTTTGAGTATGAAATATATTGATGTTCATGCTCATTTGGAAAGTGACCGTTTTAAAGCAGATTTAGATAAGGTTATTGACAGGTGCAGAGAGAACTCTGTGTCAGTAATTAATTCAGGGGTTAATTCTTCTACTAACAGAGAGGTTCTTGAGATGAAGAAAAAGTATCCAGATATTTTGATGGTTAGTTTTGGACTTTATCCTATTGATGCTCTGGCTAAGGAACTTGAAGCGCATGGAGAGGCTTTCCCGAGAGATATTGAGAATTTTGATGTTGATAAAGAGTTGGAATGGATAAAAGGGAATTCTGATGAGTGTGTTGCTATTGGGGAGATTGGTCTTGATTATAGTTTTGAAGAAATAAGGAATAGTGAAGCTTTGAGGGAAAGGCAGAAAGTTGTTTTTAGGAAAATTTTGAACTTGGCTAAAGAAATTGATAAGCCGGTTGTTATTCATTCGAGGAAGGCAGAGAAGGATGCTATTGAAATTTTAGAAGAGGAGAAGATGAAAAAAGTAGTTATGCATTGTTTTAGCGGGAAAAAGAGTTTGATTAAAAGATGTATAGATAACGGCTGGTTTCTTAGTATACCTCCTGTGATTACACGGCTGGAACATTTTAAGATGGTTGTAGAGATGACTTCAATTGAACAGCTTCTTACGGAGACGGATTCGCCTTATTTGTCTCCTGTAGTTGTGGAGAGGAATGAACCCTCTAATGTTTTGGTTACTATTAAGGAAATAGCAAGAATAAAAGGTATTGACGAAGAAGAAGTCAGGGAAAAGCTTGTTGAGAATGTTAAGAAATTATTTAAGATTGATTAGACTTTTCTCGTGAAATCAATTCCTTTCGCTTTTTTGATGAGTCCTTTTCTGTCTTCAGGAATGTCTTCTTTTTTGGACTTTTTAAGGTATTTGAGGATAATCTTTCGCTTTTTTTTCACACTTAATTTTTTATTTGTGTGCGGTCCGTTAATACATCCGCCACTGCAAAAAAGACAATCAAGGAATCTGATTTTTTTATCTGGGTTCTTCAAAAACTTCATAACTTCTTCTAATCCATCTATCACTGCGACTTCCTCTTCTTTTATAATCCCTTTTAAGTTTGCTGTTTTTCCCAACCCTCCAGATATAGGGTAAATCTTAGTGTAGTCATTGTAAAATTTGTCGAATTTAACTTTCTTTTTAAAAAGCGGTTTTTTGATTTTATATTTTTTAAATAGTTCTTTTAGCTGGTCGTAGTCTATTACCCCATCAACGTATTTTGATTGGTTTGACTCCAGTTTTTTAAAGTCGCAAGGTGATATGAAGATTGTTTTATGTTTTGGGAAATGTTTTCTGCAAATTTTTGCCATTGAAGTAAGTGGGCTGTCAATTTGAGCCAGATTGTTTTTTAATTCAGGAAAGTTATTTTTAACGATATTCACAATTCCAGGGCAGGGGGAGGCGATAATCAGGGATTTTGAATTTTTTAGGGATTTATGATATTCTCTATTTATCATTTTTGCTCCAAAAGTTAATTCAACAACCTTGTCAAACCCCAATTTTTTTAATCTATAAATTATGTTAGGATATGAGAACTCAACTATAAAAGAAGGTGCAAGAAGCGCAACCGCAGGAGTCTTTGATTTTAAGATTTTTTCTATTTGGAGGATATTATTTTTGTTTTTCACTTTGATTTCCAATTCTTTTTGTTTTCTAATAATTCTTTTAATTGGGGCCATTTTTCTTCCAGCGCTGGTTCCATGACCTGATAAATTACTCCTATTGGGATTTTTCCTTCTTTTGAGTTATAGTCAAATTCATCTGCGAGTTTTTCAGCTCTTTGTTTATTGTGGCAATCTGAAATTTTATACATGAATTTTTCTTTGTTGTTGGCTTCTGTGTTGAATATCAAGCAGTCTTGGATAACTTCTACAAAAGAGAATCCTTTGTGATTGATTGCTTTTGTAAATATTTCTACCATGTGTGGAATGTCTCTTGCACTTGTTCTTGCAACAAAAGTTGCTCCTGAAGCCAGTGCGATTTTTAAAGGATTAAATGGCTTATCAAATACCCCGAGTGGTTCTGATTTTGAGATATAGCCTTGTTGTGTTGTTGGTGCAGGCTGACCTGTTGTCAGTGAAAAAGACTGGTTGTCGTGCAGGATTAAAGTTAAGTCAGAATTATATCTAAAAGCATGAACGAGATGTTCTATTCCTTCTGAATAAACTGCTCCGTCTCCCGCGAAAGTTAAGATTTTCAGATTAGGATTTCCTATTTTCATTCCTATTGCTGTTGGGAGTGCTCTTCCGTGGAGGCAATTTAAACCAGAAATATTAAGATAGTCAAAGATTTTAGCGTGACATCCGATATCTGTTGCAATTGCAAAATCCGTTTGTTTAAACTTTTTTGAATCAATGAAATTTGTTAAGGTTTGTTTTACGGCTTCAAGTATCATAAAATTGGTGCATCCAGGACACCAAGTTATTGGTGCATTCGTTGATAGATTTTGTTTTGTTTTTTCGTTCATTTTAGCTTCTTTCTTATTTCTTCATTTAGTTCATCTCTTGTAAAGGGTTTTCCGTCGTATTTTAGTATTCTTTTTTTCCTTGGAACAGATATTCCTGTTTTTTCTCTTAGAAGTCTTCCGAGTTGCCCCGTGACATTCTGCTCAACTAAAATGATATTCTTTGCTTTGGACATTTCTTTTTTAATTTGCTTTGAGAGGGGTTTGATGTATAACACTTGTAAGAATTTGCAGTCCAGCCCTTTTATAGCATCTTTTATTGCGCCTGATGTTGACCCCCACCCGATAATTAAGTTGTCTGATTTTTTATTTCCATAAATTTTAATCATTTCAAACTTTTTCTCAATAAACTTTTTTATTTTTTCATACTTTTGAGTTCTTGCGTCTGCGTTTTGTTTTACTATTTCAGGGGATTCGGTTGTAGTTAATTCTTTATTTATTTCGTAGGAAGAAGCTCTGATTATCTTTTCTCCTGGAAGGGCTCTGGAAATTTTTATTTTTGAAGGCTTTTTTATTTTTTCGTTTGTGGAGAATTCTGATTCTGCTAAGTGCTTGTCGGAAAGGATAATTGAAATTGTTTTAAATTCTTCTGCGAGATACAGTGCCTCGTTTGTCTTTTCGATAGCTTCTAAGGGGTTTGAAGGTGCTACTACAACCCTAGGGAATTCTCCATGACCTCCGCGAAGTGCAATATCTAAGTCTTCTTGTGCAGAATATGTTGGAACGCCAGTTCCAGGTCCCGGTCTTGAAGCAAGGTAGATTGTTAGAGGTATGCCTGAGATTCCTTGAAAAGAGATTGCTTCGGTCATTAAGTCAAAGCCTCCTCCAGAGGTTCCCACCATAGTTTTAGCGCCTGTAAATGAGGCTCCCAAAGCCATATTTGCAACAGCAATTTCATTTTCTGCTTGTAAAACCATTAATTTATTTTTTAATTGATTCTTAGCTATTTCATGCATGGTGTTTGTTGCAGGGGTCATCGGATAAGCTATATAGACATCTAAATTTGAGTTTATTGCTCCTTTAGCAATAGCCTTGCTACCATCCATTATCCAAATTTTCTTTTCAATTTTTTTGAGGTTTGAAACGGCTTTTTTTGAGTTGTAGCCTTTTTGTGCAGAAGAGAGTGGTTCTGGTTTATCAGGGAATTCTCTTTTTATTTCGTTTTCTAATTCTTCTATTGGAATTCCTAATGTTTTGATTAAGGCTCCTGCGAGCGCTATGTTTAGGTTTCTTCCTTCGTTTTCAAACTCTTTATAAGAAAGAATTTGGCATTCTTTTTTTAGTTCTTTTAAGTGTATTTTTTCCGTTTCTTCGTCCAATGTAATAAGAAAATCTATTTTGTTGTCGTGACTTTCAATTTTTTCTTCTGAAGCAGATAAAATATTAAAGTTGTGCCCCCCACGGATTAGCGACGGGTAGTCCCTATAGTTAAAGACGAAATAACCATATCTTGTTAGTGTATTTGAAATGATCTCTGAAACCTTGTTTATTCCTTGACCAGCCTTGCCACCTATAAGAATGTTCAACCTCATTTTATTCTCTAATAATTTTTTCTTTTTAAATGTTAGTATGCCCTTTTTGTTAATATAGTAATTTTACCATTGTACTCTTTGAATTCTTTTAATCCTTCTGTGAAGATTGTTAGATTTATCGTCTTTGATTCATTTGCCCACAGATAGAAATTATTCTCTGAAACGATTATATTATCGATGATTTCGTCAGAGGCTTTTATAATTATATTGACTTTTTGGTCGTCCCGATTTTCTATTATTATGGTTCTCAGAGCGCTTTGATTAGGGTTTATTGCTCCAAAACCGAGTATTCCTGGAGTTAGATCGAAGCCTGTTTTGTTTGAGAGGTAGAATTTTACAGGTATGACTTCTTTGCTTATGGGGACAGAGTAGGTCAGGCAGACAGATAGAATAATGAGGGGAATGAACAATAGAAATTTATTTTTTTCTTTCATGTTTTAATTTCCTCACTTTACTTGTCAGAAGGATTATAGCTATGAGTGCGATTAATAAGACTACTCCGAGGATTATAAATGGGAGCACTTCTTTTTCTGAGGGTTCTTCGATATGGATTGCTACTAATTTATTTGTTGAGCTGTTTTCGTATTTGACGCTGATACTTGCAGTGTATCTTTTACTTTCAAGTCCTGTTGCGTCTATGTAGCCGGTAAGGTTTTTGATTTCCCAAGGGGATAGTTCTTTAGAGAGCGTTTCAAATCTCTGCAGGATGACGCCTTCGTCGCTTATAGAGACCGTTGCATATACTCTGTCAATTTTTGTGTTCCATTTGCTCTCTACTTCTATGTTAAAAGGATTTATTTTTCCTTTTTCAAACAGATAAGAGTAATCTACAATCCTTATGAAGAACTCTCCGATTTTGAATTGTGAGGAATCTTTGTCGGTTTTTCCTTTGTATTCTAATGTTAGGATTCCTTTGTATTCCCCAGGGCTGAATTTTTCAGTATCTAATTCTTCTGTTATGACTCTAGACTCTTTGCTTCCCAGAGGGATTTCTTCAAATTCTTTGTTTATGAGAACTTCTGTTTCATTTTGGTCGTATATTTTTATTGTGGCTTTTACAGAGAGATTTTCTAATCCTAAATTATCTAACTTAATTTCTGTTTGTGCTTTTTCTTTTTCGTTTATATTTCCTATATTAAATGTGTGTTCAAGATAAATCCCTGGATAGGGGACGATTATGTCTATTCTTGCCTGTACGGCAGCTATTCCTCCAATAATATTTTCTCCTTCCATTTCTTCTTTATCTTCTATTGCTCCAATTAAAATTGTGTGTGTTCCAGGTTTTTCTATCGTTGAGGGAAGTTTGATTTTGACGCTAAAATCTCCTCTTCCTATAAATTTATCTTTACTGATAGTTACATATTCGGCTAAGTCTCCGGTTACATAGATTTTAATTTGTTGTGAAGGGTCTGAGCTTGTGACACCATAGTTGAATGTTTTTTCTAGTCCTGGTTCAAAGAAGAATCGAAATGATGAGGGGCTTATTCCTATAGAGCCCGAAGAGATGAAATTAGAGCAAAAGATAATTAATATAATGAACAAAATCACCTTTTTCATATCTTTAGTAGAACTGGGAGGTTTATAATCTTTTTTAATTAGGCTGCCGTGGCATATGCAGTTAGGGTTGTTGTCTTTGAACCAGTAGCGTCTGAAGGTATATATAATTCTACATCAATATCTATTTCATCAACATCAGAGTCGAATTGCAAAGGATTACATATTGTTATATTGTTTGTCCCAATTTCTGTATAAGTTGCAGCGCCGTTACTTTGGCAGGCACCTGTATTTCCGCTTGTGTCACCGACTTTGATTTTAAATGTAGGGGTATCCCCTCCGATAAAGGTTGCGGCATTTTTACTACTGATTATATCAATGGTAGCATTTGTATTACCTATATTTTCTAAAACTAATGGAGTAGAGACGGGTGTCCAACTTCCACCAGTTACACTTCCTTCAGTATTTATTGTTGCTCCAGACTCCCCTGCATTAACGGAACCGCTTCCGAGGTTTACAAAGTCTGTTGTAAAGTTGATTGCTGTAAAATTAGTAATTGTTACGTTTATTGTAGCTGTATCTGTAGTTGCAAGTCCGGTTATTCTAAAACCTATAAAAGCAAGAGAGATTACAATTACTATGATAGCTACGTAGCCTACTATACTTGTTATATCTCCTGTTTTTTTACTTTCCATTTTCTTCAACCAGTTTATCTTCTATTTTAGAAGGGACAATATCTATTCCTACTTTTCCACTTCCTTGAGACTCTTCAATTTTTTCTTCAGTAGTTTTAGCAGGGGAATCAGAAGCCATTAGTGTAAAGGAAGTAATCAGTAGAATTATAGCAATAGCAACGAGAATTATCGCTCCTTTTTTTGTAGTCATGATAATTATAGAATGGTCTTATTTAAAAGCTTTTCTATATTCTTCACATTATATTCTCTTTTAGGTTTTGTGTTCTCTATGAAGAATTTTTTTGAGTTAGGAAACTTGTTAAAAACGAAAGGAAATTAAAATTAGAAAATCTTTTTAAGCAGCTGTGGCATATGCAGTTAGGGTTGTTGTTTTTGAACCAGATGCGTCTGAAGGTATGTATAATTCTACGTCAATATCTATTTCGTCAACGTCTCCGTCGAATTGTAAGGGGTTACATATTGTTATGTTGCTTGTTCCAATTTCTGTATAAGTTGCAGCGCCGTTACTTTGGCAGGCACCTGTATTTCCGCTTGTGTCTCCTACTTTGATTTTGAATGTAGGGGTATCTCCTCCGATGAAGTCGGCCGCACTTTTGTCACTAGAGATGTTTATAGAGGCATTTGTATTACCTATATTTTCTAAAACTAATGGAGTAGAGACGGGTGTCCAACTTCCACCAGTTACACTTCCTTCAGTGTTTATTGTTGCTCCAGACTCTCCTGCGTCAATGGAACCACTTCCAAAATTTACAAAGTCTGTTGTAAAGTTGATTGCTGTAAAATTAGTAATTGTTACGTTTATTGTAGCTGTATCTGTAGTTGCAAGTCCGGTTATTCTAAAACCTATAAAAGCAAGAGAGATTACAATTACTATGATAGCTACGTAGCCTACTATACTTGTTATATCTCCTGTTTTTTTACTTTCCATTTTCTTCAACCAGTTTATCTTCTATTTTAGAAGGGACAATATCTATTCCTACTTTTCCACTTCCTTGAGACTCTTCAATTTTTTCTTCAGTAGTTTTAGCAGGGGAATCAGAAGCCATTAGTGTAAAGGAAGTAATCAGTAGAATTATAGCAATAGCAACGAGAATTATCGCTCCTTTTTTTGTAGTCATGATAATTATAGAATGGTCTTATTTAAAAGCTTTTCTATAGCTTTTTGTTATTCTCCAATAAGACTTCTTTTATTTCCTGAACAGATTCTGGATTGATTAGAGTCATTAACCCTTGGGGTTCTTCGTTGATTAGCAACGATTTTAAGATTCTTCTCATTATTTTTCCAGACCTTGTTTTTGGGATGTCTTTTACAAAGTAAATTTTCTTTGGTCTTGCGGTTGGACCTATCTTTATATCTACTTGCTTTATGAGTCTTTTTTCTAATTTTTCTGAAGGAGTTTTGTTTCTTAGCACGACAAAAGCGATTGGGACTTGACCTTTTATTTTGTCTGGCATCGGGACGACGGCGCAACCACCAACAGCCTTATTTGAATGAATGGCATCTTCTACTTCGGCGGTTGCAAGTCTGTGTCCAGCGACTTTCATAACATCGTCAGTCCTTCCTGTGATTCTTATCAAGCCGTCTTTTCTCATATATGCTCCGTCGCTGGTGTCATATACTTTTTTAAATCTCCAGTAGGTTTCAACGTACTTTTCGTGATTATTTAAAATTCCGTGGAGCATTCCTGGAGCAAATGGGCTTTTTTGCACTAAAGATCCTCTTTCTTCATTTTTAACAGTGTTTCCTTTTTCGTTTACTACTAAGTGATTTACTCCGGGGAAGCTTTTTCCTGAAACTGTTGGAACGAAAGGACCTATTCCTGGCAGGGCGTTTATCAGGGTTCCACCTGTTTCAGTCTGCCACCAAGTGTCTATTAAAGGGCATCTGCCCCCACCTATTTTATTTAGATACCATAGCCATGATTCTTTGTCTATTGGTTCCCCAACACTCCCCAGTAATCTTATGCTTGACAAGTCGTATTTTTCTATCCATTTTTTATCTAAGCTCATAAACATTCTTATTGCTGTAGGGGCTGTGTAGAAAATAGTTACTTTGTTTTCTTGAATTATCTTCCACCATCTTCCGGGGTCAGGATAGTCGGGACCTCCTTCGTATAGAAGGGTAGTGCATCCGACTAGTAATGGTCCGTACATTGCGTAAGTGTGTCCAGTTATCCAGCCGACATCTGCAGTACACCACATAATGTCGTTTTCTTTTAGGTCAAAAATCCATTTGCTTGTCCAGTAAGATTGGACAGCGTAACCACCAGTGTCATGCAGGACTCCTTTTGGTTTTCCAGTTGTTCCGGAAGTGTATAAGACAAATAGAGCATCTTCTGAATTTGTTATTTCAGGTTTGCAGTAAGAGTCGGCTTTTTCTATCTCTTCGTAGAAACTTAAGAATCTCCTTCCTCTTACTCTTTTTTTAATTCTATTCACCACGATAATTTTTTGAACTGTTGTTTTTTTTGCTGCCGCTTTAGCTTTTTTTAGCATAGGTTCTGGGTTTCCTCTTCGGTAATATCCATCTGAGGTTATTAGGATTTTTGCTTTTCCATCTTCAATTCTTGCTCTGAGAGCGTCAGAAGAGAAAGCACTAAATACAACAGAGTGAACCGCTCCGATTCTTGTGCAAGCTAACATTGCAATTAGAGTTTCAGGCACCATCGGTAGGTAGATAGAGACCATATCTCCTCTTTGGATTCCGTTATTTTTTAAGACATTTGCGAATCTATTTACTTTGTCATAGAGTTCTCCGTAAGTAATTTTTATTGTTTTTTCGTTTGTAGGTTCCGGCACCCAGATTATCGCTGTTTTGTTTGGGTTGTTAAGATGTCTGTCAAGACAGTTTACACAGAAATTCATTTTTCCACCTTCAAACCATTTGAAGTAAGGAAGCTTTTCATTATAAGCAGTTTTCCATTCTCTTTCCCAAGTTATTCCTTCTTTAGCCAATTTCTCCCAAAATTTTATAGGATTTTTTGAAGCTTCATTATAGATTTTTTTGTCAGAAATATTAGCGATTTTTTTCATGGCGTTGCTAGGCCAGTAGTATTCACCTTTTTTAACGATATATTTTAGACTTTTTTTCTTCATAAAGCAGTTCCTTTGTCAATAAATCCGTTTTTTCCAGTGGTGCCTTTATACCAGAGCATTCTTGTATACCCTGTATTGTCTATCTGGTTAAGATCTATTTCTAATTCTCTCAATACTTCTGTAATTAGTTTAATTGCTTTTTTAGCTTCTTTTTCTCTGCATAGATATTCCATTTCCATGAAATAGCCAAGGTGTTTTACATAGTTAATTTCTATAGATAATTTTGGATTTTTGTTATAAGAGTAAGTTTCATTTTTCTTAATCTTTTTTACCCATTCTTTAAATCCGAGATCTTGAAATAGAGCTAATAAATCCTGTACTTTTTCTTTGCCTTCAAGCGTGAATTCGAACTCTTGTTTTACGACAACTTCAGGAGTCCAGAGTTCTGTTTTCCATTTTTTAAAGCAGACTTCATAAGTATCTTTCATTGCACGAATTCTGAATGCTTTTTTTGGGTAGCCTTTTTCCTGAATTGCAAAGTAGTCGTCTACTTTTACTCCTCCTTTCTTGAATTTGGCAATTTTTTTTATTCTTCTTACTAAGTCTGGAATTTGAGAATTTTCAAGTTTCACTTTTGTTTCAACTTCTAGCCAAACCATATCACCTTTACATCAAACTCTCTTCATCAATATCTTCGTCAGATAATGTTTCCTGAGCTCCTTCTGGGTTCTTGAACTCCGCAGGATTTATTGAGTTGATTATTTTTTTGAATGAGTCAAAACTTTCTGCTGGAATCCTTGTCCCAGATTTTGTGAAACCGGTGTATTTTTCTGAAGAGACATACTCTCTAATCGTAAGCCCTGGTTTCCCTCCGAAGTCATCAATTCTAATAACTACATCTGTATCAGAATTCTTTTTTATCTTCCCTAAATCTTTTTCCATAGTTTTTATTATTTATTTTTCTTTATAAAACTTTGCTAACTATATCTTTCCAAAATTTTATAGGAGATGAAGTAAACGAGCATCATGTAAGACATTGCATATCCCATAAACAGATGGTAGGGGAGAGTAATATTTTTTATTCCGTCGGCAATCATAACTATGAATGCTCCTAAGATGAGTAATACAAAAGTTATTCTTGAAGCTTTAAATGCAATCCAGCTCATTCTTTCGTCTACTATTCTTTTTTTATTGACTATTATTTGCAGAGTTATTACTGCAAGCATTATGAACCCTACATAAATCATCCAACTTCCAACAGCCTGAAATGAAAAAAATTCTTTTCCAATGTTATAAATTTCTAGTGTTGCTCCGATTATTATAATTGCAAATGCAAATATGTATCTTGCAAAGTGTTGTTTTTTTATTTTGTTTTTCATAGTTTGAATATGTTTTCAACGTGTTTTTGTTTCAATGCTTTTGTTATCCTATGTGCGAGTTCAAGACTGGGATTGTATTTCCCTTGCTCTAAGGCAATTATGGTCTGCCTTGTTACCGCAACTTTGTCTGCTAATTCTTCTTGGGTCATTTTTAGTTTTTTTCTGTAATGATTTATTTTTGTTTTCATAATTCATATGTAAGAAATATATTACATAAGTATTTAAATCTTTTGTTTTAGTAAGGCCCCCTATTTTTTAGGGTTATATAACAGATGTAAAAGCTTTTAAATTAGAGATACTCCTGTTTTATATAAAATGGTGCTGAAAAAAAAGGTGTTTTCGGTTTTTTTATTATGGGCTTTTTTGTTTTTAGTTAATTATACTTCTGCAGATTTTATTGATAGTGGAGATTTAGTTCAGAATGTTACTGATTGTGGGGTTTTGAACACGACGAACGCTACTTATACTTTGAATCAATCTCTTAATTCTTCTTTTGATTGTATTACTATTAATGCTACTAATATAACTCTTAATTGTGCAGACTATAATATTACTTTTGGGAATGCGACGGGGGGTTTTGGGGTTATCGTAGGCGAAAGAGAAGGAATGGGGTTTAATGATGTTACAATAAGAAATTGTTATTTGATGCAAAATGAATCTGGGGTAAACGATAGTGCTCTCTTTGTTGGATCTAATTCAGAAAATATAGTTATATTTAATAATACAATTGAAAATTACGGTGAGGAAACACTTGGGGTTATGATTGGGGACGGATCTATTAATGCTAATATTAGCTCAAATAGGATTTATACAAATGGAACGGGTAATGCTGGGGGTTCTGCTTCTGGGATTATAATCTCTGATAATGGAACTAATGCAGTAATAGAAGATAATTTAATGGCTATAGTTGGCGATGATAACTCTGGACTTTTTCTTATGGGTGGTGTCTCGGAAACTACTATTTATAATAATATCATTTGGATAATGGGAAACAGAACTATTTCAGACCATGCAATGGGAGGGGTTGTCTTAGATGAAACTACTTATAATTTGAATGTAAGTTCTAACCTTATAATTTCTGGGGGGTCCTTATCTTTAATAGAGCAAGAAACTGAAGAAGAGGTAGATTTAACTCTTGAAAATTGGACAAAGGCAGGGGGAGGATATGATACTGCAGGAATTTGGATATGGGGGGATAATTCCTCAATTTATGGAAATACATTGGTGTCATTTGGAGATTTGGGTAAGGGATTGTTTTTAAGTGACGTTGGGAATTTGACCGTGGATTCTAATTTTATTATTACTTTAGGAGATAATGGATATGGAATTTCTTCTACAATGTCTGAAGAAACGCTTACTTTTTATGGGAATATCATTGCTACTTCTGGAGAAAATGCGTCGGCTATTCATTTAGTTCAAGATTCAAATAATAATATTTCTTCTAATGATATTGCTACCTTTGGGAATTATTCTTATGGAATATTTTTTAATGAGTCTCATAATCATACTTTAGTAAACAACTTATTTTATACTGATGAAGAGACTTCTTATATTCTTTATTTGATTACTTCTGCTGGGGAATTAATTTATGATAATTTGTTTAATACTTCTACCAATGGCTCAGGGATTTATATTGCTGATTCTGACCCAAGTGATTTTAATACAACTAAAACTTCTGGGACAAACATTGTTGGAAAAAGTTATATTGGAGGTAATTTTTATACTAATTCTTTAGGGAATGGTTATTCCGATACCTGCACCGAATCTGATGGAGATTATATTTGCGATAGTAGTTATAGGGTCGTTGAAGGGGTTGATGTTTTTGATTATCTTCCTCTTACCCTTTCCACATCTTATGTTGTTGAAGATGATGATCCTCCTAATAATGGTGGGAGTAGCGGGTGTACAACAGAATGGGTTTGCACAGAGTGGGGTTCTTGTATAGAGGGGGTGCAGATAAGAAATTGCACAAAAGAAAGACCTTATTGTTATGCTAATATAATGAAAAAACCGGCTGAAACTCAAAATTGTTCTATTGGTTCAGAGATTGTAGAGGATTCTTTTAATTCTCCTTTAGAAAAAGATGAAGCAAATGAGGAGGAAGATGTTACATCTCTTTTAAAGATTATTTTGCCCTTAGTTGTCGTTTTCGTATTAGGATTTATTATTTATAATTATTATTGGAAAAAGAGGAAGTAAGTGAAATAAAAAATTTAATATTTTTGAGTGTAGAAAAATATAAATATTCTTTATTCCATAATTTTATTATGGCATTTTTTAAAGATAGTAAGGGATATCCAAGAAATAAATCAACTGGGAAATTAATTCATCGTTCTGTTGCTGAAAAAAAGATTGGAAGACCGTTAAGAAGCCATGAAGTCGTTCATCATAAAGATGGAGATAAAAGTAATTTTAGTAGGAGAAATTTAAGAGTTACGAGTAGAAGCTACCATTCTAAGTTACATAAAAAGTATACGTATTAATTTGTGGAGAGAAGGGGATTTTGAAAGGTAAATAGAGAGATGAAAGAGGAAAGTAAAAATTACTTAAGAATGTCTTTAGAGGATTTAGAATCTTCTATGATACTTTATTCACATAATAAATATCCTCAAGCCATTTTCTTATTGCAACAGAGTATAGAAAAAACTACCAAAGGGATTACTGGAACTTTTGACCACAACCATAGAGCATTAAATATTTACAAAGAGATGGTAAACAAAAACCTAAAGAAAGAGATTGAAGAAACTTTTAGAAAGGATGAATTTCAAGTAAATGATGAAAAAACTTTATTAGTTTTTATAGACTCAATTAAATTGTTATTATTTGAGCAAGATTCCTATAACTCTCCTTTAAAGGTGGGGAAGATTACTGTTCCAAATTTTCTCTTACAGCAGATTTTATTTAAGCATGTAAATTCGGCAAGATATCCAAAAGGAGAATATACTCCCCTTATTGAATATACCTCAGAACATTTTTTAATTAAACATTATAATAAGCTATATGATTTACAAAAAGCATGTTTAGATGAATGCTTTAAATTTATCACTTAAAACCTAACTTAAATCTTGCGAGTTAAAATCAATTAAAATAATCTTTATAAACCAGTAATATTAAGTTCTGTTATGCCCACATCGCATAATGGTATTGCAGCGGATTGCTAATCCGCGCCCTTCGGGGCCCCCAGGTTCGATTCCTGGTGTGGGCGTTCATTTTTATTAGAGGTTTATTAGTTCTTTTTATGTCTTTTTAGTTTTCTAAATAAAGAGTGAATTCTCCAACCTATCAGGAAACTTAATATTAAAACTCCTAAAGGAATTGTTAAGGCAATTGGGTGGAATCTTCCTTCTTCTGCCAGTGCAAAAATTATTGCGAAACTGAAGTATGCCGGTAAAAACCCGATTAAAAATCCAACGTAACTTCCAAACATTTTAAATGGGTTGTTTTTCATTATGGTTTTGAGATTGGAGGATTAATATATTTTTTGTTCTGGTTGATATTTTAAAACATTATGAAATCTTTTTTTAAAATAATTAGTTTTATATAGCATTACTGCTATGATTTGTTATGAATATTCAGAGGGATTTAAAGAAGAGGGGGCAGGTCACAATTTTTATAATATTGGCGGTTGTTATTGTCGGGGCGGTTATTGCTTATTTTGTTTTGCGAGAGGATTTTTCTGGGACATCTGTTCCTCCTGAGCTTTCTCCTGTTTACGATTATTATATCTCTTGTCTGAAAGAGACTTCTTTTCAGGGACTGGCTCTTTTGGGAACTCAGGGGGGCTATATAGAGACTCCGGATTTTGAGCCTGGTTCTGCCTATATGCCTTTCTCGTCACAACTTGATTTTCTTGGTCAGGGAGTTCCTTATTGGGTTTATGTTTCGGGGAATAATATTTTGAGAGAACAAGTTCCAACTAAATCTGATATGGAGGCTCAGTTAGAGGATTATGTCAAAGAGAGAGTTTCTTATTGTGATTTTTCTGATTTTGAACTAATGGGCTTTGATGTTTATATTGGCGAGGGGGAGGAAGTGGACGTAGAAATTAAGGATTTAGAAACAGAAGTAGAAGTTAATAGTCTGATTACAATCTTTTATGATGATAAGTCTGTTGTTATTAGGAATCATAAGTTTTCTGTAGACAGCAAGATTGGCAAGTTTTATGATATTGCTTTAAATATATATGACCAAGAGAAGAAAGATGTCTTTCTTGAAAATTATGCTCTTGATGTTATGCGTCTTTATGCTCCTGTGAGTGGGGTTGAGATTAGTTGCACACCTAAAGTTTTTGTAGACTCTGAGATAAGGCAGGATTTGATTGAGGGACTTAGTGCGAATATTCAGACCTTGAAAGTTGACGGGGGTTATTATTCTTTGTCTTCGGCAGAGAGGAATTATTTTGTTGAAGAGGTAGGAGAAAAAGTTGATGAAAATGTGAATTTTATGTATTCACCTGACTGGCCGACGAGAATTGAAATTTATGGGGACAGAGTAGTTAATCCTGTCGGACTTCAGCAGGGAATGGGGATTCTTGGTTTTTGTTATGTTCCTTATCAGTTGATTTATGATATTAACTTTCCCGTTCTTATTCAGATTTATGACAATCAGGAGATTTTTCAGTTTCCTGTCGGGGTTGTTATTTCGAAGAATCAGGCACGGCAATCTTTGTCTAGTTTAGAAGGGAGTTCAATTGAGTCCCCTGTTTGTGAGTTTTATAATCAGCCTATGAAAGTTTATACTTATGATTTTGAGCTTAATCCTGTAGAAGCTAGAATTCAGTTTAAGTGTTTGAATTCTCTTTGCAATATTGGTGAGACTAAAATAGAAGGCAGTGATGCTGTTCTTGAGGGGAATTTTCCTCAATGTGTAAATGGATATATTCTTGCCAGTGCAGGAGGTTATGCTGACGCTAAATATATGGTTTCTACTAATGAGGAAAGTGTTGCAAATATTGTTATGAGCAAGAAATATAATCTTAGTCTAGATTTGGGCAGTGTCAAAAAGGCTTTGGTGAGTTTTGTCTCTGAAGATTATTCTGCTACGGCTCTTTATCCAGATATGAAATCTATTGAATTGATTGAGGGATACTATAATGTTTCTGTTTATGCTTATGAAAATTCTTCGTTGAAGTTTCCAGCGATTAATGAGAGAAGGTGTGTTGATGTTCCAGAGACAGGTTTAGCAGGGGTTTTCGGTGCTGAAACAGAGAAATGTTTTGATATTAATATCCCTGAGACTGAAGTTTCCTATGCTATTATCGGGGGGGGTAAAACTGGGGAATATCTTACAGAAAATAATCTTAGAGACTCGAGCGAAATAAATATTAATGTTCCTTTGTTTGGTTTGCCTAAGAGTTTAGAGGACTTACAGGAGAATCAGATGTCTGCTGAAGAGGAAGTAGTTTATATAGAATTAGAATGAAAATAGAAAAACAATTTGCTTTGTTATTTTTCTTATTTGGGATTCTCCCCTTTGTGAGTTCTGCGACTTATAGCGGGGCTGTAGGTTCAAGCGGTTTTTCAGGTTCTACGAGTTGGCAGTCTTATACGCCTACTTTTAATCAGATTTATTCTTCAGGGGAAATCAGTGACTATTGGCCTATTTTGAAGAATCTTGAGAGTGACCAGTGCGAGGCTACTAGTGATTTTGTTATAGGAATTCCTCCAGGAGGGTGTACTCCTACTGTTGTCAGGAGCGATTTACTTGCCGAGCAGAATGTTCCTGTTTTTTGTCAGCTTTATGCGATAAAAATAAATCCTTTAATTAAGGTTTCAAGTATAAAGTCTATTTCTTTTAAAGGGGATTATCCTGATGGAGTTTCTGGTGTTACTTTCCATCCTGCACGAGCTGCAGTAAAATCTTATACTACCCTGCTTGGCGACCCGATTATTAATAATATTGGTTATGTGGTTATAATTTTGAAGAGGGAGAGGGTTGAGGCGAATATGGAAGACTGGATTGCAGGGAATCTTACAGCGACAATTTATTATGATGCAGAAGAGGCTTTTGGAACTGGAAGGTCGGAATATTATGTCCCCGTGATTTCAGAAGAAAAATGGCAGGAAGAATATAAGAGGTATTCTTTCTGGAATGGAATTGGTTATTTGAGGGTTCGTGATATCTCTGGAGGGACTGCAAGAATTGATGTTATGAAGTCTAATGATGATGTGGTTAGGTCATTTAATTTAGAAGAAGGTGAGACCAGTGGGCTTCTTTATTTTCCTGGTTATTATTGCAGGGCTGGTTTGAGGGTTAAACTGAACGGAGTGGTTTCTTTAGAGAATACGACTTTGTTGAATATTAATGGCGAGGAATTTTGGGTTCGTGAGGGTTCAAAGATTATAAATGACCAATGTACTATAAAAGATATTATTGTGAATGGGTCTAATAGAGGTTCGGTAGAAATAGCTTGTCCTGGACAGAAATTTAAATTAAGTATTAGTGAGAAAAATGGTTCTGTTTTAGAAGAGAGTTTTGGGGGGCTTGATAGTGAGTTTGATGATAGTTTAGAAACTTTGAATGAACTCCTTGATGAGTATGGTTCTGTTAAGAAAGATTTTTTAGATGAGACTTATGGTGAAGAGGCACTTTATGAACAGATAATTCTTGCAGGAAACGTTGGCAAGTTAAAGACGCAGTATGAACTTATGGGGAGATTTTTAGAAATTTATCCAAATTCTGTTTATGCAGAAAAAATTAAGGTTCGTATGGAGAATATGGATGTTTTAGATTATAGTAATTCTTATAGCAGTGTTCTTGTTTCTAATAAATTTAATACGATAAGTGTTGTAGATTTTGAAGGTTATAATAGTTCTGATAAGAAGGTTGTTTTGGGTATTTCTGAGAGAGAGGTAACCTTAACTGAAAAAGAAGTTTATGACCTGACATCTATAGAGAATATTACGGCAACTAAGATTAATTATAATGAGGTTAAGTTAGAATATGTCAAAAATGAAAAGGGAAAGACAAGTAGGGAGAGTGTGACTATCAAAGATGGGGGTTATGGGAGTCTTGGTGGGCGAAATGTTTATGTTAAAAGTATTGATGTTGAAGCGGCGGCTTATATTTCGCTTCTTCCAGAGGTTAAATCAACTAAGACGGAAGCGAATTTTACTTTCAATATTGGGATTGAGAAGAGGGCGATAGAGTTGTCCCCAGAGAAAACAAGTGAGATGATAAAGAATCTCAACGAGACAATAAAGAAGTGGGAGGAGATCAATGAACGGCTTAATAATCTTGTTAAGGGCTGGAAAGGGGCTTGTTTTGCGACTTCGGGGGTTTTAATGGTTAAGAACATGATAAGTGGTCTTAGCGGGGAGTCTTTGGCTAGACAGAAAGTTATGGTTAAATATAAGGAGCTTTGTGAGAATAATCCCCAGTATAGCTCAAAAGAGGAATGTTATGATGCTTACGCTACGGAGATTGAGAGGGATGTTTCTGATATGACAAAGGCTTTGAACTCTGTGAATGATGTTATGGATGAAAGTATAGATAAGAATTCTCAGACAAAAGGTCTTTTAGGCGAGGGGACCATTGTTAATCAGACTGCTTATGTTGATAGTTTGAGAGATTCTTTGGGGAGCTGGGAGTATACTTTTTCAGACTTGAAGATTACTCTTAATCAGGATGATTTGACAACTGCGGAGCAAGTTAGGGTTGCTTTGCTTGAGAAGAGTCTTAGAGGGAGTTTTGCTTATGAAGTGGCTGGGGAGGAGCTTGAGAAAGAGCTTAGGAATGTTGCTTTGTCTAAACAGAGTCAGGCAGAGAACGATGCTATGGCTAACCAAATAAAGAGTTTGACAGGGATTGATAGCCCGAGCGTTCAGTCAGTTACGAGCAAGGAAGTGAGGACTTTGCGTTGGGGAAAGGATATTGCTAATTCTCAGTTAGCAGGAAGTGTTAGTGGGTTGAATAGGGGTGATAAAATTCAATTTTTGAATCTTGATGGAAGGATGTATCTTTTGAAGTTGAAAGAGGATTTAGCAGGGAGCAATATGTATGCAGAGAAGATTTATTTAAGAGAGGGGAGTGGTTGGGTTGATAAGACTGACACTGAAAGAAAGACTTTTGAAAAGTATGTTTTTTCGCAGGAAGGTTCTGGGAGTTGTTCTAATTCCTGGCCTGAGGGGACTGCAAAGATAAGTTATTATGAATCTGGCAATGTGAAAGGTCTGCCTGGGATTGTTCCTTTTGATTTGAAAAACGGCTGGTATGTTATGGTTCCGAATTCTGGAGGGACTTTTTTAGATACTTCTGTGCAAGGATATACTGCTTCGGGAGATGTTAGTTATTTTAAGATTTGCAATATTGGGTCTAATAGGAAGATGGAGAGTGGTTTGAGTGACGATTTGTGTCAGACTTTTGACATTAATAGTGCAGGAAGTGTAGATAAATTTATCCCTTGTCCTTCCTTGACTTCTACTGAAGTTAAGAATTTATATAATAATGCTCGGGAGGCGATAAGGCAGGCCTCTGCACAGAAAGACCAAAAAGTTGTTACGATTCTTAATCAAAAGATTGATGTGGGGAGTCCAATGAGTGCTGTTACGGGCTTTGAATGTCAGGATTTTATGAGTCCTCAGGATTGTAAGATTTTGTTTAATGTATGTGACCCTGTTATCTGCCCTGCTTCCAGATGTGATTTAGGAGGTAAAATGCCTGTGAGTGATGTTATTCAGACAGGGATTATCGGAAGTTTGATTTTGTGTCTTCCCAATTTTCAAGAGGGGGTTATTGTTCCTATTTGTGTAAGTGGTGTTGTGGCGGGTATTGATGCTTTCGTTTCTATACTTGAGTCTGAAAGGGATTGTCTTCAGTGGAGTCTTGAGACTGGCGAGCATGTGGGGATATGTGATGAAATAACTGCGATTTATATGTGTGAGTTCTTTTGGAGGCAGTTTTCTCCAGTTATGGATATTTTAGTTCCTAAGTTAATTGCGAATCTTTATGGGGGTTCGTCAGGAGTTAGGGGTGGCGGAGAGTATCTCCTCGTTCAGAATGCGTGGGATAATCTTCAGAAGAGTGTAGATTATTTTCAAAATACTTATGCTCCTAATGCTTTTAAGGCGTTTCAGATAAGAAGTATTGATGAGGCTGGAAGTGAAGTTTGCAAGGCATTTATTGGTACGAGCTTCCCTTCTTCTGCTGAGGGAATAGAGAGTCTGCTTGAGCCAGAGAGTCCATCACAATTTTATGCTCAGTTTTCTGAAGTGTTATTTAGCGAGGCGACGGTTCCGTCAACTTCTCAGTATAAGGTTTACTATCATATTTATGCAGGGAAAGATAAGGGGGTTCAGTACAGGGTTTATTTGAAGAATCCCCCTGCGAGCAGTTATTATGCTTCTTCGCCGATAATTAATGTTAAGACTGGGTTTGTTGCTTTGGGTAATTCTGCCGATGAGTCTATTGACTTTACAGCCCCTTCCGGCTATAAAGAGCTTTGTGTTGTGATTGACGCGGAGGAGTGGTGCGGGTTTGGTCAGGTTAGTACAGACCTTGGGATTAATTACCTTGCAGATAAGTATGTTGAGGAACAGGCTGAAAAAGAGGGGATAACGACAGAGAAAGAGTGTATTTCTGGCAGTCCTTCTGTTTTATCTATGGCTAATCTTAACTTGCAGTCAGGAGTTGAGGATACAGTTGATTCGGAGATTGCCTTGAAGGGGATTGTAAGAGTTTGTGCTTCGGTGAATCCAGGAGTTAGTGTAGACTCAACTAGGTGGAAAGATGTCGGTTATTGTGGGGAAGTTAATACAAGGTGTTGGCTTGATATAAGTAGTGTAGAAGATAGTTTAGAGGATATAGAGTCTGTGGAAGGTACTTCTATATCCCTCATTGAAGAGAATAGCGAACTATTGGAAGGAGAATTGGCTACTCAAGAAGAAGTAGAGAGTATTTTGTCAAAAGCGCGAACGGATATAAAAAATTTAGATGAGGATGTTCTAAGAAAAGGCAGTTCAGAGGGTAATATTACAAAGATTTTTAATGAGTTAGATAAGGTTATTGGGATTACTGGAGAGACTGGCGGTGCTGGAACGAATGCCAATAAGGCTGAGGCTTTGGCTTTAAAGTTAAGTGTTTACAGAATGATCGTTATGTCTAAGTTGGAGGGAAGTACTCCTGATGTAGGGGTTGTTCAGAGGAATTTAACTGAGTGCGAGGTAGATGAAGATTGTGGGATAGGTTATTGTTCTGAGGAGAAAAAGTGTGTTGTGTGTTTAGTAAATGAACACTGTGCAGAAGGTCAGGAATGCTTAGAGGGAGAGTGCTATGTTAAATCTGTGAGCGTGGACGAATTTGAGTGTAGGGAGAATCAGAATTTTGAATTTGTTTTAAGCAGTTCGAGAACTATTTATATAAGATATGGTAATGAGGGGTGGGAGTATTCTTTTGATAAAAATGTTTATTATAAGATAACAACACAGGTTACGAAGTTGCCAGAGTTAGGGGAGGGCGTGACTTTATCTTCGTTTAGGGGAAAAGATTTAGCAGGTGGATGTGAGATTTTGAAAAATAGAGAAGGTTAGGTAATTTTAAAGAGAGAGGATTCTGTTCACAATTTGTACCTCATAACAATTATTTATTTGTTTTCGTTATTTGGAGCGAATTGCTCCACCTCCGTATTAGTCATCGCCATTGCAGTTACCTTTACTTCAGAACCCTATAACATTGCTATTTCGCTTTGCTCAATAGCAAATAAATGAGGAGAGGAGGATTCGAACCCCCGTAGGCATGAGCCACTAGGTCCTAAGCCTAGCCCGTTTGACCGCTCCGGCATCTCCTCAGGTAAATTAAACATTTGCAGGAGTTATAAAAGTATCGGAGAACTATTCTTTCTTTTTCTTTTTTTCGTTTTCTTTGATTTTCATTTTGTCTTCTAGATCAAGTCTTTCAAGAAGCTCTTTGTATCGGTTTCTTATTGTTACTTCAGTTATTCCTGCAACATCTGCGACTTCTCTTTGTGTTTTCTTTTCGTCGTTTAGAAGTGCGGCGACGTAGAGTGCAGCTGCGGCAATTCCTGCAGGACCTCTGCCAGAAGTTAGTTCTGAGACTTCTGCTCTCTGAAGAATTTTTAGTGCTTCATTTTGTGATTGCGGTGATAAGTGCAGGGTGGAGGAGAATCTTGAAATGTAGTCTTTTGGAGAACTGGGTGTTACTTTTAAGCCTATTTTTCTTATTATAAACCTGTAAGTTCTTCCTATTTCTTTTCTTTCTACTTCTGATGCGTTTGAGATTTCATCTAAGGTTCTTGGGATGTTGTAAGAACGGCACGCTGCGTAAATGCAGGCTGCTATTACAGATTCCATTGAACGACCCCTGACTAGACCTCTTTGAAGAACAAAATTGTAAATTCTTGCAGACTCGTCACGAACAACAGAAGGTAAATCAAGATAGGACGCTACTCTTCTTAATTCTGACATTGCAAGACGAAGATTTCTTTCTATTGATGTTGAGACTCTTTCCTGCCATTTTTTTAGTCTTAGGTATTTTCTTGTTTGTTGTGTTGAGTCTAATTTGTAGATGTCTGAAATTTCCCCGACATTTGTTGTTAAGCCTTTGTCAAATTTTTGAAGGGACATTGGAGCTCCTCCACGGGATTTCTTTTCAGATTTATCAAAGGCTCTTAATTCGTGAGAAGTGTCTACCATTTTTTCTTCAACTAAAAGACCGCAATCACCGCAAATTACTTCTCCTCTTGTTTCATCATAAATTAAATTAGAACTATTGCACTCTGGGCATTTTTTAGAATGTGTCATAGCAAGGTTTAAAAACTTTGTGGATTTTTAAACCTTTCGTTCTATTTTTTTATTAGGATTATCTCTAAAGTGGAAACGTTTATGTTTTTCCCTTCTTTATTTTCAAATTCTTCGCTTCCTATTTTTACTTCTTTTACCTGAATATTTTTATCTTTAAGGAATTTTCTTCTTGAAACTTCTGCGACATCAACAGCTTTCGCTATGAATTTTCCCCTTGATTTTATTATGACTTCTTCAGCATTGTTTGTGTTAAACTGAACTACAACTCCAGTAACGTAATTCATGAATGGTTTTCCTCCTATAAAAATTATGTTATCTTTGTATTTCTCTTCGCTCATTTGACCTCTTCTAGAATGTTTTTAGTATTCTTTTTTATTCTTGTTATATACCCTGCAATCTTGTTTCGGGTTTTTTTTGATTCCAAATTACTACCTAGGGCTTTTTTATTTTCTTCAAAAGAATTTTCAAACATGTCTGGAGATGTGTTTACTAATTGTTTCGCAGTTCTTTTAATTAGTTTTGATTTTATTCTTCCCATATTTAAAAAATATAAATTAGGTTTAAAAGTGTTATGGTTCTTCAATAGATATGATTTTTATTAAGTTATTCTCTTTTAAGTAATTTTTAATCGTTTTAGAGGCTTCTTTTTTAAGGATTATTAAACAAGGCATTTTATAATAGCCGGCTCTTTGAGCATAAGTATTTATTTCTTCTTTATTGGTTGATTTTTTATTTTTTGCGATTAAAAGAAAGTTTACTTCTCCTATAGAGGTTTTAACACTTACTTTGGCTATAAGTTCTTTTTTATTACTCTGAATTTCTTCAATTATTCCGATTTCTTTTTTATCTAAGAATTGTTTTATTTCAGAAGAGAATTCCGATTCTTTCTTTTCCGAATCAAATATTTCAATTTTTTCTTCGATTTTTCTTGGTTTTTTTACTTCTTCGATTTTTTTCTTGGGTTCTTTTGTCTCTTCTTTGAAAAATTTGTATTTCCAGATTAGGGCGTTGTTTTCATAAGATGATTCGGCGAAGTCTTTTAGATTTCTTAGTGCAACTCTGACTGCAGGTTCTTCATCTTCATCTTTTAGGATTTTTTTATCTTTTATTTTTAAGTAGGCTTCTTTTTCTACAGGTTTTAGATTTTCAGTATGTTCTTCTAGTTTTTGTTCTTGTCCCGGTAAGAAATATAGTCTTGATGAACCGACTTTTATGAAACTCATTTTTATTCTTCTTTCATTGTATAGTTCAGAAAGAATAGCAGATGCGAATACAGGCTCCATTTCAATCACTTTTGCTATTCTGACAGGGAGGGAAGGTCCGTTTGATTCAAGAAAAGAGATTATCTTGCCTTTTTTTTCTTTTATGTCAATCATCTTAGGGTTTAATCCATTTAATTTCAAAGTAAGATATGTCTTCCTCTTCGTCTACTATTGCTATTAAAAGGTTCTTTTTTGTTGAGTGCGCGACGCGGTTTTTCGCTGAAAATTCCTGCCACGTTAAAGATTGATTTTCTGAAATTGGGAAACAAATCCATTTTGAGTGTCCAGATTCTATTTTTATTCCTTTGTCGTAGACGCGAAATTCAGCTCCGTATTTTAGGGCGGTTTTTACAATGTAGCCTTTTTTTCTTAAGTCTTTAAACACGATATATTTTGTTTTGAATTTCTTATCTATTTTCTTAAATTTTCTTATAACTTCTTCTTCAGTTAAGAGTTTATTTTTTGAGTCAAAGATTTCTATTTTTCCATCTTCTAATAAATAGAGTGCTTCGCTTAACATATAAGTAATTTTTTCTCCTTTTTTCTCTCCAAACCTTTGTGATGCGAATAAGTCAAATGCTTCTTTTGAGTTGGAAGTTACTTTTTCTGAAATAAGTGTTGATTTTATTTTCATAAGTTATTAAGACTGAAGAGGGTTATAAATCTTATCAATATTATTTTCTGTTTAGGTTGGGGTAATTATGAAGAGGTTTTCTTAGATTTGCGTTTCTTGTAATGTTTGAAAAATTCCTTTAGCTATGTAAGAGGTTGGAAAGGAAGGGGTATTTATATTTAATTCAATTACTTCCTTGGGGGAGGCGGGAACGTGGATAAATAAAGTTTTCATTTCTTTATTGTCAAAATAACTGAGACAACTATAATATACATAATTACAGACATATGTCCCTGCATGAAAGGAGACTTCAGTAGGAATTCCTTTTTCTTTTAACTTGTTGACAAATTTAAATATATCAATATTAGTTTCAAGAGCCAGTTTGTTATTTATAGAAATTTTTTCGGATTGTAATTTTATTCCTTCATTGTCAGTAATCTCTGCGTGTTTATAATTTAATCCTATCTTTTCAACTTTGACTTTATTTGTCCCTATTGCGACTCCTAACCCTAGAACAAAATGGGGTTTGAATTCATCAATTTTATCTTTTAATAAGCCCCAGCATTTGTATGTAACAGGTAATTGAATTAATTCCATCTCTTTAGAATTAGAAAGGGCTTTGATTTCTTTTCCAATCTCGTATGTAGGGTTGCTATTCAGGTTACCAAATTTTTCAAAAGAATAAATCAGGGTTCTCATGTTATAAATAATCCTTAGGAGGTTATAAACTTTTACTTAAACCATAAAATTATAAACTCTTTTTCAATATATTTTTATGATAGAATATTTTACCTTAATTTTGGCTATTCCGTTAGGGATTATTTTGTCTAAGATAACCAAAGATGAAAGGTCAATTTATGTTAAGCCAATTTATTTTCCTACGATAGTTTGGGTTCTGGCTTTTCTTTCGGCGATTTTTTTAACTTTAAATAAAACTCTTGGGATAAGTCTTGCTTTTTCTTTTTTGACCGTTCTTGTTTGGTGGAAAGCTAATATTTAAAATTCCTGTTATTCTCTATTTTTATGGTATTTTATTTGGTTGGGCTTGGACTTAATGAATTGTCTGTGACAGCTGAAGCTCTGAAAGCGATAGAGTCATCTGATAAAGTTTATTTAGATAATTACACTGTTAATTTTCCTTATAATTTGGAAACATTGGAAAAAAGTTTGGGTGTGAAAATTGAGCCTTTAAAAAGGAGTTCTGTTGAAGATGAATCTATTTTGGGGGTAGCAGGAAAAAAAGATGTTGTTCTTTTAGTTTATGGGGATTCTCTTTCAGCAACTACTCATCTTCAGCTTATTTTATCCTGTAAAAAGAAGGGTATACCTTACAAGGTTTTTCATAATTCTTCAATTTTGACTGCTGTAGCCGAGACGGGGCTTTCTCTTTATAAATTTGGTAAGACTGCTTCTATGCCTGACTGGAAAGAGCATACGAATAAACCTACTTCTTTTATAGGTTATGTTAAAGATAATTTAAGTATTAAAGCACATACTTTAGTTTTAACCGACATAGGGTTAGAGTTGGGGGGTGCAATAAGGCAGTTAGAAGAAAGTGCTTTTAAGGAAAAAGTAGATTTACCTAAGAAGATTATCGTTGTTTCAAATGCTGGAATCAATTCTCAGGAAATTTATTATGATTCTCTTGATAGATTAAAAAGTAAGAAGGTTAAGATGCCTTTTTGTTTAATTATTCCAAGTGAATTACACTTTTTAGAAAAAGAGTTTCTAGAGTTATTTAGTTAGTCTTTCTTTTCTTCTGAATTAAGTTTGGAAGCTAAGATTATTCCTATTATTGCAATTATTGTTATGATTACTGCTGCAAGGAGTTTGTAGAGATAAAGGGATGTTTCAACACCTAAACTTTCTACTATTTTTGTTACAACTTCAGATATGAAATCTCTCCAAGCTAATGCAATTAAGAAGCCAAATGCGGCAACAATAGCTATCGCGGTTTGTTTTTTGAATTCTTTTAGGAATTTTGAGCCTTTCATATTTAATTTAATTATTTAGGTATTATAAATCTTTCTTGTATCTAAAAAGGGACTAAAGCCTAAATGACTAAATTTAAAAAACTAAAAGCTATAGATAGGTATGGCTGAAAGGAAAACTATTGATGAACAGGAAAAGGAGGTTTTAGTTTTTTGGAATAAAGATAAGACTTTTGAGAAATCTCTTGAGAAGACAAAGAAAGGAAAACCTTATACTTTTTATGATGGTCCTCCTTTTGCTACGGGTCTCCCCCACTATGGGCATATACTTGTTTCTGTTATAAAAGATGTTTTTCCGAGGTTTTTTACTATGAATGGTATGTATGTCAAGCGGGTCTGGGGGTGGGATTGTCACGGGCTTCCAGTCGAAAGCATTGCAGAAAGAGAACTCGGAATTAATTCAAAAGATGAAATTGAGAAAATGGGAGTAAAGAAATTTAATGATTTTTGTCGCTCTAAGGTTCTTACTTATGTAGAGGATTGGAAAGAGTATATTAATCGGATTGGGAGGTGGGTGGATTTTGAAAAAGGGTATAAAACGATGGATACGAAATATATAGAGTCGGTATGGTGGGCTTTTAAGGAGTTGTATGATAAAGGATATCTATATGAGGGAGAGAAAATTTTAATGTATTGTCCTCATTGTGCGACACCTCTTGCGAAATCTGAGATAGCGATGGATAATTCTTATAAAAATGTGAAGGATATTTCTGTTGTAGTAAAGTTTAAGGTGAAAAATCTTGATAAGACTTTTGCTTTATCCTGGACAACTACGCCCTGGACACTTCCTTCAAATCTTGCTTTAGCAGTTAATCCTTTACTTGAATATGCTTTTGTAAAAGATAAGTCAGATGGGAATACTTACATTCTTTCAAAGGCACTTTTAAAAAATTTCTATAAATCTGAAGAGGAGTATGAGGTTCTAAAGTCTGTGAAGGGAAGGGAGCTTGAAGGGATGGAGTATGAACCTCTATATCCTTATTTTAAGGGTATGCCGAATTCGTTTAGGGTTATTTTAGGGGATTTTGTGAGTGAGGAAGATGGGACAGGAATTGTTCATACTGCACCTGCTTTTGGGGAAGACGATAATGTTGTATGCAGGAAGTATAGTATTCCTTCAGTTCAGCCAGTTGATGGAAATGGTAGGTTTACGTCTGAAGTTGCGGATTATGAAGGGGAGTACGTTCATGAGGTAAATGAGAAAATTGTGGCCGATTTGAAGAAAGAAGGGAAGGTGGTTTTGTCGCGGAAAATAGAGCATGAATATCCTTTTTGTTACAGATGTGATACAAAATTGATTTATCGAGCTCTTCCTGCCTGGTTTGTGAATATTCAGAAAATTAAGAAAAAGCTTCTTGAAGTAAATTCCAAAATAAGCTGGTTTCCTGAATTTTTGAAGGAAGGCAGAATGAGAAACAACATAGAGATGGCTCCTGACTGGAATATTACGAGAAACAGGTACTGGGCGTCAGCTATTCCTATCTGGAAGTCAGATTCTGGAAAAATAAAAGTTATAGGTTCAATAGATGAGTTAAAGAAGTATGCTAAGAGTTTGAAAGGTGAGATTGATTTACACAAAGATTACCTTGATGAGGTTGTTTTAAAGATAGGTGGAGAGGAGTATAAGAGAATTCCGGAAGTTTTGGATTGCTGGTTCGAGTCAGGCTCAATGAGTTTTGCCCAGTTTCATTATCCTTTTGAGAATAAAGATTATTTTGACAAGAATTTTCCTGCTCAGTTTATTACAGAGTATATAGGTCAGACTCGTGCGTGGTTTTATTATATGATGGCTTTGTCTGCGATATTATTTGGTAAAAAACCTTTTGAGAATGTTCTTGTGACGGGTACCATTTTAGCTGAAGATGGGCAGAAGATGTCAAAATCTAAGAGGAATTATCAGGATCCTTTTAAAATAGTTGAAAAATATGGGGCAGATTCTTTGAGATTTTATCTTTTGTCTTCTCCCGTAATGAGTGCAGAGAATATTAATTTCTCGGAGAAAAGTTTGGAAGAGATTTACAAGAAAGTTCTGGTTTTGCTTTATAACGTAAGTAATTTTTATTCTCTTTATCCTGAGATAAAAGTGAAGAAAGTTATAGACTCTAAAAATGTTTTAGATTTGTGGGTAATTTCAAGAATGAATGAGTTAATCTGTGATGTTAAAAATTCTCTTAATGGTTATGATACTGTCTCTGCAACAAATCTTATGAGGGTCTTTATTGATGACCTTTCAACATGGTATGTTCGTAGGAGCAGGGATAGATTTAACGAGGGCGATTCAGATGCTAAGACTACTTTGAATTATGTTTTAAATAATCTCTCTAAAGTCTGTGCTTCAATAATACCTTTTGTTTCAGAGGTAATTTACAGGAGTTTAGGTAATAAGGAATCTGTTCATCTTCAAAATTGGCCTGATTTTGATAAAAAGAAAATGAATAAAAACCTTAAGGATAAAATGAACCTTACAAGGGAAGTTGTGTCGCTTGCACTTAAAGAGAGGGATGTTGCGAAGGTTTCACTTAAACAGCCTCTTTCTAAACTTGAGGTTACTGGTGTTGAATTATCTGAGGAGTTTTTAGACATTATAAAAGAGGAAGTAAATGTAAAGAGAGTAAAATTGAAGAAAGGGAAAGGGTTGTTTGTTAAATTAGATTTTATTATAACCCCTGAGCTTGAAGCAGAGGGTTTTGTGAGAGAAATTTCAAGGAATATTCAGGCTTCCAGAAAGAAAGTAAATTTAGTTAAAGAGGACTTAATAGACCTTTTTGTTGAAGTGGAAGACGATTCGGTTTTGAGGGGTTATGAAGGTTTTCTTAAAGAAAGAGTCGGTGCTAAAAAGATTTTCTTTGGAAGAAGCGATGAAAATCTGGATTTTACTGAAGATGGTAAGGTAAAAGGAAAGAAGTTTTGGTTTGGATTTAGGAAAGTTTAACTTATTTAATGTAATTCTTTAGAATCTTTGTTAGGATTGAAATTTAGTGCGCGATACGAGAATCGAACTCTACGAGTTAGCTTTTCGTATAAGGTCGTTTAATACATTCTGATCAATGCGCGATACGAGAATCGAACTCGTGTCTCAACGTTGGCAACGTTACGTTCTACCACTAAACCAATCGCGCATAAACTTTGATGGAATGACTCTTTAAAAAGATTTTCAAAGATTATTCTTCTTTAAGGATTATTCTTTTTGCAGTGTCTTTAATTAGTCTGATTTTTACCTTATCTCCATTTTCCAGATTGATGAAATCTCTGTTGTTGTCAGAGACTAAAACTCCTATACCCCTCATTATTTCAACTTCAACTATATCTTCTTCTTTTAATATTAAATGTCCTTTTTTTTCTGTTGTATTATTAAATGCGATTCCTAAACCTTCATTGAAACTTTTTTGTTCAATTGAATAAAAGTATGCGCCTCTTTTTGAGCCATAAGGAGTTGAAATTACAAGCCCATCTCCAATTAAAGTATCACTCCATTCAGAGTTATTTACTTTGTATCTAAATCTTATCGCTTCTGTTGGTAAGCTGTTTCTTATAACGATATCATTTATCCCTATTAATTCTCTGTATTCAAATCTTCCTTTGTGTGTGGCTTTTATCTTTTTTATTTCTTCAATTTTGAAATTTCCTTCGTTGAGATATTTTAATGCTTCTTTTAAATTTATTTTATGGCAATTGTTTCCTTTGGCGCTATCTCTTATGAGCAACTTAGGTATACTTGGGAATATTCTTTCTGCTATGAGGAACATTCCGTCTCCTCCGTAACTAATTACAATTTCTGGGTTTTCTTCGCAATAAGTGAAATTATTATCTTTTAGTTCTTTCTTTAAGTTGTCTATGCTTTCGGGGTTTTTTCCTATTATATGTATTCTTTCCATATAGATAAAATGAAAAGGGTGATTTTAAATATTTGTAACTAAAGATAAATCTTTTACTAGTTCAAATCTTTTAACCCTTCTTCCTTCTTCAAGGTTTTTATATCCTGTAAAATCTCTTATACTTCTCATCCAAATTGTGTTTTTTGGAAAATCTTCTGAGCTATATAGTTGCTGGTAGACAACATAAGTAATTTTATCTTTTCCATTTATCCAAAATTTTACATTAGCTGAATTTATTTCTTCCAAGATTTCCCTAAAAACATCAAATTCTTCATCGGGATTTTCACAATCTTTTGCGTGGCATATTAGTTCAAGATTCTTCAAATCACTTTGTCTTATTATTTTACATCTTGCAACGCCCAGAACTTTGTATAGCTTTTCTTCTCCCTTAAAATGTCTATAAACTTCTTCTGACCTTATTTTGGTTATCATATCCTTACCTCTCCATTTTCAAAATATTCTTCATCAATTTTTTTGAGTCTTTTTAAAAATTTTTCTTCCACTTCTTTTTCTTTTTTAAATTTGTCATCTATAAAATTACCTTTATTTTTAAATCCCTGAAGAAAATGTTTTTTTGGTTTTCCATTGCAAATTTTATTTACCCATTTTCCTATTTCTTCTATTTCTTTCTCGTTGTGGAATCTTGGGACGACTGTTGTTCTAAATTCATATTCACCAAATTCATATACAATCTTTATAGACTCTTCAATTTTGTTTAAATTAACTTTAATTCCTGTGACTTTTGGGTAATTTTCTCTGCTAGCTTTTATATCCATTGCAATATAATCTACGAGGTTCTTTTTGATTAAATCTTTTAATTTTTCAGGGTAACTTCCATTTGTGTCTATTTTTATGAGGTACCCTAATTTTTTTATTTCTTTTAGGAAGTTTTCTTCTATGCTTAAAAGAGGTTCACCTCCAGTTATACAAACTGCTTCTAACTTGTCTTTCCTTTTTTCAAGAAATTTTAATATCTCTTTTTTAGAGAATTCTTCTTCTTTTTCTCTTATCACAAGGTCAGGGTTGTAACAGAAACCGCAACGAAAGTTACAGCCCCATAAAAATATTATACATGAGACTTTTGAAGGGTAGTCAATAAGGGTTATTTTTTGGAATCCAGCGATTTTCATTTTAAAAAGAAAGGGAGTTTCCTCCCAAAAATTTAGCATTCGCAAGAACAATTAAAGCACGTTCGGTCTTTGAATTCTTCTGCTTTTCCTTCGTTAAACTGGGAAACAGGTCTAAGGTATCCTACAACTCTGCTCCAAACCTCACATTTAGTCCGTCCCATGAACACCTCCTTTATTTATTTGAGACATTAATTCAACTTTTTTTCCTTCATCAATTTTGGTGTTTGCTTCAATTGAAGAGTTTGAGGCTTGTTCTAAGTCGCATTTTGGGCAATATTCGTGTTCTCCAGGGAGATACCCATGGATAGGACAGATAGAAAATGTTGGTGTTATTGTGAAATAAGGAAGATGGTAAGTGTTTGCAATTTTTTTGACAATTGTTTTTACGGCTTCTTTGTTTAGTTTTTCTCCAACATAAGTGTGAAAGACCGTTCCGCCAGTATACTTACATTGTAATTCATCTTGTAAATCAAGTGCCTCAAATATGTCTTCTGTGTAATTTACAGGCAGTTGTGACGAGTTTGTATAATAGGGTTTTGCTCCTTGAGTGACTGATTTTTCATTTGCAACAATTATCTTTCCGAATCTTTTCTTGTCCATTCTTGCGAAACGATAGGTTACTCCTTCTCCCGGCGTGGCTTCGAGGTTATATATGTTTCCTGTTTCTTTTTGATATCCCTCTAAGCGATTTCTCATAAAATCTAAAACTTTGATGGCGAATTCTCTTCCTCTTGACGTTGTTATATCTTCTCCAGGAAGAAAATTTATTATTGCCTCATTCATTCCTATTAATCCTATTGTTGCAAAGTGGTTTTTCCAGTATTCGTTGAATCTTTGGTATACTTGTCTTAGATAGAATTTTGAGTAAGGATAAAGTCCAACTTCTGTGAATTTTTCTATAGTTTTTCTTTTTATTTCTAAGCTTTCTTTTGATAGTTCCATTAATCTGTCTAATCTGGTAAAGAAATCTTCTTCATTTGAGGAGACAAATCCCAGTCGGGGCATATTTATTGTTACAACCCCTATACTCCCTGTCTGAGGGTTTGCTCCGAAGAGTCCTCCCCCTCTTTTTTTTAGTTCTTTTTGATCAAGTCTAAGTCTGCAACACATACTTCTTGAATCTTCTGGTTTCATATCTGAGTTGACAAAGTTTGAAAAGTAAGGTATACCATATTTTGCGGTCATTTCCCAAATTAGGTCGTGGTCAGGATTGTCCCATTTAAAATTTTTTGTTATATTATATGTTGGGATAGGAAATGTAAATACTTGTCCAGAGGCATCTCCTTCAAGCATAATCTCTGCAAAAGCTCTATTTATCATTTTCATTTCTTCTTCAAATTCTTTATAGGTTTCTTTTTTTAGTTCTCCTCCAATTACAACTGGCTCGTTTTTCATGTATTCTGGTACCTCTAGGTCCATAGTTATATTCGTGAAGGGGGTTTGAAATCCTACTCGTGTAGGTACTGCTAAGTTAAAGGCGAATTCCTGCATTATTTGTTTTACATCTTTGTAATTTAATTTGTCATATCTGATGAAGGGGGCGAGAAGTGTGTCAAAATTTGAGAAGGCTTGTGCTCCCGCGGTTTCCCCTTGCAGTGTGTAAAAGAAGTTTACTACTTGCCCGAGTGCAGTTCTTAGATGTTTTGCAGGTTTACTTTCAACTTTTCCTTTAACTCCTCTAAATCCCACCATTAATAAATCTTTTAGGTCCCATCCAACGCAGTAAGCTCCCAAAGTTCCTAAGTCGTGGATATGGAGATCTCCTGCTTCATGAACTTTTCTTATCGCTTCAGGATATATTCTTCTCATCCAATAATTGGATACTATTTTTGTAGCGATGTAGTTGTTTAGCCCCTGAAGAGAAAAGCCCATATTTGAATTTTCTTTAACCATCCAGTCGTCCAATCCAATGTAATCTTCAATTACTTCAATCGTATCAAAAAGTCCTTTTATATTTCTTAATTCTTCGTGACTTTTTCTGTAAAGGATGTATGCTTTGGCAACTTTTGCGTGACCTTCTTCTATTAAGACTTTTTCTACAAGGTCCTGAACCTCTTCTACATCAGGTATACCATAATCCCCATGAAGTCTTTCAAGTTTCTCTATAACGATTTCAGATACTTTTTCTGCTCTTTCCCTGTCATTTCCTCCGACTGCTCTCACTGCTTTCCAGATGGCATTTGCAATTTTGTCTTTTTGAAATAAGACAATACTCCCATCTCTTTTTCTTATTTTGTTAACCATATTATTAATCCTCTAATTTTTTTATTTCTTCTTTGAAATCGTTTACATCTTCAAAATCTCTGTAAACTGCTGCGAATCTTATATATGCGACTTTGTCCACTTTTTTTAGTTTGTTCATAACGATTTCTCCTATTTTTGAACTTTTGATATCTTTGTCTTTTGCTGTTCGATAGATTGTGGCTTCCATTTCACTTACTATATCCTCAATTTGTTCGCTTGTGAAAGGTCTTTTTTCAAGGTTTTTTGCTACGCCTTCAAAGAGTTTTCTTCTTGAAAACTTCTCTCTTCTTCCGTCTTTTTTTATAACATTTAAATCCAGTTCTACTCTTTCATAGGTCGTGAATCTTTTTTCACACTTAAGGCACTCTCTTCTCCTACGGGTGATTGAATCACAATCCCTCTTATCCGTGACTTTTGTATCTGGATTATTGCAATAAGGGCATAACATCTTAATACAAGATATGGTATCTTGCACCTCCTTTTTCCACAATCCCTTGTGGGTGTAATGGAATGAAAATCAATAGTCTTTTTAAATATTGTTGTAGTCAAGAATATGATTTACTTTTTATTTGTAAACTTAGCTAACTGGAAGTTACTTTTTTTAAGGAGTTAGCAAGATTTAAAAGCTGAGCTGTATGCATCTTTGATATCTTCCCAGACAGCCTCAATATCTCTGTTTCCTTTAATTAAAACAATACTCCTGTCTTGAATAAGGCTTGGCAAAACTTCAGGGAGTTCTAAATAATTTTGTCTAACTTTCTCTAAAAATTCAATATTATTATCAAACTTTCTTCTTTGTTCTCCGTCTCTTTTTATTAGTCTTTCTGCAGCAACTTCTGCGGGAACATCAATAATTAAAGTTAATTCAGGACTTCTTGAACGCCTGTTTGCTTCAGCAATTTTTTCATAAGGGATTCCTTGTGCGTGCTGAAATGCAAAATTTGAGTACCAGTATCTATCCGATACAACATGAATCCCCTTTTCAATCATAGGCAGAATAAATTGGGCGTTGTGAAATTGTCGGTTTCTTGCGAAGTATTCTACGGCAGATTCTGCATTTTTATAAGGGTCTCCGTCTTGCGCTAACATTTCACGAGCTTTTATCCCATTTTTATCAAAATTATTTGGTTCTCTTGTAACAAAAATAGTGCTGTACTTATCCGCTCCATGAATCAACCCTACAAGTCGTTCTAACTGGGTTCCTTTTCCGCATCCATTAATCCCTTCAATAACTATAAATTTACCTCTTTTCATATTAATCGGTCAATTGCATGTTTAGGACCAAAGATACATCCACCTTTCTTACAACCTTCTTTAGAGGTAACACATGTCGGGCCTATAAGTTTTTTCATTTCAGGGACCTCTTTAGAATAACGTTTAACTAAATCGTCCATAGCTCTTACTATTTCAAGTTGTGCTAAGCCACATAGTCTTTCACGCAGTTTCATTTCTAAATCTTCTTTTGTTCCTCTTTCCGCAACCTTTAGTAATTGTCCTTGTGGAAAATCTGTTTCAGAAACTCTTTTTAAATCAGAAACCCATTTTTTTGACGTTTCTTCTTGAAGGATTGGGGGAATGAAGTATCTTAATGGAGCTCCTTTTTGCCAACCTTCAACTATATGGTTTCTAATAGTTCTATGGCGATGATTCTGAGCAAGGCAAGCGAAACTCATAAAGAGACTTGTAGAGTAAATGCTACTTCCAAAGTGTTCCTCAACATCTTCTCCAAATAACTTGACTCCCCTAGTAGATTTATCTTCAAGACTTTTTACTCTAAAACGTTGAACAATTTCAGAGTTTAAAAAAGGAACCATCCCCCCCCAAAAAAGTCTGTTCTTAAATTCATCATTACTTATCTCCATACCGAACTCTTCAAAATTATCTGCTAAGAGATTTAATTGCCTTAAGGAAATTGTGTACCCCATTCTTGTCGGAGTAAAAACACTAGTCATATAACGGGCATTTTCTTGTGCTAATTTCCTTATTCTATTATCTCTATCCTCACACTCTGGGAAAATTTCATCAATTTGGTTTGTAAGGATTCCCATCCATTTATCATAAAGAGTCTTTTGTTTTTCGGGTATACCTCCCATTACAGTATATCTTGCTGACTTTTCACTGGTGGTTAGGGGGGGTTCATTGTTTAGGACCATAGCCATAGCTTTTGGAAGCCCTTTAAGATATAATCCTAATGTAAAGTGGTCAAAAACACTATGGTGTCCTGTGCGGATTAGTCGATTAACTAATGCAGGTTTGTATCCCTCTTCTTTTACTTCTGATAAGTCTGATTTTGTATAACAAACTCTTGCGAAGTCTTGGCAATATTTTAATGCTCCTTTCAAGGTTTTGATTCCGTTTGGAGTGCTTCTCAAACTGACTTCCATGAGTTTAACCTATAAATTCTCTTAATAAATATAATTATATTTCAAAGTATATTTTATAAGCATTCAAATATTTTACAGGCGTTGCAAATTTCTGAACGGGAAGGTTCACCACATTTTCTACATATTTTAATTTCTGATTTGCTGGATTTTCTTAGGCTTGGAACTATTTTTTGGAATCCCTTGACTATCTTTAGTTTTTCTTTATTCTCTATACTCTTCATCCAATTCCTTGTTTCTACACGGTACGTTCTAAACGCGCAAGGGCATTTGTCGTAGAGTATGTCAAATTTTTTATCTTTGGCGTATTTTAGTATTTCTGATTCTGGGACGAAGAAGAGTGGTTTGACTCTTTGGACGAAGCCTTTAATCGCTTTTCCTCCTGTTGCAGGTCCCGAGTTTATTCCTAAGTAAACATTCCCTTTAAGGAAATTCATTAAGACATTTTGGGCTTCATCGTCGAGGTTGTGTCCTGTTACAAGTTTGTCAGCTTTTAGCTTTTTTGCCCATCTATTTAAAATCCATCTTTTTACAATTCCGCAGACAGTGCACCCAGAGAGATTTTTTTGTTTTTTTAAGACGGCTTTAATAAAACAAATTCCTTGTCCTAGTTCTTTTTTTAGGTCTACGATTGTTAATGGGATTTCGTTTTCGGAGCAAAACTTTTTCATTTTTTCGTTATGGGTTTTTGACCATTCCCCTAAATTTAAGTCAATGAGAAGTCCTGAAACTTGGTATCCTTCTTTTTTTAATATGTAAATAACTGAAGTTGAGTCTTTCCCTCCTGATAAGGCTACGACTATTTTTTCATTTTTGTTTAATAAATTGTATTTTTTTAAACTCTCTTTGATTTTTTTTTCAATGTTCATTTTAAGTTTGGGAAAGCCTGTGGCCGGGATTGAACCGACGACTTTCTGATTACGAATCAGATACTCTACCAACTGAGTTACACAGGCATGTAATCTCATGGAAGATAATTTTATAAAACCTTTTAATTATTTCCAATTATGGATGGGTTTGATTTGACTAAGTATCAGGAAGGCGAGGGGCAAAAAGAGGTTGCAAGTATTTTGGGAAAGATTCTTTCTGGCAGGGAAGGTTATGAGGCGATTATTGAGAAAAAGAAAGAGGTAAAAAGGTGTCAGAAGTGCAATTGGGTTTTGGAAGGCGGGGAAAAGTTTTGTCCCGAGTGTGGAAATAAATGTTAAAATGAAAACAAAGAATTTTAAAGGATGGGCTGTGAAAAAGGATCGCCCCGAAGAGTATTTACAAAGTCCGGTAGATTATTATACAGATGATGAAGTTGAAAGGTATTCTCGTTCGGGGGGTATGAGAAGGGCTCAAGAGAGAATAGCTTATCGTGTTTTGGAGTTGTTGGGTTTGAAAAAAGGAAGTTCTCTTCTTGATTTGGGCTCTGGTCCAGGATATACTGCAAAAATTTATACTTTAGAAGGTTATAAGGTGGCTTGTTTAGATTTGATTCCTAAAATGGTTGAGAAAGCTAAGGAGGAGGGTTTTGAATCTTATTTAGGTGATATGAAGGAGATTAAGAAATTTTTTCCTAAAAGGAAGTTTGATGGGGTGGTTTCTGTTTCTGCTCTTCAGTGGATTAAAGATAAAGAAGGGATAGAGAAGGTTGCTTTAGGGATTCATTTTGTTTTGAAAAAAGAGGGTGTCTGCGTAATTCAGTTTTATCCTAGAAGCGAAGGAGAATTGAATGAAGTTGCGGATATTTTTTGCAAAAAAGGTTTTAAGGGAGAGATAGTGACCGATTGGCCTGAGGTTCCTAAAAATAGAACTACTTATCTTGTTTTGAAGAAATAATCTTTATTAATGGGGTTTTGTCAAGAAAACATTTAAATACTCTTTAGTCTTGTAAGAAATATGATTGTCAAAGAGGAATTTTTGGGTAGGTTAAGAAAGATTTTTGACCTTAATTTGTATGAGGTTAAGGTGTGGACAGCACTTTTGTCGAGGGGAACTTCCACGGCAGGTGAGCTTTCTTCAATTTCTGATGTTCCGCGTTCACGAACTTATGATATTTTGGAGTCTCTTGAAAAGAAGGGATTTATTATTATGAAGTTAGGTAAGCCGATAAAGTTTGTCGCTTTGAAGCCAGAGGAAGTAATTGAGAGAGTAAAAAAGAATTTGGTTGTAACTGCGAGGGAAAAATCAGAGACTCTTGAGAAGTTAAAAGGTAATGATGTTCTGGATGAGCTTAATATTCTTTTTAAAGATGGGATTAAGTATGTAGAACCTACTGACTTGTCTGGTGCCTTGAAAGGAAGACCGAATATTTATAATCATCTTGATATGCTTGTTCGTGATGCTGAGAAGTCAATTACTCTTGTGACAACTGCTGATGGGTTAAGTAGGAAGTTAGAAGTAATTTTACCTAGTTTAGAAAAAGCTAAGAAAAGAGGAGTTACAATAAGAATTGCTGCGCCAATAAACGAGAGCAATAAGAAAGTTGCTAAGGACTTTTCAAAAGTTGCTGAAGTGAGAAATCTTGAAGGACTTAAAGCTCGGTTTATGGTGGTTGACTCTGAGCAATTAATGTTTATGCTTTTAAGTGATGAAGAGGTTCATCCTTCTTATGATGTGGGTATTTGGATAAACACTGAGTTTTTTGCACAGGCTCTTGAGCAATTGTTTGAGATGGCTTGGAAAAATATGAAGAAAGTTTAGATTTAAAAGGGGATTTTTTGAAAGATTAAAAACATTTATTAAGATTTTAATTAAAGAAGATTATGGAAAATGAGTCTGGTTGGGCAGAATCTAAGGCAAAGGAAAGATCTTCGCAGAATTTTGTTAGAACCCTTTTTGATTTATCTGGATATGAAATAATGGATTTTGGTATTGAAAATCATAAACAAGAAATTATTAAACAGATTAAGACAAATTATAAACCTGAAACAAATAGAAGGTTACTTTCAATGCCAGATTTTGTTGTGATGGATAAGGAGTCTAAGGAAACTTGGATTATTGAAGTTAAGAATAGGAATTATAAAGAATATTTTGATATGAAAAAGAGCAATGTAGCTTTCAAGTGGGGTCATATGAAAGATTATCTTGATTTTTGGAAAGATGCAACTTTGATTTTAACATTTAATGTTAGCCCCTATTGTTTGTGTGTAGATTTTAATCAGGTTAATTGGAATATTCACTTTAAAGAAAAATTTCAAAATAGTGAAGGAAATTTTGACGAGTTATGGAATTTTTGTGGGATATATCAAATTATTAATAAAAAATTTCCCAAGGTTACTGAAGAAACTTTTAAAAAAACTTTGTATGTTCTTGGAATAAAAAATTAATGAATTTAAAATTTTGTAAATTTTTCTTTAATTATGGACTTGCCGGTGCTCACAATCATGTCTTGCTCAGGATAGTTTCAATCTGTTAAAAATTCGCAAGACCTAATTGTTCGTTGAACCCGCATCTCACGACTGTCAGCCGTGCATAATGCAGTTATACTACAAGCCCTACATTTCTTCTAAAGTTTCAATTCCTAGTAATTCGAGGCTTTTTTTAAGAGTTATTCTGAATGTTTCAGTGAGTTTTAGTCTGAAACCTTCTTCAACGCTTCCGATTACAGGGCAGGAGTGATAAAATTCGTTAAATATTTGGGCGAGTTCAAAAGAGTAATTGGCTATTAAATTTGGTGCAAGTTGAGAGAAAGATTTTTTGACAATTTCAGGGAAGTCGTTTATTTTTTTCATTAATTTTATTTCATAATTATTTATGTCAAGAATTTTGAAGGGTTTATCGTTTTTTACTTTTTTGTGTATTGAGTTTGCCCGAGCGTATGAGTAAAGAAGATATGGTCCCGTGTCTCCTTCGAAGTTTAGAAATTTGTCGGCGTCGAAAATTATGTTATTATTTGGGGAGTTTTTTAGGTCGCCGTAAAAAATTGCTGATAAGGCTACTTTGACTGCTCTTTTTTCTATTTCTTTCTCAGAAAGATTAGTCTTTTCCTTTAAATTTTCTTTTGCTTTGGTTGTTACTTCTTCTAAAATATCTTTCATGAATATTGTTTTTCCCTTTCTTGTTGCGAATTTTTTTCCGTCTTTGTCAAGGTAGAGTCCGTGTGAAACGTGAATACAGCCTTTTGCCCAGCCATAGCCCATTTTTTCTAATATTTTAAATAGCTGTTTGAAATGAAGTTTTTGTTCCTGTCCGACTTCATAGATTAATTTTGAAAAATTGTATTTCTCTTTTCTGTCTATTGCGGCGGCTAAGTCTCTTGTTACATAAAGGCTTGTTCCGTCACTTTTTTTTATCAGGGCTACACCTAATCCTTCTTCTTTCAAATTAACTATTTCGGCACCGTCGTCTTTTTGAATTAATTTTTTATCTTTTAGTTTATCAATAATTTTTTCCATTTTGTCATTATAGAAACTCTCTCCTGAGATTACATCAAATTTTACTCCAAGAGTTTTGTAAATCTTCTCAAACTCTTCAATGGACAATTTTCTGAATTTTTTCCATAGTTCTAAGTTTTCTTTGTCTCCTTCTTCAAGTTTTTTGAATTCATCTCTTGCGGGTTGTTCTAATGTTTCGTCAGAATTTATTTTTACATATAATTCGTTGAGATGTGAAATTGGATTTTCTTTTAATTTTTTTTCATCTCCCCATTTTTTGTAACCAAGTATTAATTTCCCAAACTGAGTTCCCCAATCACCTAAATAGTTTATTTTGATTGTTTTGTATCCGTTCATTTTAGCTATTTTTGAAATTGAGTTTCCTATAATTGTTGAACGGAGATGTCCTATTCCGAATGGCTTGGCTATGTTTGGGGCAGACATATCTATTGCTATCGTTTTTCCTTTTCCTTCTTTATTTGCCCCGAAATTATTGCTGGAAGCTTTTTTGAAGATTTCTTTTACTAAAATTTTTTTATCTATGAAGAAATTAATGTATGCTCCTTTTTGTTCAATGTTGGAAATTTCTTTAGGGATTTCTTTTCTTAGTTTTTCAGTTAGTTCTTTTGCAATTTCAAGAGGATTCCTTTTGAGTGATTTTGCTAGACCGAAACAAGGAAATGCGAAGTCTCCCATTTCTTCGTTAGGGGGGATTTCAATAAAATTCAGAATTTCTTTTTCATTTATTTTCACCTCCTTTGAAATTTCCTTTGCAATAATTTCTTTCATAAAAGATAGATAGAAAAAGAATTAATAAAACTATCTCAATAAATTTATATAGTAGTTTTGCCTTGAAAATTAAATAAAAGGAGGTGAAAATGGAAAAGAATGTAATTGACTGGATTGCTCTTGTCCTAGTGATAATTGGCGGTCTTAATTGGGGATTGTATGGTCTTTTCAGTTTGGACCTTGTTAGTGCTTTGTTGGGAAGCATTCCTATTCTTGCAACAATTGTTTATACCTTAGTGGGTATTGCAGCACTATGGATGATATATTTCGCTTTCAAGAATTAAATTATTTGGGGTGGTCCACTCGTTGGACCCTTTGTTTTTTTGTAAAAGTTTATTAATTTTATTTTTCCTTTGATTTGATGAAACTTTTAGAGAAGTCTTTCTTTGAAAAAGAAACTTTAAATGTGGCTCAGGAACTTCTTGGTAAGTTTATAGTTAGAGAAACTGGGGAAGGAAGAATCGTTGGTAAAATTGTTGAAACAGAAGCCTATTTGAAGGACGACCCTGCGTGTCATGCAAGTAAAGGTAAGACTCCTCGGAATTTGCCTATGTTTGAGGAAGGAGGTGTTGCGTATGTTTATTTTACTTACGGGATGTATCATTGTTTTAATGTTGTTACAAATAAAAAAGGAATCGGTGAGGCAGTTTTAATTCGTGCTGTTGAGCCTGTTGAAGGTATGGAGATAATGAAAGGAAATAGGGGGATTACTGAAATAAAGAACCTTTGTAATGGTCCTTCAAAATTTGCAATTGCTTTTGGAATTGATAAGGGTTTTAATGGAGTAGATTTGACAGATAAAAATTCTTCTCTTAAATTGATGCAAGGAAAAAATGAAAATTTTGAAATTATTAAGACAAACAGAGTTGGAATTTCTCAAGGAACAGATTTGCTTTACAGGTTTTATATAAAAGGTAATGATTGGGTTAGCCGACGAGGTTAATAAGTTTTATAAATCCCCTATTCCTTTATTTTTAATGATTTTTAGAATGAAAGGAGGTGATTTAAATGATTAAATTATTAGCTGATGCAGCAATTCCTTTTGATTCTTCGGCTTTTGTCGGAGGTGCCGTTGGTGGGGGTCTTATAGCTTTTTTGATGGGTATGCTTGTTTTTGTAGTCATAATTGGTGTGGCTCTTTGGATTTATATGTCGTTAGCTTTTGTGGCTATTGCACGAAGAAATAAGCAGAAAAGTCCTAATCTTGCGTGGATTCCCATTGTAGGTCCTGCATTGATTGCTTCAAAGGCAGCGAAGATGCATTGGTGGCCAATTCTTTTACTAATCGGCTTTTGGATTCCAGTTTTGGGTGGAATTTTAGGTTTAGCTTTTGCGGTTTTCTTTGTAATATGGATGTGGAAAACTTTTGAAGCTGTGAAGAGACCTGGTTGGTGGGCAATATTCCAAATTATCCCTGTATTGAATATTGTTTGGTTAGTATTCATAGGAATAGCCGCTTGGAGCAAATAAACTTTTAACAAATTTTTTTATTTTTTTCTTTAAAATACAGCCCATTTTTCTTTTTCTTTTTGTTCTCTGTCAAGTACAGAATTTTTTTTATTTATTCTTGGTCTGCCTGTTTCTTTATCTTTTCTTAGTGTGATGTCAAGAGATTTTAAAAGGTCGGAAATTCCTTCTTCAAAATTTTTTTCTTCGCTTGAAATTCCTTCTATTCCAGATTCTCCTTCAAAGTTGATGATTGAATCTGCAAGGTAAGAGATTAAAAGGAGGTCATGGTCTACGACAAATGCTGTTTTTTGTTTTTCATTTATTATTTCCTTTATTGCTTTTGCGGACGATACCCTTTCTTCAACATCCAGATAGGCAGATGGTTCGTCTAAGAAATATACGTCCGCATCTTTTGTCAGACAACGTGCAATACTGAAACGCTGGAGTTCTCCGCCAGAGAGTTCTTTTAATTTTTTTTGTTGTAAGACCCCTAAATTGAATAGGCTAGAGATTTTTTTGTTTATCTTTTCTTTAAAGCAGATGTCTCTAATTGTTTCTTCGCTTTCAGTAAAAAGGTACTGGGGTTTGTAGCTTATCTTGAGGTCTAATTTTATTTTTCCGATGTCTGTTTGAGTTTCTCCGATGAGTGCTTTTACGAAAGTTGATTTTCCAGTTCCGTTTTTCCCTAAAATTCCTATTACTTGGTTTTGATAAATTGAACCCTCTTTTACATTTAGCCTGAAACCCTCTTTAAATTGCACATTAAATGAAGGCCACGTTGCTATTTTGTGTCCGTTCGTTTGGGGATTTTTTGTAAAATTAAAGTTAAGTTCTTTTTCCCGTATTCTTAGGTTTTCTTCCTTTAAGAATCCCTGAAGGTAAGAATTGATTCCGTATTTTGAGGTTTTTACTCCGCTTACGAGACCAAAAGCTCCTGGTGAGCCGAAAAAGACATTTATTGAGTCAGTAAGGTAATCCAATATTAGAAGGTCGTGCTCTACGACGATTAGTGTTTTTCCTTCAGAAATCTTTTTTATAAAATCTGAGACTCTTATTCTTTCATTTATATCCAAATAAGCTAGTGGTTCATCAAAGAAATAGGCGTCGGCAGGTTTTAATGACGCAGTTAAGATTGCTGTTTTTTGAAGTTCTCCGCCAGAAAGGGTGTTCATTTTGTTTTCTAAAATTCTTTCAATGTTTAGTTCTTTTGCGAGTTCTCTTATTTTATTCTCTTTTCCGAATTGTTTGAGGAGGTCAACCACCTTGACATTTTGAGAGAGTTTAGAGAGGTTTTGTGGTTTGTAACTTATTTTTTTTTGTTCCAGTCCTGCGAAGTAGTTTCTTAATTCGCTTCCTTGAAAGTAGTCTAAAATTTCTTTTTTGTCAGTTTCTTTTCCGAAATTTATCTTTTCTTGTCCCGATAGAATTTTTATTGCTGTTGACTTCCCTATTCCGTTTCTGCCAAGCAGTCCCAGAACGCTTCCTTCTTTAGGAGTTGGTAGTCCGTAGAGGGCGAAGCCGTTTTCTTCGTATCTGTAAATTAAATCTTCTTCTTTTATTGACGGCAGGTTAATTATTTCTATTGCTCCGAAAGGACATCTTTTCTGACAGATTCCGCAACCAATGCAGGTTTTTTCGTTAATTTTGGCTTTATTTTCAATGGTAATACAGCTATCACTTTCTTTTTTTTCTACAGGACAGTATTTTTTACATTCTTTTCCGCAGGCTGTCGGTCTGCATTTTTCTTTGTGGATTATTGCCAGTTTCATAAATTAATTTAACAAGAAAGAGTTTTAAATTTACCTAAAATTATAAAAACCCTTTTTTATTTTTCTAATTATGGAAATTCCCGTTAAGGTAAAAAGGTTGAAGGAAAACGCGATTTTACCGAGTTACGCTCATGAAGGTGATGCGGCGATGGATTTGTATTCTACTGAAGATTATGTTGTGAGGTCAGGTGAGAGGCAGTTGGTTTCTACAGGTATTGCGATGGAGTTCCCTAAAGGTTATTTTGCTTCAATTAGGGGAAAGAGTGGGCTTGCATCAAAGAAAGGTATTGCTATTTTAGGGGGGGTTATTGAGTATACTTATCGCGGAGAGTATGGAGTAGTTGTTTTAAATACAGGCAAAGAAGATTTTGAGATAAGGGTAGGAGATAAGGTTGCTCAGGTGGTTATTGCGCCCGTTGCTACTGCAATAATTGAAGAGGTAACGGAACTAAGTGATACGGTGAGGGGAGAAGGTGCCTGGGGAAGTACTGGTGGAAACAGCAGTCTTGAGAAGATAGTTTAAAATATATTTTGAAAATATTATTATTTTTTTGTTCTGAAATTATTTTCTATTACGTTTTGTCTTCTTTGGTTTTGTGTTTTTATTTCTTCTTCCATTGCTAAATGTTCTAATTCAATTCCGGCTCGTCGGCATATTCCACGAGTTACATCTCCCTCGGTTTCGTCCATTCCGTTTCTTTGTTCTTTATATTCTATTGCGTAGACGATTCGTGCGATTTGTCCTGCTGCTGCGTGTTTTGCGCATGATGAACAAGGTAAGATTACAGTATATAATGTTGCGCCGATTGAATCTCTGCCGGCATAGTGGAGTGCGTTCATTTCTGCGTGAGTTCCTCTGCATTTTCCTTTGCCTTTGGTTTCTTGGGAAATTCCCAATTCATCTTTTCTACATCCGGTGTAAAGACAATTTTCTCTGTCTCCTGGCGGAGCTCCATTATATCCATCTGAAATAATTCTTTTGTCTTTGACTACGAGTGCTCCAGCGTCTATATATCTGCACGAAGAACGAGTAGCCATATCTATTGCCATTGACATGAAGAGCCTATCCCAATCTGGTCGGTCTTTTATTTCTGTCATATTCATCAGTTGAATATATTTTTTAAAAAGATGTGTGTGATGAATTATAATATATGATGGAGGCATAATTTTTTAAATCGCTTCTTTCTATTCTATTGTGAGGCTCCGTAGCTCAGTTTGGTAGAGCACTGGACTTTTAATCCAGGTGTCGCGGGTTCAAATCCCGTCGGGGCCATTTTTGTAAAAATTTCGTGTTTTTGCCACGAACTACTCAAAAATAACGAAACCAAAAGATTTTTAAATGCGTTTTTTGTTTTTTCTATATCTAAATGGAATATTCTAAAACCAAGATGCATGTACTCCAACCAAAGCATACAAAAGTAAGTTCTGACGAGGCTGAAAAGATTCTTAATAAACTTAATATTACTTTAGTGCAGTTGCCTAAGATTTCTGCGAAAGATGCCGCATTGCCTGAAGGTTGCAAAAAAGGAGATGTTATAAAAATTGAGAGGGCTGACGAGGTTTATTATCGTGTGGTGATTTGATGGAAGAGCATATCTTAGTTAAGGAGTTTTTGAAGAATCATTCCCTTGTAGAATCGAATATAAAATCTTTTAATGACTTTTTTGAGAATAGAATGCAGGAGATTGTAACAGAGCTTTCGGATTCTTTGCCGACGGAGGATTTTGAAATAAAGCTGGGCAAGATTAGAGTGGGTAAGCCGGATATTGTTGAGTCAGACGGTTCCTCAAGGATTATTACTCCTGCCGAGGCGAGGCTAAGAAATCTTACTTATTCTGCTCCTATCTGGATGGAGATGACAATTAATTATGCTGGGCAGATTGAGACAGAGGAAGTTCAGTTGGGGAGAATTCCTATTATGATTAAGAGCAAGGCTTGTAATCTCAGCGGGATGAGTGAAGAAGATTTGATTAAAAATTATATAGACCCGAAAGACCAGGGGGGTTATTTTCTTATCAATGGGAACGAACGTGTTATGATTATGGCAGAGGATTTGGCGTCCAACCAGACATTTATTGAATTTCAGAAGACAAGAAAGAGGCTTATGCTGAGGTTGTTTTCTCAGAGGGGGGCTTATAAGATTCCTATTTCAATAATGGAGGGGAGTGATGGGCTTTTAGAGGCTTCTTTTTCGCGGTTTAGGGATATTCCTGCGATTATTTTACTTAAGGCTCTTGGTTTATCCAGTGATGCTGAAATAGCAAAATTAATAGGTAAACAGAATGATAGTCTTATGGTCAATCTTTATGAGTTTGCAGGGGTTGGCTCTACTAATGAGGCTTTGATGTGGATTGCTGAAAAGAGTTCTTTACAAGGGACTAATAAAGAAATGTTAGATAGGGTGAAGCAAAGAATAGACTCTTATTTTCTTCCTCATATCGGGCTGGGCAAAGAGTCGCGTCTTGAAAAGGCGAGAACTCTTTGTAAATTTATAAAACAATTTTATATTGCTAAAGAGCATCCAGGGGATTCAATGACTGATAAAGACCATTATGCTAATAAGAGGGTTCTTCTTTCAGGGGATTTGCTTTCCAGTTTGTTCAGAGTTAATATGAATATTCTCCTTAGGGAGATTCAACATACATTGCAGAAGACAGTCAAAAGAAGGAAATTTTATTCTATAAAAACGATAGCTAAGTCAACTTTGTTTACTCATAGGATTGAGAGTGCGATTGCTACAGGGGCCTGGATTGGTGAGAGGAGTGGGGTTACGCAGAATATGGATAAGAACAATTCTTTTGCGGTTTTGTCTCAGTTACAGAGAGTGACTTCAACTCTTCCTGGAGAACAGGAAAATTTTGCAGCACGAACCGTTCATCCTACACATTATGGAAGATTTTGTCCAATTGAAACCCCTGAAGGGACAGAGATTGGCTTAAGGAAGAATCTTGCTCTTCTTGCAAGAATTTCTATAAGGATTAGTGAAGATCCAAAGAAAATTTTATCTGTCTTAGAGAAAGCAGGTCTTGTTTTAGAAGAGAGCAAAGATATTTTCTATAATGGGCGATTTATCGGAGGTGTAAAGAATGCAGAGGATTTTGTTAAAAAGGTTAGGGAAGAGAGGAGGAATGGGAATCTCCCTGTTGAAATGTCAGTGAAGTATGAGAGATTTTTAGATACAGTTTTTTTGAACTCAGAGGAGGGCAGGGTTATGAGACCTTTGATTATTTTGGATAACGGAGTTTCAAGGCTTAAGAGCGAACATTTGGAATTAATAAAAAGTGGTGCTTTAGTTTGGGAAGACTTAGTTAAGAAAGGGATAATTGAATATCTTGATGCTGCTGAAGAAGATGACTGCTATATTGCACTTGATGAAAAAGATGTAACTGCGGAACACACCCATCTTGAAGTTGATAAAATTGATTGTTTTGGGGTAAGTGTTTCTTTGATTCCTTTTGCAAATCATAATCCTCCAGCGAGAATGATTAAGGGGGGTTCAAGGGCGTATAGACAGGGTTTGGGGATCTATGCAGGAAATTTTCCTGTGAGAGTAGACACAGATGTTTCTCTTCTTCATTATCCTCAGAAGCCCTTGGTCAGAAGTTTTCTTTATGATACTTTAAATGTTCATCCTGTCGGACAGAATGTTGTTCTTGCTGTTTTGCCTTATGAAGGTTATAATCTTGAAGATTCTGTTGTTTTGAACCAAGGTTCTGTAGATAGGGGGCTTGGGAGAAGCTCTAAGTTTAGACCTTATACTTCTGTTGAGTTGAATTATGCAGGGGGTTTGAAAGACGAGATTACCACCCCTAACAAAGAGGTTTCAGGGTATAGGACTGAAGAGAGCTATAGATTTTTAGAAGATGATGGGATTGTCTATCCTGAAGCGGATTTGAGTGAGGGAGAGGTTGTTATAGGTAAGGTTAGTCCGCCTAAGTTTCTTAGTGAAGCGAGGGAAATATCTATTCAGACAAAGAAAGAGAATTCTTCTGCTATTCGGCAGGAAGAGAAGGGGACTGTTGATGCTGTTTTTGTTACCCAAGATAAAGAGGGAAACAAGATAGTTCAGGTAAGGACGAGAGAGTTAAGAGTTCCAGAGATTGGAGATAAGTTCTCCGTTCCTCATGGTCAGAAAGGTGTTGTTGGTTTTATTGCTCCGGAGATGGATATTCCTTTTACAGCTAACGGGATAAGACCGGATATTTTGTTTAATCCTCATGGGATTCCTTCACGTATGACTGCAGGTTATTTGATGGATGTTTTAGCAGGAAAAGTTGCTGCTTTGTCAGGCAGGGTAATTGATGCTTCACCTTTTTCAGGGGAAGATATTGATACTTTAGAAAATAACCTTAGGAAGCTAGGTTTTAGAGAAAGTGGTAAGGAGGTTATGTATCATGGAGTTACGGGCAAGAGAATGCCTATTAAGATTTTCATAGGGAATATGTTCTATCTTAAACTTAAATATATGGTTGCTGATAAGATGCATTCAAGGGCTTCAGGAAAGATTGCTCTTTTGACCAGACAACCTATAGAGGGAAGGGCAAGGGGTGGTGCTTTGAGACTTGGAGAGATGGAGCAGGAGGCTCTTGTAGGTCACGGAGCGTCTTTGCTTTTGAAAGAGAGATACGATTCTGATAAGGTTGTAGTTTATGTTTGCTCAAGATGCGGAAGTATTGTTATAGATGACCAGATACATAATAAGAAGGTTTGCAGTCTTTGTCATTCAAATCAGGTTGAGCCTGTGGAGATGAGTTATGCTTTTAAGCTATTAGTAGAAGAGCTTCAAAGTCTGCATTTATTAACTAAATTTGAATTAAAGAATAAATATGAGTAGACCTATAAGAAAACAAATTAAATCAATGAATTTTCAGCTTCTTAGTCCGGAGCAGATAAAAAAGCTTGCTGTTGCAAAGATTGTGACGCCTGAACTTTATGATATTGATGGTTATCCTGTTGATGGGGGTTTAATGGATTTGAGGCTTGGTGCTGTTGATCCTGGTGTGAGATGCAGAACTTGTGGGGGGAGATTAAAAGAGTGCCTTGGTCATCCAGGGGTTATTGAGCTAGCTAGACCAATTATACACATTAATTATCTCCCTATAATTGACATTGTTCTTAGATGCACCTGTGAGGCTTGTGGTAGGATTCTTATAAAAGACGAGAAGGATTTAAACAAAGATCTACCTTCCAGAATAAAAAAGGCTAAGGACGGAAAGAAATGCCCTCATTGCGGGATTATTCAGGAAAGAGTTAAGATTGAGAAGCCTTCAACTTTTAGGAGTGGGAAGAGGAGACTTTTTCCTTCTGAAATCCGTGAGAGGCTTGTTAAAGTAACAGATGAAGATTTGAAAATTTTGGGGATTAATGCTAAGACTCTTAGACCAGAATGGGCTGTTTTAACTTTACTTTTAGTTCCTCCCGTTACGGTTAGACCTTCCATAACTCTTGAAACAGGAGAGAGGTCGGAAGATGATGTTAGCCATAAGCTTTCTGATATAATTCGGTCAAACCAACGTCTTTGGGAGAATCTTAATGCAGGTGCGCCAGAAGTTATTATTGAAGACCTTTGGGATTTGTTGCAATATCATGTTACGACTTTGTTTGATAATTCTATAGCTAAGGTTCCTCCTGCGAGACATAGAAGCGGTCAGCCCTTGAAAACTATTGCAGAGAGAATTAAGGGTAAGGAGGGGAGGATAAGAAAGAACCTTGCAGGAAAGAGGGTTAATTTTTCTGCCAGAACGGTTATTTCTCCAGACCCCAATATGAAAATAAATGAGGTCGGGATTCCTGTTGAGGTTGCAAAGATACTGACTGTTGCGGAAAAAGTAACTTCTATTAATAAGGAAAGGTTGAAGAAAATTATTCTTTCTAAGGAATATCCTGGGGCTAATTATATAATAAGGCATGATGGAAAGAGAAAGAAAATTACTGATGACCTTAGAGATGCACTTGTTGAAGAGATAGAACCTGGTTATATTGTTGAAAGACACTTAGTTGATGGAGACATTGTTTTATTTAACAGACATCCTTCTCTTCATAGAGCTTCTTTAATGGCTCATTTTGTCAAGGTTTTGCCTTGCAGGACATTTAGAATTCATCCCGCTGTTTGTTTTCCTTATGGAGCTGACTTTGATGGTGATGAGATGAATATTCACGCCCCCCAGACTGAAGAAGCAAGGGCTGAAGCGAAAGTTTTGTTGAATGTAAATAATAATTTATTTTCTCCTAAGAATGGTATGAATTTTCTCGGTTGTGTGGATGATGCTGTTAGTGGTAATTATCTTCTTGAGAATATGGAAGTTTCTAAGGAAGATGCAACCCAGCTTTTATATGGGGCAGATATTAATGTCGGAAGTTTGAATAAGAATAATGACGGGAAGAATATCTTCTTAAAAGTAATTCCTAAAGGACTTGATGTCGGGTCTGTTAGTTCTGGCGGGTTCAGGAAAGGAAAAGGCGAGGTTTTGAAACAAGTGGATAATAAGATGGGAAGAGAGGAAGCGGTTGATTTATTGAGAAAGATTTTTGCTATGGGGACTTCTTTTTTATCAAGGACCGGTTTTACGTTGGCTTTGGAAGATTTAGATGTTCCTTTAGAGGTTAAGAAGAAGACGCAAGAAATAATAAGTTCTGCAGAGAAGAAGACGCAAGAGATTATAGGGAGTTATTATAATAATAGTCTTGAATTACTTCCAGGCAAGAGTGCTGAGGAGACGAGAGAATTAAAGATTTTAACTGTTTTGAACGAGACAAGAACAGAGATTGGAAGTGCGATTAAGAAAGGTCTTCCAGAGAGCAATTTGGCAAGTAAGATGATTGCTTCAGGGGCTAAAGGAAGTGTTCTGAATATTTCTCAGATAGCAGGTTCTGTGGGTCAGCAGGTTCTTAATGGAAGGAGGATTGACTTTGGTTATACTGGGAGGACCCTTTCTTTTTTTAAGAAGGGTGATTTGTCTCCAAAATCCAGAGGGTTCATTTATAGTTCTCTTATGGAGGGTCTAAAGCCTGATGAGTTTTTCTTCGGTTCTATGACTGGGAGAGATGGTTTAATGGATGTAGCCTTAAGAACCCCCAAGTCAGGTTATCTTTACAGAAGACTTGCTAATGCATTACAGGATTTGATTGTGGCTTATGATGGAACTGTAAGGGATGCATCAAATAGTATTGTTCAGTTTAAGTACGGCATTGATGGCATTGATGTTTCTTCAAAGCATAAGGAAGAACAGATTGCTCCAGGCGAGGCGATAGGGGTTGTTGCAGCTCAATCTTTTGGAGAATCTTCCACTCAGATGGTTCTTAACGTATTCCACTCAGCAGGTGTTGCAGAGATGCAGGTTACACAAGGTCTTCCAAGAATAATTGAGATTCTTGACGCGAGAAAGCTTCCAAAGACTCCTACTATGGAAATTTATATGGACAAAGAACATAATAATGAAGGTAACTCTCGGGCGATTGCAGAGAAAATAAGAGAAGTTAAGTTAAAAGAAGTCATTTCTAATATTTCGGTAGATTTTGGTGCAAAGAAAATAAAAATTAGTGTTAACCCTTCTTCACTTAGGTCTGCTCATCTTTCTGTTGACAAGGTTGTTGATGTTTTAAAGGACAAGGGATTTGCGGCTAAGAAGGGGGACCAGATTTCAATAGATATGTCTAAGGAGGATTTTAAGGCTATTTATAAAATCAAGGAGAAATTAAAAGAAGTTATCTTGACTGGTGTTAAAAAGATATCTCAGGTTTTGGTTGTTAAGAGGGGTAAGGATTTTGTTGTGTTGACTGCAGGGTCTAATTTGAAAGATGTTCTGAGCTTTAAAGGGGTTGATTCTCAGAGGACTACAACTAATGATATTCATGAGATATTTGATGTGTTTGGGATTGAAGCAGCTCGTCAGGCGGTTATTAATGAGATTGAAAAGGTTATTGTTTTTCAGGGTCTTAATGTTGACAAGAAGCACGCTATGCTTGTTGCAGATACTATGACCTGTTCAGGAGTTGTAAAAGGAATTACAAGAATGGGAATAATCTCTGACAAGAGTTCTATTCTTGCCCGTGCAAGTTTTGAAACCCCAGTTAAGCATTTTGTTCAAGCCACAAAGACTGGTAAAAAGGATAAACTTGCTTCGGTTATAGAGAACATAATTTTGAATCAGCCGGTTCCTGTCGGGACAGGGCTCCCAGGTTTGCTTGTTAAGGTAACGGGGTCTCTTGCAGATAAGAAACAAAAGAAGAAAATTGACGACGAGGCGAAAGAGTAAGGTTTAAATAAAGTTTTTTAGGATAAATAATATGAGTATTAAAGATATTAAGGAGGCAATGGAAAAAGAGAAAGTTTTTTTCGGAGTTAAACAGGCGATTAAGAATAAGAAGAAGATTTCAAGTGTTTTCGTAGCCAAGGATGTGAGGGACGAAACTATTGACAAACTTGAGAAGGCGGGAGTTGAATTTATTGTTTTAAAACCTAAGAGAGAACTAAGCAGAGAATTAAACCTTGACTTTGATTGCGAAGTTTTCTCTGTAATTTAAGATGGCTAGTGTTATTAATATGCAATTTATGAGGTATATAAATCTTTTTTCTAAAATTTCTGGAGTTTCAACAATGAATTGTTTTATTTACAATGGTCAGATCTTTTTTGCAGTTAATCCCTCTAAAGTTTCTCAAGCTATAGGAAAGAACGCAGTTAATGTTAAGAAACTTCGTGAAATTTTAGGAAAGAAAATTAGGGTTGTTGTGATGCCTAACAAAGAGAACTCTTCTGAGATGGAGGGGTTCATTAAAGAAGTTATAGATCCTATAGAAGTTAATAAGATAGAAATAAAAAATGATTCAGTTTCAATTACTGCAGGGCGGCAGAGTAAGGCAGCTTTGATTGGGCGAAATAGGGCACGAGAAAAGGAGTTGTCAGATGTTTTAAAGAATTATTTCCATATTATTCAGTTAAGAATTTTATGATTTCTTCTTTTTTTGAATAAGTAAGGATTTCTTTTCCTGAATCTTTCTATTAAGAATGTGAGGATTCCTTTTTCGTCTTTTTTGAGATAGAAATATCCGAGGAGGGAGGCAATTAGTGCTCCCGTAGCATCAAGGATTAAATCTATCATAGTGTCTCTTACACCAAACCAAGTATTGCAATCTTCCGGTGTTGCAAGGTTTCTTGCTTCCTGCATGTCATAGCCAAATGTAGCGTCTATCCCAAATTCAAGTATTTCCCATAAAGCTCCAAGAGCCAGAGCAAAGCAAAATGCAAAAAGAATTATTGTTTTTGGGCTTGCATTGAATTTGCCTTTTTTATAGAATATATAGAGAATTAAGAATCCAGAAAGACCCAAGGCTATTCCTGAAAAGAAGTGGAGTAAGGAGTCCCACCACCAAATTCTGGAATAAAATTCCCAAGGCCCTCCTAAAAATATTGCCGCAAAGATGAATAATACGATTATAATTTCTATTTCTGCAGGCAAATCTAATTGATATCTTTTCTCTATTATTCTTGGTAAAAAAGTAAGAATAAATGTTAAGATTATTACAAAGGTTGCCATAAAATTTTTTTCGTAAATTGCAAGAGAGATAGCAATGGTTAAAACAACCCTTATTAAAGAGGTAATCGCAAGATGAAACTTTTCAATTTTTTCCATCTGAGAAAAATGTTTTTTCATATATTTTTACATAAACTAAATTTATAAATCTTTTAGATGGAGATTTAGAATAAAAAACCTTATAAAATGGAAAAAATAACTAAATAGATGATGGATGTGTTTTTTCAGTTTAGTGTGATTCTTTTAGTTGTTTTAATAGTCTCTTTTGTTATGAGGGTTCTTAAACAGCCATTAATTATAGGTTATATTATCTCAGGTATTTTGGTCGGACCTTTTTTTCTTAATTTGATGTATGAAAATTCTGTTATAACGGCTTTTTCTGAGATTGGGATTGCTTTTCTTTTATTTATTGTGGGTCTTCATTTGTCTCCTAAGGTTATAAAAGAAGTTGGTAAAATTTCTCTTGTTACTGGTCTTGGTCAGATTGTTTTTACGATGATTGCAGGATATATTCTTGCTGTACTTTTTGGTTTTTCTCCACTAACTGCTCTTTACGTTGCGATTGCTCTGACTTTTTCTTCTACTATTATCATCATGAAACTTCTTTCTGATAAGGATGCTTTAGACAAGCTTTATGGAAAGATTTCAATAGGGTTTCTTCTTGTTCAGGATTTTGTAGCTATAATTATTCTTATTGTGGTTTCTTCTCTTGCTGGAAGCAGTGGGGCGGGTTATCTTATTCTTTCAACTTTCATTAAAGGGATTGTTGTGCTTTTAGTCCTTACCCCCTTCTGTTATTATCTTTTGCCTAAGGTTAGCAATTTTTTTGCCAAGAGTCAGGAGTTCTTGTTCTTGTTTGCCATTTGCTGGGGGCTTGGTTTGTCAGCATTGTTTTTTTATTTAGGTTTTTCAATTGAGGTCGGGGCTTTGATTGCAGGAGTGTTACTATCTATGTCCCCTTATAGTTATGAAGTCAGTTCGCGACTTAAGCCTCTGAGAGATTTTTTTATTATTTCTTTTTTCCTTTTGTTAGGAAGTCAGATGGTTTTTGCAGACATCTCTAATTTGATTTTACCTGCAGTTGTTTTATCAATCTTTATTCTTGTTGGAAATCCGTTGATAGTTATTTTGTTAATGGGTACTTTTGGGTATAGTAAAAGAACAGGTTTTATGGCTGGACTAACGGTTGCGCAGATCTCAGAGTTTTCTTTGATACTTGTAGCTTTGGCGGTAAAGGTTGGGCATATTCCCGCGGAAGTCCTGTCTTTTGTGACAATAATAGGTCTTGTTACAATTGCTGGTTCAACTTATATGATAATGTACTCAGAGAAAATTTATCCTTTCCTTTCAAAATACTTATCTTTTTTTGAGAAAAAAAGGTTAAGAGAAAAGGATTTTCCAGAGAAGGAGTTTGACTATGTTCTTTTAGGTTACAATAGAATAGGATTTTCTATTCTGAAGGCTTTTTCTAAGCTCAATAAAAATTATGCTATAATAGACTATAATCCTGAGACAACAAAAAAGTTATGTGAAAGCGGAAAGAATTGTATTTATGGGGATATTGAAGATATTGAATTTTTGCAGGATTTAAGGATTGAGAAAGCAAAACTTATTGTTTCTACGGTTCCTGAAATGGAAGCTAATTTGCTTTTGTTAGATAAGATAAAGCACAAGAATAATAAGAGTGTTATTATAGTTACTGCGAGACAGATAAATGAGGCCTTTGAGCTTTATAGGTCGGGAGCTGATTATGTGATTCTTCCTCATTTTCTTGGAGGGGAGTATACTGCCAGATTAATTGAAGAGGTTAAGGCTGACAAAAGGAGTTACGCTAAGATAAGAACAAAACATATAAGAAACCTTAAGGAAAGGCTGAAAGAGGGGCAGGAACACCCAAGAATTGAAAAAAGATAGTTAGAAGTTTGTTGCCTTTTTTGCCTGTTCTGTAGACATGCCCAAGCTCAAGCCCAAAGATCTTCTTCCTATTTCATTGATAAGGTTTTTTTTGTCTTCTGAAAGATTGGCTATTTTTATTTCGCATTTTGCTCTTCTGCAGATCTTTATATTTTGAGCTATTCTTGAAAGTCTCAGGGCTTTTTTTTCTTTATCTATTTTTGAGATTTCAAAGAGGGGGATAACTATAGCGATTCCTTTTTTCGCTGATTCTTTTGCTATGATGTGGTTTAATCCCGAATCTTTCTGTTTGAGTGTGTCTTTTCTCTCTCCGATTTCTGGCGAGACAAGGTAATCAATCTTTAAAGTTTCAATTGCTCTTCTATTGAAAGAGTTGTCTCTTCCTAAAACTGCTAAAATTTTCTTTTTTCCTTTTAGAAAGTCTATTATTCTTCTTGATTCCTTTTCATTAGTATCTATTAAGTAACCTTCGCAGGAGTCTTTAGATGAAATTTCAGATTTGTTTGAAATTTTTTTCAAATAGATAGAATCTTTTAATGGTAAGAAGTTTATGTCTTTCATTGTTTTGATAGGAATTTTATGTTTTTATTTTTATCCTTTGATTAAGGTACCTTTAAAATTTTCTTTTCCGTTTAGTACCTTGTCCATTTCTTTTAAGTCTTTTAGAATGTAGGCAGGGATTTTGTTTTTCATGATAGTTTTTGCTGCGTCCTGGTCTAAAATGAAATTTTGTCCTGCTTGAAATTTTATTTTTTGTGTAATTCTATTGAATTCTTTCCAAGATATTCTCGGAATTTTTTTAGCTTTTTTGTTTTTTCTGGGGTCTGATGTGTAAAGTCCTTCAACATTTGTCAGGTTTATTAATTTACATTTTAAGTGATTTGCGATTTCGGCGGCTGTTCCGTCAGAAGTTTTATGGGGTTCCCATCTTAACGCACCACAGAAGACTACTTGGTTTTTTCTTAGCAGATTTTTGACTTTTCTCATGTTTTTTGGGACTTTTTCTGGAGGGTTTGCCTTTTCCCCGAATATTCTTGACATAAATTCTGCATGGAATCTTGTTATTGAGCTTCCAATAAGAGATTGTTGTTCAGTATCCTTTTTGAAATTTCTCAGGGCATTTATGTAATTCCTTGCTGTAAAACCCCCTCCAGTGACAATAACAAATCTCTTTTCTGAATGTTTTTCTATTAATTTTTTAAATTCTTTTAAAAATTTTTCATCAACTTTATTTGGAGCGATTCTTGAGCCCCCTAGACTTATCACCCATATTTTTTCCATATTCTGGTTTAGGAGAGGTCGTTTATATATATTTTGAAAATAGAAAAAATTATTAATAGTGAAAACTTTTAAAGAGTATGGGAAGAGTTCGTAGGGTACCAGAAGGTCTTTCTGAAGAGTCTCTTGCAAGGGGTTTTTATGATTTTTTGTGTAATCCTGCGGAAGAGGGAGGCTATCGTACTTTTAGGCTCTCCTCTACAATAGTAAGGTATAACATCTTTCATTATCAAGTTGAAACCAATTTTATAGGAAGTTTTCAATGTAGAGTGGAGGTTAGAGATCTAAGTAGGGAGCGTTATGGAATAGAAGAATTGGTTGGTGTTCCTTACGACGGGCGATCTAATAATAGTCCAAATTGGCCTTCTTTTTTTAATGGAATCGTAATTTTAATTAAAGAAAGGTTAGTTAATAGTAAATAATTTATCGTTGTTCACATTAAATATTTTTAACCTTACGCCCGAGTCTATCCAGCCGTGAGAGTAGTTTATTGCTGCGAAGGCATTTACAAAGTCCTCTTTTTTCTCAAAATGACGAGCGTCAGATAGATAGTTCTCAACCATTTCAATTATCTCTTTTGCTTCTTTTTCCTTTCCTTTGAAAATGTTTTTTTTGACTTCTTCCAGGGCTGTTTCAGTTATTTTGAAGTATTTTTTAAGTTTTTCTTTTGTAATTTCTTTTTCCATTTTAGAAGAGGTGTTTTTTTATTATAAATTTTGAGCCTATTATCTCTGATATAACGGCATTGATTGAGAAAGGTCCTATAATTGTTCTGAAGACTCCTTCAAGAAGGGGGATATGGGTTTTTTCTGATATTTCGTTTAGGTATTTTTTTATTTCTTCTTCGGTTAGAATTATCTTTGTAGGTTGTTTTCTTCCTCTTCTTATTACGGACAGGGGTTTTTTTGCTCCAGTACACTCTATTAGGGAGACTGAAGGGTCTTCAAGTAAGAGCTTTAATTGTTCAAAGCCGTTACCCTGAAAGATTTTTTCTTTAATTTGAGGGGCAGATTTTTGTATTATCGGAGGAACTTTTGGCGCGACTTTCATTATCGGGTGAGGAATTACTTTTGGGGGGGAAATAATCTTTTCCTTAGGTGGTTCTATAATTGGTTTTTTCTCTATTTGTGTTACTTTTGGTAGAACTATGAGTTTTGGCTTAATTTCAATAATCGGTTTCTTTGGAATGAGTGCTTCTTTTGGGATTTCTCCTTCAGGTATTTGAAATTTGGAGGTTTTTTCGATTTTTGGTTTTTCATATACTTTTTTTCTGAAAATTAGGGGTGGATATCGAATAGGTCTTTTTTCTTCTTTTTTTGGCTCTAATATGGAAGGTTTTCCTCTTTCTGTGAACTTTGGAACGAGTTCAATATCTATTTTTTCTTCAAACTTATAGTCAATCTTGCTTTCTTTTATATTTTTAATTATCTGAAGTGTGAACGCCTTTATAAAAGGGTTTTTTGCAAGAAGTGAAACTTGTTTAGAGTTCATATGTTCGGGAGAGGTCTAGGTCTTAGATGACTTATTGTTTCTTCTCTATATGGGTTTTCTCTTGCCGAAGACCTAAGTTTTTCTTCCATAATCACCAAACCCTGTGCTATCGTTTTGTTTTGGTCTATCAGAGAGTCAATTTTTCTTATTAAATCTTTATTTAAGTCGTTACCAGGTTCTTTAATTATTTCTTTTCTTTCTGGTTCGGGGGAAAATTTATTTGCAGCTTCTTCAAAAATCTGTAGTAGTTTGTTAATGTTTTCGGAGAGTGCACTAAACTTAATTGAAAGATTCGTCATCGCGTGCTGAAGTCCGACAAAGTTTTCTATAAGAAGTTGTTCTCTTTCCTGAGCAGTCATTTTCTTCTTAGGTTTCTCTTTGTTTAAAGAACTCGTATCTTCCTCTTTTTTCACCATAAAAAGAGTAGGTTTGTAATCTTTATAAATGTTTTCAGAAGAATAGTTTAATATGGGCTCAGGAGGACTCGAACCCCCATCGGCCGGTCTGGAGCCGGCAATTCTACCTTTGAACTATGAACCCTTTATTTGAGAAGAACTTTTTATTTTTTAAAGTCTTGCTTTTAGAGTTAAATCATCTTTTTCATTTCTTCTATTTCTAAAGAGGAAATCGCCGTTCCCTTTGTTTTTACTCCATATAGCAGTGCATCAAGAGTTTGTCTATCTTTTTTGAATGGGAGGAGATTTTTTTTGTAAGCTATAAACAGAATTTCAGAAGAACGTATAAATTTTAGGTTTTTAAATTGTTTAGTTAATGAGGGTTCTGTGGTCAGGGGAATGTGGAGCTTTTTTTCCATTATAGATTCCAGATTTTGCGGGGCTTCTGTTAAGAGTCTCGTTGTTCTTTCATCTATTACTATAATATTTTCCTGCCCACATAGAAGAGAAAATGCAATGCAGGAGGCTTCACCTTCCTGAATTAAGTTAATTTTTTCTCCAGTATGAGAGACTCTTAGAATTCCTGAAGATATTTTAAGTATTCTTTTTGTTTCCTTTTCCAGAGCTTGTCTGTCAATTATTTCTTCAGCCATTCTAAATATTTTTTTATCAAGGAGAGTCTGTACCTGAATTGCTTCAAGAGCGTATTTTTTTATTTTTAATGGTCTGTCAATTACTTCTTTTTTTACAGAAGAGGTTAAAATGAATTCTCCATCAAAATTCTCTCTTAATTTTTCAAGTACTCCTAATACCCCATTCATTGTCAGAGAGATTATAGGTCCCGCATCAAATATCAGATATTTCATTCTAAAAAGTCTTCTGCAATTTTAATTCTTTTTTTTACAGGCATACTAATTGAGGCTTTTGCTTCGGATATTGTTGATTGTCCTATATACGAAGATAGGTCCCAAAGACTTACTCCAAGTAGTTTTGCTGTTTGTTCAGAAGAAAGTCCGTGTTCGTAAATTTTAAAGGCCTTGTTTATTTCTGCTTTTCTAAAGATGTCTTTTATGTATTCCCCCAAATTTCCAGAGATTTTGTTGAGATAGTTTCTTATTTTTCCCAGATGGGTTCTGCATTTTTCTATGTCTTTATTTTGTAAGGAGTTTATAGCCGAGTCAAGATTTTCTTCCGTTGCTTTGTAAAACTCTTTCCACCCGGACATTTCTCTGTAATTAGCTCTTTCTAAAACTTTTCCTAAGGAATAGATTAAAACAGCTACAATTATATTATCTGCGTCCTGAGAGACTGTTGCTGAATGAATAGTCTGGTTTGAAAGTTGCTTTAGTTCGTAAGGGTCATCTCTTTGGAACGCTTTTTTGGTTTCTATTAGAATTCTTAATATATTCTCTTCCTCTTCCATAATATTTTTTATAAGGTAAATTATATAAATCTTCGCAATATAGATTTATATGATGGTTTTGTTAGATACTAATTTTATCGTTGCCTGTGCTAAACAGAAGATTGACCTTGCGAGTGCAGAGTTTTTTTTGGAGAGAAAAATTGAGTGGATTGTTCCTATAGGAGTGGTCGGTGAACTGGAAGAACTGCAAATGAGGAAGGATATTAATATTGCAGATAGAAATTCCGCTAAAATTGGTTTAGAAATATTAAATCTTTTAGAGCCAACCTACGTTGAGTTAAAGAATCCCAATGTGGATAAGGGAATTTCAGATTACCTTTTTGGCAAAGATATTGTTCTTGCAACTCTTGATAAAGGACTTAAAAAGAAGGTTAAGAACAAGAAAATGGTTATTCGCGGGAAAAAGAAGTTGGAGATTGTTTAAGAAAAATTTAAAAACTCTTTTTGCTTTTGATGGAGGGTGATAAAATGTTTGACTTAAAAAATAAGGTGGCTTTAGTGACTGGTGCTTCTGGGGGTCTTGGTGAGGCGATGGCTTTAGCTTTGTCTAAGCAGGGGGCTAAGGTGGCTATTTTTGATGTTAAGGAAGTTGAGGGGGAAAGGGTTGCTAGGAAAATAAAGACCAAGTCTAAGTTTTATAAGGTAGATATGTCTGATGAATTTAATGTAAAAGATGCTGTTGGTTTTGTAAAGAGAGATTTTGGCAGGATAGACATTTTGATTAATAATGCGGGCGTTTTTTATCCAACACCTATAAATTCTACGACTAAAGAAAGGTGGGACAGGTTAATAAGTATAAATCTTACAGGGTATTTTTTACTGGCGAAGTATTGTGTTCCTTTTATGAGGAATGGTTCTAAGATTATTAATGTGGCTTCTGTTGCAGGGCATCACGCTTTTGCAGGTTCTGCGGCGTATAATGCAAGCAAGGGGGCAGTTATTCAACTTACTAAGACGATGGCAGTAGAGTATGCTTCAAAAGGAATAAATGTTAATGCTATTTGTCCTGGGATGTTTGTGAGTCCGATGACAAAAGGTCTTCTGAATGATAAAGGGACGAGGGCGTTGGTTAGTAATTCTGTTTTGTTAAAGAGGGCAGGTAATGCTGAAGAGCTTGGAGGTTTAGCAGTTTATTTGTCTTCTGATGAGTGCAGTTATATGACTGGTTCTATTATTACTATTGATGGTGGCTGGACTTGTCATTTGTAAAAGAAAATAAACGGAATAATTTTGATGATGGTAGTTCAAATAAAGAGTTTGATTCTAAAGAAGGTTTATAAAAAAAGGGGGGCGTGGAGTAAGAAAGGGGATTTTGGAAGGCTTCTGGTAGTAGGAGGAAGTGAGAAGTATTCAGGGAGTGTAATGTTTAATGCCCTTTCTGCAATTGCAAGTTTGCGTTCAGGGACAGATGTTGTAGAAGTTGCGTCGCCAAGGAGAGTTTCAAATATAATTGCTAGCTATTCTCCAGATATTATAACGATTCCTTTAGATGGGAAATTTATAAATAGGGGGCATTTAAAAATCCTTGAAAGAGAAAGTAAGAATAAAACTGGTTTTGTGATTGGAGGTGGAATCTGCAGGGAAAAAGAGACTCTTTATTTTGTTAGAGGTTTCTTGAAGGTGACAAAATTGAGGGGGGTGATTGATGCAGATGCAGTTTATGCACTTAAAGAAGGAATGAATTTGAATAATTTTGTTCTGACTCCTCATGCAGGAGAGTTTTTTGTTTTAACTGGGAGAAAAGTTGGGGATAATTTGGAGCAAAGGATCAATGTAGTTAAGGAAGAAGCAAGGAGATTAGGAACAATTATTTTGTTGAAAGGGAATGTAGATGTGATAAGTGATGGAAATAAGGTGGCAATAAATAAAACAGGGACACCCCATATGACTAAAGGTGGTACAGGAGATGTTTTAGCAGGGGTTGTCGGCGGGTTAATTGCTCAAGGGAATGATTTATTTGATTCAGCCTGTGCAGGGGCATATATAAATGGGAAAGCAGGTGAAATGACCAAAAGAAAAAATTCTTTGATGGCAAGTGATTTGATAGAGCAGATTGGTAAAATAAGTGACTCTTTAAATTAATAATTCTTTTAGAGTCTTTTTGGGATTTTTTGCTGTTGTGATAACTGAAGCGAAGGCGACTCCAGATGCACCGAGTTTAATGGAGTTTTTTATATCTTCTTTTGTTTTTATTCCTGCTCCGACAAGAAATTTTGTCTTTATCGATTTTGCAATTTTACTTATGATTTCGGGCTTTGATGAGGAGACGGAAATTTTTCCTCCGACTAATTCTGGCGGTTCATAAATTAAAAAAGTTGGTTTAAGTTTTTCTATTTTTTTTGCTTCCTTTAGCCCTGAAGCGAAGATAGCGGTATTTAATTTTATCTTCTTACACCTTTTTATCGTTTCTTTGAGAGTCTTAAAATCAATTTGGTGTTCAGAATGGTTTAGTAAAACTCCTGAAGCTCCGACGCTTTTCACAGATTCTGGTGTAATGAATCCTGTTGCTCTTTCAGGTTTAGCAGAGTCAACATGTTGGGAGTATACTTTCAGTTTTGTCTTTGATGAAATTTCTTTTATGTCTGTCGGCTGAACTGCGATAATTATATTTTTGTTTACTTTTTCTATTTCCTTAGCTAAAGCAATGGCTATTTTTCCATAGTTGTACGTTTTGAAATTGATTAGAATTATTGGTTTCATTTCCAGATTATTTTTTTTATTTTTTCTGTTATTGCTAGAGGATTGGTGGACTGCCAGATATTTCTACCTATAGCTAGACCAATTGCTCCAGCGCTATTTAATTCCTGGACTTGTTTTAGGAATAATTTTTCGCTTTTCTTTGCTCCTCCAGCGATTACTACCTTAGTTTTTCCTGCAGATTTCACTGCCCATTCTAAGTCTTTTTGGTTTCCGTCGTAAACTATTTTTATTATGTCTGCTCCTATTTCTAATCCAACACGACAGGCGTAAGCCATTAGCTCTTTTTTCGGAGTTTTTTCAACGGATTTCCCCCGCGGGTAGACCCATACAATTACTGGTAATCCTTTTGAGTGTGCTTCTTTTTGAATTGCGGAAAATTCTTTCATCATTTTTGATTCGTACTGGCTTCCTATGTAAATAGTGTAGCCGACAGCTTTTGCTCCAAGTTTTATTGATTCATCTACACTGCAAATTTGTGTTGAAACTGGTTCGCCTCCGACTAAATTTGTTTTTCCGTTTAGTTTCACTATTAATGGGACCCCTGATTTTTTTATCTCTTTGTTGTACTTTTCAGCAATTCCTTTCTGGAAGACCAATCCAGTATATTTTCCTTTTTTCGCGATATCAATTATATAATTTGGGTCTACATTTTTATCGTTGAAATCTGTTGGTCCGTGCTCTAAACCTTGGTCGTATGCAAGAAACAACGCCTTTCCTTTTTTCGTAATTTTGTTTAAGTTCATTTTATTTTTTCTCTTATTAGATTATTCTTAGCTCCGAAGTGTTGAATTACAGATTCGCTTTCTCTTAATCCGAGCCTTAAGCTATACTCAATTGATTTTCCTGCAATTTGACCAGCTACGAAGCCTGAAGAGAAGGCGTCTCCAGCACCAGTTCTTTCAACAACTTTTATTTTGTTAGGTTTTAGAAAATATTTTTTGTTTCCGTCGTAACAACTTATCAATTTGTTTTTGTCTGTTATTACAATAATCTTTGGACCAAGTTTGTTTAGTCCCTTAAGCAAGTCTTTTTCTCTTTTTCCGACGAGCATTTGTGCTTCTTCTTTATTAAGGATTAAGATATCAGTCATTTTTAGCAGATAGCTTATGTTCTCTTTTTTTATTAAGTAGGCACTAGGATTGAATGCGAGTTTTACCCCCCTTTTCTTTAATATTCCTATTAATTCTTTTTTTGTCTGAAAGCTTTTGCCTCTTGATGAACTAAAATAGAGCCATTTTGTTTTAAACCTCTTTATATCCTTCATAATTATTTCATCGTTAACTCCTTTGTATACTAAAATTGTTCTTTCTCCACCTTTGCCATCAAGGATTATTGAGTGCCCAGTAATTTTTCCTTTTTCTATTTTTCCCAGAAATTTTATTTTTTCCTTTTTCAACATTTTAATAACTTTTTCTCCGCTTTCATCGTCTCCGACTTTTCCTACATATCCAGTTTTTAACCCCAGTCTTGAGAAGGCTACTGCAGTGTTTGTTCCTCCGCCACCTATGTCAAATCGGAGTTCTTTGATTTGGATTTTTTCTCCTAAGGGGTAATACATAAATCCTTTTTCTTCTGATATTCCTGTGTTGACAAATATATCTATAAGGGCGGAACCGAAACTGACTACATCAAACATTTTATCACCTTTCATTAAATGTTTAGTTAAGTTAATAAATGTTGTCTTTATTTTGTTAGGATTTGATTGTGTCTCTTGTGATGACAAGATTTTTAAATCTGATTGAAGTAGGATTATTAATGAAGAAAGAGGTCTTAGTGATTGTTGCTCATCCCGACGACGAAACGATTTGGATGGGAGGAACTCTTCTGCAGAACAAGTGGAACATCACGATTGTTTCTCTATGCAGGAAAGACGACGCAGACAGGGCGCCCAAATTTATGAAGGTTTGTGAGAATTATAACGCTACTTGTTTTATGTCAGACTTAGAAGATGATTCTTTAGAAGATGTTGAATTGAGAGAGGTTGTTGACAGAATAAGATCTTTAATTAGTAGAACTAAGTATGATTATATTTTTACTCACGGAGAGAATGGAGAATATGGGCATAAGAGGCATATTGATGTTCATAATGCTGTAAAGTTTATGATAGAGAATGGGATGCTAGGATGTGATAAGCTTTTTTTCTTTTCTTATTCAAGGCGCGGAGCTCATTGTTATGCAAAGAAGAGTTCGGATAAATTTATAAGGTTGCAATCCACTGATTTAGTTAAGAAAAAAAATTTAATTAAACAGGTTTATGGCTTTGACGAAAATAGTTTTGAAGAAAGATGTTGCAAGAAGGTTGAGGCATTTAATCTCGTTAAAATAAGATGAAAGCTTTGATTCTTTACGCCTACCCCCCTGAGCCAGATGGACAGAGTCTGCAAGGAGATCTTCTTTATAAGGGGTTGCTTAATTTGGGTGTTGAGGCTGTTCCTTGTCACTTTAAGGAAAGTATACAGAAAGAGTTTCTTCTGAGAAATGGGAATTTTGATTTTGTTATCGGGGTTGGATTTTGGGGGAATGTTCCTGAAGTTGTTCAAGAACCCTTAAAGTTTGGTGTTACTCCAATTCCTTGGTTTAATGCTGATGGGTGGGTTGCTAATTATAAAGAAGAGTTTAACAAACTTAAACTGATGTTTACGACGAGCGAGTGGGTAAGGAGTATTTATGCCCGTGATGGTGTTGATGTCAGCAAGATTGTTCCGATGCATATAGGGATAGATACAGATTTGTTTAAACCTATGGAAAATACTGAAAAAAATAAAGAGAAAAGGCTTGCCTTGAGAAGAATGTTTGGTGTTAGGGATAACGAGAAGATGATTTTAACTATTGGGGGGGACGTTACTTCTAAGGGTGCGCAGGAAATGATGAGAGCTTTAGCCGAAATTGATAAAGAGTTTAAGGACTGGAAGTATGTCTGTAAGTCTTGGCCAAGTGACTGTGCAGGCGAGTGGCATGATATCGAGAGGGAGTTGGCGGAGTCTCTTGGGATTATTGACAAAGTTGTCTTTATTGATGATACTTTTTCGCCCGAGTTTATGGCTGAAGTCTTGAATTGCTGTGATATTTATGCCGCACCTTCTAGAATTGAGGGTTTTGGAATGATACAGGTTGAGGCTATGGCTTGCGGGAAACCTGTTATTTCTATAAATGTTGGCGGTCCTGCTGAAACGATTGTTCATAATAAGACGGGCTTTTTAGCCAAAGTTGCGGAGGAAGTTCAATTAGATGAGGAGTGGGCTTATCCTTCTATGGGGTTTTGCACCAAGCAGATTGTAAAGTTTGATAAATCAAAGACTTTTGCTTATAGGGCGGACGTAGAGGATTTGCAGAAGTATACTTTGAAACTTTTAACCGATGAGAAGCTCCGTAATCAGATGGGAAAAGCTGGAAGGGAACATGTTGTCAAAAATCTTGATTATAGAGTTACCAGTAAGAAAATGCTTGACGTTATTAAGGAGAAATTAGGTTTGTGAGTGTTTTGAAGAAAAATAATTTCATAATTGAAACTAATTAGATTAAAACTTTTTTCTTTTTCAAAGAGTTGTAAGCTAAGATGTAGAGCCCTGCACTCCATGCTTGATAGACTCCATGGGTTTTTTTGTCAAGAGGATTTATCCACTCCGGGAAAGGATTATTTTTTGTGTTTGACTCGGCAAGAAGTTGTAGTTCTTTTTTTGCTTCTTTAAATTTTTTCATTTTTATTAAGGCAAGAACGTAGAAACCCCCGATGAACGGCCAGATTCCTCCGTTAAGGTAATGAAAAGGTTTTCCTGCGTCGCAATCTAAAAAATAATCCTCCCAATATTTGCTTCCTTTTTTTATTGGGGGCCAGATTGCTTTTACAGGAAAAGGTTTGTTAATTTTGTTTTTCTTTATGTAAGTGATGATTTTTTCTGATTGTTTTTTATCGGCTAAGTCAAAGATTATTGCTAAAAGGTTTCCGAGGCTGTCGAACCACTCGCCGATTTCTTTATACTTATTGTGATTTTTCCAGCGGTATGCCCAGTAATAATTTCCATTCCAAAGACCATGTTCTTTGTCTTGATTTACTATTTTTCTAATCTTGTTTGCTTTTTTGTTTTTCATTAGTTTTAGAATTTTATAGTATAGGGCTTGTGTGTTTATTACTTCGCCGTATTTATGGGGGAAGGCGTCCTGCCAGTCGGTTGTGGGCAGTTGGTCAGGTAAGCCTTCTTCTCCGAAATCGCGATATTCAATCCAAGTGAGAGCTTTTTTTATTTTTTTATTTTCTTTTTTGAAGAGGGAATTTCCGTATTTTTCTTTATAGATATAGTGTCCGATTATGAACCAAAGGCTAGAATCGATTGAGATGTAATCTACTTTTAGTTTTTTATCTTCAAATCCGTGGACTGCGTTGGGTATTTGTCCTCTTTTGCTTTGTTTTTCTCCTAGGGTTAAGAGGCTTCTTTTGAAAATTTCTTTGTAGTCTTTTTTATCTTCAGTTATAGCGCCTATTAAACTAATAATGCTGTCTCGTGCCCAGACTCCTCTATAGCCTTTTTTTCCTCCAGATGCGTAAAGTCCTTGCTTTTGAGAACAAAGGTCTATTGTTTCAAGGGCTTTTTTGTATGCTTTTTCAATCATATTTTACCTAAGGATTTTTATTTTATATACTTTCCCGCTTCTTTGTCAATAATAACAAGGAGATTTTTGTGTTTTTTTAAAAAACTGACAGGGTATTCTTCCGAGATTCTTTTACTAACTAATTCTTTGATTGCTTTTGCTTTTTCTTTTCCAGAAGCCAAAAGAACTATTTTTTTAGAAGACAAAATAGTTTTTATTCCTAAAGTTATTGCTTTATTGGGGGCTTTTTTAAAAAAGGAAGAGTTTCTTTTTATTGTTTCATTGGTTAGTTTTACCAGCCTTGTTTTTGAATTAAATTTTGAGCTTGGTTCGTTAAATGCTATATGTCCGTTTTTTCCTACCCCTAAAATTGCAATGTCAACTGGATTTTTTCTTATTTTGTTCTCGTAATTTTCACATTCTTTCTTTGAGTCTTTTGATTTTCCATTTATCAGTAAAACATTTTCTTTTTTTGCATTAATCTTATCAAGAAGATTTTTTCTTAAATAATAATTAAAACTTCTTTTGTCATCTTTATCTATAAGATAATACTCGTCAAGGTTGAAAATTTTAATTTTTGAGAAATCAATTCTTTTTTTATTATACTTTTTGACTAAATTTTTATAAAGCCCAAGAGGTGTTTTCCCAGTAGGAAGTAAAAGGGTTGTGTCTGGTTTATTTTTTATTTCTTCGGCTAAGATTTCTGTTGCTTTTTTTGATAACTCTTTATAATTTTTTGTTTTAATTATTCTCATTTTAGTGCTTCAAGACCTGGGAGTTTTTCTCCAGCAATGTAATTTAAGAGTGCACCCCCTGATAAGCTAACATGATTGAACTTATTTTTGTCAATTTTAGATTTTTCTATTGCGTCGCTTAAATGTCCCCCACCGATTACTGAGAATCCTTTTGATTCACTTATTGCTTTCAGAATTTTGAATGTTCCTTTTCTGAAGTTTTTGTTTGAACAGTCTCCTGCAGGACCTTTCATATAAATCGCTTTTGCTTTTTTTATTTCTTTTACAAATATATTAATTGTTTTTTCTCCAATATCAAAAATTTCAAAGTTAACCGGGAAGTCTTCTAATCCAATTTCTTTTCTTTTTCCTTTAAATTTTACTGCGAAGTCAATTGGTGTCATCACATTTTTTTGTTTATTCTTTAGTATACCGATTATTTTACCAAAATCTTTTATTATATTCCTTAGGTATACTTCTTGAGCCCCCAGTTTCTTCCCTTTTGCAATTAAACACATTTGTCCAAAGAGGCCACATGCAAGGATTTTTTTTTCTTTCATTAATTTTAAATTATCTGATGGTTTTGCTCCTGCGAGAATGTAAAGACAATTCTTTATTTTTAATTTTTTTAGGGCATTAACTTCTTTTTCTAAGAGACGACCAGCACAACTTTCTAAATATTTTGGGAAAAGAACTATTGATGCCTGTTCACGATGGCAAACTGAGAATGCGTCATTAACATAGAAGTCTGCGAGAGAAGAGAGTTTTCCTATTAAATAATTTTTTTTATCTGTTTTAAATTCCTCTTTTTCAAATCTTATATTTTCTAAAAGAATTGCTTTTCCCGGTTTTAGATTTTTTATTTTTGAGATCGCTTTTTTCCCTATGATATCTTTTACAAATTTAATTTTGGTATACTTCTTTAAAATTTTTGAATGTTGTTTTAATGAAATAAAATCTTCTTTTCCAGGGCTTCCTTGGTGGGCTATTACTATGACTTTTGCTCCTTTGTTTTTTAGCTCTTTAATTGTTTCGGCAGATTCTTTAATTCTTTCTGAGGGGATTATTTTTCCTTTTATGACATCTGAATTGAGGTCTGACCGAAGAATAACTGTTTTGTTTTTAAAATTAAAGTCAGATAGTGTTTTCATTTTTTATCGGTTCTATTTATATAATCAATCGCCGCTAATGCTGCTTTTGCTCCTTCTCCTGCAGCGACTACGATTTGTTTTGTGGGTATATCAGTGCAGTCTCCTGCAGCGAATATCCCTGGAATGTTTGTCATATTTTCTTCGTGGGTTTTTGTGCTTCTGAAAATCATAATCTCATTCCACTGATTTTTCTTTATAATCTTTGCAAAGTCTAGAATAGTTATAAGTCCTATTTCAATAAATATTCCTTCAATTTTTAATGATTCCACCCTGTTGCTTTTTTCGTATTTTATTGAGTGGACTTTCTGGTTTCCTAGGATCTCTTTGACCCTTGCACCAGTTATTACTTTTATTTTTTTATTTTTTTTAACTTTTTCTTTTAAGAATTCTTCGCCGTTTATTTGGTCTAAGATTTCAACTACGTAGACTTTCTTACAATGTTTTGTTAGAAATAAGGCTGCTTCAAGACCCGAGTTCCCACCTCCAATGATAGCAACTTTTTTATTTTTATAAGGATTTATTTCGCAGGTGGTGCAGTAAGATACTCCTTTTCCTAGGAATTTTTCTTCTCCAGGTACATTAAGTTTTTTCGGTTTTTTGCCCGATGCAAGGATAATAGTTTTTGTTTTGTATTCTTTATTTTTTGTTTTGATTTTGAAGAAATTTTTTATTTTTTTTATCTCTTTAACTTCTTCTATTTTCACTTTTATTTTGTAATCTTTTAGGTGTTCCTTGAACTTATTTACTATTTCTATTCCTGTGCAGTCAGGTAGTCCGGGGTAGTTATCTACTTCTGAGCTCCATGAAACCTGTCCCCCTATATCAAGACTTATCATTAAAAATTTTAATTTGTTTCTTGCTGCGTAAATTGCAGCAGTCATCCCGGCAGGACCTGCCCCAATTATGATTAGGTCGTAAACCATTTTATTTAGAGTTTTTTTATTAAATCTACAATTTTGCAACTATATCCATATTCGTTGTCATACCATGAGAATACTTTTACAAGATTTCCATTCACTTGAGTTAAAGTTGAATCAAATATTGACGTGTGCGGGTTTTTTATTATATCTGAAGAAACTATTTCATCATTGGTGTATTGTAATATTCCTTTGAGTTTTTCTGAAGCTTTTTTCATTGATTTATTTATCTCTTCAACAGAGGTCTTTCTTTTTAATTCTGCAGTAAAATCAACTAAGCTTCCGCAGGCGACAGGGGCACGTACTGCGAGTCCATTCATTTTTCCCTTAAGTTCGGGTATTACTTCGGAAACAGAGGTTGTTGCTCCGGATGATGTAGGTATTAAGTTTATCGCTCCTGCCCGTCCTCTTCTTAATTTTTTGTGGGAGACGTCTAAGATTTTTTGGTCATTCGTATATGCGTGGATTGTGGTCATGAAACCTTTTTCTATTCCAAATTCTTCGTTCAGAATTTTTGCTATGGGTGCGAGACAATTAGTCGTGCAGGAAGCCATTGAGATTACCTTATGTTCTTTTTTTAAGTCTTTGTCGTTTACTCCTAAAACGATAGTTACATCCGGATTTTTTGCTGGTGCGGAGATTATTACTTTTTTTGCTCCAGCATTGATATGTTTTTGTGCTCCTTCTCTGTCAGTGAAAATTCCTGTTGACTCAATAACTACGTCTACTTTCAGTTCTTTCCAAGGCAAGTTTTCAGGATTTGTTTCGTTGAATACTTTTATTTTTTGGCTTCCTATTTTTAGAAAATCTTTTCCTGTTTCAACTTTTTCTTCATAATTTCCATATACAGAATCATACTTTAATAAATAGACCATACTTTCTATAGGAGTCAAGTCATTGATAGCAACTACATTTATTTTTTTCTCTAAACATATTTTTAAAACGGCTTTTCCTATTCTTCCGATTCCGTTTATTGCTACATTCACCATCTTTAACTATTTAGTCTGTAGAGCTATTTAAATTTATCTTTGTATCAATACATTTATATAGAATAGATTTGTCTGAAGATTATGGAAAAAGATGAGCTTGAGAGGGCTGAAGAGCATGTGAAAGTTGCTGGAGAGATTGTAATGGACACTGCAAAGAATATGAAAGGCAAGTGCAGAGAGACATTAGAAGATGCGGCGCTTTCACTTGAGAGGGCTGAAGGAGATATAGAAGAAGTTGAAAATACAGATTCTTGTTAATTTATCCAAATATTTATTAATGAAGTTTCTTTTCTTTTTTTATGGGGGGGAGTACGAGAGGTTTGACTTCTGAAGAAGCTAGAAAGAGTTTAAGGAGTTATGGTTTTAATGAGATTAAAGATACATCTCAGGTTCACCCATTGAAAATTTTATTAAGGCAGGTTAAAAGTAATTTTGTCATTTATATTCTGTTTTTTGCTATGGTTTTGTGTTTTTTTGTTGGGGGAGAAAAGATAGTTACAGGGTATATTATTTTAGGTATTATTTTTATAGTGATTTTAGTTGGGTTTTTTCAGGAGTATAAGGCAGAGAAGGCTGTTTTTGCACTTAAAAGTATGATAATGCCTGTTTCTATTGTACTCCGAGACGGGATTGAAAAAGAGATTAGTTCAAAAGAGATTGTGCCAGGAGATATTTTGATTTTAAGAAATGGGGAGAGGGTTCCTGCTGATTGTATTGTTCTTAAAGAAAATGACCTTCTTATTAGTGAAGCTGTACTTACTGGGGAGTCTTCCGGAGTAAAAAAGTTTGCTACTAAAAGTGAGAAAAAATTCAAGGATAAGAATGTTCTATTTATGGGTTCTTTTATTATTGATGGGAAGTGTGTTGCAAAGGTTATCCGTACAGGAATGGAAACCCGTTTTGGTGAGATAGCAGAGATGATTTCTGAGACAGAAAAAGAACTCCCTCTACAGAAGAAAGTTAATTCTATCGCAAAGTATATGGTTATTTTTGGTTCTCTTTTTGCTATTTTAACAGGGATTATTATGGTCATTAGGGCTCATAGTTTTAATTTTGAATTTCTTTCAGAAGTTTTGATAATGGTTATCGCTGTTTGTGTTGCTTCTTTTCCAGAGGGCTTTCCAGTAGTTTTGATAACTTCTTTGGCTTCTGGTTCATATAGAATGGCTAAGAAAAATGCTGTAGTAAATAGGATGTCTATAATTGAGACCTTGGGGGAGACTACAGTGATTTGTTCTGATAAGACAGGAACTATAACAAAAGGAGAAATGACTTGTTTGAAAGTACTTTCTGATAATAGGATTTATGATATATCTGGTACTGGATACTCGCGAAAAGGTGAGATTTTGTTTAATTCTAAAAAGGTTAACGTTGAAAAAGAGAAGTCTTTGAAGAATCTTCTAAGGACTGCCGTTTTATGTAACGATTCAAAAATTTCAAGGTCAGAGGAAGGAAAAACCTATAATATAATGGGGACACCTACCGAGGCTTCTTTGCTTATTATGGCTTCTAAGGTGGGGTTGTTTAAAGAAGATATAGATTTAGAGAGGGAGAAAGAAATTCCCTTTACTTCTGAGAGAAAGATGATGACTATAATGTGTAGCGAATCAAAGAAAAAAGTTGTATATGCTAAAGGGGCTCTAGAGGTTTTGCTTCCTAAGTGCAAGTATATACAGAGAGATAGCGGGGTTTTTAAGATGTTGAATAGAGAAAGGGAACTCATTAAAGATTGCAATAGGAATTTTACTTCTGGAACACTTAGAACTCTTGCCTTTGCTTATAAGAAGACTAATGGTGTTTCTAAGGAGGGTTTAGAGGACGATTTGATTTTTCTTGGACTTGTTGGAATGAGCGACCCTCCAAGAGAAGAAGTTAAAGAGGCTGTTGAGACTTGCAGAAATGCCGGAATTCGTGTCAAGATGATTACAGGGGATAATCGGGAGACGGCGATTTCTATTGCGAAGCAAATTGGTCTTGATGAGGGGGAAGTAATAGAAGGAGAGGAGTTAGAAAAGATTACAGATCGTGAACTGGTTCGTAGAGTGATGAAAACAGTTATTTTTTCAAGAGTCAAGCCAGAGCATAAACTTAGAATTGTTCAGGCACTTAAGGCTAATGGTGAGGTTGTGACGATGACAGGTGATGGAGTGAATGACGCTCCCGCCTTAAAAGAAGCGCATATTGGCGTGGCCATGGGAAGGAGCGGAACCGATGTTTCTCGTTCTGTTGCAGACCTGACTCTGAAGGACGATAATTTTGCTGCAATTATTGATGCTATAAAAGAAGGCAGGACGATTTTTACAAACATTCAGAAATTTGCTTCCTATCAGATTTCAATTAATTTTGCTCAGGTAGCCATTATTTTTCTATCGGTTCTCCTAGGGCTTCCCCTTCCGCTGGTTGCAATCCAAATTCTTTTTATGAACATCTTCTCTGATGAACTTACGGCAATTACTCTTGCTTTTAATCCATATTCAAAAGATGTTATGACAACCAAACCCCGTAGAAAGTCAAGTATAGTCTCTAAGCCCTTGTTTTTGCTGATAGTCTTCTCTGGATTAATTATCTGTCTAAGTGCTTTAACGGTTTTTTATCATACTCTTTCTTATATGGAGCTTAAAGAATCAATGACGCTTGTTTTTGCTTGTATGGTTTTCTTTGCAACTTTTAATAGCTATAATTTTAGGAGTTTCAGAAAGCTTACAATTAATAGGTCGCCATTTACGAATAAGTTTTTATTTTATGCTTCTGTACTTGTTCTCTTGATAACAGTATTTTTAATTTATTCTCCTATAGGTTCTTTTATTAATCTTACTTCAATACCTTATTACTATCTTATTCCTATTTTTCTTACTTCTTTTCTGATAATAGTTGTTATAGATGTAGTTAAGATAATTGGCGATAGGCTAAATTTATGGGAAGAGAATATGCAGGATTTTAATCAAGATTTTAAAGGGGTGAAGTGATGGGTCTTTTTGATATTTTTAAGAAAAAAGAAAATCTTGTTGAAATAAAAGAGATTTCTTTGGAGAATTATGAGGAAGAAGTCAGAAAGATAATTAAGGGTTTTGAAGATGTTGAGAAGAGACTAATGGATTCGGCTCTTCAGATTAAAAAAGGTTTTCTTGATGATTTTACTGTGAAAATTGAAGTTTTGGAGGGGGTAAATCTTGAGAACAGGAAAGAGGATTTGAGGTTAAAAAGAAGGGTTTTGGAGGGGAAAGATTCCTATGCGGGCTATTGTGAGAAACTCATTTGGAATATTCGCGAATTAAAAGAGAGCTCTTTTGAAAATTATTTCAGGGAAGTCGGTAAGTTTATCTCACGTTTTGAAAAAGAGTCCGCTAAGAGTTATAGTGTAGCTAATATTCTTATCGGTGAAGAGATTGCAGGGGTCAGGAGAATAATTAGAGATTTTTTTAAATTGAATGAAAAAATGTTTTTTGATAATAAAGAGACTATTTTTAAGAGAAAGTCTTTTGAGATTTTGTTAAATGATTATTTCTCTTTTAAGGAATCTGTCAGACTTAAGGAAGAAATGGAGAATGAGTTAAAGGTTCTTGAAAGTGAGGTTAAGAAAAGGAGAAATCTTCTTGAGAAGAAAGAAAAGGATTTTCTGGAGTTTAAGGAGTCAAATAGATTTAGAAATTTTCTTAAAAAGGAAAAAGAGTTAGAAAATGAAAGAAAGGTTCTTTTTAATCAGATAGATCGCCTGAAGAATCAGATTGATTTGAAGGGTTTATTGAGTGTCTATCATAAGAATGAGAAAAAGAGGAATTTGTTGAGAAAGTATAAGGATAATTTTAGACAGGCTTTAATTGAAGATGTTCAGAATGATTTTTTAGATATTTTTGATAAAGGTTTGGCTGAAAAGTTAGTTGAAGTTAAGAAATCATTAACTAATCTGGACGAAAAATCTTCTTCTGAAATTATTGATGAGAAGAATTCTTTTGAGCGGGTTTTGGGAGAGATGGCAGATGAGATTTCTAGTTTGGAGAATAAGAAGGCAGGCAAGGATAAATTGTTGGGTAAATTGAGAATTCGTGAAGAAGAAAAATTAATAGGATTAAAAATCGGTCTGGAAAAGGTTGGTTTTCGCTTGAAGGATTAGTTTAGCTTTTGTAAGAATTTTTCTGCAGCAGTTATCTCTGGGACAATTATTTCTTTTGCGCCGGCTTTTTTTAATCTGTTGATAAAAGAATGATTTTCTGCTCTTGCATAAATTTCTAAATCAGGAGCCATTTCTTTTATAGAGAGTGTCGCCATTAAGTTATCTTTTGTTTCGTGCATTACTAAGATTGCTGATTTTGCCTGTTTTAAATTTGCCCTCTCAAGAACTGCCGAATCAGATTCGGTTGCGTCACCTTCAATTACAAGATATCCTTTTTTTCTTAATTTCTCAACTATTGTTTTTTCCTTTTCAATTATTACGAATTCTTTTTTCTCTTTTTGAAGACTTTTAGCGATTTCTTCACCTACCCTTCCCCCGCCGACTATAACATAGTGTTTGCTCATATTTCTTAATTTAAGATTATATAAGCTGATTTTTAAATATTCTGATATTTTTCCTTCAATAAACATATCTGCTATACTCCATAGAATCCACCAGAGACAAAAAACTCCGAATATTGCAAGAAAGATTTCTAGTAGTTTGCTGTGAAGGGATGTTGCACTGAACATAAATGCTAATGCTTCAAGCGTTCTGAAGAAACCCTCTGAGAGGGGGATATTTTCTATTAGTGTAAAACTTGCTGTTCCAAACACTATAATAAAGATAAGTAGGAAAAGAAAGATTCTTAGTCTCTTAGGGAGGTCATTTAATTTTTCAACAGGGATTCCGCGTCCTCTTTTATCCGTATTTAAATTTGACTTATTAAGTTTTTAAAGATATTGTGTTTTAATAACATTTAAAAAATCCGAAAGTATAGAGGGTTATGGATAGTAAGACGGTTGCTGAATCGCTTTCTCCAATTGAGAGAATTGTTTTGCCTAGTCTTTCTGTTAAAGAATTTGATGTTAGTGATATTTCTAAGAAAGCTGGTTTAGATAAGACTTCTGTTTTAAGAGCTTTGGGTTTTTTGAAAAATAAAGGCTTGGTTGAAATTAGGGGAGAAGAAAAAGAAGTTGTTGATTTGGATGTTTTGGGTGTTAATTACCTGAAGAAACATCTGCCTGAGAGGGTTCTACTTGATAAAATTTTTGAGAAAAAGAGCATCCCTATAAAAGACATAAAAGGAATTTGCGGATTAAATGATAATGAAGCTAAGGTTGCTTTGGGGGCTCTTAGAAAGAAGGCTTTGGTTGAGGTTAGAAAGGGGGAGATTGTGTTGAACGCCAGACCAGAAGAGGTAACAAAGAAGATGCTTGAAGAGATTTTTATGGAGAAGTTGCCTTTAGAAGTTTCTTTTCTTGAGCCTCAGGACAAAATGGCTTTGGGAGTTTTGAAGTCTAGAAAGGAGATTGTTAAGGTTGAGAAAAGGAAAACTATTAGTGTTAAACTTACCTCTTTTGGGGTAGAGGTTTCTAAGATAAACTTGTCGGAAGAGCTTATTGAGCAGTTAACACCTAAAATTATAAAGCAGGGTTTGTGGAAAGGCAAGAAGTTTAGAAGATATGATTTGACTACTGCAGTTCCTAAAGTTTATGGAGGTAAGAGGCATTTTGTTAATCAGGCGACGGGATATGCTAAGTCAATTTGGCTTGAAATGGGTTTTAAGGAGATGACTGGTTCTTTAGTTCAGACTAGTTTTTGGAATTTTGATGCTCTTTTTACAGCACAGGACCATCCTGTCAGAGAGATGCAGGATACTTTTTATCTGAAAAATGTTGAAGGAAAACTGCCTGAGGCAGACAATAAAAACAGACTTGTTGAAGAAGTAAAGAAGTCGCACGAGAAGGGGGTGGGAGGCAGCAAGGGTTGGCAGTATAAATGGAATGAGGGCGATGCTAGGAAAGTTGTTTTAAGGACACATACGACTTGTTTATCTGCTCAGACTTTAAAGAAGATTGCTGAGATCAAAGAATTTCCTGCGAAGTATTTTGCTTTAGGTAAGTGTTTTCGGAATGAAACAGTGGATTGGAGTCATAGTTTTGAATTTAACCAGACAGAAGGGATTGTTGTAGATGAGAATGCTAATTTTAGGCAGTTATTGGGTTATTTAGTAGAATTTTTTAAGAAAATGGGTTACGAGCAAATTCGTATACGCCCTGCATACTTTCCGTATACCGAGCCATCTCTTGAAATTGACGTGTTTCATCCAACTCATAAAAAATGGGTTGAGCTTGGAGGTGCAGGTATGTTTCGACCAGAAGTTACAATTCCTATCTTTGGAAGACATATTCCCGTTTTAGCTTGGGGTCCTGGGTTTGACAGAATAATAATGGAATTCTTTAAAATAAATGATTTAAGAGAAATGTACAGGAATGATTTAACTAAATTGAGAGAAACGAGAGTTTGGAGATTTTAATGGTGGAGGTTAACGAAGGAATAAAGAAGATAATTGAGAACAATGCAATGGGCTTAGCTACAATTGATGAAGAAGGGAACCCCCATAATATTGCAATAGGTTTTGTTAAAGTGGTTTCTAGGGACGAATTGTTGTTAACTGACAATTACTTAAATGAAACTATAGATAATATAAAAAGAAACAAAAATGTTGCCTTAGTTGTGTGGGTGAGAAATTGGGAGGAAAATTGTGTTGGATATGAGTTTAAAGGAATTGCCGAATATTTTATTGAAGGCAAATGGATAGATTTTATTAAAAGAATTCCAATTAATGAAGGAGAACCCTGTGAAGGGGCAATTTTAATAAAAATAAATCATATAAAGGTTTTAAGTTAGAATGGAAGAAGAAAATAAATCAGGGCTTGAAGGGATAAAAGACCAACTTGAGAGTCTTGAAGAGACAATAAATAATAAGTTTGATGAACTGATTGAAGTTTTGAGGGGGAAGAAAAATGACAATACTAACACTTAACAGGAAGGAGCTTGAAAAGGAGGTCGGGAAGATAACTCCTGAATTAGAGAGAAAAATAACTGAAATGGGGACCCCTGTTGAAGAGATAACTGAAGAAGAAGTTTCTGTTGAAGTTTTTCCGAATCGTCCCGATTTACTTTCGCTGCAGAATTTTGCGCGGGCTTTGAATCAGTTTAATGAGAAGAAAGGTGTTGCTAAATTTAATATTTATCCTCCTGAAAAAGGTTACGATGTGATAATTGAGAAAGCTGTAAAAAAGGTTAGACCTTATACGGCTTGTGCGATTGTCAAAGGGATTAAGTTTGACGATGAGAAAATAAAAGAGATAGTGGATATTCAGGAAAAATTGCATAACTCTGTAGGCAGAAAAAGGAAGAAGCTTGCTATAGGAGTTTACCCTCTTGAAAAGATAAAGTTGCCAATTAAATTTACTGCGAGAAAGCCAGAGGATATTAGGTTTGTTCCTTTGGAGTATCCAAGAGAGATTAATGGTCGTCAGATTTTGAGACAGCACCCTACGGGGAGGGAATATGCTGATTTGTTAAAGGACGCAGAAGTATACCCAATTTTTGTTGATGCGAATGAGAAGATTCTTTCAATGCCTCCGATAATAAATTCTGAAGAGACGGGGAGAATTATAGAAAATACTAAAGATATTTTTATTGAGTGTTCTGGGCATAGCCTTTATCATCTGAAGAAAGTTATAAGCATTATTGTTTCGGCTTTGTATGAAATGGGGGGAAAAGTTTATTCAATGAATATAAAGGATTCAAAAGAGAGTTTCGTTTCACCAGAAATGAATTTTGAAGAGATGGAGTTTAAATTAGAGGATATCGAGAAAACTTTGGGGATTAAGTTAAGTGAGAAAGAGATTAAGAAGTATTTTGAGAGGATGGGGTTAGGTTTTGAGAAAAAGAAAGAAAGGACTTTTGCTTTGATTCCTCCTTATAGAATGGATATTCTTCATTGGGTTGATTTGGTAGAAGAGGTTGCGATTGCTTATGGTTATCAGAATTTTGAACCAGAGATTCCCAAAATTTCTACGATTGCAGAGGAGGATAAGAATTCAAGAAAGAAAAAGATTATATCAGAGATTCTCGCAGGGCTTGGTTTTTTGGAGGTTTCGTCTTTCCATTTAACGACGGAAAGAAATGTGAAAAAGATGCATTATAATTATAGTAGTTTTATTGAAGTTGAAAATTCAAAAACTGAAAGGGATGTTTTGAGGATTGATTTACTTACCAATTTACTTCAGATTTTCTCTGAGAATTCTAATTCTACTTATCCCCAGAAAATTTTTGAGATGGGAAAAGTTTTCTCCTTAGACGATGGTCTTGAGACCAAGGTTAAAGAAACTGAAAATCTTGCTGTAGCATTTGTAGATGAAAAAGTTAATTTTACTGATATGAAGCAAGTTTTAGATTATTTATTTAAGATGCTTGGAGTTAATTATACAATTGAAGCAGAGGAAAATAATAATTATATCTCTGGGAGATGTGCGAAAATTTTTGTTGAAGGAAAACAAGTTGGTTTTGTCGGCGAAATTGCTCCACGAGTTCTTAAGAATTGGAAAATCAAAATGCCTGTTGTTGCAGTTGAGATTGGGCTTGAGGCGATTTAAATTTTATTTTTTTAAGCTTTTTAATAGTCAAAACATACCCTATTCTTCGATAAATAAAGTTTTTTCCAAGACCTTCTACTATTTTTTCACCGATTTTTTCGGCTTCTTCAATGTTTCTGCAGGCAGATTTAAGAATTGAAACTTTGATAATTTTTTCATTTTTTAAGATATTTTTAAGCTGTTCAATGAATTCTGGACTAGGTCCTTTTTTACCTAATTGCAATTTTTTTATCTGTTTCATTTTTTAGTTTCTCCTCAAAATTTGATATTTCTTCTTTTTTTACTTTTTTTATCTGGAATTCTCTTACTCCAAATGTTCCGAGTTTCATTTTTTTATTTTTATAAATGTCTGAACCCTTAAATATATGAACTAAAATGTCTTTTCTATTGTCTCTCCAGTCGTGAGAGTATTTTGCACAGATTACTGCAGATTCTTCAATATCTTTTTTTTCGGCTTTTCCCCTTATGTTTATGAATGGACTTCCTGGATTTGCTGTATGCAAGACTATTTCAGAGGGCTTAACTTGTTCAATTAACTCTTCATTATTTTTTGCCGATTTTCCGCAAAGAACGATTTTGCCTGATGAAGTTGTAAACTCCCTAAATTTTTTGTTTTCCATCTATCATTGTGCTTTATTTAATTAGAAGTCGTTGTTTTTTTCTTCCTGCATCTTTTTTATTCTTTTTAGGACGGCTCTTATGTTCTTATTTAGCTGGACCATTGAGTCTTCTAATTGGGCTTTGTTTTTTGTTCCTGTGCAGACAAGTTTTCCATTTGAGAAGAGTAAAAATGTTGCAGTTGGTTCGTCTAATTTGTAAACTAGACCTGGAAATTGTTCGGGTTCGTATTCAGTGTTTTCTAGTTCAAGTGCAAGAGTGTTTAAATTAAGGTCAAGATTTATAGCACCGGAAGCTACGATATTTTGGACTGTTATTTTTGGTTTTGCTGTTACATTAACACCAATTTTTCTTAATTGTTTTATTACCTGCTGAACGACTTCCTTTACTTGTGCGATTGATTTTGTTCCAGTGCAGACTAAATTTCCTGAGGAAAAAACAAGAACTGCCGATTTTGGTTTTTTTATTCTTAAAACCAGACCCGGGAATGTGTCAGGATTGTATTCTGTATTTGGCTGAGTTCTGGCTAATTTTGTCAGTGAAACGTCTTTTCCAAGAGAGGTTGTAGCGACGATATTTTGCACACTTAGAGAAGTATCTTTTTTATTTTCCATGTTATTTATAAGAAATTTTCATTTATAAAGGCTTTGTTTGTTATTTTATCTCTTTTTTTACTTCTTCCAGCGTCGCAATGTCGTTTAAACCTCTGTCTGGACGCAGAGATTTTATTCTGGGGAATCTTAGTGCGTAGCCAGAGGAGTAGGTTGGAGACTTCTGAATGTTTTGGTATTGCACTGAAACGACTATTTCTGGTTTGACTTTTATTTTTCTTCCTTCTTCTTTTATTGTTATCTCTTTTAGTTTTTCTGTCATTTCTTTGAAACTCAGCCCCCCCTCTTCAAGTTCTTTTAATCCTGTGGAAACTTTTCCGATTTCAAGAAGTTCCTCGTCTTCGTTTTTGCAGGATACATCAAAGCTTGTCAGCCATCCTGACCTTTTTCCGGTGCCCCATTCTGCACCTGTAATTACTAAATCAAAGTCGTTGTCTTCGGGTTTTAATTTTACGGCGTAGCCTACTCTTGCTCCAGGTTTGTATGGTGCTAATAGGTTTTTCCCCATTAATCCTTCCTGAGAATTTTTCAATGCTTCGTCGTAGAATTTCTCAACTTCTTTTATTTCTTCGGTGACTATTTGTTTTGCTAAGACTATTTTGAAAGGTTCTTTTTTTACTATTTTTTCTAAGATTTTTCTTCTTTCTTTGAAAGGTTCTTCAATCAAATTTTTGCCGTCGTGGTAGATAATGTCAAATACTGCGAGTTCTATTGGCAATTCTTCTGCCATTCTTGCGACTTCGTATTTTCTTTTTATCCTTTGGCTGATTGCTTGGAAGGGGGTGTATTTTTTTGTTTTTTTGTTATAACCTACTGCTTCGGCGTCGACGATGAATGTTTTTCCTCTTATGTGGCTCTTTGTGTATTCTACTATTTCAGGAAATTGTTTTGTTACTTCTTCCAGTCTTCTTGTGAATATTTTTATTTTTCCGTTTTCTTCTTTGTTAATCATTACTCTGAATCCGTCGTATTTGTATTCAAATGCTGCGGGCTTCCCGATTATTTTAAATGCATCTTCTATTCCTTTTGCTTTTGGGAAAAGCATTACTTTTACAGGTTTTCCTGGGGATAGTTTTATTTTACTTAATTCATTTTTTGAAGCCTTTTCGAATACTTCTGCAAAGTCAGTTGATTTGTCGTAAGCTTCCTGAACGATTTGGGAGTATTTTCTTTTTTCATCTAAGTCTTCTGGGTGAAAGCAGAAATCTACTATTGCGTCTCGCAAGATTCCTGTACCCACTCCAATTTTCAGGTCTCCTAAAACCGTTCTGACGATGTATTTTGCTTCTACAGGTTCTGCAGAATGGAGCAATTCGACTATTAGATTTATTTTCAAATCTATAGTTCCTTTTCCTTCAAGAGAGGGTAGTCTTCTTAAATTTTTTATTACTTTTTCGACGCTTAACTTTTCTGAGAATAATGGCTTTTGTCGTTTTTTCTTTCTGAGAACTTCTTCTGCGACTTTTCCTAAGTCTCCTATTTTTTTGAATTCTTCGATTACTTCTGCGTCTTTAATGCCTGCTGTTTTTGAGATTATTTTTATAACTATCTGTTCTGAAATTCCAATTTCTTGTGAATCCCAATCAGCAAATACTTTTCCTTTTAGTAAGTATATTACTTCGGGTCTTTCTTTTATTTCGTTTAAGAAGTCTGATAGAATCTTTGTCTTCTCTAGTCCTTTTGAGGTTGAGCTTATTTTTTCACAAACTTGACAGATTTTTAAGTAGTCCATAATAATTTATTGGGAAAGGAGTTTATATTTTTAATGAATTTTAGAAATATTTATAAAGAGGTGTTAATTGTATTTTGTATGAGGTTTGAATTAATTGTTGTTTTAGTGTTTTCGGTTTTCTTAGTTTCGGCTGTTGCAGGCGGGAATCTTTCTGCGAATGTGAATGTTGATGCGGGGAAGATTAAAGCCGAATTGAGTCAGAATATTCAAGAGCATAATGCAGAGATGGAACAACTTAGGCTGAGGTTAGAGAATGAGAGTGAGGAGTTCAGACAAAGAATAATGAATGAAACGCAGGAAATGAGAGAAAGAATGATTAATAATTCTATTCAGACAAGAGTTAGGCTTGAGAGTGAAATTAATGAGTCTCATGCTAAGTTGGTAGCTCAATTAAGTAATGGTAGGAGGGCAGAGGTAAAGATTATGCCTGAAACCGCTTCTGAGAGAGCTTTAGAAAGGTTAAGGCTTAAAGTTTGTTCAGCAGAAGAGAATAATTGCACAATAGAGTTAAAAGAAGTTGGGCAAAATGGAACAAGAACCGAATTGAGGCTGGCTTATGAGTTAAAAGCGGAAAAACAGGCAAAGGTTTTTGGATTTATTAAAACAAGAATGAATGTAGAAAGTCAGGTTGATGCTGAAACCAGGCGAGGTAATCTCTTCTAAAAAGCCTTGGTGGGCGTTCTTAGCAAGTGAGGGTGAAGAATAATTTTATTTTTGAAGAATTATTTCTTTTTGCAGAGGGTTATATAAGTACTCTTTTTTTATCGTTTTGAATCCTTTTCTTTTAAAGAAGTTTATCAAATTAGTGTTTTCTTCGTGGGTGTCGACCCGAATATTTTTAAAAGAAGTTTTTCTGAAATAGTCCTCTAATAAATCTAATAAGAGAGAACCTATTCCCTTATCCCAGTAATTTTTTTCAATGCTGAAATGTTTTATTTCCAAAACATTCTCTTGTTCTTTATGAGGTTGAAAGATGATAACCCCGATTATTTTTTTATCAGTTACATAAAAACTTTGTTTATATCCTGAAATTAGTTCTTTTTTGCATTTTTTTACCCAGAGGAGATAATTAGGGTAATCTAAGTTTAGGGAGGCTAGATAAGAAGTTATTTTGCTTATCTCTTCTTCTGATTTGGCGGGTTTTGCTTCAAACAATTTTCCTTTGAAATTCCAAAAGCTCAATTGACCAGAGTAGGGGACTTTTGCTACTCTTTTTGGTTTACTTAAAATAAATCCATAATCCCCCCAGCCGGCATCTGCAAGATGCAGGGAACTATCTTTCATTAAATCTTCTTCGTTTTCGTATTTTTTTATATCTGTTAAATTAACTTTCCCTAGGATATACCCACAGGGCAGTTTATTAAATTCAAATTTTTTCATTGAGTCGGCATCGGGCTCCTTAGAAGAGTGTATAAGAAATTCTCCGCGGAAGTTTGTTTTCCATTTTCTCAGTTCAATAATTTTTTCTCCTCTTAGAATTAATTCTGCCCAAGGTTGTTTTATTGTTAAAGCTTTCATTTAAGAGTCCTTTTATTATTTTTTTTGAAGCATTAGTTCAATCTTTTTTGGGTCTCTTGTAATCTCTTTGACGACGGACGCCGGACCGATTATAGTAATTGCATCTTGTTCTCCGATGAGAATTCTCGCAATGTTTCTTCTTATATTATCAAACAATCCCCTATTCTCATTGTCGCCAGAGATTCCCGCAATTTCAATTCCCTGAAAACCTGCGATGTTTCCGATTAAAGTCATAGAATTTTCGATTAATCTGACTTCTTCTTCTGGTCTTAATTTTCCCTGTAAGATGATAATTTTGTTATCAAGAATTATCCCCATTATCTTTTTTATTCTTCCAATAGTGTCTTCTTTTGAGATTTCAGAATAAGGCATAAAATGAATCGTTAGGTTATTACCTTTTCTTTTGTTTACTTTCTTTTTTTTAATCATTTTACCTCTTTTTCTTTACGAGTCGGAAAAGCTCTTCGTAAAACTCTTCCATATTCTCACCACTCTTTGCGCTTACCCCAACAACATTGTATTCTTGGAAAGCACCCTGTACCTTCTTAATATCTGATTTTTTTAAATCTATCTTATTTGCAACAATTAGGACTGGGATGTTTCTTGCAACTAAATTTCCTATTATTGTGATGTTTACTTGTGAGTAAGGGTTAAGAGTGGAGTCAATTAGAACTATAACGGCGTCCACATCGTCGAGCCATTTTATAGATTCTATAATCCCTTGTGTTGCTTCTTTAGCTCTTGTTTGGGCTTCTTTTTTACTTAATCCGAATTTCATGAAGTCTTCAAAATCAACTTTTGTTGCAATTCCAGGAGTGTCAATTAATTTAAAAGCTATTTTTTTTCCGTTTTTTTCTATAACTACTTTTTCTTTTACCTGAATTTTTCTTGTTTCGTGAGGCATATTGCTTACCGCACCTAAGTCTTCTCCCAGCCAATCCTGACAGATTTTGTTTGCAAGGCTGGTTTTACCTGCATTAGGTGAACCATAGAATCCCAGTTTTATCTCCCCTTTTTTTCTAAAAATCCCAGAGAAGATTCTTTGGGCAAAATTTCTTATTATTTTTATCATAGATTAATTATAAGAATAATGTTTATTAATGTTTCTGCTGTTATTTTAAGGGGTGATTAGTTTTATAAAGTAAGAGATACCTTGAGGAAGATGGTGAAAGATTTTTTATTTAAAGTGCATAAGTCTTATAGGTCTGTAATTTCTATTTGTGATAAAGAGATTTATGGCAAGAAATTTACTCAAGGAGATATGCAACTTGATTTGACTGGTGTTTTTTTTAGTGGAGAGGAAGTGGATAAAGAAGAGTTGAGAGAAGAGATAATTCGGTGTGTCAGAGAAGATGCGACTTTTAATATTGTTGGTGAAAAGTCAATAGAATTAATTAAAGAACTTGGAATGGTTAAGGAAGAAGATGTTTTAAGAGTTGAAGGTGTCCCTTTTTTGCTTGTTCTTTTGTGAAGTTTTATAAAGTCTTTTAATTCTTTTTAAATATGGGTTTTAATAAATTTAAAGATAAGTCTAAGAAAAATTCTCCGGTGGTTGTAAGAACCGAATCAGAGGAGTTTGTTAGGGTTAGGTTGCCAAGAGGGAGGGAAGTTATAGGGATAATTGCTCAGAGAGTTGGAGGGAGTAGAATGTTGGTTTCCTGTATGGATGGTAAGACGAGAAATTGCAGGGTTCCCGGCAGAAATAGAAGAGGTTTATGGCTGAGAGAGGGAGATGTTTTGTTAATTGAACCTTGGGAGTTTGATAATGAAAAAGGAGATGTTATCTTTAAATATACCCCTGCGATGATTGCTAAGCTTAAATCAATGGGTAAGTTAGAAACAAAAGAGGACGAGTTTTAATTAATAACTTCTGGCAGAATATTTTTCCGAATCTTTTCTCGAATCTTTTTTTAGGCCAAAAGCACCTTTGACTCCTTCAATTTCAAGCTTTGAACCTCTTGCTCCGTGGATTTCTCCAACTCTTTCGTTTTCAGCCTGGTTAACCTTGTTGTAAAAAGAGCCCCCTTCTTCATTTTCTTTTTCTCCAACCGAATAAACCCCTTCGGAAGAGGTTTTGTAAAGCGAATCCGATTGAGAGTAAAAATCTGTTCCACGACTACCCGAATAAAATTCTCCTGGTGAGGAAGAAGTTGTATAAAGCTCTTCTTTCCTTTTTTCTTCAAGGGGCTCTTGTGTAAGGGGCGTATCTAAGATAACTTCTTCTAATGATAAATTCTTGTTTTCTTCCTTAACTTCTGTTTCTTCTTCTTGTTCTTTAGCAGGTTCTGAATCTTCTTCGTAAGAAAATTGTTCTATATCATCTTCTACGATTTCTGTTTCTTTAATAGTCTCCTTTTCAGTTTTAGATTCTTCTTCTAATTCTTTTATCTTATTTTCCTTTTCTTTGATTTCCTTAACTTTCATAGATTATGGTGCAGAAAGGGATTTAATTATTTTGGGGTTATGGTTTTTGGCTTTTAAAACTTGCTTTTAAAAATGTCTTTGAATTTTACTTCTGGTTCTTTTGTTCCCTCAATTTTTGTAAAGCCTTCACCGGGAGCAGAAGCCATCCCATGAGCTTTCTTATATATATCGTAGACTGTGTAAAGTCCACTGCAGGCGTTTGAGACTGCCTGAACTCTTATTACTTTTTCAATATAATTGTCGGGAGCTATATCTTCAACAGATTCAATATCCTTTCCTTTTTTCTTTTCAGAGGATTTTTTATTGTTCTTTTTAAAAATCCCTCCAAACAATGAAGAGAAGGGATTTATATCCTGAGATTTCTTTTTTTCTTCGGTTTTTGCTTCTTCTTTCTTTTTTTCTTCGTCGTTTTTTAGGAAGTGGTCTAAGTCTTCTTTTAATTCTTTTAATGATTCTTCAGCTAAGTTCATAGAGAAATTCATGCTGTCTGCTACGTCTTCTTTTGTTAGTTCTTTTTCTATAATCTTTAATTCGTCTTCGTTAATTGCGTATGCATCAAAGGTCATGTCAATTCTTCCTCCCATTGCGAATCCGTAATCTCCTCTTTGGGTGACTCTTTGAGAAACGTGTCCCCGATAATTGAAACTTATAACAATACACGAATAATATTTTCTTTTAAGATTGTATTTTTCAAATTTAGCGGGGTTTTTTTCTTCTTTTTTGCCGAGTATAGTTAATTCAAACATTGATGTGCTGAAAGCGTTTACGAGAGCAGCATTTCCATCAAAACCTTTTTGACGTAATTCTTCCGCTGCTTTGATATAAGGTTTCATCCAAGAAGAATAAAGTTTTATTGTTTCAATTTGGCTTTTAAGGTAGTTTTTTTCTATATTCGTTCTTTTTCTTAATTCTTTTTCTGAGTATTCTTTCCATTTAAGAAATTCACTTATACGTGGTATAAGAATTCTCAGAACCTGGTCGTTTATTACTCCGCCGTTTTCTTCGTTTAAGTCTTTTAGTTCACTGAGGGAGTTTGCCATCATGAAGGCTTCACGGATGGTTGTGTAGCCGAGTTCACCGGCCATGGCGTGAATTGAGCCTTTTCCTCTTTTTAGGTCTACATTGTCAAGCCAGATTTGTTTTAATGAAAGCATTCCCGACTCCTTCCTTTCTTTGTCCTCAGAATTTGCATCGTCATAATGGGAGAGACGAATTTCAAATTCTTTTAAGTCGTAAATGATGTTCAGAGCGGATTTGATTACTTGATTCATTCCCCCTAATAACTTTCCTGCTTCATCTTGAAGCTTGCTCGCTCTTTGTCCCATTTCGGCAAAATGTCCTGAACCTGGACTTGAAGTGAAGTTATCAGTAATTTTTTTTGTGTCCCATCCTGCGTCTTGAACGAAGTCTAAAAGCCAGTAATATATCGGTTCAAGCTGTGCTTGTTGTGAGTCAAAAGTTATTTTGTAAGATGCGGCAGGTTTGAATTTACTCTTTTCTAAATCCCACATTCCAATGTTTTTTAAGTTCTCAGAAGATTTTGAAGAGGTCATTACCTCTTCAATTACTTTTTTTAAATCTGCCATTAAGTAATTTAGTATTTGTTATATATAAATATAACCTTTGAGCTAAGTGACTAAAACTTTAAATAAACTTCTTACTTGATATTCTTATGTGGTCAAGAAAGAAAAAGGTTGTTGATATAAGAGACCTTCAAAAAAGGGGAATTGTTAGAGTTCCAAAAAATGAAGATATTATCCCCATGAATAGAGATGGTTTTGTAGAGATTGGTAGTTCTGGGGGGACAAAAAGTTCAAATAAAAGTTTCTTTGGGTATGGCCAGGATAGTAAAAGTAGTTTTTCAACGGAAACTGATGGTTATAATAAGAGGGAGGTTGACCAAAAAATAGTAGACCTTGATAATAAAATTTATAAGCTTGAACAGAGGATAGAACTTCTTGAGAGAAAGGTTGGGGTCAATAGTTCTAATCAACCAGATACAAGCGTTTTGAGGTGGTAGATGGATTACGATAAGGGTAAAATTATTTCAAGGATTATTGTTTTAAGGGAGGAGGTAGTAAGGGCTTATAAATCTTTTTTAGGTATGCCCCCAGAGGGGTTGTCTGATAGACAGATTGCAACAGAAGTAGGGATATATTCTGCTAGGAATTCTGATGGAGTTTTGGGGAAGAAGTGTTCGGAGTTATTAGAATTAGTAGGTATGTCATAAAAAATTTTTATTTTGTCTGAGGGGGTTAGTTCCAACAAATTTAAAACCTTAGGATTCATCTAATTTTATGGCAGAAATAACAAAAGAAGTGATAAGGGCTTATGCTCTTGAAAATGCGCTGAAGCACGAGGGGAAATCAAATGAAAGGGCGGTTCTTTCGGGTCTTTTTGCTGAGGGCTTAGAGAAAACCCAGATAAAGGATTATGTTGATAAGGTAAGAGAAGTCGTGGAGGAAGTGAACTCTTTAAGTTTAGAAAGACAGAAAGAAGAAATTTTAAGAGGGGGGCATAAGATAAGCAAAAGAAAAGTTCGTGAAGGTTTGCCTGAACTTGAGGGCGCTGTTGAGGGGAAGGTTGTAATGAGGATGCCTCCATTTCCTTCAGGTCCTTTACATATTGGAAATGCAAGAACTTTGATTCTTAATGACGAGTATGTGAAAATGTATAAGGGGAAGCTTTTTCTTGTTATGGACGACACGATTGGTTCGGCTGAGAAGCAGATTGAACCTGAAGCTTATAAGCTGATTGAGGATGGCGTGAAGTGGCTTGGTGTAAAATATGAGAAAAAGATAATTTATAAGTCAGATAGACTTAAGATTTTTTATGATTACGCTGAGGAGCTTTTGAGGAAGGGGTATATGTATGTTTGTGAGTGCAGTCCTGATAAAATGAGGGAACTTAGGGCAAAAGGAGTGGAATGCTCTTGCAGAAGGTTTTCCCCAGAACAACAGGTTGAGAGGTGGAAAAAGATGTTTAATGCTCCTATGGGTTCTATGTGCGTTAGGCTTAAAACTTCTATGCAAGATCCTGACCCCGCTTTTCGTGATAGGGTGATGTTTAAGATATCAGATAATCCTCATCCGAGAACCAAGAAGAAGTATAGGGTTTATCCTTCTATGGATTTTTCCTGGGCAATTGATGACCATCTGCTTGGTGTTACCCATATTTTGAGAGGGACAGATTTGGTTATTGAGACAAGGGTTGAGAAGCATATTTGGAATATCTTTGGGTGGGAGCATCCAAAAGTGGTTTATAACGGGCATTTTGCTATTGAAGGGGTTAAAATTTCTAAGTCAAAAGGTTCAAAAGAAGTCAGGTCAGGAGTTTACATTGGCTGGAATGACCCTCGAACATGGAGTTTGCAGTCTTTGAAAGACAGAGGGATTCATCCAGAAGCTATTCGGCAGTTTATTTTAAGTATAGGACTGAATAAAACAAACATAAAAGTTCCCGTTGAGGTTCTTTATGCTTTGAATAGGAAATTCCTTGAGAGTGTTCCGCGGTATTTTTTTGTTGAAGAACCTGAGAAAATAAGGATAAAAGGCTGTCCTGAACTGGTTGCTAAAATACCTTTGCATCCCGATGGAAAAAAGGGGTATAAGGTTTATAATACTAAACAAGAGTTTTTTATCTCAAAACCAGACTATGAAGTAATGCAGAATCGGAATTATAGGTTGATGCACCTTTTGAATTTTAAGTCTGAGCAGGTTTTGGCGATAAAACCACGGGAGTTTTCATTTATTTCAGAGGAGCCTACGAACGATTTGGAGACAAAGTTTATACACTGGCTTCCTGCGAACGCAGACAATGTCAAAACAGAAATAAGAATGTCTGATGGTTCTGTTGTTAATGGTCTAAGTGAGCCAGAAGTTAGGAAATTAAAGGTCGGAGATATTATTCAGTTTGAGAGATTTGGTTTTGTTAGGCTCTATAAGAAGAAAAAAGACAGATTAGAACTTTGGTTTGCACATTTTTAGAGTATATAAATCTTTAAAAAAGGTTCTTTATTAGAATGAAAATGATAGAGAAGGGGGTTTATTTATCTCCTCCGAGAGATTCTGATAAGTTTAAAAGATGGGTAGTAGAAGTAAGAAAAGAGGGGGAAACAATCTTATGGGAAAGTTATTTTGCTGTTCCTTTTGTAGAATACTCTGATCTTCCAATAGCCCCAAAACATTTTGTTGTTCAAAGAGAGCATAGAGGATTCAGAGAAATTTGTTCTATTTGTGAGTATGATTTACCTTCTTCTGAAAAGAGGTTAGCGGAGGTGGCGCGGAGAGGAGCAATTAGCCAGGCAAGAGTTTATAATATGGCTGTGACAGAGGTCTGGGGAGGATAGTTTTTATTAAAAGCAATAAGTTTTAATTCTTAAAATCAAACTCGTCTTGCCTTAGTCTCTTAGCGTATGCAGAATAATCATAATTTTTGGGATAACAAAGGCTTACACCAAGGTTCTCTTCAGGGAATAAAGAATAAGTATTCTCACCAACCCTAACGATTCCGAAGTCCTTTAAAAATCTTTCACGATTACATTCTGCTCTTCTCTCAATCTGTTCGGCAGAATAAAATGAAGGAAATTTCAAAATTTCTTCTTCTTCTTCTTTCCCCCAAGAAATAATTGAATAGCCATCTGCATCAGGAAGACCTGAAACGATTATTTTACCCCTTATAGTCCATTCTTCTCTAAATCTAAAGTTAATCCAGTGTCTTAATCCCAAAATTTCTCTTTCTGTAAGAAGTCTGGGTTTTTCAATTACCCTTTTACCCAAATCCTCATTAGAAATACCCATAAATTCCAATAACCCCATTGACTTTTTAGAAAACTCAAATTTAAAAGTATTTGTATTATTAACAGCAGTATAATTTTTCTTTGTCCTTTATTTCTCCTTTGCCGAAGGGGTTTCCTGTTTTTCTGATATTTTCTATCATTTCTTTGTTTTCTTTTAGCTCTTTTCCTCTTAGGACTAAAACTTGTCTGGCTTTTCTGATGGCATCGCAAATTTTTAGGTTTAACGGACATTTTTCTTCGCACGCTTTGCATAAGTTGCATTGGAAGACAATTTTTTCTAAAATGTCGTTGTTTAAAAGAATAGTTTTTCCTCTTGGCGAGACGCTTTCTTCTCTTAAAGCTTTGAAAACTCCGCAGTTTGCTTTACACATTCCGCAATTAACGCAGGGAGAGAGAATTTCTTTTATTTCATTTGTTAGATTCTCCGCTTCAATTCTGTCGTTTTCATTGATTTTCTTCGCCATATTCTTCCATAAAACATTTAGCAAAATCTTCAATAAGCTTGTATCTTTTTTCGGCAAATTGCCTCGCTTTTCTTGTTTTAAATGTATCTGGTTTGATTTTTAAAATCTTTTCGTAGAGATGATTAATAACGGTTGAGCCTTTTCCGTCATACTTTTCTTTTATAGGAATTTTAGGGTTATGTATGGGAAGATTATGTGTTAAAGCATTTTGAATCATTCTTATTAAAATCATAGCCCCCAAGGCATCTAACCTATCTGCATCTTGTAATATCTCTGCTTCACGGGTTTCAGTTTTAAGCCCTTTGCTAAATCTATGAACCTCAATACAATGCAAAACATTCTTAAGCTTTTTTTCCGGAAAATTTAATTCCCTTAAAATTTCTTTAGCTATCTTGGCACCTTCATTTGCATGACAAACCCCATTATTGTCCGTTTCTTTGTGCCTTGCGATATCGTGCATTAAAGAAGAAACCTTCACAACATCTAAATCAACATTTTCTTCTTTGCTTATTATCAGGGCATTTTTGTAAACCCTTTCCGTATGGTCAAATCCGTGTCCGTCATTAATTTTAAAGTAGGGTAGGATTCTTTCCCTTAGTTTTTTATAAAATTCTTCATCCATTTTAATTGTTATTTATGCATTTATTTAGATCTTGCTTTTTTAGAATCCAGTATCTGAAGTCTCCTTTGAGAAGCTCTCTTGCGTAGCCTTTCATAACTGATGCGGTCAAGACTTCTTTCCCCAGTTTTTTTATTAATTGCATCATTGGGATGTAGTCAGAATCGCCCGTAATTAAAACACAGCAGTCACATTTTCTTTCAAGAAGAGTTTTTCGAACCATATCAGAAGAAATCATTACATCTACGCCTTTTTCCACACGAACAAGCTTTCCGTTTAGGTTCATTTTTTTTAATTTACGGGTGTTTACTATGATTCCCTGTTTTTTTAAGTTGTTTAAAAAGACCATATGTTTATAGTAATTTTCTTCGCCGAGTCCAATGTCAGGAACAGAGTTATAATATCTGATTTCAACTAATTCAAGACTAAATTTTTCTATAATAAGATTTGATAGTTTTTTTAAATTGATTTGTCTGGGTTTTTTTATTATAGATTTAACATTATGATACCAGTTATTTCCATCAATAAACACAATCGTTTTTTTCTTATTTACCATAGAATAAAAGAACTCCCGGCATTCCTTTCGTCATACCGGGGATTTGATGACTATGTTAACCTCTTTGAGTATTTAAATTTTTCGTTCATATTACTTTGTTTACATTGAATTTATTTAGGGGGTCCGTCCTCTTTTTTATATTTGCTAATATCTTTTTGTCGTTTGGTTCAACAAAAGATTTTTTCAAAATTCCTATTCCGTGTTCACCTGAGATTTTTCCACCTTTTCTTTTTACAATTTCCATCATTCTTGGAATTAATTTTTCTTGTTGAGTGTTAAAGCAAGGGTGAATTATCCCGACAGAGAGATGACCGAAAACGGGAATGTCTTGTTTTTCCAGCCATGGAAAAAGGCCCTCAAAGCTTTCTAAGGAAACTTTTGGGTCTTCAATTCTATTGTACCCTTGGTTTGATAAGAAAGGATAGATTTTATCTCTTGTTTCAAGGATTTTTGAGTATTCCTCATTTTTTAGTTCCCCTGTATTACTTTCAAATTCTATAATCAGATGGTATTTTTCATTTAGTCCAATTCCTTTTGAAATCTTTTTGTCTACAAATTCAATCATAGAGATAGTGGGATTTTTTTTCAAGATTCTTGTTTTTTCACTAATGTCTTCTATAGAATCTGAGCCAATCACTGTCGCGGTCCTTATCTTTTTTGGCGAGAGTTTTAGTGATGCTCTAACGATTATTCCCGTTATTCCTTCCATCCCAATGTAGTCAGAAAGTTCTGTTATTCCTTTTCTTGAGAGATTTCCGTAGCAGTCAATTATATCGAGCCATTTAGTCCATTGAGAAGTTTTTTTGTATTTGATTGCACGACTTCCTACCGCATCTGTTGCAATCATTCCTCCGATTGTACAGATGGAATGACTTGAGGGATTGATTGGGAATTCAAGGTTGTATTCTTCAAGATAATCTTGAAGCTCGTCTAAAATTACCCCAGCTTCAACCTCAATAGTCATTCTTTCCTTATCTAAGTTTTCTATTTTATTTAATTTTGATAGGTCTAGTATGAAATCTCCATTTCCCTGAGGCACAGCACCTCCTGCGAGACCGGTTCCTCCCCCTCGCGGAACGATTCTTTTTAAATTTAAGACGGTTTTTTTTACTTCTTCTATGTTTTCAGGAAAGATAACTTCTTCAGTTTTTCCCTTTAATTGTGAGGCGTCCGATTCGTAAGCTTTGTTGAATTTTTTTATTTCATTCTTCATTTTTTTGCTCCTTAAGTTTTCTTAAAACAAAATCTGAAAATTCTTCGCTTTTTTCGCTTGCAGATTTTATATTTAAATAGCACAACCCGCAAGGAGATATTATTTTGGTGACTTTATTTTCAATGTTTGCAATTCTTTTTTTTGCAATGTCTTTTGCGAGCTGTGGGAAATTTGCACGAACTCCTCCTCCACCCCCACAACATAGCGCGTCTTTTCTATTCTTTTTTATTTCTATTATTTCTCCTCCTAAGATTTCAATTACTTTTCTTGGCTCCTCATAAATTTCAGAGTATCTTCCCAAGTGACAAGGGTCGTGATAACTGACTTTTTCTTTTTCAAGATTATTAAATTTTTCTTTTTTGTTCTTTATAGAATTATAAATTGTTACTGAAGCGTGTTCAACTTCTATATTCCAATTCCTTAAAATTTCCGGATAGATTTTTTTAAATGTGTGGTAACAGGAAGGGCAGTTAGTGATAATTTTTTTTACTTTGTATTTTTTGAATAAGTCAAAATTCTTTTGAGCCAGCTTTCTAAAATCTTTTTTGTAGCCTCCATTTAAAACAGGAATCCCACAACATACCTCTTCGTTTGGGAGCATTATAAAGTCTATTCTTAGAGTGTTGAAAATTTTTTTGTAATTTTCAAATTCTTCTTTTAAAACTCCTTTTGTAAGGCATCCGGGATAATAAAGTGTGTTACTTCCGAGGTTTTTTATCCAGTCCGTTATTCCCATGTTCTAATTAATTATTTGAGTATTTTAAACTTTGTTAAATTATAGAGAGTATAAAATAGAATGCAATGGCTAAAAGTGCAACTCCTGCGATTAATTTCATTATTTTTTTGTTTTTTTGAATCGTTTCGTCAACGTTTTCTATCCTTGTCCAGGAAAGATAAGTCCCCAGAACAATTAATAATAGTGGCAGGATGTAAATAATGTTGTAAAATAATATGTAGAGTGTCTTTTGAAAAACAGAAATCCCCGATTCTGCGAGGATTGTTGTGTAAATCAGAGGGAATATCGCTGTGCAAGGGATTTCTACCAGTGACGCGAGGAGTCCTAAGACTATTGTAGAGCCGATTGTAGCCTGTTTTATGTATTTTTCCAACAGAGGTTTTGCAAATTGAGGTATACTTAAACTGATTCCTTTTCCATACCAAAAGAAGTCTTTTATAAGAAGGATTCCTGCGAGAAGGCTGATTATAATAAGGGCCGTTCTTATATATACCCCATATTGGGCAACAAAGTAGCCGAGGATTCCTGTCATGAGAAGCATGAATAAAGAGTAGAATAAAAATACAACTAGTGTGAAAATCATTCCTATTTTGAAAGCTCTTTTTGATGAGCCTACGGACAGAGAGAATACAATTAGAAAAACTAAAACAGTAATTGAGCAGACATTGATACTGTCAAGAAGACCTAGAATGAATCCCACAGCCAAACTGGATTTATTCTCCAAAGAAACTTCATAATCCCATATTCCTAGAATTTTTGTTTCTACCTTTTCTCCGACTAAAATATCCTCTTCGTTAATTGTCTGCCCTTGTAAAATTGATTCTATGGCTGATTTTATCTGGTCACTATAGCCTACGAAATATTTATCTTTAATAAAAATTGTTGGGACATAACCCTTCCTATTGTCAGGCACTTCATATTCATCAAGTTTTTGTAAGAACAAATCTCTATTTTTTGATGTTTCGTAAGAGTTTAATTTAAAGTTATAGTTTTCCTGAAGATTTTCTAAAAAAGGTTTTATTTGGGCACATGCAGGGCATCCTTCCATCCAGAAAAAATCAATTTCAATTTCTTCGTTTGAAGAGCCTAAAGAGAAGACTATGCCTGAATTTAATATGAAGAGAGAAATTAGCAGGATCAGGAAGGTATTTTGTTTTTTCATTGTGATAGTTCTTTTTTTAATTCCTTATTTAGTTTGATTTTATTTGTTTTTCCTTTTTTTTCTATTTCTATAATCCCTTTTTCGTAAAGTTTTTTTATAACTCGGTGAGCTTTAATTTTATCAAACATCTCTGAAATTTCTTTTTGTTCCAATTCTCCAGTTTTAGAGATTTTGTCCAAGACTTTTTTTTCATCTGTGTCTAAAATAGATTTCAGAATTTCAATATTTTTAGTTATAATCTTTTCTTTTTCGTCAATTTTTAATGAGAATAGGTAATATAATAGTGAACTGACGAATATTACCGCCAGAATTATGAAAAACAGAATGAAATTATGGGAGACCATTTTTGGGCACCCGCAGGTTTTAACCTGAAATTTGTCTGCCAACAGAAGACTTAAAAAGATTATTAAAGTTAAAAAAGAAAGGCTTCCGATGATTAGAACATAATCTCTTTTTTTCATTATAATTCTAAAAAAATTTGTTTTATAAAGTTTTCTATGGTTTCTTTTTTATGAAACTTGAAAAAGTAAAGTTTCATAAATTTGTAACTTTCTTGCATGCTCTAATGAATGCGTCAAAAAGTGGTGCAGGTCTAAGAGGGTAGCTTTGGAATTCTGGATGGGCTTGTGTTGCCACGAAAAATTTATGGTTTGGAAGTTCAATAAATTCTACGAGTTTTCCGTCTGGGCTTTTTCCTGAGATTAGCAAACCTTTTTCTTGCAGTATGTTATGATATTCAGGATTAACTTCATACCTGTGACGATGTCTTTCTTTTATTTTATCTGTTCCGTAGATTTTTTCTACTAGTGAGCCGGGTCGCAGAATCGCAGGATAGGTCCCCAATCTCATAGTTCCTCCTTTGTTGGTTATTCCGATTTGTTCTGGCAGGATATCAATTATTTTGTGTTCGGTTTCAGGATTAATCTCTGTGGAGTTCGCGTTTAGGTCGCAGACATTTCTTGCAAATTCAATTACTGCAAGTTGCAATCCATAGCATAATCCTAAGTAAGGAACGTTGTTTTTTCTTGCGAACTCAATTGCAAGAAGTTTTCCTTCAACACCTGAGCTTCCAAATCCTCCTGGGACTAGAATTCCGTCAAATTTATTTAAATCAACTTTCCAGCTCTCAATGTCTTTTGAGTTAATCCAGTGTATTTTTATTTTGACGTTGTTTTTTGCTCCTGCGTGTTTTAGTGCTTCTGCTACAGAAAGATAGGAATCTTTAAGCTGGAAGTCGCCAATATCAAGGTATTTTCCGATTAAGGCGATGTTGACTTCAGGGAGGGAGTCAGATAATTTTTCAACCATCTCTCTCCATGCGGTCCAATCAGGTACAGATCTTTTCTCTAGTTTTAATTTTTTTAAAATTTTTTCTCCGAAGTTTTCTTTTTCCAAATCTAGTGGAATGACGTAAATAGTATTTGCTGTTCCTGGACCCGTAACATCGGGCATAGAGATTATATGTGATGAAGGTATATTAGAGTATTTCTCAATCTTTTTCTTCCTGATGTCGTCTAATGGTGCTTTGCCTCGACAAAAAACAAAATCTGGCTGAATTCCATTTTCTCTTAAAAGTTTAATTGCAAGTTGCGTTGGCTTAGTTTTCATTTCTTCAATATGGCTGGGGATCGGCATGTAAGTTACCATTATGTGACATACGTTTTCACTGCCAAGTTCAAGTTCCATTCCTTTAGTCGCAAATAAAAAAGGAATATTCTCATAATCGCCAATTGTCCCGCCTATCTCGACCAAGCAAATATCATAGCCCTCAGACGACTCTTTTATCCTTCTCTTTATCTCATCAGAAATATGGGGGATAAACATAACTTGATTTCCCAAAAAATCTCCTCTACGTTCTCTTTCAATTACTTCTAAGTAAACTTGCCCCGTAGTTATTCCATTCTTTTTTGAGATAGGGGTCTCTAAAAATCTTTCATAATTTCCCAAATCTTGGTCAATTTCACCCCCATCTTCAGTCACCCAAACTTCCCCGTGTTCTGTTGGACGCATAGTTCCTGCATCACAATTAATATACGGATCAATCTTAACGGCAGTTACAGAATACCCATATTCTTTCAAAATTCTCCCAACAGAAGCTGTTGCGACGCCTTTTCCAACACCAGAAAAAACACCTCCACTAACAAAAATATATTTCACCATATGTCAAAAGAATTTTGGGGAGTTATAAATATTTGTGTAATAAAAAGGTGAAAATTCAGTATACAAAAGAATATAAATAAAAAGGGCTTTGTGGTTTCTCATGGCAGTTGTGGGGTTTTCAACAGGGTGTTTTTATCGTGCAGGGCTTTCAGTAGAACAGGCTGTGGATTTTTATAGAGATTTGGGTGCGAAAAGTGTTGAAATTAGTTTTGCTACTCCTGGAGAGCTCAGAGCTAAAAATAGGAGGATATTAGATATAAGGGATATTTTAAGAACCTTTGAAAGGGTAACTTTTCATGCACCTTTTAAGGGGATTCTTTATTCTGAGACGAGTGTTAATACTAATTCGGTAATAATGAGTTTTGGGGGGTTCTGTAGAAAGATTCCTAATTATGGTGTTGTAATTCATCCAGATATCATAGAGGATTTTGGTAGGTTAAAAGACTCAGGAATTAGTTTTTTATTAGAAAATATGGATTCAAGGAAAACTTATGGTACTTTGCCAGAACATTTTGAGAAATTAGCGAAATATGGTTTTGGTTATGTCCTTGATTTGCATCATGCTTATCAGGTAGACCCTTCTATGGAAACGGCGAGGCGATTGAGAGATGTGATGGGGGAAAGGTTGGTTCAGTTTCATGTCAGCGGGGATTCTAAAGGAAAGCACGCGCCTCTCCATTTGGCGGAAAATAGGAAGAAGATTGAGGAGATTTTGAGGGAGAACCCTAGTGTTCCAATAATTTTAGAAGGAGAGATGGATAAAGAGGAAACCGCGAGAAGGGAATTAGAGTATGTTTGTGGGATTTAAATTTTTAATTTAAGCCATTCTCTTATTTTTTCTTCAGGCTGGAGACCTGTGAATTCGTCGATTATTTTTCCTTTTTTGAATAGTTTTACAGAAGGGATTGACATTACGGAGTATTTTGAAGCGGTTTTGGTATTTTTGTTTACATCTAATTTTGCTAAGATTATTTTGTTGCCGTAATCTTTTGAGATTCTTTCAAGAATTGGTTTGAGTATTACGCAGGGTCCGCACCAACTTGCCCAAAAATCCACTAAGACAGGGATATCCTTGGATTTTTCAATCACTTCTTTTTCAAATGTTTCGTCCGTTACATCTATTTCCATAGTTAGGGCAGGGAAAAATGTTTTATAAATATTTGGATAAGGTGTTAACATTAGGGTTTAGAGAATTGAGTGAGAGTTGGAGAACATCAGGATTTAGAGAAGTTCAATTTCTTCGAAAAAATTCTCCTCGTGAAACAGAGTTGAGAATTTTTTCAGAGCTGAAATTGAATTTGGGTGTAGTGAGGTGCAACCGAACGAAACCCTTTAAGCCCTGTTAGTTTCGTCCGAATACTTGGAGGACTTGATTTTTAGTGCAACGATGCCGAAGGCAAAAAATCAAAGTTTTTGAGAATGCCGTTTGTATCAATTCTGAAATAATATTTTTTGGGTGGGCTATGTATTAGAGAGACGCGCGCTTTTTTTGTTTCTTTTTTCTTAAAAAAAGAAAATGGGGATTTCCGTCTTTTTGCTTATTTTTTCTAAAAAGAAGAAGAATTATTTAGAATATTCTTGTTGTATAAATCTTTTAAAAGTGTAAGAATTTCTTCAGAGTCTGCATAACTTGATTTGTATTTATTATAAAACTTTTTTATTCTTTCTTCAATATCCTCAAAACTAAGTCCTTCTTTTGTCTCTGCAAAAAATCTAAACCTAATAACTCTTTTAGTAAAAAGAGATAATCCATCCGCATATCTAAAAATCTTTCCTTCCTCAGTTTTAGGATTCCCCGAAGATCCATGATTAATGATGCAATCTATATCAACTTCATCAAGGATAAATTCCTTTTTTAATATTTCTAAGCTTAATTTTGCGTGATCTTCTTCAGAGATAGTTTTTCCTATGTCATGAACCCAGGCTAAAGCAAACAACTTATTTTTGTTGAAATTTTTATTTTTGGAAAGAATAGATAGTATTTTTATAATTCCTTCTGAATGGAAAAGATTCCATTTAAAATTCAATTCAGGTAATCCCTTAAATTTTTCTAAAGAAAACTCTCTTGCATTTTCTTCTGTGAGTTGTTTCATTTTATAAGGTGGTTATGTCTCTACTTTGAAGACAATAAAATTTATCTGAATTGAATAAAAATTCTATATCTTGAGGTTTCCCAAAAATTGATTCAATTTTTTTTGCATTCGAAAGTATCTGACAAATTTGACCAGGGTTTAAACAAACATTCTGATCTCCTTCTTCAAAAAGAAGAACTTCTTTAGAATTTTTATCTATTATGTACAAAGAAGGATTAGTTCTTCCAGAAACGATATTTTCACATTTACCTTGGGATAATTCCACCATAATTGAATCGTTGTTTTGATTAATTAAATCATAAGTAAACAAAACCCCCGAGCTTTCTGCATCGATCATTTCTTGAATTACTATTCCCATTTGAATGGGATTACTTGAATAAGAAGAATTAAAATTAATTCCAGAATCGTAAACTTTTTTTATCGCTTCAATAAGTCTATCTCTTGAAACATCTAAAATTGTTTTAAATTGACCTGCATATGATCTTTGTCCGGAATCTTCAACATCAGCAGAAGATCTAACTGCAAATTGACATGAATAGCTTCCCATTTTTTGATAAAGTCTTCCTTCAAAATCATTCTTAAAGGATCTTGAGTCTAAATAATCAGAATAAGGTTCATAGCTAACAGCTATTCCATTGGGAACTAAAATTCCTTGATTAATTAAAACGCCTAAGTTTCTTGCCTTATTTCCAAATATTCTTTCTTGTTTGGCAACTTCTTCCAATTTAGATATCATAATCAATACCTACTCTTGAATTTAATTTATCTTCTGCATTGATTTTTAAATTATATCCTGTCTTCAACTCAGTATAGCTTCCTTCACAAGCAGTTATGCATGGAATTTTAATTTCTCTTGAAACAACGGCTAGGTGGGACATAAGTCCTCCTACTTCTGTAATAATCCCTCTAGCATTATACAATAATGGAGAAATTTCTGGATCAGAATTTTGAGTGACAAGAATATAATCTTCAAAAGGAGGTTTTTCTAGAGGATTGTTTGTTACAAAAGCTTTTGCTTCGGCTTTTCCTTGAGAAGCAATTTTTCCTTCTAAACTCATTTTTGACCTCCAAAGAAGTTTTTAGGATTCTCTTTTTCATCCCAAAACTCTTTAAAATATTTATTTTCAAATAAACAAAAATTAGAACAAAGTTTGTCGAATTTTTTAACATATTCTATTAAATCAAAATTATCAACATCAAAACCCGTATCTAAATGAGAATATCTGGAACAAGGCACAACTTTTCCATTAGGCATAATATAAACTCCTCCAAAGGGAATCGGACAATAATAAACTTCATTTAAATATTCTCTTTTTACAGTTGTGCTTAGTAGCCAAAGTTTTTTACCAAAAATATTTTTTAATTTGGAGACCTCATTTTTTAGTTTTTCTTTATCAAAAATTAGATAATCTTCTTTCTTTCCTGGATTGCATTTCTGAGGAATTATTAAATCAATTGAAATAATAATATTGTCATATTTTTCTGTTAATTTTTTCAATTTTTCAATTTTTTTCTTAGTATTTCCCTCATATAAAGCAATTTTCAAAACTACTTTTCTCCTAATACTATCAACTGCCTTAATGTCTTCTTCAGATACTACATCTGAGTTTAATTGAACAAAGTTTATTTTATCTTTTAAAATTTCCAATAATTTAAAATGATCTTTAGCCCAGAATTTATTTATTAAAGGATCTATTGCAGTGATTGATTTTTCATTAGCAATAAACTTTGCAATTTTTATCCAATCAGGGTGCTCAAAAATATCTCCTCCGGTTAGATTGACCCTGTACTCGATTTCATTTTCTTCAGAATATTTTCTTAGATTTTCCCATAATTTTTTTATTTTATCCAAAGATAGATATTCTTTTTTATGGGGAGACATATAACAAAATTCACAGTTTAGAGGACAATCTCCTGTTAAATTTAATTGTACTAAATACTCTTTATTTAGCCAAAAATCTTCCTTTTCCCTGTCTTCTTTATAAAAATTTATTGAGGGTTCCATCTTAATAATTCCTTAGCTTTCGCTATTGATTGTTTTGTTGAATCAAAAATTACTTCTTCAGGAGGAACATATTCAACTCCCCAAAGACTTTTATCGTTTCGCATGTGAGATAAAATTTCTGACTCTTCCATGTTGGCCACGCCATATTGTGGATCAAAAACCCTAAATTGTTTTTTGTCTCCTCGAAAGTTATATCCTACTATCATTTTATAATGCAACATAGGGCTTTGACCCGTCACAAAAGAAATAAAATGACCTTTTTCTAATTTAGATTTTATCTCATCTGTTGTTATGTTTCCATAATCTAAAGAAGAATCTTTTACTCTTTCGTAGTCTTTTTGAAATTTTTTAACTGGTTCTTGTTCTGTTTTTTTATCCAAAAATAGGGGTGCAAAGGTTTTATAATCTGCAAAAAAATGTGCAGGAATTCCAAATTTCTCTCTGGAGATATGAGCTAGTGAAGACGGAAGATTATTTGGAAAGCCTTTAGCAGTAACTAATTTTAAGATCCCATCTTCTAAATGTTTATCAACCTGAATATTTGGAAAATAAGTTCCGATAGTGTTTGCTAAACATGTTGCTCCACAGCTAAATTGGGTTTGAGTATATGAAGGAATTTTAGGATTAAAGGATATTTTTTGGTCTTTTTTAGACTCTTCTAATTTTTCTAGAAGACTAGGAATATCCCTTGAACAAGAAAGTCTATTCGATAAATCAATATAAAATTTTAAATCATTCATAAGTATGCCACTTTTTCTTAAAAACAACTCAAAAAAATGATCATATGCAAGAATCTCTTTTAATGCAGACTCATAATCATTTTCTGGAGTAAAATTCTCTCTTTCACTTTTTCTGCTCAGTGGTGCAAAATGGCTTAATAATTTACCAAAAGAATTTACTGAAGATCCAGATAATGAAAATAATTTTCTTAATTGAGGATTCTTTGAAAGCATTTCCCTTATTTCATAAGGGTTTTTTGTAGAAATGCCTTCTTGCCCTATTTCTTCAGCAAGATAGACCGGGAAGCTTTTTACAGATTGGATCAAAGAAAGAGCTCTTTCTTCAGGAAGACTTTCTATTCTTTTTTCATATATCTCTTTTTCTATATCTGTTATATGATAGATATGGGTATTTAATTTAAAAGTTGTTTCTGTTAAATCTCTAAATATTTTCAATTTTTCAGGAAATAAAAATTTTAAGTTTTCTGAAAAAGAAGACATCTTTGAAGATAAATCTAAATAGGTATCCCAAGATTCTTTTAAATGATTAAAAAATTCTATAAAATTCTTTTGAGATTCTGTTGAATAGGAAATCACATTTGGGACTCTTACTTTTTCATCCTTTAGCGAACCTTTAAAGGACTCTATTATCTTTTTCCCCTCTTCTAAATATTGTACGTCTGTTTTTCCATTTAACATATTCACATCTACTTTTACTCTTTGTCTTCAGAGTTCTCTTCAGGTCCAAGCCCACAAATCTTTTCTACATTCTTGTGGTCAACAACCTTCAAGTTCTTTTCTTTTTCCATTTTTTGCTCCATGTTTAATTTTCCCCAGAATTAATCCGAGGTTTACCACCTCTGAAAAAAAGAATATAAGCATATATATAAATTTAACTGAAACTTTGTTTCAGCAAATTGTCCGAAGGACTAAGGAAATCCCCATATAAATTCAAAAACGAAGTTTTTGCTATCTAGTTTTCTTGAAAAGAAAACTGCGCGCGTCTCTCCTATTGGGCGGGAGAAAAAATATTATTTCCTATTTCTTTGTTTTAACTCTAACTTGTAGGCATTCTCAAAAATTGAACATCGGGCTTAAACAACCCGAAGGGCTCGAGCGGAACGAAACGAAGTGGAGTGACCTCGAGAGTTTTTTCTTTTCAAGAAAAAATTTGGGAAAATCCTGCAAGGATTTTCTGTTTAAGCCCTGTTCAGCGACCTGAAGAAAATCTTTGATTTTCTGAAAGCCTGCAAGGCGTGGTGCGAAGTGTAACGAAGCAAGTTTCTAATTCTCCGTCATCATATTTCTAAAATCTCTCTTAGTTCAGGTGGGCTTTTAGCCATCCCAATAAATTTGAGGTGCGCGCCCTTCTTTGCTTCTTTCTTTCTAAGAAAGAAGATGAAATAATCTTTTTTGGGGGAAGAAAGCAAAAGCTATTAAGAACTATAAAAAAATAAAAATAAGAAATTAATTTTAATCTGTTATATCTACATATCCACCAGAACTTAATTCCGTTGGTCTTGAAGCAATATCATATTTGCTATCAACAGTAGAAGAAACAACCGGTTTTGCATCGCCTAAAACTTTTTCCAAAAGGTTTTCTTCTCCTTCAACAGATTTAGAACTCTGGTACAATTCTTTTGAAGTTCTATATTCTCTCATTTTTTTACCTCCTACAATTTATTTTATTCTCTTCTAAAAGAGTGTTATCTTTTAATAATTTTTCTTTAACCTCAACATACTTTTTTCCTTCTTGAAATGAAGATTTTACCTTTTCAAAAAGAAGTTCATCCCCATTATATTTTTCTTCATTAATTAATATTCCTCTTGGGGCAAAACATTGGGCCACCTTTTCTCTAAGATTTTTCTCTTTTTCATTACACATATTTTGAAATAAATGCATTATTTCATGAATTAAAACTGCAAAATCTGAATCAATTGTTTCTTTTGAAGGATTATTAAAATTTCTAGGAAATAGGAATGCAAGATTTGGAGAAAAGGCATTTCCTGTTCCTGCTCTTGTTTCATTTCCCATACAAATACACAAATCAATTTCTCTCGGACCATTGAAATCAAAGAATTTTCCTACTTCCTCAAATATAGAAAAATCGTAACTATTGCATTTTTCCTCAAGTTTATTTTTTATTTCAATTAATAAATTTTTATTTTTGTTCCAATAATCTTCAAATAATTCTTTATTTTCTAAATAAATCTTTTTTAGTTTTTCATTTTTATTTATAAATTCAAGAAGAACGTTATTACTTCTCAAAATCTTTTTAATTATTTCTTTATCTTCTTTATTCAGCTTTTCTGTTCCCTTAAGATTAAAATTTTCAAAAGAATTTTGGCTTTTGATAATTTGATATAAAATCATAAGAAAATTTACATCCTTATCTATCTTTAGATTAATTTTAACTGGTAGTTTCTTAGTTAAAGGTAAATATCTTTCTATTTCTTTTCTTAATTGAGGATAAGTCCATTTTTGATTAAATTCATTTTGTTCAATAGTTTTAAACTCCGGATAAATTTCTCCCATAGCTTTTCTTGAATCAGCGATATCTAAACAGATTATTTTTTTATCTTTTACTCCAAAATTATTATTTAAAATTGGTTTATGTTTTTTTCTTGCGGTAATTATTATATCTGCCCATTCAACATCCTCTTTTTTTAAAGGATTTCTAGGTTCGGGGTCAATTCTACAAGGTCCCACTCCACCATACTTAGTGTCATATCCTTTTTCTCTTAGATATTCTGCTAAATATTTACTTCTATTTAACCCCATAGTACAAACACAAAGAACTTTTAATTTTTTAGGTTCATTTATTTTACTTTCCACCATAAATCAATTCCTCCAAATTATTAGTATATCTTTCACGATAAATGTCTAAATAACTTTTTGCTTCTTCTTTTCCAAATCTTTGTTGTCTTCCAATTGAATCAGTTATAACTCTAACAACAAAGTCTCTATTAATTGCCTTTCTTAATAGGTCTTTATTTTGAATATCAACTCGTTCTATATAACTTTCTTTATAATCCCTTACCTCTTCTGACTCTAAATCCATTAAAGGTCTTGATATATCCCACGAAGGAGAATCAAAATAAACATCTTCAAAATCTATTAAATAAATATTTCCTTGAGAATCTTGCTGTAAATTTTTATGTTGAATATCTCCATGGACCAATATCTTAGGCAAGGCTTCAAAATCTTCTTGAGGATTTTCTCCATAAAATCTTTTTAACCCTTCAATATCTTCCCAAAAGTTTCTGACTAAATCAGTATGTCTATCCAATCTATCAATAAATTTTTTAACATAATGATTTTCAAATAATTTATTCTTTTGATAATTCTCAAATTCTCCATTCCTTAAAGTTAAAGATTTATTATGATAATCTAAAATAAAACCCAAATTATCTCTTACTTCTGCGTCTCTTAAATCCTCGATAAATGGAAGAATTATTATTTTTTCATCTCGGTAAATAGGCATTAAAGTAGGAAAAATTTTATATTTCTCCAAAAAATCAAACATTTTAAGCTCTTTTTTTATCCCTTCTGAATTAATTTTTAGAAAATAAGATGGAATTCCATTTAATTCCAAAACATAATTTGGATTTCTAGTTTGTCTTCCAAAATTTATTAGTTCAAGCTCATCTTTATTTGATAAGCCCAACCTTTCTTTCAAGATGCTTTCTTGTGTTTTCATTTTGCATATCTTCCTTGATTTTTTCAAATAATGTATTTCTTACACCTTCTGAATATGTTGTTGCTTCCATGTAATTGCCCTTATGGGACAATGCCTCTATTGGACAACCTCCGGAGGACAAATGTAACCAAGGATTATCTCCTTTTTTCCTTAGATTAACATACCTTTCTAGAGGCATTCTATGAATATTACTCCCAACTAAATTATCTAATCCTTCTTGTATATTTCCCATTTTTAAATAAGGGAAATTCATTGCTTTTGAGCAAGGATAAATGTCTCCTTTTGTATCTGATCCTAAAATTTTATAACAAGAAACAGCTGAAAAATCGCAAGCTACTGGAAAGCCTGTAAAAAAGGAACGGACATTTTCTAACATAGGTCTTAATTCTAATGAAGAATTGTCATTTTTCCAAAGGTCGTATAAATTTATCATCATCTTAGATGCTTCATCCGGATTCAGCATTAATTCCTCTTCTTTTTCTGCACCATGTCCTGTTGGAGAATAGAAATTAACCTTTGCCCAAGTGGTGTGTTCTCTAAAGAAATCATATATTTCTTTTTCTCTCCCGATTGTCTTTTTGGTTAATACTGCTAAAAGGCCTGCTTTGCCTTTTGCATATTCAATATTTTCAAGTAATTTATTTGTTTGGGCTTCTGTCATTCTTTGACCTTGTAAATCTGGAGCACCATCATAACTTATTCCAATTTTATACCCCAAATCTTTAAGTTTATCAAATCTCGAGGGGGTTAAAGCTATTCCATTTGTTTGAATAGAATTAGAAAGATGAATTTTTTTATAATTATGTTTTTCTTCTAATTCCATAACCCTTTCAAAAAAAGAGTCGGGCATTAAAAGAGGTTCCCCGCCTATCCAGGTGAAATGTGCAAAACTATTATTGAATTCTAAAAAAGATTTTATTAAAGATTCAGCTACATCTTCAGACATTTTTAAATTCTTTTTTTCTGCAAGATAACAATAACCACAATTTAAATTACAATTTTCGGTTACTTTTGAAATTAAAGAAAAATCCAATTCTCTTCTTTCTTGATTATTTGGGTTTTCTTCCATTTTTATTTTTCAAGAATTAAGCATCTTGAGGTGCTAACACCTCTTAATTTTTTTAAGTTATACTCATTTAAATAATTTTGCATTGGGCGGCGGAAAAAATATTATTTCTATTAAATCTCAAAACTGAAAGTTTTGACTAATTGTCCGAAGGACTGGCGCGCACCTCCTAACAGGGGCGGGAGGTCGGGGGATGGCTGAGAGAGATTTTAGCTATTTTTTTACTTGAGATTTTAGGAGAATTAGAAATTTCGTTGAACATCGCGATTAAACAACCCGAAGGGCTCGAGGTGCAGAAATTTTTCCCTCGACGAAGTCAGAGCTGGAAAAATTGCGGAACGCTCGAGAGTTCAAAATCTTTGATTTTGAATTTGGGAAAAATGTGTCCCGAAAAAAGAGGGTGAGTGAAGCGAAAACATTTTTCTGTTTAATCTGCTGTTCCCAGACCCGAAGGGCACGAGCTGAAACAAAAAGTTTCCTCGTGAGTTGAAATCTGTCACCAATCTGTTCTGAGCGGAGTTGCTGAATCTATA
>JBAZMK010000001.1:0-203764 GCA_041649755.1 Candidatus Pacearchaeota archaeon | reverse complement strand
TTTCACAACACGCGATTGCCCAGCTCTCCCCGTCAGCTTCTTCTTTACAACTCGCTTGTACTTTCCCCCACTTGCTTTTCGCGCCATAAACACCACAAAAAATTCGCATTTAAATATCTTTGTAATCTAAATAGCGAAATACTTTTAAAGCTGAAAGCTCTAATTCTCTTAATAATATAAACAGGCTTTGCCTTACATCGTCCGCACAATTCGTGCATCATTCCAGTAGTCATATAGTGACTCTCCAGAAACAAACCGATGAAAAACCTCTTGAGATAGAAATCCCTAGAGGCGAGACTTTTCTAGTTGCAAGTGTGTAGGTCATAATGATAATCGTTGGAATACCCTGAAAAGAGGTATTTCTGAACAGGAAAAGTTATGAAAGAAAGGAGAAAATCGTCAGAGTTGTCAAAGAGGTCACCAGTTAGACCAGTCAGTCAAGGAAAGGAGAGGTAATTGTATGAAGAAGTGGGCAACAGCAGTTTCACCTCCGTCAGCAGTGTTCAGCAGTACGAGTACTCTGTCTATCATCCGGCTCGCGAAGAACCCCAGAGCCTGACCAAGGGGTGGTTACATGATTTAAGGTAACCATCCCAATGGGTCTCAAGCACACAAGGGTCCCCCTACAAAAATAAGCCTAAGGCTGGTAGGAATGGGACCCTTTGCAATCATAAATCATAATATTTATAGGGGGAACTCTCCTCTTTCGCGCTCTTGCGCGTCCTCCTTCAAGGAGAGCCCCCCTTTCCCAAAAACCGTTTTTTCTTGTGTTGGTAGGAGCCACTTGTGACTTGGAAACCCTCAAGTGGCTCCTGCTTTTTTTCTTTAACTTATAGTATACTATAAAGTATAACATCATTAATCACACCAAAAAATTTATAAACTAAAGTATACTATATAGTATATGTATAGAAAAATATTAGTCTATTTACAAAGTAAGAAAGAGCCCTGTACCCAATCTGAAATCTCTAATGCTATTCCAAAAATGCACAGAATAATTTTATTAGGTTATCTAAGATGTCTTGTAGATATAGGGATGATAAAATCAAAAAAAAGCGGCAAAGCCCTGATTTATTATATTTAACTTCTAATTTTTTTCCTTAAAATAGATATAAGAAACAATATTGCGATAAAAGAGAGAATCAAAGGAACCCAAGAATACGAAGCCAACGTCTCGCCCCCGACCACTGCCCCAGTAATCAAGTTCTCTCTAAGCAAACCAGAATAACCACTGACTACAAAAATCCCTGAAGTCATAAAAATCGCCAAACTCACTCCAAGTAACAGTCCAATAATCATATAATTAAATGTTTTAACAAGTTATAAATTTTCTGGTTAAAAAAACTCATTCAATCCCTTCTGTTTTTTGCCTTCCTCTACCTGTTTAAGCTTTTGCAGACCAGAATCAATCCTCTCCTCAGAAAAGTCCTTTGAAAGCAGAATTTCCTTAACTTTTTTTTCGTTCATTCTGCCGAATTCTATATCCCCTTTAGTTGAGGACTCATACTCGTGAAACTGCCTGAAAACCTCTTTCCAGTCAAATATGAAATTATACCTCTCGTTATTCTCTAAGTGCTTAAATATCTCCACAGGATATTTGTACTTCTGGACGATTTCAAGCGCTCTTTTTTGTCCCAAACCTTTCACACCGCCAGGGTTATAGTCTGTTCCTACAAGGATAGCGAGGCAAATCAATTGGTCTTTGTCAATTTCCAGTTTGTTCAAAACCTGCTGAAAATCAATCAACTCAATTCTTACATCAACATAAATCCCTGCCGAAGTCTTTCTTCTTCTCGCCAGAGTCAAATTTCTGACTAAGTAAGGAGCGCCGTAAAGCAGAGAGTCGTAATCCTGAGAAGCCGTCGCCCAGACTTTTCCTTCCCGTGAGAGAACAGCAGATTCTGCCTCTCCTTCTCCTCCTGCCTGAATAACAGGTATACCCATAGCCTCAAGTAGAGCCTTACTCTCCAAAACAACCTCATTCGTAATTTTAACAAACTGCCCGGAATATTTTCTCATTAATTCACTATCTCCTCTTTCTTTTGCCTTCTCATACCTTCCTTCAGCAATTTTTTTTGCCTCTTTCCTTTTTTCTATCTCTTTTTGCTTCAATTCGGGAGGTTTTCCGTCAAAAACGTAGACGGGCTTTATCCCTTCCTGCAACAAACTGATATTTCTGTAAAAAAGACCTGAAAGATGAGAAGTCACATTGCCTTTTTTATCCATCAAAGGCGTCCCGTCAGGCTGTCTAATCGTAGTCAAAAACTGGTAAAGCGTGTTCGCTGCATCAATAGCTATCGTTTTCCCCTTCAAATCCTCTATCGAAATATCTTTCTTAGGTATTATCTCTGAAATCTGAACCCCCATAGAACATAAACGTTATTGAAATTAATAAGATTATTGGTTAGGTAAGGTAGCCAAATATTCTTCAGCATAAGGAATCATAAATTCAGGTTTTAAACCAAAACAACTTCCCAGCTCTCCCGCCAAAAAGTAAACCATTGAATTTAAACCACTTCCCGATTTTCTTCCTCGTTCATCAAATGGAGAGATAGAATCCAATAAACTTTTCGCCCTAACAGCACATGAAGAAATATCAAACCCCTCAAGAAAGTCAAAAATGATTTTGTAAGAATTTTCAAATTCTCTTACGACAACATTTCTAACGGCTTCTCTCTTACTTCTTGCTCGCACCGAAAACACTTTTCTAACTTTCCCATTGTACTCTGCAGGAGGTCTTTCAAATGAGGGTAGTCGGACAAAATAATAATCCTTTTCCATAAAACTAAGTAAATAATTCACTTTTAAACTTTTCCCAATTTCAAAAGTAATATAAATCTCCTTTTCTTACTCTGACTATGAGGTTAGAATTTATCCCCGTTGATTACGACTACTTTGATTTTGAAGGCAAAAACTTTATAAGACTAATCGGAAGAACTTCAAAAGGAGAGAGAATTTGTGTAATAGATTCCTACGAACCAGATTTTTGGGTTATCCTAAAAAAAGAGTACGAAGACAAGGCGCCTTTTGTAGCTCAGCACATACAAAAAGTGGAAGTAAAGAAAGCGGGGAGAACTACAAGGGTCTTAAAAACAGAAGTTCACGATAAAAAATTCTTGGGAAGAAAAGTAAAGGCAATAAGAGTTTTTGTCACAAACCATAAAGACGCTCACGACATAGCTTCGGAAATCGGAGATATGAAAGAAATAGAGTTCAGAAGGGAATATGACATTCCGATTATTACAAAATATATAAAAGAGAAAAAAGTTGAGCCTCTCAAATGGTATACCTTAGAAGGAAGTTTATTAGGAGAAAAAGACTTCGGAGGAATTGTAAACTCTCTGGACATGAAGATTTTTGTTCGTGCGGAAAATTTTTCAGAAATGAAAACTAAAAACGAATTTAAACCTAAAATCCTTGCTTTTGACATAGAAACTGACGATACAGAAATAGGTAAGGGTGATATTTTAATGATTTCTGTTTTTGGCTCAGGCATAAAAAAAGTTTTAACTTGGAAAAAATGCACCGAATGTCAGAATTATGTAGATTTTTTCAGAAATGAAAAAGAAATGATAGAAGGTTTCATAAAGTTAGTAAAAGAATACGAACCAGATATTTTGACAGGCTACTTCTCTGACGGCTTTGACTTGCCTTACCTCAAACAAGTGTGTGTTAAAAATAAAATTCGGCTTTCACTTGGTCTTGACGGAACAGAGCCTGTTTTCTCCAAAGGAATAATACGCTCGGGGAAGATTTCGGGGCTCGTTCACTTAGATTTGTTCCGTTTTATATCTGCAGTTTACTCTCAGTATTTACAGTCTGAAACCCTCTCACTTAATGAAGTTGCCGGAGAGCTTATAGGAGAAAATAAAAAAAATTTCAGCTTTGAAAAATTATCCTCTATGAGTGCGACTGATTGGAAAGACTTTTTTGAGTATAATCTTCAGGATTCTAAACTTACCTATCTTTTGGCGGAAAAACTTTGGGCAGACATTTTTGCTATGAGCCACATAATCAAAGAGCCTTTGTTTGATATAACGCGGGACAGAATGTCAAGTCATGTTGAGAATTATATTCTTCACAATCTTGAAAGATTCAACGAAATTGCAGAAAAACGCCCGGTATACGAAGATATACACAAAAGAAAAGCATTGGGGAAATATGAGGGTGCGTATGTTTTACAGCCTGTTCCGGGACTTTACGAAGATATGTGTGTATTTGACTTCACCAGTATGCACGCTTCAATTATAGTTTCATTTAATCTATCAAAATCAACATTTCTGGAAAGAGAAGGAAAAGAATCTTACAAAACCCCAGAATTCTTGTTTGACGGTAAAAAAAGCGTATTCTATTTCTCAAAGGAAAAAGGCTTTTTCTCAGAACTTCTTGAGGAAATCGTTGAATTAAGGAAAAAATATAAAAAAGAGTATATAAAAGACAGGTCTAATCTTCTTAAGGCAAGAAGTAATGCCTACAAACTTTTGGCTAATGCTTCATACGGGTATCTTGGTTTTTTTGGTGCACGATATTATTGCCGTGAAGCAGCAGCCTCAACTCTCGCTTTCGTCAGAGATTTTTCAAAAAAATCAATTCAGAGAATGAAAGACGAAGGCTACAATGTCATTTTCTCAGATACCGATTCGGTAGGTTTTCAGTTGAATGGAAAGACAAAGAAACACACCAAAGAACTACTAAAGAGGATAAACTCTGAACTCCCAGGGATTATGGAACTTGACCTTGAAGGCTTTTATGACAGGGGGCTTTTCGTCGCGAAAAGAACCGCGAAAGAAGGAGCAAAGAAAAAATACGCGCTGATTGACGAAAAAGGAAATTTAAAAATAAGAGGTTTTGAAACTGTAAGAAGAGACTGGTGCAGACTCACAAGAAATTTACAAAACGATGTTTTAAAATCAATTCTAAAAAAAGGCAGCGAAAAAGAAGCTTCAAAAATTTTTAAAGAAGTCGTAGAGAAAATCAAAAAAAGAGAAGTAGATTTAAAAGATTTAATGATAAGAACCCAACTTAGAAGACCTATCGGAGAATATGTTTCAGAAGGTCCGCACGTTATTGCAGCCAAAAAGATGAAAGAAAAAGAAATCCCTGTGAGCGAAGGAATGTTAATAGAATATTTTATAGGAGAAAATAAAGGTAGAGGAAAAAGGGTCGGCGACAAAGTTTTCTTGCCAGACGAGAAAGCAGATTATGACATAGACTACTATCTTAACAACCAGATAATCCCTTCAGTTGAAAACATCTTTGAAGTCTTTGGCGTAGACGTGAAAGAAATCTCGCAGGGAGAAAGTCAGAAAAAGTTATTCTAATAAGCTATAAAAAGGGCTACACTTTTCTATTTTATGCAAAAAGACTATTCAGCATATCTAAAGGAAAAATTCCCTCCAAAGGAACTTTTTATTAAAAGAATGACCGAACTTATTGGAGAGAGTGAAGCTAAAAAGTTTTTTGAAATAAGTTACACGCCAACACCGAACTATATTAGGTGCAACACGCTGAAAATAACTCCGAATGAACTTTTAAATAGATTAAAAAATTATGGATGGGTAGTCAAACAGCCTTTTAATAATTTTCCTGAAATAATGGTCGTAGAAGGAAATAAACCAGGTGAATTAGGGAATTCCAGAGAACACCTTCTCGGCTATTATTATGTTCAGGAAGTCTCTTCAATGATGCCCGTTATTGTTTTAGATCCGAAACCAGGAGAAGTAATTTTAGACTTGTGTGCGAGCCCCGGGAGTAAAACAACTCAAATGTCTGCAATGATGGGAAATTCAGGTTCTATTATAGCCAACGAAGTGAGTATGGGAAGGTTAAGTATACTTAACTCAAACCTTGAAAGATGTGGTGTTATGAATACAATCGTGACGAGAAAAGAAGGCACAGCCTTTTGTGAAAAAATATTAAAAAAGTCTAAAATTAGATTTGATAAAATTCTCCTTGATGCCCCTTGTTCTGGCGAAGGTACATTAAGAAAGAGTCCAAAGACATTTCAAATGTGGAACGAAAATATGATAAAAAAAATAGCAAAAACTCAAAGAAGCTTAATTAACTCGGCGATAAAAATTCTAAAGGAAGGCGGAGAAATGGTCTACTCAACCTGTACTCTGGCGCCTGAAGAAGATGAAATGATAATTAATTCTTTGATAAAAAATCATAATGTAAAAATTGAGAAAATTAATTTACCCCTCAAATTTAGGGAAGGAATAATTGTTTGGGAAGGAGAAAAACTTTCAGACGAATTAAAAAAATGCGCAAGAATTTATCCTCAGGACAACAATACTGACGGCTTTTTCTTGTGTAAAATAAAAAAATTAGGAGAAAATGAAACTACAAATATTTGACAAGGCAAAAAAGAAGAAATTACTTCCCCATTTTGAATACTTTGGAATAAAAAAAATTCCTCAGCTTTTATTAAGGAGTGGAAATGAAAGAATCTGTGCTTACTCAGGAAGCTTATCCGTTAATGAAATTATGGAATTATGGAGAATACTTTCGATTGAAAGAGTTGGTCTTTATGTTGGAAAAGAAATTTCTAAAAATTCCAAAGAAGAATTTAGGCTGAGTTTAGACGGACTTCATATTTGGAAAGATCAGATAAAAGAAAAGATTTTTGTTTTGACCGAAGAGCAGGAGTCAGATTGGTTTAAAGGTAAAAATATAGAATTAAACGAAATTCAGAAAAAAGATTTTTCAGAATCAAAGGGCTTTTATGCAGTAAAATCTTTTGATGAAAAAGACTTTGTCGGTACTGGAAAGATAAGTAATGGAATAATCTACAATTTTTTACCTAAAGAACGTAGAAGAAAAGTTATGGAGATTTAGGGTGATTTAATTTTTTCCACTCTCTTATTAATCCTTCATCTCCCCCTCGAAATTCTAAAATTCTTTTTGCTGTCCAACCCTCCTTCACTAAGTCTGCATAAATTATTTTCATTGAAGGATTGCTGGGGGGGATTATATCTTTTGATAAATCAGGTAATCTTTTAGAGTGTCTTCTTGAGAAAAACCCTGGAATCTCAACCATTATCGGAACATAAGCAATAACTTTAGCATTTTCTCTTCCACCAAAACTTGTAAGGTCTATATAAAGATAGCAGGGTTTCTTTTTGCAAATTACAATCTCTCTTTCTTTTCCTTTAATATTTGTAGTATACCTGACTTCTAATGGTTCATCCGTGGAAAAGTATCTTTTTAATCTTCTTCTAGTGTCTCCGTCCTGAACTTCAAGAAGAGACAAGTAATCCTGCCCCTCAATGTTCCTGCGTATACCTAAAGAAGATGCAAGAGAAGAAGTGTAACCCATAATTATCCCCTGGCGGTCTACAAATAAGTAATTTTCATCAGGGATAAGACCGCAGAGATAGTTTACTTGTTGTTGGGAAATCCCACATATAGAATTTCTTAAAGTACTACACCTTTGTCTTTTCTCTTTTTTTAAATGCTCGACAAGAGCTTCAAGTTCTCTAATTCTCTTAGCTTTCCCGTTAAACATAAATCTTAGTGTTTTAAGCTGTTTTAAACATTTATATAGTTAAAAATTATTAAAAAAATATGGATAAAGAGATTATAAAAGATTATATCAAGGCAGGAAAAATCGCCAGTGAAGTGTGTAGCCATATCAGAAAATTTGCCAAACCAAAAATGAAACTTATTGACATTGCCCTTGAAGTAGACAGAAAAATTGAAGAACTTGGAGGAGAGCCTGCTTTCCCAGTCAATTTGTCCTTAAACGAAATCGCCGCACATTACACTCCTGAAATCGGAGATGAAACTATTGCACAGGGAATTTTGAAAGTTGATTTAGGTGTTTGTATAAATGGATATATCGCCGACACCGCATTTTCAATAGACTTAACAGAGGATAAAAAGTTTGAAAAAATGATTGAACTAAACGAGAAAATTCTTAGAGAGATTGAGAAAATTATAAAGTCGGGTTTTGAAGTTCACGAAGTCGGCGAAAAAGTCTTTGAAGTCTTAGAAGAGTTTAATCAAAAAGAAGGAACTGATTTCTCTATAATTAAAAGTCTGTCAGGTCATGAGTTAGGCAGAGACACTATTCACGCCGGTTTGACGTTTTCAAATTACAGAAACGAGAACAAAACAAAAATCTATAATATGGCTTTTGCGATAGAGCCTTTTGTAACTTCCGGCGTAGGAGACATTTATGAAGGCAAGGAAGGAGGAATCTACGTCCTGCATTCTGACAGGCCTGTAAGAGACAGAGAATCAAGAGAGCTTCTTAATTTTATAAAAGAAAAATACAAAACCCACCCCTTCTGTCTTAGGTGGCTTGAAAAGGAAGGTTTTACAAAACTTAAATTCACCATTTCTAACTTAATCAAGTCAGGTATACTCTATCAATATCCTCTACTGATTGAAAAAAGCAAGTCGCCGGTAAGCCAGTTTGAACACACTTTTGTTGTTAACGGAGAAAAAGTCATTTGCACCACAAAGTAATCATAACCGAATTTCTTTTCTATGTTCTTCTTGTCTTACTTCATCAATTTTCTTACTTAAATCTACAAAATGTTGGGTTAAAGAATGAAATTCTGGGCTTTCATCAACGACTTTAATAACTCTTTCTGACAGATTACAATCGCTTATCAAATCAGGTAAGGGATTAGCACTTTCATTGCTAGTAGTATTAGAAAACATCTCTATGTAATTATCGGTAGGAAATTTTATCTTAAAAGGATTCGTAACAACCATAGTTCCATCTGTAGGGGTTGTGTATCCGCAGTGACCACTTCTTATTCCTGCGTAAGAAGGAAATTGAAGACTCATAATGGGAGTGATAATAGCATAGCTTATTACTGGTTTTAGTTGTTCAGTAAAGCTATGGTCTAAATCTCTACAAACTGAATCAAAAGTAGTGGAGACCCTGAAAATAGAATTTGCCGCCCTATTGTAATCTAAGACCAAATCTTTGTCATAAGGTCCTATTTCAAATAATTCATAAAGGTGAGAGATATTATCTGGACTTCTAAAGTAGCTTCTACTAAAAATAGGATTTTCTATTTTTTCACCTTTTAGGTCTTCTGGGCGTATTTTAGTTCCAGAAAGAGAAATTTCTTGAACTGCTAAAACATTGCCAACACGCATAACTTTCCTCACCCTTACATCGGAACCTCGGACTATTTCTCGGCGGGTATCCCTCTTATGATGTTCTGCTTCATCAAGAGAACCCAAAATCCCTTCTAAAACCCCAAGTCCGCCTTTCATCAATTTCTCAAAATTCACTTATTTATAAAGAAGATTGGACTGCAAAATATATATTGAATATATTTAGAAATCACTTATTTTTCTCTTTTTCACTATGAATAGGCTTTCCAGTAGATTTAGAAACGCTGGAAATTGCACTCTCAAAATCTTCTTTTGTTATAAACCATCCTTGCTTTGCTTTTTCTTTGGATTTATAGACTTTCTTTATGGCGTTCATTCCCGCCTCTCTACATAATGCCGCAATATCAGCTCCAGTCCAGCCCTCAGTTTTTTTAATATAATCCTCAATTTTGACATCTTTGTCTAAAGGCATATTTCTTGTGTGAACCCTGAAAATTTTATTTCTTGTCTCTTTATCGGGAACAGGAAGCTCTAATATTGTATCAATCCTCCCAGGTCTAAGCAACGCCGAGTCTATAAGGTCTTTTCTGTTTGTAGCAGCAATTACAATCACTTTTTCTAGTTCTTCAATGCCGTCAAGTTCTGTAAGTAGCTGATTTACTACCTTTTCTGTTGAATCGTTAAAAGAAGACCCTCTTTCTTTTGAAATAGAGTCAAATTCGTCAAAAAAGATGATAGATGGAGCAACTTGTCTCGCTTTTTTAAAAATTTCCCTAATATGCTTCTCTGATTCGCCTACCCATTTTGAAACAAGTTCAGGACCTTTTATAGAAATAAAATTAGCATTAGCCTCTGTCGCAACAGCTTTCGCCAAAAGCGTCTTTCCCGTTCCCGGCGGTCCGCAGAGTAAGATTCCTTTAGAGGGAGTTATCCCTGCCTTTTCAAACAAATCGGGTCTTAAAAGGGGAAGTTCAACAAGCTCCCTTAATTTTTCTTTAACATCATCAAGCCCACCAACATCTTCCCATAAAACATGCGGTTTGTTAATTAAAACCTCCCTCATTGCTGAAGGTTCAACCTGTTTGAGTGACTCAATAAAATGCTGTCTTGAAACCTTAATCTTGTCAAGAATATCTGTCGGAACTTTTTCCTGTAAGTTCTTGAGTTCTGAAAAATAAGGTTTTATAGATTTAAGTGCAGCTTCTTTGCATAAAACTTCAATATCTGCCCCGGTGAAACCAATAGTTTTTATAGCAATTTCATTAAAATTTACATCTTTGTCTAAAGGCATACCTCTTGTGTGTATCCTAAGTATCTCCTTTCTACCCTCTTCATCAGGTGGATTAATTCTTAGTTCTCTGTCAAATCGCCCCGGTCTTCTTAACGCTTCATCAATATCTTCAGGTCGGTTCGTTGCAGCCATAACAACCACCTGCCCCCTTGATTTTAAACCATCCATTAAAGTAAGAAGTTGGGCAACAATTCTCTTTTCAGTCTGGTCAACCCCTTCACCTCTCTTAGGGGCAATAGAGTCTATTTCATCAATAAAAATAATTGAAGGAGACGTTTTTTCGGCCTTTTCAAAAATTTCCCTTATTTGTTTTTCAGATTCGCCATAATACTTACTCATTATCTCAGGACCTGCAATAGAATAAAAAGTAGAGTCAGTCTCAGTCGCAACAGCTTTCGCCAAAAGCGTCTTCCCTGTTCCCGGCGGTCCAGTTAATAAAACTCCTTTTGGCGCACCTACACCAAGTTTTTGGAAAACCTCAGGGTGTTTCATAGGCAATTCAATCATCTCCCTTATTAATTGAATCTCATTTTTCAGACCACCAATATCTTCATAAGTAATCCCTGTAGCCTTTCCTGCCTGAACTTGCTCCGAAACAGTTATTTTAGTAAATGGAGTAACTATGCAGTTTTCCTTGGGGGTGGTCTTAGAAACTAAATAAGTTAATCTCGTGCCAAAGACATCAATGACAATTTTTTGCTTTTCTGTTAAAGGAATATTTAGGATTTTTGAGTGGAAATATTCTGTGGGGTCGTCCGAAAATTTAACTTCCTGCATTGGAGAAAGAGTTACCGATTGTGCAGGTTTAACTTTAACAGGAGAAATTTCTATTTTATCACCAATTGAGGCACCTATATTTGAACGTGTTGTTCCGTCAATTCTTATAATCTTCTTGCCTAAATCTTTTTTGAAACTTCTCAAGGCTCTTATAACAAGTTTAGATTTTGCTTTTATTTCAATGGTTTCTCCCGAGGCAATTTCCAGAAGGTCCATTATCTCAGAAGGTATTCTTGCTATTCCCTTATCTATATCTTCCTGCACAGATTCTGCAACTTCCAGTTCAGATTTTTCCTTTTTCATCTTTTACTGAATACCACCTCCAAAATACCGTTTCTTTGAGTATAACTGAACTTTTTTCCATTAACAAAATTTGGCAGAGTTTTCTTATATCTTATAACCTGACTAAGTTTATTGATAAGATAATCTTTTACTTCATTCATATCTTTTTTCTTTGCAATTATTTCAATGAAGTTTCCACTAACATTTATAGAAATCTCTTCTTCCTCAAAACCAGGGAGTTCAAATATAAGATAGGCTTTTTTATCCGTTTCAATTAAATCAATAACTCTTTCTTCTTCCTCTCCCTGAATAATCTGCTTCTTATATCTTCTTGATGGTCTCTCTCCAAAGAACTCCCTAAATATATCAAAAGGGTCTTCTCCGAAGGGGTCATCACTGAAGGGGTTCATTTTATTTTTACTTATCCGGCATAACTTGTTGTTTCAAGAGCAGCCTTTGCACTTCGCAGGTATTTCTGTTCAATCTGTCTATATCTCTCTTGGTCAGACTTTGAAACAGATGGCGAGACTTTCTCTTTTGCCTTGTCAAAGTGCTTCTTAAATACCTCCTTTGAATTCATATCTTCTCTTAATGCAAGTATTGCAGCCTCTCTAACTAAGGATTCTATGTCTGCCCCTGTATAACCTTCTGTCTCTTCAGCCAGCTTATTCAAATTAATCTCTTTAGCTAAAGGCATATTCTTTGTGTGAATCTGGAAAATCTTCAATCTTTCTTCCTTTTCAGGAATCGGAACAAACACAATTCGGTCAAATCTTCCCGGTCTCAAAAGTGCAGGGTCTAAAATATCTGGACGATTTGTAGCTCCAATTACGATTATATTCTTCAAATCTTCAAGTCCGTCCATTTCAGTTAAAAGAGTATTTATCAAACTCTCATTTGAGTCACTAATCGTTCCAAAACCCCCCCTTCTCTTTGCAAAACTATCAATTTCATCAATAAAAATGATAGAAGGCGAAACCTGTTTTGCTCTCTTAAACATCTTTCTAAGTCTTTCAGTTTCCTTCCCAACAATTCCTTCTTTTTGAAGTTCTGGTCCGTTCAGCTTTATGAAATTTACTTCAGATTCCTTTGCAACAGCTTTCGCCAAAAGCGTCTTTCCCGTTCCAGGCGGTCCATAAAGTAAAATACCTTTAGGAGGTCTTATCCCCATTCTTTTAAAAGAATCTGGATATTTAAGTGGCCATTCAATTGCCTCTCTTAAATCTCTCTTAACGGAATCTATTCCTCCAATATCTTCCCATCTTATATTTGGAGTTTCAATCAGGACTTCTCTCATTGCAGAAGGCTGAACAAATTTAAGAGCTTCTGTAAAATCATCTTTAGTAACTTTTAAATCTTCTAATACTTCTTTAGGAATATCTTTTCCGTCTTCAATATTAAACTTATGAAGATTTCTTCTTAAAACAGACATTGCAGCTTCTTTTGTTAGTGCAGCCAAATCTGCCCCTACAAACCCATGAGTCTTTGAGGCAATTTCTTTTAGATTAACATCATTCGTTAAAGGCATACCTCTTGTATGAATCTTCAAAATTGAAAGCCTTCCTTCTTTGCTTGGGGCATTAATTTCTATCTCTCGGTCAAATCGCCCCGGCCTTCTAAGTGCCGCATCAATTGAGTCGGGTCTGTTTGTCGCAGCCATAACAATAATCTTTCCCCTGCTCTCCAGCCCGTCCATTAGAGTAAGAAGCTGAGACACAACCCTTCTTTCAACCTCTCCCGAACCGATATTACTCTCTCTGCTTGGAGCAACGGCGTCAAGTTCATCAATAAAAATGATAGAAGGTGAATTTTTCTCAGCCTCCTCAAATATTTCTCTTATCCTTTTTTCGGATTCCCCATAAAATTTATTAAAAATCTCAGGTCCATTGATAGTAATAAAATGAGCTTCTGACTCATTTGCAACAGCTTTCGCCAAAAGCGTCTTCCCTGTTCCCGGCGGTCCGTAAAGCAAAACACCTTTCGGCGGTTCAATTCCCAGTCTTGCGAAAATCTCTGGTCTTTTCAGCGGAAGTTCAACCAACTCCCGAACCTTTTTTACTTCCTCACTTAACCCCCCTATATCTTCATAAGTAATTGAAGGAACAGAATCTTCATATGTTTCAGCCACTTTAGAACTAAGGGTAATTTGGGTGTTTTCTGTTATAATTACAGGTCTGTTCGGTGTCACAGAAGTGACTAAAAATCTTATTTGTGTTATCCCCCCAGGCATCACACCAAAACCCATTTGGCTGAAAATCTCTGAGAAATCTTCGCCAAAAAAATCACTAAAACTATCTGACATCAGGTCTTTCCTTCTTTGAGAACCTCCCATAACAATCAAATCACCTTTAATTACAGGCTTCCCTAAAAGTCCCCTCTTTAATCCTTCAGGGTCTCCTTGAATAACCATTCCTTTTTGTGCAGGAGCTATAGTAATTTTCTGTGCTTCCTTTAAATTAGCTTTTTTTACTTCAACTTTTTCTCCGATACTTGTTTTGGCGTTTTTTCTGGCAATACCATCTATTCTGATTATTTCCTCTCCAATATCCGAAGGATAGGCTTTGTCAACAATAGAAAAAGTCTCACGCCCGTCTTTTATGGAAATAATGTCCCCCCTTTCAAGACCAAGTTTTCTCATAAAAACAGGGTCAATTCTGGCAATTCCTTTATAAGCATCGTCTTGCAGGGACTCAACAACCCTTAGTTTTATTGTCTTTGAATTTTCTTCTTTCATTTTAAAAGTTCAGTGATATCCTCCCAAATTCTTCTAAACTTAGATTAACCATTTCATTCATTTTCCTTTCCTGTTCGTTCATAAAATCAATTATTTCTCTTGGGATTGAAATAGCATAACTATTCCCTACGAACCTTAGTTTGACTCTGAAGTTCTTTTTCCTCAAATTTTGGAAATCTTCATATTCTTTTAAATCTTGCGGGTGCACGATTTGATTTTTACATGTATTGCATTTTAAAACTCTTAAATGAAAACCGTTCTTTTCTACCGTCGCAAGCTCCATTCTTTTGTTGCAGTTCTTGCAATAAATGGGGTTCTCAAATATATCCGACATGTGTATACATAAAGTGTATACTATTTAAATGTTTTGATAATCCTAAAAGATTATAAACCGGATTTTTTTTATTAAATAATGAGTTTTAAAGAATTCATAAAACGATTTTTAAACTTTCTTCGCAGGGACAGCTGGGCTTCCCTTGTTGTTAACTTAATCATAGCGGTAATCCTGATAAAAGTAATTTTTTTCCCTATTCTTTCTTTAATTACAGGAACTTCTCTGCCGTTGGTTATAGTAGAGAGTTGTTCAATGTATCATCACGAGGACGGATTTGAAAAAATCTTTGAAAATGACATTTACGAAGAAAATAGCATTTCCTTAAAGGACACAAAAAATTGGGTTTTTCAGAATGGTTTTTCCAAAGGAGATATAATATTTGTTGTTGGAGTGAAAAATATTGAAATTGGCGATGTGATAATTTTCGAAGCTGGAACAAAATACCCCCTAATTCATAGAGTCATCACAGCAAACGATACTTATAGCACCAAAGGAGACAATTACCTTACCAACCCAGGTCAGCTATCTGTAGAAGAAGAAATATACAAAGAGCAGATAGTAGGCAAGGCTTTGTTCAAAATTCCTTATATTGGCTGGATGAAATTAATATTTTTTGAGTTTGCAAGACCTGTAAACGAAAGAGGAATTTGTTCTTAATCAAAACCTTTAAATAAGACTAATATTAGGTAAAAGAATGGAATTTTGTCCGAGGTGTGGCGCAATTTTAATTATGAAAAAAACTAGACTTGGTTGTCCTAGATGTAGTTATACTTCTAAAGATAAGATAAACCTTATAGTTAAAGAAGAAATAAATGAAGCTGTTCCTGTTGCAGTGGTAGACGAAAAAGAAAACGAAGTATATCCAATCACAGATTACGTCTGTCCAAAATGTGGAAATAAAAAAGCATATTTTTGGCTTAGACAGATGAGAGCAGGCGATGAGCCAGAATCCAAATTTTTTAAATGCACTAAATGCAAAAATGTCGTAAGAGAAGATTAGTAAACTAATTCAAATTCACCAAAAGCTTTTTTCAGCAACTCTAAAGACCTGAAATCAATTTTAGTCTCTTTGTTTCCCGCCAGACCGATTTGTTCTTGTAGTTCTTCTGGATTTGAGTTAACAATCTTCTCATTTAAAATTTTTTGTATTTTGTCCTTTTGAACTAAAAAAGTATCTTTAAGAAAAAAGACTTCCGCAACAATATTTCGCCCCTTTATCAAAAACCTCTTTCTATCAAGAGATAAAAATTCACATCTTTGATTATACTCTATCATTGTATTAATTATTTCTGAAGCAAATCTCCTTGCGTCCTCAACTTCCTTTCCTCTCTTTTTATCTTTACTTTTAGATTTGCTTCCTACAACTACTCCTTTTCTAACTTTTGCTATATACTTCAAATTCTCTAAAAATTTGGGGGGCAGTTTGCCGTTTACGACAAATTTGTCATTAAATTCTTTTATTATAGTGGCTTCCGTCTTTTTGCCCAAAATATTTTTTAGCATTTCAAAAACATTATTATAAATTTCTTCTATTGATTTCTCCTGTACTCTCTCTTCAATCTGTTCTCTAAGCTGTTTTATTCTCTTAATATAATCCAAAGCATCTTTTGAGAGTCTATCAAGTTCTTTTCCGTCAATATCACCTGGCTTTAATTTTCCATGCTCATAAGCTTTCCAGACCTTAATTAAAATCTCCTCAAGAATATCAACATACCTTTTCTCAACTAACTTTTCTTTCTCATAAAATATCTCTCTAAATCTATTAACCGTTTCTTTTGGGGTTGTTGGAGCCTGTCCATAAAGCATAAGCAATCCCTGAGTTGGTGTGGAAATCCCCCAAAATAAGTCAAGAGTTGCAATATCAAAAATCCTTTTCTGAATGGTTTCTTTAAGCTTATTCCCTGAAGACATAAACATATCAATTGCCTCTGGACTTGGTTTAATCTTTCCCATTCTAAGCAAAGACTTCCAAGGTAAAAACGTCCCTCGGTCATAAAGAGGAATCCCGTCCCTTATAAAAGTGAAAAAAACAGGGTGGGCATCTTTTACACCTTCCCAAAACTCAGTCATCAACCAAATCTGGGGTTCAAGCCGGTTTTTAGCACCTGCAATAGCTTCCGCTTCCTGAATATAAGAATAAATAATCCCCCTAAGTTTCTCTTTTAACTCTATTCTGGGCATTCTCTTGACATCCGTATCATCAATGATAATACCAACATCTACATCACTTGACGATTTTGTCTCGTCCCGAGTAATAGAACCATAGATAGCGTAACAATTTATGTATTTTTCAAACTTTTTTAAAACAAGAGATTTGTGTATTTGTGCAACACGTATAGCACTCAGAAAACCCTTATCCAGAACGGGCATACACATTGCGATAGCTTCCATAATATCAAATTTAGAGTCAAGTCCAAGATTCCAGTAATCAACAGGAGTAATCACATGAATCCAAAATTTCTCATTAATCTTTTTAGCAATATTTATTAAATCAATCCTTGTCGGACCTATGTTTTTAAATTGCTTTTCAGGGATTACAACCATGATATGAATAAGTTCTTTTTTAGCATCCTCTTCGTTAACTTCATATTCCTCTTCAATTTTCTTTGATGCTTGCCCAGGCAAAATCCCAATAGATTCTATAAAACTGAACTTCTTTGTAACAGACTCCTTAAAATTGTCAATTTCTTTCTGTGTTTTTTCTATCTGTTTCTTGAATTCTTTATCTGGCGAACTCGCTAAATTTAAACCTTTAATTTTTGACTCAGGCACGTAATCTGCAGACAAATTTTTTTCAACAGAATCCTTTTCAGGTTCTTTATGTTCATCCATAAAACTACCTATTTTTAGTTTATTTAAATGTTTTTGATAGGTTTGCTTCTTTTTAATTTTAAACCCCATATACAAAGAATAGAGTAATTAAAGATTTAAAAGGATTAAAAACATTAAATAAAAACCTACCATTGTCCAAAAAGATTGGTATAGAAAAAAAGAAAGGGAAATATTTAGTGAATTGAAGGCTTCTGAAATTGTCTAAAAAAGAGGTTGAAAAAAGAATTAAAATTTATGGAAACAATCAAATAAAAGAAAGGAAAAAAGAAGGAATATTTAAGATTTTTTTCAATCAGATTAATTCCCCCCTAATCTATGTTTTATTGGCCACTATAATTATACTTTTTTTATTGACAAATCTAACGATACTGGGGAGCACCTTTTAGACATTCTTGTAATAGGAGCTATTATTGTTTTAAATGCAGGAATAGGCTTCGCCCAGCAATATAATGCAGAGAGAGCGATTCAAAAATTAAAAGAACTTGTAGTTCCTAAGTCAAAAGTTTTTAGAGAAGGAAAATTAATTAAAAATTAGGTAATTCTTTTATATCAAAAGTAATCTTTAAAAGCATTCATTTTTTATAATTATTAGGTCCCATAGTCTAATGGTAGAACATCTCGTTTACACCGAGAAAGCCCAAGTTCGATTCTTGGTGGGACCATACAATACATTTTTAAACTCCGCAAACTTAAATAAAATATGATAAAAAGGAAGGTTACTCAAGTAAAATGTTATAATCCTTGCGGATGCGGAGGGGCACTATACGGCTTAGGATTTCTCGGAGCATTAATCTATTACATTTCCCATGCCCCGACTTTCTGGGTAGGTGTTCTCGGAGTTCTAAAGGCAATCGTCTGGCCAGCTTTCCTAGTTTACGAACTCTTAAAATTCTTATTGTAAAAAACAATATAAACCCCGTTTTATTAGTTCTTTTATGGATACAAAGACAGCAAAAGGTTTCTCTGACTTTATTGGTGAGGAATCAAACAAACGGGAAAGAATAATAGAAGAAGTAAAAAGGCAGTTTGAACTCTATGGTTTTGAATCCGCTGAAACTCCGATAATTGAAAACGAAGAATTTGTCAGAGGCAAAAACTTCTCTGACGAAGCCGTTAGGGACATTTTTACTCTTCAAGATAGGGGAAAGAGGAAACTCGCTTTAAGATACGAATTTACATTTCAGTTAAAAAGAATCGCGAAAAATCAGAAACTCCCTTACAAAAGATACCAAATAGGCTATGTTTTCAGAGATGAACCAATAAGAAAAGGCAGACTTAGGCAATTCATTCAGTGTGACGCAGATATAGTCGGAAGTTCAATCAAAGACGAAGCAGAAATTTTGGCGATAGCAAAAAAAGTATTTAGCGAACTAGGAATTTCCGTAAAAATTTACATAAACAACAGAAAACTACTAAACGAAATCCTCGTTTCAGAAAACATAAAAGAAAAAGATAGAGAGTCAGTAATCAAAGAACTAGACAAATTAGACAAACTTTCAAAAAAAGAAGTAGCTGATAATCTCAAAAATTACAACGCTGAAAAATTGGTCAGATTGTTTGAACAAGACGAAGAGAAATTCAGTAAATACGGGTTTTACAAAGAAATAGAAAAATTAAAAGATTACTGTAAAAATTATAACGTAGAAGTAGAATTCAAGCCATTCTTAGCAAGAGGGCTTTCTTACTATAACGGCTCGGTTTTTGAAATATGGTCAGAAAAACTTAATGTTTCTTTAGCTGGTGGTGGGAGTTATTTAGTTGATGAAACTCAATCAACAGGAATTTCTTTCGGGCTTGAACCGATTTTTTTACTCTCAGAAGTTCAGGCAGGTAAAATAGATTATCAGGTAATCTCCATCGGACAGGATGAAGAAGCGATAAAACTCTCTGGAAAATTAAGAGATTCTGGTAAAAAGACAATTTTAATTTTGGACAAAACACCAAGCAAAGCGGTAGAGTATGCAAATGCAAAAGACATTGAGAAAGTAATTTTTGTGGGAAAAGAAGAAGTTGAAAAGAAAAAATATAAGGTTAAAGATATGAAAAGTGGAGAAGAAGAAACTTTAAGCGAGGGTAGTATAACAAAATAATCTACCCAACCATATAAATCCTTCTAAACCATTTCTAAGAGATTCTCTAGTCATTAAAGGATTACAAACTCTTTGTTTAAAAGGATTTATATGGTGGTAGAAGAAAGAATGGCTTCTTTAAGTACTTCTGAACAGCAACAATTTCTCGAAGGCTTAGCTTTATCCTTAGATGCTATACACAGGTATGCTAGTTTGGGTAGGTTGACTCCTCTTGAAAGGGAAGAATTTATTAGCAATGCTTTTTCTCAATTCTACTCTAATATGCGCCATAATGAACTAGATCCCTCAGAACTAGAAAAACTGATTGAAACTCGGGGGACTTCTACTGCAGAGTCTTGTAAAATTGTGGCAATTTTACAAGAAAGTATGGGTCTTCAGTTAGATTTAGATCAAAAACTCTATTTAAATAATGTTTTAATGGAAGCCAGTAATCCCTGTGCTTAATCTTCCTCTTCTAAACTCTCCCAATTTTCCTCATCATTAGGATTTTCTTCTTCAATTTCATCTTCTCCTAATAACCCCAACTCTCTTTCCATTTCTTCAACCTCTTCTTTTATCTTTTCAAACGAAATATGAATATCTTCAAAGTGCTTTTCCTGCTTTAAATAAACTTTTCCGTCATTTGAAAGGTGAAGAATAGGAACGAAAGAAGCCAATTTCTCTTCTCTTGAAGGCGCTAGATAAGAAAACTGAATGTGTTTGTTGCCTTTCTGTATATGCCCGCTTATAACTCCAAAAATGTTCTTTATCCTAATTTTCAAAGGAATATGGTTGCTTTTAGGCATTACAGTTATGATCGCTTTCTCAGTCTGCTTCCCCTTTATCTCTCTTTTTATTCGTCTATTTTCTGTTTCAATTGCCTGATTTAGTGCATTCATAAGCTCTTTAAGCGTGACTTTTTTATGACGAGTCATAGGCGTTCGCGGAACAAGAAGGGGGAGTTCCCCTTCATCAATCTCAATCTTTTCAATCTCATATCTTTTCTCATCAGTCCTTCCGTAAAGTTCTCGGTCTAAATCTTGAATATAAGAGTTAGCAAGAACCTCTGATTTAAGCCTCAAAAGGAGAGCACACGCAAGTAGAACCTTTGAAGATATAAAAAAATCAGCCTCTTCAAGTTGTTGAATAGTCTCAACATACTTATCTGCCAAAACCCCTATATCTATATCCCAAGGGTCAAGTTGCTCAGTCTTTATAAGTTCATAGATTATAGTCTGCCAGCTGAGTTCGTCCCCAGTTATGATGTCAAAAAACTGGTTCTGGTCAATTTTCTCGCTTTTTTTATCCATAACACTCAATATCCAATTATTTAATAAATGTTCCTTCGTTCAATATGTCACTGGAAAATTACAACAACCGAAAGATTTAAAAACTGCTACTTCCTAGTTATATTATCACCTCTTTTTCCCCGGGAGAGAGCGATAAGGCATCTTTTTGAACGCTTTATCGTATCTCCTAGGGTTTACATATAAGACCTAAGATAAATAATTTAAGGCATTGAAAGATGCCAAGTGCAACGGACTACTTTGAAGGAAAGTTGAACGTTAAGAAAACCTTGGTTGTCTTACGATTGATGGAATAAACCATTACAAAAATTCTCCATACTAATTGATTGGTTTCATTGTGAATCTACTGAACCTTTCTAGTGTTGCAGGGCTATAAGATACAAATCCTTCTGTCGTTTTTATCCCAGTTAAACCTAAGTATTCTTTTATATTAAGTGCAGTAATTAAACCTGTATTTAATTCTATACTCCTATTTCTTTGTTCTTCATCGTAACTATTTTTTATTTTTTTTATTTTACTTTCATAGTCGGCCCTTTCTTCGGCATTTTTTGCCTGACTTTTTCCTTCTTCTAATCTTAAAATTCTTTGCCTTACTTCTTCTGCATGAGTCATAATGGCAATTTTATCTAAACCTCTCCTCTTTAGAGCTTCATCACTTAAATACTCACAGGCCTCTAACGGAGACACCATTCTTTTTGCTCCACTTGTGTCTCCAATCATCTTTGATCCCGCAAAAATCCCCTAATGATTTTCCCTACCCGAGCCCTGTATAGTTTGGTAAGAAGTTCCTATTACAATATTTTGATTATCATTTTTACCCATGCAAGACCTTCAAGACTTCAAATTAATAAACTTTGTTGTGATTGATTAGGCATCTTTATTCTTTCTTTTCCTTCTTTTCAAATTCGGTAAAGTGGCATCGCCCGCAATAAAGCCTTCCTTTTCCTTTCGCTAAGAAGATTCCCGGACCGCATCTTGGACAGCTCCTCTCTTTGCTTACAATCTTATTACCCTCAACTTTGTATTTTGAATATTTTTTTGAAATAGGCTTGTTTTTATGCTTTTTTTTACCTTTAATCTTTGATTTTATTGCCATTATTCTTTAACCTCTTCCTTCTTTGCTTCCACCAGTTTAGCTTCCTCTTCTGCTTTTTTCTTCGCTTCTTCTGCCTCCCGTGCCCTTCGTTCCTCCTCCATTTTTTTCTTGACTTTCTTAGGAATTATCTCAATTTTATCCCTTAAATCTTTACTGTCATAGACAAGAACTTCTGCTACAAAGAGATTATTTCCAAAACCAGCACTAATCTTTCTGACAATAGTGGTGTCTTTTTCCTTTCCAATCAATTCAACAACTTTTTCTTTGCTCGGCGTAACATCGTCTGTTATCTGGACAACAATCTCTTCCCTCTTAAGAAAAGGATTCTTCTTCTGAGATAGAATTTTTGATTCCATTTTTTATTATTTTACCTTTATCGCGAATTCCCCATCGCTTTTAATTTTCATATTATGTGCAAGTTCGGACTCTTTAGAATTAAAAACATAAACCTTCCCTTTAAAAGAGTCGCTTGCAGGAGTTTCATCGCAGTTCGGACACCTATCCCCAACATAAATTTTCTTACAGTTTAAACACGCTTTTTCTTTCACCATTTATTTTTTCTTTCCTCCTTTCTTGGCTTCCTTCTTCTCTTTTGCTTCCTCTTGTTTCGCCTTTTTATCTGCTTTTTCTTTATCTGCTTTTACCCACTCAATCTTTCCAAGTCCGGGCTGTCTCATTGTTAAACCAACCTTAGGTTCTTCGCCTTTGTATGAAATCGCAACAATTCTCGCAATACATTTATCTCCTTGAACAAGAGTCCGACCACTTTCCTTCCCTGTAAGAACCAAACTTTCAGAAAACGAAACAAAATCATCCATAGTCTGCGAAATATGAATCATCCCCCGCATAACACCTAAATTGATAAATGCCCCAAAATTTGTGATTTCGTCAACAACACCATAAACAATCTCCTGAAGTTCAGGCTTGAAAACAATTAACCTAAAAGTAGACTCATAATATGCCGCTCCGTCCCCCGGGATAATTATCCCTTCTTTGACCTCTAAAACATCTAAAACGGCAACGACAATCCCCATATCTTTGTCCTGAAAACCAGAGTAAGATTCCTCTAATTGCATTCTGACAGCCTCGCCGGTATCCATCCCAAATTTATTTGGTTCTACTCTCACATGGTCTGTAACTAAAACTTCATAGAACATATTTTTAACAGAAAAAATCAATTTATAAATCTTATGATTGAAAAGCCTTGTCAGTTAAATAGAATAACAACCCTCCATTCAAAAAGCAACAAGCTTATAAATATCTGTGCGTCTAAATAATCATGATAAGATGAGAAACAAAGGTGAAGAAATTAAATCAAAAGTCTGTTTTTTTGGCAACTTTCCTCCTCGAGAATGTGGGATAGCGACGTTTACAGAAGATCTTATCACCTCTATGAACAAAAGATTTAACCCTAAGCTTCGTTCAGAGGTCGCAGCAATAAACGACGAAGAAGGAATCTATAATTACAACAGAAAAAAAGTTATTTTTCAAGTTAACAAAGAGGACATAGAAGATTTTATTAATACGGCAAGAAAGATTAACGAAACTGAAGAAATAAAAATGGTCTGCATTCAGCACGAGTTTGGAATATTTGGCGGAAACTACGGGAGCTATCTGATTCCTTTCTTAGAAAAGTTAAACAAACCCGTCGCAATTACTTTTCATAGTGTCTTGCCAAACCCAGACCCTCAAAGGAAAAAAATCGTCAGGCAGATTGCATCAAAAGTTTCGGCGATTATTGTTATGGCTAAAAGCGCAATAGAAATTCTACATAATGATTACGGAATAGAAAAAGAAAAAATTCACGTCGTTTATCACGGAATACCGAATGTTAGGTACAGCAGCCAGGAGTTTTTTAAGGAAAAACTAAATCTTCAAAAGAACATAGTTATTTCAACGTTTGGTCTATTAAGCCGAGGAAAAGGAATAGAATATATGATTGAGGCGATGCCAGAACTTGTAAAAAAATATCCAAATCTTTTATATATCATCATAGGAGAGACCCACCCAGTAGTGAGGGGTAGGGAAGGGGAGTCTTACAGACAGGAATTAATGAAACGGGTCAAGGAGCTTGGTCTAACCAAGAATGTAAAATTTTATAATAAATATTTAGGCATAAAAGAGATAATAGACTATCTTTTGGCTTCTGATATCTATTTATGTACAAACCTTGAAAGGAATCAGATTGTTAGCGGAACCTTGTCTTATGCAATGGGTTGTGGGAGATGTGTAATCTCAACACCAAGCATTTATGCCGAAGAAATTCTTGAGAACGGAAGAGGAATTTTAGTTAAACTTAAAGACTCAAAATCTTACGCTGAAGAAATAGACAAGATACTCTCTAATAATGAGCTTCGTTCAGAGATAGAAAAAAGTGCGTATTCTTTCACGAGGCAGATGACCTGGCTGAATGTTTCAGCTAAATATCTTGATATATTTAATAGTATCATAAAACTAAGAGAAGATGTGACTGAAAAGTACCCTTCAGTAAAACTAAGCCATCTTCACAGGTCTACAACTGATTTTGGAATCCTTCAGTTTTCCAAGTTTTCAAATCCAGATTATGAATCCGGTTATACTTTGGATGATAATGCAAGGGCATTGATAGCCGCCTCGTTGCATCACAAACTTTTTGAAGATCCGCTGTCGCTAAAATTGTCTGAAATTTATCTTAATTTTATTGAAAGAATGCAGATGGAAAATGGTAAATTTAACGATTTCCTTCAAAATAAAAAGATTAAGACAAGTGAAGATGCTTTTGGAAGAGCATTATGGGCTTTGGGATTTGTAGTTAATCAGTCCGACATTCCTGAGATGGTTCAAAGGTCAAGAAAGATTTTTAACAAATCATTTGATATAATTAAAATACTTAAATCTCCTCGGGCATTAGCGTTTTCTATAATTGGTTTATGTTATTATTATGAAAAATATCCCCATCAAAAATATCTGAATCAAATAAAAAAACTTTCAGACATCTTATTAGAATTCTATCACCATAATTCTTCAAAAGATTGGCAGTGGATAGAAAATTATTTAACTTATGCAAACTCAAAAATTCCCGAATCTTTATTTTTAGCATATAAAGTGACTCGTGATGAAAAATATCTGATTGTTGCGACGAAAACTTTAAATTTTTTAACAGAAATTCTCTTTAAAAATGGAGGTCTTTTTCTTATAGGACAAAACGGATGGTTTAATAGAAATGGAGAAAGGGCGTATTTTGACCAACAACCAATTGATGCCTCATATCTTACCCAAACTTATCTTGTAGCTTATCTGGTCACAAAAGAGGAGCATTACTATAAAAGAGCCGTATTGAGTTTTAATTGGTTCTTGGGAAAGAATCATTTAAGACAGGTAATGTATGATGAAAATACGGGGGGTTGTTATGACGGTCTTTCAGAAACCTCCGTTAATTTAAATCAGGGGACAGAGTCAACAGTCTCTTATCTTTTAGCCAGGCTATTTATGGAAGAGGAAAAAAGAAGAAGAGAACCACCAAAAGATATATAAAATAAATTATTCAAATAAATGTATGGTACGGGTGATATGGATTTCTAGTTATCTTCCGCGTTCTTGTGGCATAGCTTATTATTCGCAACATTATATCTCTGCACTGAAAAATTATGCGGCAAAATCAGGAATGGATTTCTCAATAAAAATTCTTGCTCATACCGACGCTAAACAAGCTGATTACCCTGTAATAAACGTTAAAAATGGGGGTTGGCAGTATGATGTATTTAGAGTAATTGAAAAAGAAAGACCCGACATTGTCCATATACAGCATGAGTACGGGCTTTACGAAACTTATTCTGACCACAACGCAAGAGTTATAGAGTTAATCAAGATGATACGGAGAATTGGAATCCCGGTAGTGATGACCTATCATAGCGTCTATAAAAAGCTAAATGAACATTTCGCAAGGTTTGTGAGTAATAGTCTTAAGGTACTCTCAGCAGGAATTCTTCACGAGGATTATCAAAAGAAAGCTCTTCCCGAGAATATTGGTTGGAAGCCGAAAAACGTTTTCGTCTTGCCTCACGGTTCAAGAGAAGATATAAAGATAAATAAAATTGAGGCAAAAAAAGGTTACGGCTACGAGTTAACTGATTTAGTTGTGGGCTCAGCAGGTCTTGCAAGTGATAGAAAAGGTTATCGTACATTGATAGGCCAGTGGCCAAAAGTCATAAAAGAAGTTCCCAACGCAAAACTTTCTCTTGAATTAAAACCTGAGTCGGTAGAAGAAACTAAACTCTATCTGGAAAAAGTCTTTAAATCTATAATGCAAAGCCCGGTAAGTAAGAACATAGAAATATCCGTTAGGGATTATAGTGAAATGGCATTTTATAGGAAGTTGAGTAGTTTTGATATCCTTGTTCTTCCTTACAAAAGTGAGAGCCAGTCAGGAGTTCTAGCCCATGGTCTTTCTGTGGGCGTGCCTATAATAGCAACGGATATCGAAGGTATGGGTGCGGAGATTAGGAATAGTCAGGCAGGAATTGCCGTTAAAAACAGAAAGGAATTTTATAAATCTGTTATAAAACTTTTAAAAGATAAAAATTTGAGAGAAAAGTTTTCTAAAAATGCAGAGAAGTATGTAAAAAAGGTTAATGGGTGGAGCATAATCGCAGAAAAAACTTTTAAAATTTACAAAAATCTTGTGATAAAACAGAATAAATAGAGGATAAAAAATACAAATATTTATAAAGTCGTAGCCATTGTAATAAGTGTTTGCTTAAATTATCAAAAGGAGGTAAAATGAACAGAAAAGGACAAGCGGCAATGGAGTTTCTTATGACTTACGGCTGGGCTATTCTTGCAGCAGTTATTGCTATTGGTGTTCTTGCATATTTTGGGGTTTTTAGTCCCGGAAAATATATAACAGGTAATGCTGTTGTTAGCACACCTTTCTATATTCCTGCAGCAAATGCTATGGCAAGTCATGGGAGTTATGGGGGAGTTCAGTTGGCTTTGAAGAATAACGGCGGAGAAGATTATGAAATTCATAGTGTGTCAATTTCAAATTGCGGAACATACACAGGTTCTCCAGATGCTATTGGTGTTGACGAAACGATAACCGTAACTATAAATTGTGACTCTAATAATACTCTAAGTGAAGGAGATAGTATAAAAGGAGACATAACTATCATCTATCAAAAGGAAGGAATTGCTGTAGACTTAACATCAACAGGAACAATTTCTCAAAAAGTTGTAGCATAAATCCATATTTTTATTTTTTATTTCCATTAAGTTTTTAAGCTTTAATAATTTAAAGATTCTATGAAACCAAAAAGAGAAGTTAGAAATATAAAAAAAATTAAGTCTTCAAAAGAAAAAAGGGTTTCAAGCGGGATTCCTTCTTTAGATAAAATGATTAAAGGAGGGTTTAGTCAGAATTCTATAAATCTTATCGTTGGTGGTGCGGGTTCTGGTAAAAGTATTTTTGGAACACAATTTTTAATACAAGGTATTAAGAAAAAAGAACCCTGCCTCTATATAAGTTTTGAAGAAGAAAAAGAAAGCTTTTACAGAAATATGTCTGGGCTAGGATGGGACTTAGATGAGCTTGAGAAAAAAGAAGACTTTTTCTTCTTGGAATACACTCCTGAAAAAGTTAAGACAATGCTTGAAGAAGGTGGGGGGATAATTGAAAGTCTTGTTTTAAGAAAAAAAATTAAAAGGATAGTCATAGATAGTATGAATTCTTTTGAACTCTTATTTGATGATGAACTTAAAAAAAGAGAATCCGCACTTTCTCTCTTCAATATCTTAAGAAGATGGGATTGTACAACCATACTGTTATATGAAAGAGAATTACATGAAGGAGAACAGGAGAGCTCATTCAAGGTTTTAGATTTTGAATCAGATTCTATAATCTTCCTTTACTCAATTAAGAAAGGAGATGAAAGGAAAAGATATTTAGAAGTAGTCAAAATGAGGGGGACTTCCCACTCAAGGAAAACAAAACCTTATGAAATTTCTGATAATGGGGTAATTCTAAAATAAACCCCCCATAAAATTAGATATTATTCCTTTTGCAATGAAGAATACCGCTAAACTAATTATTAATATAAAAGGGAGATATCTTAAACCTTGTTTCTCCTCACCTTTATTTATTAATCCAAGAATTAAACAGGCAAGAATATCAATGATTACTATGAATACCACCGAAAAATAATTTACAAAACTAATTGAAATATTAATTTTAGATAATGTAAAAGGCAGATTACTAGGGGTTGCAGGAACCTCTGAAAATATTGTTGACATAAGCTCTACTAAAACTGTTGAAAGTGAAAAGAGAGCGGGGGCCGCAAAGGAGACTGCAATTAAGATAAAAATAAAGTACATTGCGATGTTGGAAGAGGCTTTCTTTTCTAATAGCTCTCTTTGTCTCATACTCGTTGAAGTCTGTTCAAGTAAGACTGCCAAATCCCCCCCTGCCCTGATTCCAGAGATTATCAGGAGGATTACCTTGTGAATTTTCTGAGAATCGATTCTCTTTGACATATCAAGAAATGATTGTTCTATATCTTTTCCTGTAGCAATATCTTTCCCAGTGCTAAGAATCTCTGCGTCTAAAGGTGCAAATTCGGGGCGGGAACTGAGAAGCATAGCCCGATCTATAGTCATACCTGCTTTGAGGTTGCTTGACATTAATTGAAGAAAATCTGGAAAAATGCTTTCAAGTTTTCTTATTTTGTTTGATTTTGCTAAAGACTTACTAAAATAAAAATAAAAATAAATTATAATTAAAGTCAAAATAAATCCTATAGTGGAAACTGCAATCTTTTTATAGATAAAGAACAAAATAAGACTAACCGCTATTGCAAATGTTAACGTCATTAAGATGATTTTTTTTCTCATTCTCTTGTTTTTTTCATACTTCATATTAAACTCGGTTTCTTTGATTTAATTACCCCAAGGAAAATTATTTGTATTAGGACATCAAAAATTAAAAGACTTATGAACATAAGGACAATCATATTTTTTGGGAGATTTATTAAAGAAGAGATTATAGTTAGAAAGGCTACAGATAGCGAAGGGACGATAACTGAGATTAACATATAAAGTACAATCATTGGGTTGAGCTTATTCCCATAAGTTTGTAATTGGATAAGTTGTTCCTCGTTTAAAGAATTTATACTATCTTTTATTATAATTGAAATATCACTCCCAGAATTCATACCATTACTCATTTGCCAAAGAGTCCTTCTAAAGAAAATTGAAGGGTTTTTCTTTCCTAAGTCATTTAAAACCTCAGATTCAGATTCTCCCGCGTTTATCCTTTTAACTGCCTTTCTAAATTCAGAACTTAAAACTCCATAATCTGCCGCAGAAATATTTACCATTATATCAAATAAAGGGATTCCAGAGTTTAATTGAACAAGCATATCCTGTAATGCAGGGATTAAGTTTCTCTCTATGTTTCTCTGTTTTCTTGAAATAAATATTTTGGGATAAATCATCTGGCTAAAAAAGATAAAAGCACTAAAAAGAACCGCAATTCCCGCACCGAAAATATAGAAATAACTGACTCTAAATAGTAAAAGAAGGGTTGAAAAAACAAAATAACATACTACTAAAGTAATAAGGAAACTACGGATCACTATCCCTAAATATTCTTCTCTGCTTAAACCGACTTCAGAGGATTCTAAATAGTCTCCCAGTTTTGATTTCTTCTTATACATAATTCTGGAAGAGAAAAAGTTGGATTTCTTTTTTAGTTTATCAATTTCTGAAAATGTAAAGGGTATATGAAATTTCATTTTATTTTTCTGTTAGTTCTTCAATAGAGTTAGAAGAAATTCCCTTCATCAACCTTTCCTTGTCAGAATAATAAAGGTTAGTTATTTTTCCAAAACTACTGATGTCTCTTATATTGTTCTTTATCATCCATTCAAGTATCTTTTTTTTAGATTTTAGATTTTCGTTTATTTCTTTCTGAGACATTCCCGTGACCCTTGATATATCTTCAAAGAACCTTGAAGTTTCACTATGTTTTACAATTCTGTCTTCTTCAGGAATCCATCTATAAATTATTCTTGCGGAGACTTGGTTTTCTCCGACTTCAAATTCTGAAATTTGTGAGACCCTTCGCATTCCTCTTCTTCGATCTCTAAACATAACAACATTTAAGTTTACTGCCTTAAGCAAGTTGTAAGGGACATCTAATGGGGGATTAGTTAAACGGGATATAGTCTCTGCTGAAGAATCTGCGTGAACGGTTGCATAAACACTATGGCCTGTATGCATGGCTTCAAATAATACCATTGCTTCTTCTTTTCTTCTCATTTCTCCTAGGATAATTCTGTCAGGTCTCATTCTGAGAGAATTAACGAGTAAATCAAGCATACTTACCTCCCCTTTTCCTTCTGGATTGGCGGTTCTCTTAACTAAAGGAGTCCAGTATAAAAAATCTGGGAGCATTAGTTCTCGGGTGTCTTCCACACTGATTATTCTGTGATTCGGGGGGATAAAGGGCATACAGGCGTTTAAAAAAGAGGTTTTTCCCGAGGCGGTTCCACCAGAAATTAGAACATTCATTTCATATTCAATTGCAAGCCATATTAAAACCGCAGTATCAAGGTCACAAGTTTTATTGTTAATTAAATCAATAATAGTATAGGGGTCTCGTGCAAACTTTCTGATAGTTATGGTATTCCCTTTAGTGCTAATAGGATAAAGAATTGAATTTACCCTGTCCCCAGATATAAGATGAGCATCAAGAAGAGGACTTAGAACAGTTATCTGTCTTCCAACTCTTCTTGCGATAATATTGGAATAATTGGAAATCTCCTCTTCCCGGGGGATTGTAACATTAGTGAGAAGCCACCCGTGTTTTCTATGATAAACTCTTATGGGTTCTTTTGAAGTAGGAATAACAATTTCTTCAAGATTAGGGTCGTTAACCAAAAACTCAATTTTTCCCAACCCAAGCATATCCTGCATTAATTTTCCAACGAGAAATTCCCTCATTGATTCTCTAATGGTCGGAACTTTTTCCTTAATAAGAGAACTGGCAGAAGTCATAAAACGCTTCTTAATGTCCTGAAATGCATTTGGGTCCGTAATCTCTTTCATTCCTATTGAAGTTGTAGTTACGAGTTCATTCCGAACTTCATTCAAAAGGAGGCTCGTAGCCACCGAGATCTCAGGAACTTTTAATTCATAGATGTTATTTGAACCCTTCTTTAAAATGGAAACTTTGACTTTAGCTTTGTCAACTTCAATTTCATAAGAATCTAAATCCTTATTTAATAAATGTTTTTTCTCTTCTTTTTTCTCACTATCTTTTCTCTTCATAATCACCTCCTCATTCAATTTTCTTTATTTTTATCATAGGTTCCCCAAAACCAGGGTATTCTATTACTGCTAAGTCTCCTAATTCAAGGATTTTGCACCATTCCATTGCGACTTCTTTATTTATCCTAAATGAATTTGCTATGGCCGACAAACCTATTTTACCCTTACTTTTTAAAACCTCATAAAGAACATCTAAATCCGTTTCGTTAGGACCTGCTTTTTCCATATGAGAGCTTATTAACTCCTTTTCCATTTTTTTCATTTTTCTTTCATAAATAAATGTATAGAATAGTACCCCGGCTATCAATCCGAATTGTATTATCAAAAATATCTTTGATGAAACGGAAAGATTAAAAGAATCAACTAAGGCAGATTTAATTATATTTGCAGTTATGCTTCTCTGAGTAGATATAGAATTGAAGCTCCTGAAAAATAAGAATCCAAAGTTAAGTAAAACCACACCAATAGAAATAATCACTGCTTTAGAGAACAAACCCCTGCCACCTTTTACCATAATAATATATTTTGTTTAATTTTATAAATGTATTGCAAGGCAATGTTTATTAACATATCCTCTTTTCAATTCCTATGAATGGAATAACAAAAAGAGGTCAGGTTAGTATAGAGTATATCATCTTGGTAGGATTTATTACTTTTGTCATAATTGGAACATTAGGGTTGGCATTCTTTTATAGCGGAGGAATAAAAGACCATGTTCGTTCAAATCAGGTGAGTAATTTTGCAGGAAAAATAATTTCCACTGCTGAATCGGTTTATTATTATGGCAGTCCTTCAAAGGCAACAATTTCAGTGTACCTCCCAGAAGGTGTGAAAGAGATAGAACTCTATGAAAAAAATATTTTGATTACTCTTCAGACCTCTTCAGGAATAGAAAAGGTAGCTTTTACAAGCAAAGTTCCTATTGAAGGAAACCTAAGCTCCTCTTTTGGAATAAAGAATATAGAGATATTAGCACAGGATAATAAGACAACCATCTACCAGGCTTAGAATGAAAACAAAAAAAGCTCAAAGTAGTATAGAATTCATCATCTTAACAGGTTTTGTATTGTTATTTATAATAATCTTTCTATTCGCGATGAACAGAAATTTATCCGGGAGTCTTATACAAAAACGTGAAAGTATAGTAAGTAACTTATTAATGTCTGTGCAGGATGAAATAAATTTAGCATCTAAATCAAGTAATGGTTATTTAAGGGAGTTTTACATCCCCAGTACTATTGATAATTTAGAATATAACATAAGTATTCTGGAAGGGACACTTTATATAATCACCGAAAATAAAAAATATTCTTCAGTTGTTTTAGTTTCTTCAGTTGTTGGTCAGCCAAAAAAAGGAAAAAACATGATAAGAAATCAAGATGGAATCGTTTATATTAATTAATAATGGAAAAAGAGGGCAGGCTTGGGGAGTAGATTTGATAATAGCTATGATTATAATCTCTATAGGAATAATCTTCTTTCTTCTCTACTCATCTAATAATTTTATAAGTTCAAAAGAGAGTTATGAGATTATTTATTATGAGGGAAAATCTATATCTGATAAAATTCTTTCAGAAGGTTATCCAAAAAATTGGAATTCTTCCAACGTTGTTTCAATAGGATTAACAACCAATAATAAAATAGACCAAGATAAGCTTGAAGAATTTTATGAGATGTCTCAAAAAGACTACCCGAGAACCAAAAAGATATTTGGCACAAAATATGATTATTATTTTTCAGTTGAGGGCAATTTAACTGTTAACTCTACAGAAATACAAGGTTTTGGAAAACCAGGAGTAAACATAACAGAAATTAATCCAAAAAATTTAATTAAGATAAATAGGATTTCTATTTATAAAAATAAACTTGTAAAGATTTCAGTTTACATTTGGGGGCAATGAAACAAAAAAAAGGGGTATTTTTTAGTATTGACGCACTTATAGCTTTAATTATAATATTCATAACAGTTATAATCTTTGTCCCAATAGTGTACTACCCTCAACACGAAACTTTTTTGGAGGAGGATATTATAACTTCTTTTTCTTCATTAAAAATTGGAGAAGTTGAAAATGATTTAGTAAAAGAATTAATACTGCAGGGAGAGATTAAGGAATTAAACCATTCAATCCTTGAAGCATTGGGGGAGCTCTATGTAAGGAATGTCACGCTTTCAAAAAGTGTAGCGCAGGATTTAATTGACCGTTTGAATGTAGGCGAGAACATAGGGATTTGGTACGATAACGACCTTTTAGCCTCAACTAATTCAACCACTATGGAATCTGCTAGGGAAGTTAGAGTAGAAAGACAGATTATAAGTGGAATAAAAAAAGGAGAAGAAATAAAAGGATATGTTGCTAAAGCATGGCTAAAGAAAATATCGGAAAAAAAGAATTCTTTATTTATTAAAGGGGACAATATTTGCGGGGGATGGACTCATTATTCCTGGGGAGATTATTGTTCAGTAACCCAAAATAAAATTTCATACATTGTAGAGGCTCCAGAAAATTCAGAAATAGTTTCTGCTTCTTGGCTTCTTGAGGGTTCTTGGGTTAACCAATATTTTCAGGTTTTCGTAAATGGAAACAAAATCTATGATGGTTTGATAAACTATTACAAAATTTTCAATATTACTTCTTACTTAAATCCTGGCGAAAATATTTTATATTTCTATAGTACTCATGGAGGAGATGATGGGGCGTCGCATATAGTTGTGGATTATAAAACCCCTGATATGCAAACTTTTGAACACAAAGAAGTCTTTCCCTTAAATGTGGTGGAATCAAAGTCAGTAATTCGCTATGAAAAGTCAGTATTTATTCCGACCGAGATTTTTGAGATGGACTTATTCGTTAACTCTTCGGTTGACGTCACTCTATCTTTTAAAAAAGGGGCGCAGACAATTTTAATTGGAAAGAAATACCCTTCAGGGAATTTAGTTCATTTTGATAACGAAGAAATAAAGAACTCTCTTTTATCTTCAGGTATAAATTATTCCGATTTAGGAAATGAATACTTCTTTTTAATTTTAGACCTTGGAAAAGATAACCCAGGTCAGAATATTATTTTAGGTAAGAACTCTTATGTGCTAATAAATTCAACTGAAACGGCAATGCCTTATGGAACCATTGATATAAGCCAGGAGATTCCAATAGCCTATGTTTCAAACAATTTACAGAGTACTTTTTATCGAAATCTTGTTTGGGAGTTTTTCCTGCCAATTAATGCAATTCCAATTATGGCTGACTGGCAGTTTGGATGGCTCTCAACATCTAGTTCAACCACAAGTCAGGAAGCTACGGCAAATCAGGTGGCCCTATACGATTCTCCTCCCGACGATTATATAAAAGCGTTCAGCAGATTAGGGTACACACCCAAGAGAGCAGAAGGAGTATTTATTGATGGTAAAAATAATTTTACTCTTGAATTTGGTCCAGGATATGGAGTTTCTAACGAAGCCTCATACGGATATTTAATTTATTTTATAAAGAGTTATGTGAATTATGGAGATGCAAAAGGCAAGGCTGAAGGTGGAACAAAGACTATCGAGTTTCAGGACGGCTCCACAAGAATCTTAGAGATAGGGAATTCTGGTGATGTATGGGATCCTGAAAAAGACGCTTTAGACGACGCTGTTGAAAGGTTGCTAACACAACTTGACTCAAATAAAGACGGAAAGATAGACTTAATAATCGATGAAGACGAATTAAATGTAGATGCCTTGGATATCTCAGGAGTTCCATTTATATGGTCAACAGAGGTGCAGATAAGAAGATGGAGGTAATACAATGAACAAAAAAGGAATATTTTTTACAATCCTTGCAATAATCCTTCTATCTTTATTATTAATTAGTACGGGCATCTATTCAGTATTTCAGGACAGAAGTTCTATTAATAGCAGGATAAACACTATAAACAACTTTATATTCTCATTGGAAAAGGACATCTCAAGACAAGGGTACATAGCGGGCTATCGGGCGATTCTCTCATTAGGGGATTATATAACTTCAACAGGTTCTTTCTTAAACGATTCTGAGCAGTCTATTAGGGAAGCAATTTTAAATGGAACAATAGAAAATAAAACTCTAAATCTAATGGAAGGGTATACCTTGCCGGAGCTCAACTTAAGGATATCTGAGTTTGCAAAAAAGATGAATATAGAAATAAATTATTCCCTAAAGAACCTTTCTGTAAGTCAAGATAGTCCGTGGGAGGTTAAGATTGATATAGAAATGGAAATTCTAATTAAAGATACAGATAACTTAGCTTCATGGAATAAGACAGAAAATATTTCTTCGAGAATAAAAATAGTTGATTTTGAGGATCCTTTATACATTATTGGTACAAAAGGACTAATAGCTAATAAAATTAAGGAAACATCTTATGAACCATTTGTTTCTGGTTCAAATGTAAGTAATTTATTTGCTCACGTCAATAGTTCAAGTTACATTGCTTCTCCGCTGGCTCCGAGTTTTCTCAATAGACTAGAAGGAAATCTAACTGCCGACATAAATGGGATAGAGTCCTTAGTTTACTTGCCAAGACTCAGTTCACAAGGCTTAGCGACAAAAGAAAAATCGGTAGTGGATTATATTTATTTTTCAGAATACGATCCGGAATCCTATCATGTTCAAGGAATGCCGACATGGTTTAGAATAGACTATGAGCACCTGGGGGTTTATGGAGTAGAAGAGTTAATCTAGCTGCCCCCCATTATAAACCCGTTAATATCTATTCTTTCAGTCTGATTGATTATGTAGGAAATTGAAATTTGTTTTTTAAAGAACTCTTCAGGAGATTCGCAAAAAAATATAAAAGATTTTTCCTCTTCATTCTTTAATTCCTCCTTTATTTCCGGCTGGCAATTTTCAATATTAATAATTATCCCCAAATTTTCCCCTATCTCGTTTTTTAATTTTATTGAAATCTCATCTCTATTTATATAATTTACACCACAGGTTATATCAGGTAAGTTCCCGGGTCGTATTAATATGCAAGAAGGGGATTCTTTATCTTCTTCACCGAACACTTCATCATTAGACCCCTCTGAAGAGTCATCCCTATTATTTAGTTTACTATCTATAGAGATAATATTGGGTTCTGGTATCATCACTTCTTTATTTGATGGGTTATTTTCTTCTTTTTCAGATGACTGATTTGCAAAAATAACCTCCTCATTCTCTTTTAAGAATTCATTAAAAAATGCAAGCAGAGAAAAAGATAAGATAATTATGAAAAATAAAAGACCAATAAAAACTTTTTTCTTCATAAATAAGAAAATACTAAAAACTATTTAAAGGTTCTCTTAGTCAATAAGTAAACTTGCACCTAAAATCCCCGGATGTTCCAGCTTACTCCACACAATTTTTACTTTTCTATTTGTCGCGACGTATTTTTTTGTGCTTTCCTGAATCATCTTTAAATAATTTTTACCTGACTCTTTTACCCCTCCGCTAAGAACAACTATCTCTGGGTCAAATACATTTATTAACGAAGCAATTCCCTGACCAAGATATTCGCTTAATTCTTCTAAAATCTCTTTTGCTTTTTTATCTTTTATTTTTATTAAATCGTTGATAAGGAGTTCTTTTCCAAATTTTTCTTTTGTTAATTTTTTTAATCTTTTTCCCGCAGCAAGAACGCCGAATCTTTTTCCATTATCTAAGATTATATGCCCTAACTCGCCCCCCAAACCTCTTCCATTGAATAATTCGCTATCAACGATTATTCCTCCGCCGATATCTGTTCCAATCGTCAAAATAAAAAAATTATTTTTCTTACAACCTAGTTTTGACTCGGCAATTGCTACACAATCGGCATCATTTGCTACTTCAACCCGAGTTTTAAACTTCTTTTTTAGATATTTTTTTAAGTTAAAATTTTTAAAAGGCAAATTTGGAGGATTTAGAATAATTCCTTTTTCTAAAGGTCCTGCAGAAGCCACACCAATTCCCCTTACATCTTTTGAGAATAACTTAGATATATTCTTACACATAACATAAAGTAACTCTTCTTTCTCTTTTGGGGTAGGACTTTTGATATACTCTTTAACTTTATTATCCTCAACTAATGCAACTCTTAGGTTAGTCCCACCCAAATCAATAGCAATAATTTTATCTCCCATACTTATCTTCTAACCTCATTTCATCTTTCTCATTAAAATCGCCGAAGGAAATTTCTAAAATCCTTGCCTTTTTGTTTCCCGCGATAATTCTATGAGGTGTCCCTTTTCTAATTTTTATAATATCTCCTTCGTGAACTTTTCTTTTTTTGTTTCTAATCTGAACAATAGCGTCGTCAAGGAAATACCAATTTTCTTCTCTTTTCTTATGGACTTGAAGGCTCAATTCTTCCCCTGTCTTTAATTCTAAAATCTTTACCGTACATTTTTTATTAAGGACAAATTGTTTAAATAAACCCCAAGGTCTCTTCACCACTTTCATAACAGCAGTTAGTATCTTTGCTTTAAATAGTTTTCAGTGTATAATCTTTCAGAAAGTTTAGTACCAAAATATTTATAAATAATTCCTGTTAGAGAAATTTAACTAAAAGAGGGGAATCTACATTGGAAGACGAATTTGATGAAGACATGGAAGATGAGGAAGAACTAGAAGACGACTCTGGAGAAGAAGAATAATGTCAGAAGAAATTGAAGAGAATCTTTTTGATTTCGAAGAAGAAATTGAAGAAGAAGCTGATTAGATTCCTTCAAGGAGTTTTGCTTCTCTAAAATGTCCTAATGCCTTATATGTAGAGAGCAGTTTCTCTTTTATCTCTTTTTTTTCAACTTCTTCTAAATCAGTTTTTATCAACTTTTCATAAAACCTCATTGCAGTTGCTTTCTTACCTTTTTTCTCTAAATTTTTTGCGCATACAAGATAAATATTCTTCTTTGCAAGACCAATCCTGTTTCTCTGCTCGGAGTTCGCTTCCCTCATTGCCCTTGAGAACATTTCATCAGCATCGTCAACCTTTCCGCCTTTTGAAAAAAATTCCGCCGAACTGACATAACTCTCTATTTTATCTTTAATTATAACATCTACCCCTGCCTTGTTTGAATACGCTTTTGCCGCCTTCTCAAACATCTTTCTTCCAGCATACAACTCCCCGAGCTCTTTCCATATAAACCTTTTCATTTCAAAAGTAAATCCCGTTTCCCTCAAAGCAGATTCAAGATAGATTATCTTATTCAGGTCGGTTTGCATGGTAGCGAGCCTTTCTTTTATTTCATTAATACTCTCTTCTTTTATTCTGATTGCCATTATAACCCAAATCTTTTTAGGTTTTTAAGAATTTATGTGCTAAAAAACTTTAAAATATTAAAAATAAATTTTTCCCCTCGGATAAATCTCCCCGAAGGGTAAGTAAAATAAAATAATTAAATTTTCTTTTCTACAAGAGATTTGCAAACTCCAGCAGCTACTGTAATTCCAGCATCTCGGATAGCGAATCTTGACATATAAGGATTCTGTTCTGCAGTTTCCAATACAAGATTTCCGATAGGCTTAATCTTTACAATAGCAACGTCACCGTTCTTAAGGAAGTCAGGATTTTCCTGAGCAACTTGACCTGTAGCAGGGTCTAATTTAGCCTTTAATTCCACAAATTGACATGGAACTTGAGCTGTGTGTACATGGAAAACAGGAGTATATCCTTTTGCGATTACAGTTGGGTGATTGATTACAGCAACTCTTGCCTCAAACTCTTCAACCATCTTTGCAGGTGCCGAAGCATCGCAAATTACATCGCCTCTGGTTATATCTTTCTTTCCAACACCCCTTATATTGACCCCAACATTGTCTCCCGCTTCAGCTTCTTTAAGCTGTTCGTGGTGAGCTTCTATTGAACGAACTTCACCGGTAATTCCAGTTCCGCTTCTTCCAGGAAGAATAATAACTTTCTGTCCTACTTTCATAACACCTGTCTCAATTTTTCCTACAGGAACAGTTCCAATACCTGTTATTTCATAAACATCTTGTATTGGTAATCTCATAGGTAAACCGATAGGCTTTTCTGGTTTTGGAAAGTTATCAATTTGTTCCAAAACAGTAGGTCCTGTGTACCAAGGCATTTTGTCTGCTTTCTTACATACCCCTTGACCCATTAAGGCGGATCCAGGAATAAAAGAGATATTTTTATACCCCACTCTTGCAAGAACTTCAGTAACTTTCTTTTTTACTTCCTCAAACTTTTCTTGGGAATAATCAACAGTATCCATCTTGTTAACAATAACAGCGAGGTTGTTGACCCCCATAGTTCTAAGTAAGGAAACGTGTTCTGTTGTTTGTGGCTGAACTCCTCCGTCAGCTGCAACAACTAAGAAAGCTGCGTCTGCCTGTGATGCCCCAGTTATCATATTCTTAACGAAATCTTTGTGACCAGGAGCGTCAATTATTGTAACTTCATAATTCTTAGTAAGAATTTTCTTGTAGGAAAGGTTAATTGTAACCCCTCTTTCCCTCTCTTCCTTCAAATTATCCATTACATAAGCAAACTCAAAACCTTGTTTACCGTGTTTTGCCGCTTCTTCCTTTAATTTTGCCATCTCTTGTTCAGACACAGCCCCACTTTCATAGAATAATCTACCAATACAGGTAGACTTTCCGTGGTCAACGTGTCCAACGAAGACAACATTTAGGATAGGTTTTTCTTTAGCCATTTTCTTTATTAAATTTAGTTAGGTCCCAATGCACTATTAGGACACAATTTCGTTGTAATCTTAGTTTTTAAGGATTGCGGTTGATATTTAAGCCACAACTTCTGCCTCTTTTACCTCTTCCTTTCCATCAACACACAATTTTCTGATTATTTTCCCTTTCCTCTTACTTTGTTCCCTAATTTCTTCTGGTCTTAAATCTTTCATATTTTTGGGATAAACGATTTCTTCTATTTTGATGAGGTGATCAACGGAAATTTCATTAAAATCCGGGAAATCAAAAAAGAGCTCTTCAACTATTTCTCTGTCATCTGTCTTTATAGAACAAAAGTCTGCCTTAGGTCCTTCTTCAGATTCCTTGCCAGGCTTTCCACTTTTCGGAGCTTTTGCCTTTACCTTTAATTCAAACCCGTCACCTTTAAAAGATAACGCAAAAAATACTCTTGGATATTTATTCATTAAACTCAATATCTCTTCAGGATTAATCTCCGCCTCAACCTGAAATTTACGAACTCCCTGAAAATTGCTTTTCTTTTTTATCTGAAAACTCATTTCACTTGTTAAGTCCATCGTAGAGATTATAACCCCACTCACAAAAAGATGCCCCTGAGCTTTTCCCAGACATTTTCTAACAAGGAAGTTTACATACTCAGAACCAGTCTTAATAGCCCACCCGCTTTTCTGTTTCTTTCCTTCAAGAAGATAACGATTTTTATATTCTCCTCGTCCAAACTTTAAAAAATCACTGTGAACCTCTTCGTCAAAATTTCCCTCAAAAATTTTCTTCATAACCATCACTCAAAGAAATAAAATCTCTTTATAAATTTTCTGTAAACAAATCACCTTTAGTAAATTTTTACTCAGGCAATAATTCTCTAGCTGTTTAACAAAGAAAAACCAGCAAATTTATAAACCAATTTTTCACTTAGATAATATGACTAAAGGAATCGTTATTCAATTCAGACAGGGAAAGAGAACTTACAAGCCACGGCATTTTTTGATTGAAATCTTAGATATAAATTCCAGAGAAAAAGCTAAAAAATTCGTCGGCAAAAAAGTTGAATGGAAAAGCTCAGGAAAGGAACCAAAAATAATATCTGGAGAAGTTGCGTCTGCCCATGGCAATAAAGGAGTTCTTCGGGCAATATTTGAAAAAGGTTTGCCAGGTCAGGCAATCGGAACGGAGGTAGAAATAAAATGACATCAGAAGAAAGAAGAGCAAGAGAAATGGTAAGAAACAGTTTTCCAAAGGATATTCATTTAGGAAGTTTGGAGTCCCCTGTAGGAAGAAATTATGTGCCTATAAATTGTGATAATATAATGGGGGGTTTAGGTGGTTGTGATCTTCCAAACAACCTATATAGAAAAGGAAATTTTGATACTATAAGAGTTATTAAAGAATATTTAAGGGTCTTAAGTAGGGGGAGGTTAGATTAAAATGGCATTAAGAAAAGGTTCATCTTATACTAAACGTTATGCAAGACCATATACTCGTAAGTCAAAGAAAAAAGCGAAGTCATACATAAAAACTGTTCCAAACTCAAAAATTGTTAAATTTAAAATGGGTGACGTAAAAGTTTTTGAAAAAGATTCGTACCCAATAACAATAGAAGTTACTTCAAAAGAAGGTGCCCAAATCAGAGACAATTCTATTGAGGCTGTCCGTCAGTATCTTAACAGATTTCTCCAGTCAAATGTTGGAAAAGAGTTTTATCTTGAAGTAAAAATTTATCCCCACCACATTTTAAGAGAAAATAAAATGCTTACAGGTGCAGGAGCAGACCGTATGCAGACAGGTATGAGCCGTTCGTTCGGAAAATCAATCGGAAGAGCCGCGATAATTAAACCAAATCAAATCCTTTTTATTATTGGGGTCAAGACCCCAAAACAAGAATCTGAAGCACGAAAATTAATAAATTCAGTAAAATCTAGACTCCCTTGTAGCATTTCTACTCAAACAAAAAGGAAGTAATCAAAACATTTAACAATCTTTAATTCATATTCTGTCTATGAAACAAATTTTCATTTTAGGCAGGAATCCAACCCTTTCAAGAGAAGAAATTTTTGCATTTCTAAAATCAAGAAATCAGGAGTTCAAAGAAATCTTATTTAGGGATAATTATCTAATTTTAGAGTTATCTTCTTTGTTGAAGATTCAGGGTCTCGGAGGGACAATCAGGGCAGGTGAAGTAGTCTTTGCAGGCAATACACCAAATTTTAAAAATTTTTTGAAAATTAACGAAGTAATCCCCTCTGACAAATTTTCCTATACGATATTTGGAGATGGGAATTCAGAAATCTTAAAAGAAAAATTTAAGCAAGAAAGGAAAAAAGCGGTTTTAAAACAGGGCAGAAAAAACCTAAGAATTCAAGAAGGAGACCCAATAAAAATTTCAGGCTCTGAGTATAATCTTTTTTTATACAATCATAATGAAAATATATTTTTCGGGGAATTGAATGAAGAATATGACTATACAGAACTTAAAAAAAGAGATATGGAAAAACCTTTTAGAAGGGAAGAACTTGCAATTTCACCACGTTTAGCTAAAATTCTAATTAATCTTTCTGGTGCAAAAGAAGGAGAGATACTCCTTGACCCTTTCTGTGGGGTAGGAGCAATCCTTCTTGAAGGACTCTCAAAAAATATGAATGTCATCGGAATTGACAAAGATAGGGGAGCAATAGAAAATGCCTTAAAAAACGTAGAGTGGTTAAGTAAAAATTACCTTATAAAAAGAAAGTATACCTTGCTAAACCAAGATTCAGGAAAAATAAACAATCTTAATTTTAATGCAGTTGCTACAGAAACCCCCTTGGGGGAATTATTAAAAAAGAAACCCTCAAACGAAGAAGCGAAAAAAGCAATAGAAACTTTTGAAAGGAGAATAATTCCCGTTTTGAAAAGAATTTCTCAGATTAAGAAAAAAGAGGTTAAAATTGCTGTTACATTCCCAATCATCAGAAGCTTTAAGCCTGATGAAAAACAGATAGCGGAAGAGTGCAATCTTAAAATTGCAGTAAATCCTATTATAGAATTTCGCCCAGACCAGTATATTTCAAGAGAAATCTTAGTTTTCTGCTAATTTTTTCTAACTTCATAGTAACAACAATAGAAAGGTTTATAAACTTTATTTTGATAGGTATTTCATGGAAAACCCATTAAAAAATGGAATAGGTATGAAATACCCAGATATTTGGAAAATCTCTGATGACGATTTTTCTTCAGTTGGAAACGCAAGGGTAGAATCATTAAAAGATGCCGTAGGTGAAATTGAAACCCTGATAAAAGAGAGGCAAAATCTTAGTGGAGAATTCATTAAAGAAGGAGAAAAGATGAAAAGAGACATAAACAACTTCCTTCTAGAAAGTGCTCCAAAAGGTGAAGACGACTCTGAATTCGCCAGAGAAAGAGCCGAACTTCGTAAAAAACAAATAGAAATATCTGAAATTCAGCTAAACGAAAAAATAGGTTGCTGGAGAGACATAGCATTACTGAAAAAAGAACTCAGAGACAGGACAAAAGAATTAACTGAAAAAGAAAGTAGAAGCGAAGAAATTAAAAGAATTTTAGGAGAATAAATGGTTTACAGAAGAGAAAACTCTGTTGCAGTAGAAAGTTCAAAAAGAATTTATGAGGCATACTTGCGTCTTTTAGAATTGGAAAATAATTTAAAGAAAAGAAATGTGCCCAAAGTTGCTTTAAGTGACTTAGAAGATGGTCTAGACAGAGAAATATGCGAATTACAATATGGAGAGATAGTTTATACATCCTTAAACGATGGAAAGAGAAGTCCTTACTATGAATTTTTATTAAAAACTGCAGATAGAGTTTTAGGATTAATCCATTTTCAATTAAATAAGGATTTCAGAGTTTAAAATGGTTTTAGATAAATCTTTATCTGTTGAAGAGATATGCAACAAACTTAGACCGGTCTATGGAAAAAAGATTGATGAAGTATACTTTAAGTATACAGTTGCCGAAAGTCGCGAAGAAAAGGAAGAAATCGCACATCTTCTCACAACCCTCTATCAAAAGAATCTTAATCTTTTGCTTGACAAAGGTGTCTTGCTTGAGCCTCCAAAAGAGGAAATGATTGACGGCGAATACTCTCTTGCAACAGTTGTCTACGCTAAAAAGAAACTTTTTCCATTTAAATTAAGAGAAAAAGACTGGCCAAGGCATGTTTGCATCACAGGGATGTCTGGTTCAGGTAAGACAACCCTCGCATTTAATATAGTGGAATCCCTGATTAAAAAAAATAAATCTTTTTTAATTTTTGACTGGAAAAAATCTTTTAGACCTCTGGTTTCGTTAGGCTCACCCGTTATGCTTTTTACTATCGGGGATTCTAAGGTCAGCAATAATTTTAAGACAAACATAAACGAACCACCAAAAGGTGTTGAGCCAAAAGAATGGGTTAATGTTTTATGCGACCTTCTTACCGAGAGTTTTAACGCTTCTTTCGGAGTTCACAAGGTAATGCTTGAAACTCTTGATGAAGCTTTTAAAGAATGGGGAATCTATCACGGCTCAAATAATTACCCCACTTGGAATCATATAAAATGGAGACTTGAAGAAAAAATGAGGGGGTGCAAGGCGACTCGTGAATCAGGATGGCTTGAGTCCGCTCTTAGAATCGCTACTGTAATGACTTTCGGCGAGTTTGGTAAAATCCTAAACTACAAAGGAGAAGGAAGCATTTCTGTTGAAGACCTGCTGGACAAAAAAGTAGTTATGGAACTTAACGCACTCGGAAATGTTGAGAAAAAATTCTTCTGCGAATTTATCCTTACTTATATATACAAATTAAAAAAAGCCCGACAAAATCAAATAAGCAGAGGTTTTGACCACGCGATTATAGTAGACGAAGCCCACAATATCTTTTTAAAAAAGCCAACAAATTTCTCTAACGAATCTGTAACAGATATGATTTATAGGGAAATGAGAGAATATGGAACCTCCTTGATTTGTCTTGACCAGCACATTTCAAAAATATCAGATACGGTTAAAGGTAACAGCGCCTGTCACATTGCTTTTCAGCAACAGCTTCCTCAAGACATTTTTGATATTAGTGAGTTAATGCAACTGAGAGAAAAAAGACATTATTTTTCTGAACTTCCTGTAGGGAGCGCTATAGTGAAACTTTCAGAGAGATATCCGTCACCTTTCCTCATAGAAGTTCCTTTTGCTGAAGTCAGAAATATCTATGTTAGCGACGAGGAAATAAAAAGAAAAATGGATTGTTTTAAACTTAATCACGAATATGAAGCCAATTCCGACCCAGAATTTAATGCTGAAATTGAGAATCCTTCTTCAGTTGAGAATAAAGAGTTTTCAGTAAACCAAAAAAGTATTCAGGAAATTCTTTATGATTTTGTCAAAGAGTATCTGGAAAAAGGAATTGAATTGAGTGAAATTGAAAAGATTCTTGAAGAAAACAAAGGTTCTAAATATACATCCTCAGACATAATTCAGGTTATAAATAGAGTTTTTGATAATCAATTGGTTGAAACTAAAAAAGAAGAAACTACACTCCCAGATGACTTAAACGAAGACCACCGAAAGATTATTAAATTCCTTTTGGATAATCCTAATCACTCAATGAGCACAGTTGAGGTATACCAAGCGGTTGGTCTATCTGCAAGAAAAGGAACGAAGATTAAAAATGAACTGGAAAAGAAAGGACTAATAGAAATTGAAGAAATAAAATATCCAAAAGGATGGAAAAAAATTATTAGGTTAAATCATACTCACATAAACATAAACAAACAAAATCCGCTCGCGATTTAGCGAACAAGATAACGATGCTTCGGCATCAAGCAATTCACCAGAGATGGCGGACAAGGAATACCTGCGAAATAACAAAAATTTCGTGCGAAAAGGTATTTCTAAACAAACACTTCTCTAGCTTCAGCTTTGAGCTAGTTACAGATACTTAGTGAAATACCCAAAATGGAAGGTATTTCATAGCGAAATAAGTGTAGAGACCAAGAACCGAAAGGCAAGGTGAGACTATGACCACACAATCTAAGGGTCGCCTAATAGTCATACTCTACGAAGGAACGATTAAGTTCCTCAAACTAGCTATTCGGGCACTGGAAGGTAAAAATAGGGAAGATGAGAAGAAATACATCGATAAGGCACAGGAGATTATCGATGAACTCAATTCCTTGGTTGACATAGGGACTGGAGGCGAGATTGCGGAGAATCTGCGTAAGCTTTACTTGTTCATGGGGCGACGCCTAAGAGAGGCGAGTACAAAACATGACCCGCAGATGATTCGGGAAGTTATCACATTGCTGGAAGAACTAAACGTAAGTTGGAAAGCCGTCGCAGGCTAATAGAAAGGTTAAATATGTCCACCACCAATCTCGGCGGGTTTTTGCTGTCCTCCCTATCGCTGGTTCTTATTTTCTGCTGGCTGTTTATGGGAGAATCTGAAGATAAGGTAAAAAAGTGGAGGAAAAGGGGTGTCTTTGTTTTAGGGATACTTCTGGCACTCATTTCCCTTTGTTTTAGGGAAAGGGAACCTTCCACTTCCTCTTCACAGCCAGCAGAAGACCCGAATACAGTCTCAGCGACACAATAGAATCTAAGCGGACGTAGCTCAATGGGTAGAGCGCCTGAATTAATCAGAAGGTTGAGAGTTCAAATCTCTCTGTCCGCTTTCTCAACCTTCGCACGAGTGGAGTCCCACCTGCATCCCCTGTAGGTCCCTCCAATTTGCGGTACGTATCCTTTTTCCAAGCGGACTCCACTCACATTTCTATATTCATATCATTAGAACATTAGGGAGCTGAACGAAACGTTCATAGACCCCCACCCAAACGTTCGGCTCCCTTTACTTTGACAACCACACGAAGGTCCTGCCCTTTCATTCCCTTTCTCCCCGGCAGGGCCTTTATGGAGCAATAGCTCAATTGGTAGAGTACCTCACTACAATGAGGGAATGAAGGTTCAAGTCCTTCTTGCTCCACTCTGTATCAAGAGAGTCCGGACTCCTAAGAGTCAACGGTGCCCTGCCGTTCCACAATTCAGCTACCTCCGATCCCTCCTTGCTGAATTGTGGCGGACTCTTTTACTCTTTTAAGTGCCTCGCATACGGGAGTCCGACTTCTTCACGAGAAGTGGATTTATCCCGCGGTGTCCCCACCCATAACCGCGCGGGCTCCCTTAATATTAACCTCAAAACTGGAGGTCTTATGATAGAGCCATTGATGAAAGAAGAAAGAGAAGAAAGTCTGTTTGGGGTGGTAATCATAGTAGCAATACTATTCATTGTTCTTGCCATCCTTGGACTTTGACTTCGGGCAGGCATAGCTTAATGGAAGAGCGCCTCACTACAATGAGGAAGTGGGAGTTCAAATCTCCTTGCCTGTATTAAGAAAGGCCTTGCATAACAAGAGTGTAGATTCTACTCTTGCTTCTCCTGTGCAGGGGTGCAAGGCCTTTCTGCAGTAATCTCTCTTTATAACCTTGTCTCAGTGGGGTCCCGCCTGTAACCTTCTCACAGGTTCTACTCCTAAAAGGGACCCCACACTCGCTTGGCTCAGAAGTAAGCACAACAGAAACAAAGTTTTTTTGGAGGGGTAATCGTTTTAGGATTTCACGGCTAAGGATGGGAGAAGAAAAGCAGATTGGGGGAATAACCAATGCGTCGTTACACTCTTATCTTTGTAGCCACCACCCTGTTCTTCACAGGCATCGCAACTGGGGCTTTCGTGGTGGCGAGTCGGCAAGAACAACTATGGGGGAGAATAGAGCTTATCGGCAAGGGTCTGCCCTTTGTGGTACTGGCTCTGTTCTCTCTAGGAGCGAGCATTCTTTCATGGATAAAAGAGTAACCTAAGAAGAAGATGGCGGTTTCCACATCAACCTTTTTAGGAGACTCATCATGAAGAAAGCAACATTAGTAGTGACAATTGTTGTCCTGCTCACAAGTGGTTGTGCGTTTCAAAAAACCACGAGTCAGGACGGAATAACGACATGGGGGAAGTTCGTCTTGTACGAAAACACCAAGGCGAAGCAAGTCTCGACAGGTATAGGCAAAACTGCCGAGCAAATCCCCACGGCGAACCAGACGTTCGACCACAACCGGACGACAATTGAGTCGGAAAAAGTCCAATCAGACAAGAGTGTGGTCGAACAGTACCTTTCAAGACCGACCAAGTAGGAAGTGAGAGTTCTCCTCCAATTCACTTCCTTTAAAGGATTGCAGGAATGGGCACGGATGCCTTTTCATTTCTGAAAGGTAACCGATGAGTACAATCAAGAGAATCTTCTGGACTAGCACTATTTTGTCGCTGGTTTTGTCGCAAATCAGTCAGGAGTGGTTTTTCCTGACCGCAACAATCACCCACCTCTGTGGGGTCTTAATTCTAATGGAAAGAATCAAGACTCCCCTAAACAAGAGGTTGGGTTGTCTTCTCCTCTTAGGGTTTGCCCCGTTTACGATTGGATTTCTAAATGGGGCTGGAGAAGGCGTCTTAGGGGTAGCAAGTGGTGGTATGAAAACACCCCTCCTCAGCTACCAAAGGATGGGGGAAGAGGTCTGGAAAGCCCCTGAAATAGTTATAGGGGTAATAAAGACCAAAGACATAGGAGTTCTAGCAGGAAGTCTTGCAATTCCTATGCTCTTGCTGGGTGTTGCAGGAACGCTCTTGCTCGCAGTACTATTGTTAGTGGATATTCCTAGGAACGTTGTCCTCTCGCTGGAAAGGAGAAGAAAGGCGAGAGAAGGTCAAGAGTAAGTTAAGTAAGTGCAAGAGGAAACAAAAACGGACTTTGTTTACAGGAGACTAATCTATGAAGCTTCAATGTACTACTCCGTGGTGTCGCAAGATTGTCAAAGGCAAGCAGTGGAACAATCCCCACAATAGGACTTGCCCCGCCTGCGGGAACAAATCATTGGAGCCTCTGCACAAAAGGGTACCCGAAAGGGTTCTTCTGGTCGCCGTCACGCGATAGCGTCAGAGAGTGAGCAAAACAAATGGATTTGAAGGAGTTAACAATGTCTCGAAAGAGAACGAGAAGTGAGACGGGCGAGAGACACAAAATCAAAAGAGCAAAGAGAGTGGGGAATCATTCTCACTCGCGAGTTCATCAATTCAGGGCGTTCGCCAGAAGGTAGGGCGAACAAGCAAGGAAGGGATAGAATTATGTCCAAGAGGAAAACAAAGAAGCAAGAGCAACCGCAAGAACAACAGTTTACCACCGGAGAACTGTATGACAGCAACAGTTGTTTGAGGTTGCTACTCTGTTGTTCTTCTCCGTCGCCTAAGGGAGGAAATCATCGCAGGGTTCAACAAAAATCAGAGGTTAGGAGGAAGGTGACCTCTGTGAGTTGAACTGCTATTGTGAGAGTCGTGGGGCATACGAGTTTGCCGTGTCCATCAAAGGGTCCCACGACTCTTTTTTTCAACAACCCCAGACCACTTGATAGTGGTTACCGAAAGGAGAACAAACACCATGCATCACAGATACAGTGAAAGGATTTACACTCGGGCTGTTAGGGCAAGGACCTCAGACCAAGCCAAGGGGGCAGTAAAAGGTCTAAGCGAGATGGGGATTAAGCAACTCCTCCGTCGGCTGGATAATGGGGCGAGAAAGAGATTCACCGCTCTTCTTCTTGGTGAAGTCGTCCAATAGCCACACAAAAGGAGGAGGGTGTTTCTTTCAACACAAACGACAAACAAATTCTGGCTTAAAACCAGAGAAAGAAAGTGGATTATGAAAACATCAGTAAATTTCGCTCTGATTGGTCTGCTAGCAGCCATCGTTACGCTCTTTCTTGGTGGCGATGGAGCTGTCAATTCAGAAGAAGCAGAGTTCGTCAAGGGGATATTCATTCTCTTTGCCTTCTTCCTCTCCATCATCCTTCTCTTCCTTCCCACAAGAGAAGAAGTGGTGAGAGAGTTCTTCGAGATTCTCAGAGAGGAAGGTCGGGGTAAGAAGATAAAATATGGGCGTCTCTATACTCCTCGTGCCCTTGAAAAGGTGAAGGAAGTAGTTTCTCTCGCAGCAAAGAGGGAGGACTTCACCCTTTTAATTCCCCTCCTAAATGGTTTAGGGGAGAGTGAGGAAGTTCTTGCAAGAGTATGGGAGGCAGTGGTTGAAGAAAAGAAAAGGGGGATGATGGGGTATCTATTAGAAAGGTACCCCTTCCTTCTTAATCTACATTTTTTTAATATGGGTACTGCGTCCCACTTCCTTGCCAGGGAAAAGGAGTGGGAGCTCCTTGCTTTTCTTAAGGAGCAGGGAGCGAACTTCAATGAAATGGATTATATAGGGGTGAGTGTCTATGATTTAATTAGGGAATCTCCCCTCAGCAGGCTTTTCCTAGAAAAGGGGGAGCCCTCGGAAGAATCCCCCCAACAAGAAGCCCAAGAAGAACCCGCCACCTCCGATGCATAGAAATTCTCACTAGGACGCTTAAAAGCCAGCCAACATTGGCGCGTCCTTTTTTTTGCACTAATATATATACTTCAATATACTATATTCTAAAATATATATTAACATTCTATTAAGTCTGTCGGCGGAGACCCCGCCGAAACCAAAAACCCACTAAAAAAGAACCCATAAACTTTATATAATCTTTCTTCTAACCTTTTCTATGGGTGAAAATTTTATCAGGTGGTTGTCAAGCCTATCAAGAAAAGATATTTCTCTTGCAGGGGGCAAGGGTGCGAGCCTCGGCGATATGTACAATGCCAGTATGCCTGTTCCAAACGCTTTCGTCGTGACAACCGACGCCTTCTTCCATTTTATAGACAAAACAGGTCTTAAAGACCAAATAAGACTCATTCTAAACAAAATTGACGTAAACAACACAGAGGACCTCACAAAAAAAGCGACAGAAATTAGAGAATTAGTTACGAACGCAGAGATGCCAGACAACTTAAAAAACGAAATTCTTGAAGCTTACGAAAACTTTAATGTTGACCTAAACAATATTCAGGACTCTCCTGGGGCCCTCGCAATCCTCAAATCAGCAAGAGAACCAATCTTCGTTTCGGTCAGGTCTTCAGCCACAGCCGAGGACTTAGGCGACGCAAGTTTCGCGGGACAGCAGGACTCTTTCATAAATGTTAAAGGAAACCAGGAGCTCATAGAAAAAATAAAAAAATGCTTCGCCTCAATTTTCACCGCCCGTTCTCTCTATTACAGGAAGAAAAAAGGCTTTGAAGATTTCGTAGGTATCGCAGCCGTCGTCCAAAAAATGATTAATTCCGACAAATCAGGAGTAATGTTCTCTAAAAATCCTATAAATAACAGCGACGAAATCTTAATTGAAGCTGTCTTCGGGCAGGGAGAGGGAATCGTTTCTGGTAAAATCAAACCTGACCAGCACATTTTAACAAGGGACTTTGAGTTAGTTAGCGAAAAAATCGCAGATAAAAAATTAGCAATTATCAGAACGGCGAGTGGGCAGACAAAAACAATACAACTTACCCCAGAAAAATCCAAACAGAGAGTCCTAAAAACTCATGAGTTAAAACAGCTCGCAGAGCACGCCCTGGCTTTAGAAGAACATTACGGCAGACCACAAGATATAGAATTTGCTATTGAAAATGATGTCATATATATTCTACAGGCTCGTCCTATAACGACGCTGAAAGAGGGCAAACAGGAACAGCAGGAGCTTGAAGGTCAGATTTTGACAGAAGGTCTTCCTGCCTCTCCAGGAGTTGCCTCTGGAATCGTCAAAATAATTAACTCCATGGAAGATTTAGGTAAGATAAGAGAAGGGGATATTTTAGTAACAACTATGACAAACCCTGATATGGTTGTTACAATGCAAAAAGCGTCGGCAATCGTGACTTCAGAGGGTGGAGTTACAGCCCACGCGGCAATTGTCTCTCGTGAAATGGGAATTCCTGCCGTTGTCGGAACAGAAAACTGCCTTGACGTTTTAGAGGAAGGTAGCGAAGTAACTGTTGACGGATTTAACGGAAAAGTTTACGCAGGAAAAGCACAAAATAAAAAAGTAGAGATTCTGCCTATAGTAAAGACTAAAACAAAGATAAAAGTTATGGTGGACTTGCCTCAATTCGCCGAAAGAGCTTCAAAAACTCTTGCTGACGGCATAGGGCTTGTCCGTCTTGAAGGGTTAATCGCAATGGGCGGTAAACACCCTTTGGCTTACGAGAAAGAAGGCAAATTAGAAGATTATAAGAATATGCTTCTGGAAGGGCTCCACAAAATCGCTGACACTTTCATTGGAAAACCAATCTGGGTAAGAACTTCGGACATTAGAAGTGACGAGTACTCAAATCTTGAAGGGGCACCAAAAGAGATTGAAAGAAACCCTATGCTTGGAAATCACGGAATTAGGTTCTCGCTTAAACATTTAGACCTCCTGAAAGCAGAACTCAGTGCAATAAAAGAACTCTCCGACAAAGGACATAAATTCGGAGTTATGTTTCCTCAAATAATATCTATTGAAGAAGTAAGACAATTAAAAGAAATTTTTAAAGAGATGAAAATGGATAATGTCCAGTTTGGGGTTATGATTGAAACTCCCGCTGCCTCAATTATTATAAAAGATATCTGTAAGGAAGGAATAGACTTTATCTCCTTTGGAACAAACGACCTGACACAATATACCCTCGCAATTGACAGAGGAAATGAAGACGTCCAGTATCTCTATGATGAAATGAACTGGGCAGTTTTAAAACAAATTTCAAGAGTAATCAGGGAATGTAAACAAAACAAGGTAGAAACTTCAATTTGTGGTCAGGCAGGTTCAAAAAAAGAGATGGTTGAGTTCTTGGTAAAACAAGGGATTGATTCTATCTCTGTAAACGCCGATGTCGCAAAAGAAATCTCCGAATTAGTCCGGGAATTAGAAGGCAAAAGCTCCGAAAACAGCTTTCCCATAAAAGAACTGGAAGAAAAAAGCACTTAATTGTAACCCCTCAAAAGTTACACTAATCAAAAGGTTTATAAACTCTTTTTTCTTAGATATTCTATGGCACTTGAAAAGGTATTAGAAGGTTTAATCGTTTTAGAAGGAGATGAAAGAAAGGTAAAACCTACTTATGCTCCCAGAAAGTTCTATGAATTTGCTAATGGTTTGAACGAACTTGAAGCAATAGACCCATCTACACAAAAAGGACTTGAAACTTATAAAAGATTAACTGGAGAAGATCCTGGAGTCTACTCTTTAGAAGAAGTTGACTTAAGGGAAAGGGCATGGGTTTCTGGAGGAAATAATGATTTATCAAGATATATTTCTGCTCACTTTAATGACCTGGTAGGAGAATTAAATGAACCAACCCAAGTAAATCTAGCCCTTGATTACTGCCCAACAAAAGGGTCAAGTAATAAAGATTATGAGGTTGCAAGAAAAGTAGTTTCAAAATCAAATGAAATTTTAGAAGCAATCAAAAGAGACCCAACAGGATTTCTTAACAGAAATGCAGGTTCTCCTACAATGGCTTATTATCTGCAAGCTTTTGCAGGGGAATATCTCGGCCTTAAGGAAAGAGAAGCGAGAGTGCATTCTTCGCTTGCAGTAAGACACTATGGTTCTGCCAATTTCCTTGCGACTTCCAAAAATATAATTGACAGACAATACGAAGAATTAGGGAAAAAGAAATTAGAACTCCAAGAAAGAATAGCTAAGAAATTAGACGAAGAAAGTGTTAAGAGAGGAAGACCTCTGTCTTCTACAGAAGGAGTTAGTCTTATAGGGGATTTAAGAACAGAAATTTCAAAGTTATCTGAAAGATACCCAGATGCAAAAATGAGAGACGATTTAGCAGGAAACTGCGCAGGTCTTGCTCTGAGATTCCTTAAAGAAAAATACGAAAAACCTAAACCAGAAAACTAATCTTTCTTCTTTTCTTCAATCAACTCATCAACTAACTTAGTCATTTCATTTAGAAATTCGTCAGTCTTCTTGAAAGCCTCGTCTAATGCCGAGCCCTTTATCGTAGAAATTTTTCCGTGAGCTATGTCCTTGGAAATAGAATAAATCTCTTCGTAATATTTTACAAATTTTTTGTTTAGTCTGCCCTTCTGAACAAAGAACCTGTCTAATACTTCTGGAATTTCCTCTGGAGATGCAGGCATTACATTTGCAGAAATTAAAGCCGCGTGTGCAGAGTCAACCATTGTCCAATAAAGTCCATCCATTACCGAAAGCATTGACTGATTTGCCCTTATCATATGGGTGGGGGCTCTCTGTAAGAGAGTATAAATTGATTCTGGAGTTGAACGAATCTTTCCGTTTTTTAACAAGATTCTAAGAGGGTTGAAAAAACCGCCGAAGTCAACTAGTGCGTCTCCGTATCTTAAAACATTAATAACCACAGGGTCGCCCTTCATCAAGTCGTCCCACCATGTAGAAAGTTTCACAGAATTAATGTGCAATGATTTACGATAAGGATTAGTCTTGATTAACTTCCCCATTTCTTCACGATACCAGGCAATAAGTTCCTCATCCCAGTTTATTGAAACGTCGTCTATTATAACTATAATATCTATGTCTGAATCTGGCGTAGAAATCTTCTTTGCCGATGAACCAAAAAGTACAATAGATTTTATCATCTGGTCAAAAGTCTGGTAAACCTTCATCGCAAAATCAAGGGCAATCTCTCTTTCGCCGACAAGAGTCATAGTTTCAACCAGCTTAGGCGAAGAAACCTCTTTTGGTTTAGAACTATCAACCTTCTTTTCTTTTCTTTTTTTCACCATCTTTTATTTATGAATAAATGCTATTTTATAAAGCATTTGGTTACGCCATAGGGGTTCCACCAAATCTTGATTGTCCCTGCTGTGTTCCTGGCATTGCACCCCCAAGTTCAACTGGGAGAGTAGTGAAGCCTGCTCCGTAAAGTGAATGGTGCTGTTGAGGGTTAATAGTTCCATAACCGCCAAAGTAACTCCCCACAACATCTTGCACCTGATTCCAGCTGTAACCTGCCTTCATACCATAAATAGGCGAACCAAAAGCACTTAAAACAAACGGATGGGGGGATTTCTTAAAATGCTGAACGAAATTAGGCGCTTCAACTATCTTTCTCATTTCAGAAAATCTCTCGTTCTTTTCAAGTTCTTCAAGGATTTTTTTTATTGGAACGTTCCCCATTCCCGGAGGAAGATGCGAGTCATTAAATCCGAAATTATCGGTAAGGTGAATATGACGGACATAAGGTCTTATTTTTTTTGTCTCTTCAAGGATATCTTTTTCAGTAAATCCTTGTTTCCTCATAACATTCAGATGCCCAACATCCCAGGTCACACCTATCTTTTCCTCAGCCAATTTTTCGGCATCTTTTTTCTTCATTCCCTTCTCATCAATCAAATAATCCCGAAATTTCTCTCTTGATTTTTCAATAACTTTTTTCAAATCTTCTGCTCTTGAATAAGCAGTACCTGGAATCCAGTTTTCTATTGCAAGTATTGGCGCTTTTTCTTGGAATTTATCATAAGATTTAATAGCTAAATTTCCAAAAGTATCCACTGTTTTATCCATTGCAAATTCTTCAACCTCTTTAAAAATCTTTGGAGCCCCTGTCCCAGGAATTTCCCTAGTTTTTCCATCAGGCCCTTTTACTCCTCTTGGGGTCGTAATCTCACTTAGCCTATTGATTGCTCCATCAAGAAGTTCTCTCTTTACCAAAGGAGCAAAAACAGGAACCCTGCCATTTTCTTCAAGATTTTTTATATTTTTTGAATAATCTTCAGCGAGTTCCCTTAGTTCTTCTTTCTGTTTTTCTGAACCATATTTATAAGCTTTGTGAAAAGCGCTGTTAAAGTTCAGCTGGACGTTATCTAAGAAGATATCAGCATCTTTTAGTTTTTTAAATGCTCGTCTTTTACCAAAATCTTCCTCTTCACTTAGTTCAAAAACAGGAGTAACTTCTTTTTCCTTCCCTCCCTCAATTTTATACCATTTATTTGTTTTTCTGTCTATAAACGCATTCTCATAATCATCTTTTAAAATTACAGGTGCCGGACCAATAACCTCATCAGCGTGCTTGTTGAATGTTGCGAGGTCAGTCAGTTTATTTTCCCACTCAGTGTTATTTGCTGCATCTATCTGTTGTTTTATATCATGGTAGTAACCCTTGCTTCCTTCTTTCAGGTGTTCTGGATGTTTAGGATAAAATTTATATTCTTCTTCTATCGGAACAATCTGGTTAGTCTCAAGATTTATCATAGTAGACTTCGTTTTTCTGATGCCTTCTTCCCCTTTTTTGTCAGGAACATACTCTGCTCCAGGTGTTCCGTTTGAAGCGTGCAAGACAACAGGCATCTTCCCGCTTGGGTCAATCTCATAAGCTTTCTCCAAAGAGTCAAGCATTCTTCTTTCATTAAGCTCTCTTATGGTTTCTCCTCCCCAGCCCCGTTCGGTAAAACCCGCAGAATCAAGAATTGGTCCGTGAACAGACGGTTTTACTCCGCTTAATTTCATCAATGCACGCATCTCTTTAAAATGCTGTTTGGGAATCGTCTGACTAACGTCTTGCACATCAGCCAAAGTAACCTCAAAAGCTTTGACACCTTGTTTTATTGCGTTGACCGTCTCGGTTAGCTGGTTAGCAGTCATAGCAGAGCCAGGAAAACCAATCTGTGCAGGGTTCAAATTCTTATAACCTATAAAATACTCCCCAAAGTCCGGTTCAAGAGATGAAATTGCCCCACCATAAAAAGATTCATAACCTGTATAGTCCATTTTATTACCCCAATAATAAATGCAAAAGGTTATTTAAAATTACTCTTTTTCGCCTTTTTGTTTTCGGTAAAATCTGAATAAATCTTGTATTGCAAAATCGTAAACATGTGCAGGAACTTTTAATCCGTCTCTTTCAATCTTTTGTGCAAGAGCATCTCTTAAAGAATCCATTCCTGTTTTAGGAGAATACCACTTTCCTTTTATTGTTTCAAGGAAACCCTCTGGAGGAGTCTTATCTCTTAATCCCTTTCCGACTGCAAAATTAATTACTTTTTGTGCGTATTCTCTTCTTTTCCCGAAAGGATAAATCCTTAAACTGAACGAGTCTCCTTCTAAATGAGGTTTAATTTCTTCTTCCACTTTTTTTTGTATTCTTTCAAGATAAGCAATTTGTCTTGCTGAATAAAAGTCGCTTTCAGGGGTATTTACCATAGCGTTTAAAAACCTCCCAGAGTCAGAATCAAAGTAATTAGAATAATTCACTAAATCCGCTGCAGTTTGTTTTACTTCTTCTTGGGTTAAAACTTGGCCGTTAACATCGTAAAGGTCTTTGCCATTATCTCTGTAAAGTCTTGCGTGTCTTATAGCTTTTTTAGCAGAGTATCTATCAAATGAATTTAAAGGAATCCCTTTTAGGTCTGATTCGTGTCTGTGTGAAGCATCGTATTCTAATTCATTTACTTTTCTTGCAAGGTATTCTCTGTCACGAGCATTCATACTCCCATCAGACGCGTTTAAAGCTTTCTCTAAATGTCCTTTTGCAATTCTTGCTTCTCTTATTAAATCTTGATAATTTCTACCTACCATAAATAAAACAATTAATGACCCTTTATAAATCTTTTCTTTGTTGTATCTTTTCAGGAGTTACATAATTGTTTTTATATCTGAACGAGCGTTTTATAAACCTCTTTTTTATTACAATAATATGCGGATTGTCATTATTGAGGGTATGCGAAAGATAAAGAAAGCTGTCCCTATAATTGAGAGCAAACTAAAAGTTAAAATTTCTTTTGGAAAAGATAGGATAAGTATAGTCGGAAGCGAGTTAAATGAATTTTTGGTTGAAGAGATTGTCCGTGCAGTAGATTTTGGATTTCACATTGATGACGCCCTTCTTTTAAAAAGCGAAGACTTCGTTTTGGAGTTTATAGACATTAAAGAACACACAAGAAGGAAAAACCTTAAAGACGTCAGGGCGCGGATTATTGGGACAAATGGGAAGGCACGAAAAACTCTGGAAAATCTGACAGGTGCGGTAATTGTTATAAAAAGTAATCGAGTCGGAGTTATAGTAGATAGCACCCATCTTGACACTACAATTCAGGCGATTGAGTCGCTTATTCAGGGGTCAAAGCACGGCAACGTTTTTTCCTACCTTGAAAAACAAAACTCCTTAAAAAGCCCCTTTGAAGAAGACCTTGGTCTAAGAGAAAAAATCAGGAAAACGAATAGTTAATTTTAAATATTATCTCTTGGATATCTAAATATTGCTTTCGTAGCTCAGCAGGTAGAGCGCACGGCTGTTAACCGTGATGTCGGAGGTTCGAGTCCTCCCGAAAGCGTAACTCGAACCGACTAATTAACAACAACATTACCTTCTGAAGTTTCAACCACCATATATTCTAATTCGGAATTTAAAATCTCTGTTTTTATAAAATTAAGTGAACTCTCCCCTTCCTCTATCGCAACAAATTCAATTTCAATTAATTCCCCTAAACCAGAAACACCCTTTTGTTCCCCTATTATTGTGCTAACATAACGAATCCTGCCTTCCGAATTATCCAAACTACCTTTTTCAATGACGTAAGTGTTTTCTTCATTTAGATATTTCTCTTTAATTTCTTTTACCTGAAGAATTAAAGGGTCAAATTCTATCTCTAAATGGGCTGCATATACTTCTTCCAAAGTGTTTATACTGACTGGTAGAGTAAACGTTTCCCCTTTTTGTGCCTCATAGAACCCAATATTTAGGATTACCTGCCCGCCTAAACAAACCCCATTTTGACATCCAAATTCACATAAGTTATTCTCTTCCCATTCTAAACAATCATCGCTATCATAATCTCCGCATTTTTGTGCATATTCCCCCACGCATCTTTTCTCACCCAAAGAGCAATCATCATCACAATCGTCAGAATCTCCAGAACTCTTACCTGAGCTTTTAGAAGAACTCTTAGAAGAATCTACTGGCAGACCGCTTGTTTTTATTGAGGGGCTTTTAGGGTCTGAAATTTGATTGATTGTTAATCCTTCAGAAGGTTCAAAATCTTTAACAGCAAAACCCGACCGCCAGCCAATCAAGGCTAAAAGAAACAAAATAACAAGTCCCGCAAGTATACCTAAAAATAGGTTAGCCTTCATCTGATTATCGGCAGTAAAATCTATTTAAGTTTTATTGTAATTACATAAATACTTTTAAAGAACATTTCATCACTTTTTTAATGAAGAAAATTCTTCCTTTCATCATTTTACTAATTACCTCTCTCTGTTCTGGAACAGGAACACCTGACGACCCTTATTTGATTTCAGACTGCTATGAGCTTCAAAATATAATTAATAACCTGAGTGCACATTATGCCCTTTCAAACGATATTGATTGCTCAATGACAGAAAACTGGAATTGGAATGAAATAGAAGGAATTTACAATGGGTTTGAACCCTCAACAAGTTATTTTAGGGGGAGTTTTGATGGGAGAAGCTTTGTAGTTAAAAACCTCTATATAAACAGACCCTCACAGACCTATGTGGGGCTATTTGGAAGGATAAGTGATGATGTTATAATCAAAAATGTAGGGCTGATTAACGTAAGTGTTGTTGGAAATGAACGAGTTGGAAGCCTTGTGGGATACAGTGAGCGTGGTAGGGTTATAAATTCTTACGCGAGTGGAAATGTTAGTGGAAACGAAAATGTCGGAGGTCTGGTCGGAAGCCTTCTTGTCGGAAGCATTGAAAGCTCTCATTTTACAGGTAATGTTAAAGGAAATAAGGACATAGGAGGACTCCTTGGAAGAAAACAAGAAGGAGGGGTAAGAAATTCATTTTCTATAGGACGAGTAGAAGGAAACGAAAATGTCGGAGGTCTGGTAGGGGTATCTTCGGTTTTAGGAATTGTCAGAGAATCCTACTCAATAAGCAGTGTCAACGGCACAACAAACGTTGGCGGTTTAGTAGGATATAATGGAAGATTTGAAGGGTATTCACCAGAAATTATAAATTCTTACTCCACAGGCTCTGTAAAAGGCAATAATAATGTCGGCGGTTTAGTAGGAAGAAATACAGGAAAAATTATAGATTCTTTTTATCACAACCACTCCCAAAATCCCTCATTTTGTGCAGGAAATGGCTCTAACTCTGGTTGCAACCAAGTTTCACATTCGGCGCACCCTCCTTATTTCTATAAGACCGACAATCCTCCAATGGATAACTGGGACTTTGAAAACATCTGGGAATCCCAAAATGAAGTCGGCTACCCTTTCTTAAAAAACCTGCCAAACCCCTATACTCTTGAGACCAACTACTCTCTCTTCCTTTTCCCTTCCGTGAATTACAACAACTTTGAGAATAAAATAAAAATTCTCGTTTACGCTTATGACCCCATAAAAGGCGAAGAAGTAAATTTCGGTAGTGGAAGTTATAAAATTTCTAATAGCAGTTTAATCTCTTCTGGTGTTCTTTCGTATACCTCTAGATGGTTTGGCTCAGAAAATTTAGTCCTTGCATCAGGAGACTATGTATTAGAAGTTAACATTAACAACAATATAAGGAATGTTGAGTTTAAAGTCGTTGAAGGGGTTTCCATAGTCTCTGGAGACCTAAAAGACTCTGCAGGAAATGAACTGGGAGGAGTTCTGGTTGAAATATTCAAATTCAATAATTTTCCTGATTTAAGTTATAGTTTCATTATGGCTGACAATTCTTATTCTTTTGAAGTAGAACCTGGAGAGTATATCGTCCGTGCAAGAAAAGGAACTGCAGAATCAGTAACCCTTGCTTTTTCAGTTTTTGGCGGTCAGGAAATAACTAAAAATCTGATACTAAGCGAGAAAGAGAATCTGGACTCTGCGATGTTTGATTTGAAAGAAAAGTTTCTGTCAAAAGCAAGTAAAGAGGCTTCAATGATGGCAGAACTAACAGAATGGGCGAGGAAAGATTTAGGTTCTGCCGAAACAGAGGCGCTAAAAGAGATGGCAGAGAATATAATTTCTGAAGGCTCAGAGGGAATTGACTTAGACCTTTTGTTAGAATTTGTGAAATCTAAAAGTCAGGCGTTTAAGTATAAAGCCCAGTTGGAGAATTTAACTTTCATTTTAAGAGAGTCTGCTCTAGATAGCAATGAACCAGAAGAAGTTTTTGAAGTTTTTGAATGGCTTGCATTCAGTGATGAAGAAGGCAAAATCCCAGAAAGAACAACAGAGAATCTGAGAAATACAACCATTTACAAAAAAAGCCTGCACTCTCTTGAAGATTTATACAATTCATTTTCATTAAATTATTCAGAAGAGTTTGATTTTTCAAAGGCAAGAAAAATTATTGGAGACCAGATAACTCAGATTGAAGGACTCTATTCTTCAGAAAATATTCATTTGCTCCCTAATTCCGAAGAATCTCCTTTTTCTTGGACTTTCATTCAGCAATATGACAATTATAAGAAAGCCCATGGAGACTTATTAGATGGAGAAGGAGCAAAAAAAGTTGGGTTCTCGGTCTCCGTAGCAGCAGGGGTCGTCACTGGCGTCATTACAGGACTGGCAACCTCTGCCTCTGGTCCAGTAGCAGTCGCATCAGGAATAGCTGTTGGCGTCGGGACATTTACCAAAATACAGGCAACACTCATACCATTTAATTATATTATTGACGGGGTTGGTGTAGCTACAAGCATGATTGCAGGTCAAAGCTATGTTTTTGCCGCATCAGAGTGGACTCTTGACCTCATAAGAACCCCTCAGACATACGACCAAATAATATCCTTTCTAGAAAAAGAGTCACAAGAGCCTTACTACCTAAATAAAAATAATAGCTTTGATTCAGAAGTCAGCATAGAAATTTACCCCGACGAAATAGAGGACGGAAAAGGAATTTATTATCTGATTACACATCCCTACTCTTCAGGTTTAACAGGGAACTCCTTAGTGATGGAAGAGGCTACTATAAATGTAAGAAACCTTTACACTCCTGCCGAAACAAGAGTTTTTAGTCAAACACAACTGCTTGAAGAAAGTGGGTGGGGGAATAACAAGAGAAAAATCTTTTCATTTTTAGGAGGGAATTATTTTTCTGAAGATTTATCTATGGGTGAAGAAGTCACAAAAGACATAACATTCCAGGCAATAGAAAAAAGTTTCACAATAGACGCACAGGTTTTGGTCGTACAGGTTTTTTCAGGACCTTTCCAAACTGCAATAGAAAAAGAGCATTTCTTGATTGTACCGCGGGTTATTGAATATCTGCCTTACTCTTCCAAAGGAGGTTCGGCAATAAGAAGTCTAGAAATCCCAGTGAGAGAAAAAGAAAAACAACTGACAATTAGAGACTATTTAGGCTATGCACAAAATGTTATTGACATAAAAGATGTGGACTCTTCTGAATTTAGCACATTTGGAGGCTCTTTTGATGGAAATGGGGACATTGTTTTAGACAGAGAAAACCCGGAATTTGAATTTGAGTATACCGCAGGAGACCTGTACGGCGCAGAGTTCCAGCTTTTTTACCCTTTCGGAACTGACGTAGACCTTCAGGTTTGCGAAAATGACTCTTGCATAGGTTTCAATCAACTCACAGGACAAGAAGAAATAGGGTTTCCAGGAACCTATTCTGGCAAATACACAATGCCCGAAGTGATTTACATCCCTCAAGTAAAAAATAAAACTTACAAAATAAAGGCTATACTCGTTAAAGAAAATTCTGACATGCCTGTTCAAGTAAAGATGTCTGTTCTTGAGGAACCTTTCAGACCGGCTCTTCTCTCAATTTACCCCTCTGCAATAAACGAAGTTTTCCTTAAACAAGAGAAGTTTAATCTTAGTTTTTCAATATCTGAAATTGGGGGGCAAAAACCTCTTGAAAACGTAAGTGTAGAACTTGAAATCCCTTCCATTAACTACTCAAAATCCTACTTCTTTGAACAAATAAATGCAGGAAATAGTCAGGAAGTCACATTTGATTTTGACGAAAATGAAATGGGAATCTTTGAAGGAAAGTTAAAAGTGAATAGTTCGGCAGGATATATGGAGATTAATGTTTCCGTTCAGATAAAAGATGTTTTTGGTGATACAGATAATGATAGTAATTCGGACCTTTTTGATTTAGCGACTTTAGGAAAAGCTTACGGCTCTTTAATAGGAAAAGACAACTGGAAAGAAAATGCAGATTTAAATAAAGACCAAAAAATTGACATTTTTGACTTAATTATTCTTGAAGAAGATTACGGGAAAGAATATTAATAAAAGGCATCTCTCACATCTCTATTAAACATAAGATACCCTCCAACTAATCCATGAATTACCAAATTAATTATGAAAGTCTTATCCTTGCTAAAAATAAGGAAAAACAACGAAACGACAAATCCAACTACTGCCAAAATAATCTCTATGTATCTCGCCCAGTTTCTTCCTTTCCATAATCCCCAACCCAGCAAAAACACGAATACTGCAGTAAATACAAACGCAATCCCTCCAGTTAAATAAATATCACTACCTAAAACACTTAAATGAGAAACCCTTAAAGGAAGAAATCTCAACAAGTCACTTCTTATAAAAAAAAGGACACTAACGAAAACACTCCCAATTGCCGAAATGTAATCTAACACAGCAATCACTCTAATCAAAAAAGGAATATCACCATCTATCATCTTTCTAATAAAATTAAGAGATTTATAAAGATTGGTTTTTTTGCTTTAACTTTTTTGCGAAGCGCCTTCGGCGCAAGGATATACCCCGAGCGAGGAATTCGAGTACGACGGATCCCTGTAGCAACTGAGATCAGCCCTGCCGGAGCCCGCGTAGAACCCCGCCGCAACGCAATTTTTTTGGGGTGTCCAAAAATAAAAGGTCCTTCCTGGCTCATAAGATTGAATACGTGCTTTTTTTGTAGGAAAGCCTTGGTTATTCAGTGATTCTAAATCTGCCCACCCATTTTCTTCCAAGCAACGTTCTAAAGGAGCAATATTCATTACAAGATTTCCCTCCCCATCTAATCCTGCAACCTTAGTCAAATTAAGCCCTTTGAAGCCGTTTCCTTTACGAAATTCTGCATTTAGCCAAACCCAACAATTTTTATTGATTGTTTCAGCATATTTATATAATCTTTCTCCTTCAATCAATCTTCCAGAAGCATCATATAATGGGATGACCTCATTTAATGCATCATTAACATTCTTAACATGGGACATAAAACTTGCAGGAGAAGGAATATACAATCCCGACCTTATTACGTCCGAGTGAGCATCAAGATAGTTTCTTCCATTGAGCCTTTGAACCATAGAGATAGCAGAGATAGCAGAAGTAGCTTTCCCCCTTTCCCAAACTAAAGAATAATCTCTTTTTTCTATATTGGCTCTTGTTTGCAGAGATTCTATTTTTTCAGGAAACAATAATCCCCCAATCAATCTATGCCCACTAGGAATATTAGGCTTTATACCCTTAGGTAGTTCTATTTCCATATTTTCTATAGAAATCCCGAGTTTATAAACTTTTTGTTATGTTGTATTTTAATAATAGTTACACTGAAAATATTAAAGCAATTTAACCAAAATAACCACCTTTCCTTTCTTCCTTGCCGTTATCAATATCTTCACCAAGATTTTCAATCAATTCATAAATTCCTTTTTTCATTTCTTGCCATTTGTCATAGAATTCCTTTATAAAATCCGCTTCAGAAGACTCATCGTAAATTGTGTCAAGCTTCATAGATTTAATCTGAAATTTAGAGAAAACCTTATAATCTTTGTTAACTTTCTCTTGAATCTCCTTATTAACTTTTTTTATCATTGAAAGAACGAAAAGAGACGAAGATGAAGGGTTAATAAGCCCCTCAAAAAAGTGCATATATGCTGAAATTTTCTCTACAATAATCCTTCTAATATCCCTAAGAACATAAGAGGATTCCTTTTCACCTATCTTTTCAATATCAAAATTACTAGCTAAATCTTCGTAGGCAGGGAGATTATACTTTTTTCTTGTCTTTTCATACTCTTCTTTTAAGTCAAAATCATCTTTTTCCATACCCTTTTATCAAGAAAGCATTTATAAATTTAAGTAATAAGAAATTATTAAGCCACAGTAGCTCAGTCGGTAGAGCGCGTCCTTGGTAAGGACGAGGTCACGGGTTCAATCCCCGTCTGTGGCTTAAATTACCCGTGACAGGTCACGCGAGCAATTAGGTCTTACGCCTACCTATTGTATCTAAACTATTTTAAGCAAGACATAATTGCGAGCAGAGCAATTAGGTCTTACGCTTTCCTTTTACATCTAAACTATCTTGAGCAAGACATGATTGTGAGGAGTTCAATCCCCGTCTGTGGCTTAAAATTAAAGAATAGGATAAAATAAAGAGTATAAAATAAAATTTATTTTAATTACCAGTCGCCGTCGTCTTCCCCTTCGTCATCGCTTTCAGGTTCTTCGTCATCGTCATCGTATCGGATTTTCATGGTTATTCTCCATATTTAGATGATTTTTTTAAGATTTATTCTATTTAAACCTTACTAATTACTTTTCCGTGCTATCTTTTTTGGTTTTGTTCAGTAGAATTGACTTTTATAGCATTACCTACCGTTTTTACCGTATCGGCCCCTATGTCCCACAAATTCCAAACAGTCTGACCAAGCCAGCCAAAATAGAAAGAAATAGTTTTTGTAATCCCTCTGGGGGAACCTAAATCTGCATTTCCTGAATTAAGAACACTCATTATAGAAAAATAAAGTAGAAGAATTATCAATGTAAAGAAGATTATTTTTATCGTTCTCGCGTGATGGTCAAACTTTAAAAGTTTTAATGCAATTATTGCAATTAGTAAAATGATTATTACAGAGGCTATCATTAATTATTAAGGAAAAAGGATTATAAAAATGTTTTTATAGGGAAGAATATTAAACTTTTATGGAAAAGAGGTTCAAGGTGTTCTTGTTCAGACACGGTCAGACATTTTATAATAGAGATAGTAAATTTACAGGGTGGACGGATTCAAAACTCTCCAATACAGGAAAAGAAGACGCCCAAATTGTCGCTATCAGGCTAAAGGACAAAAAAATAGGAATAGCATTCCATACCTCTCTCAGTCGTTCAAAAGACACCTTAAAAGAAGTTTTAAGGCATCACAAAAATGTCAGGCTTATTGAAGATGATAGGATGATAGAAAGGAGTTATGGAGATTTATGTGGGAAGACCCACCTGGATGTAGTTAAAAAGTTCGGAGTAAAAAAATATGATTATTGGCACAGGAGTTTTAGTGGGAGACCCCCAAAAGGAGAATCCTTCGCAGATGTTGAAAAGCGGGTGAAATCTTTCATTTCAGACCTGAAAGAACTAATAAAAAAAGAGAAAGTAAACATTGCAATTTCTGCTCACGGAAACTCTATAAGGCTATTCAGAAAGATAATGGAAAAAGCCAGTGAAGAAGAAGCCTGCAAGTGGTCTATTCCTTATGACGCCGTTTTTGAATATGAATTCTAGCATTAAGTTTATAAAATTCTTAATTAAATAATCAGTATGCGCGAGTAGTTCAGTGGTCGAATGTGAGCTTCCCAAGCTTGAGACCCGGGTTCAATTCCCGGCTTGCGCATTTAGCCTTTCTGGCTAAAAAGAGCGATGTGGGGCAAATTAATAATTTTTTGTTACTTCTATTAAATAACAACGAGATAGAAAGATTTAAATACTGCTGATTTCTATAGAAAACATGGCAATAATTCAAGATGTAAAGCCGACAGGTACAGATTCTGCTTACGTAGAACGACCTTTCGATGAAGCGAAAGCCGGGCTTGAATCTAATGGTTATAAAATTATTTCTTTAGAACAATTTGCAAGATTAAGAATTGCTCAAGGCAAGGATTCTCATGTATCTAATTATGGAAGTTATGCAAGGGAAGGGTTCTTGTATGTTCCTCAAAAAGGTATATTTTTAGTAAGAAACTCTCCAATACTGGCTAATGCTAAAGAAGCAACCGCTTACCACAGGAAAAATCAGGAGTTCTATTTAAACGATGAGCAAGTTGAAGCCGCATTGGTTAATTCTGTTCAATTTAAGGATTCAAATTTAATACCTACAAATAGGTTTGGAGAGGATGAAAGAACTGTTTTTGCCTTTGGAGAAATAGCCGGCAAATATGGAGAATTCTTAAACGAAGCAGGAATAAAAGAAATGCTGGTTTATTTAGCAAACCTTGAAAGTAAACCTTTTGCAAGGCAGGCTTGGCTGCATGGGCTTGTTCAGGACTTCAGGTCTGTGCTTAATGGCTACGACAGGAACTTGGGCTGCAGCGATGCTGTACGCGGGGTGCGTAATGTTGAGCCACTAAGTGGCGAGACTGTTTCGACAATTTGTGTTCCTAGCTTAGCAGACGTTGTTAGGTACAGCAAGAGTTTTGTTCCAGAAGTTGCAAGAAAAGATTTTGAAAAAGGATTAGAAACTCTTTTCAGAGAACAATAATCCTTTTAAATTCATTCTTATACCTAATTTTACCTCTATTGCTATTTGAATTTAGCAATATGCTATTTAAGGAAAATAGCAAGAAAGGTCACACGCCTCTTTATTAAAGTGTTATTTAGGTTTATTTTAAGCTATAAAATACAAAAGCGACTTGTGAGAAGCTTTGGTGAGAATCGATAAAGAGGCTATACAGCTTGGCTGCATAGGCTTGATCAGGACAACAGGTCTGTGCTTAATGGCAACAACAGGAACTTGAACTACAACAATGCTGTACGCGGAATGGCTTTTTTGAGGTTTAATCTTAATTACAAAATGTCTAAAAATAATTCCAAAGAGATTTATTCAAAAATTTATCATATAAAGAATCTTATTTTTGCTTGGAAAAAAGCAAGAAAAGGCAAAACAAAAAAGGTTTATGTTATCGAATTCGAAAAGGATTTAGGGAACAATTTAAGGCAGTTAAAATTTGATCTTATGAGCCAAACTTATAAACCAAAACCCCTAGTTAATTTTATAATAAAAGACCCAAAAACTCGCAAGATTTCCAAGTCTGCTTTCAGAGACCGGATTGTTCATCATGCTATTGTTAGAGCCATTGAGCCAATTTTTGATAAATCTTTTATCTACGATTCTTGTGCAAACCGGATTGGAAAAGGAAATTTATTTGCATTAAGAAGATTAGAATTATTTGAGAAAAAAGTTACTTGTAACTTAAGAAATGAAGCATTTTGCTTAAAAGCAGACATCAGACATTATTTTGAAGAAATTAACCATGACATCCTCTTGAATGTTATCCAGAGAAAAATAGTCGATGAAAAGGTTATGTGGCTTATCAAGCAGATTATTAGTAACACTCCAGGCTCTTTCGGGGGGGGCAAGGCAGGTTTTACAAAAAAAGGCATGCCTCTTGGCAACCTAACTTCGCAATTTTTTGCTAATATTTATCTTAATGAGTTAGATCATTTTGTAAAGCATAATCTGAAGACAAAATATTACATTAGATATGTTGATGATTTTGTAATTTTGCATGAAAATAAAGAACAATTAAAAATTTGGAAAAAAGAGATTGAGGTTTTTTTGAAAGAAAAATTAAAACTGGAACTTCATCCAGATAAGTCTAAAATAATTTCTCTGTCTAAAGGAGTTGATTTTGTTGGATTTAGGAATTTCTATCACTATCGGCTCCTAAGAAAAAGAAACATCCGAAAGATACTTGCAAAAATCAAGGGCTGCAAAGATGGAAAAATTTCCAAAGACAAACTGCTTGAAAGTTTTAATGGCTGGAATGCTTATGCAAGGTGGGCAGATAGTTTCAAGCTAAGAAAAGAGATTATTAAGCTTGTTTATTCTGCAGATGCAGCAAAACCCTCTGCAAGTCAATAATAGTATATATGTAATATACATATATACAGAGCGCCAAAAGTGACTATTTTGGCTTATTATAACGACGATAACTAGCCTCCCACATACGCTTTTTTCGTATGTGTGTTTTGGATCAGTTTTGCCAGGTTTTCTGACAGTCGACTTCTGTCAGAAGTAAAACCAAATTTTTTGTATTTAGTCAGAAAATCCCTGTTAGAAACTACAAACATCCATCTGTTTGTATATTTCTTATTCAGATACTTTCTTTTTTCTCTTAACCGATCCGGTTTTCTAAGAAGGTCTCCTCTTTCAATTTCCAAAGCAAACTTTTTTCCATTAAAAATAAAAGTTAAGTCAGCATCTCTTGTTAAATGCTCTTGAATTTCCTTTATTCCTTTTATTTTCTTTAGCAGCCTTTTTGAGCTCCACACTAAAAACTCATGCTGGACTGTATGGTTTCCAAATGGCTTCACTAAAACCGTAATTCTCTTTTTCTCAAGAACGCAAAATTCATTCACCTGCTTAAATCCTTCACCAATCAAAGCTTCAAATTCTTTCTTGGAAAGACTTTAACATTTAATGATTTTTTGAGATATCAGAAAGAAAATGACAGATTAAGCCGTCTTGAAAAAGTAAAAGACATAGAATCTACAGGGAACTTAGGACCAATAGCAGGAGCTGTAGCAAATATTTAGGTAATGGAAATTTTTAAGTACCTTACTAGAAAAGGCAAGCCAAATTTGAATAGATTCGGAGAAATTGATTTTATGGATTTGAGTATAAGATGGAGACAATTCGGACCAGAGATTAAACTATAATTAACTAAAACTCCCCACTCTCTATCTTCTCTATGAGACCACCCCAATTTTCTTCAGATACTCTTGAACGGAGTCTTCTGTCTACCTTGACGCTACCCTTATAAATTTTGCTAAATTCAAGAAGTTCATTTGGCAATGCAGAACTGACTGAGAGTAATTCATAATGTAATCCCCCCGACTCGCGAATTAACCCTCTAGCAATAGTTTGAGTTTCCTCTAATGGTTCTAATTGAGCAAACAATTTGTCTTTAATTTGATTAATCTCTCTCGGTTCATTTTGAATTAAGAGGTGATATAGTAAAACCTGCGGAACCTGAGACTCAACTTCCCAGCAATAAACAATTTTTCTTTCTGCCATATTCTTTCATCTTAAAAGGGTTTAAAACAATTATTGTGCTCTACGATAGGTTTAAAAGACAATTTTTTCTTTTAACTAGATAAATTAGTAATGAAAATTTCTAAGATGAATGAATTTGAAAAACTTGGTTTAAGCAAAAACCTATTGAGAATTCTTGAAAAGGAAGGTTTCAAAAACCCTCTTGAAATTCAGGAGAAAGCAATCCCCATAGCTTTAGCTGAAAAAGATGTTATCGGAAAGTCAGAAACAGGAAGCGGAAAAACCCTTGCCTTCGCACTTCCCATAATTGAAAAAATTATTCCTTCAGGAAAAGTTCAGGCTCTTGTTTTGACTCCTACAAGAGAATTGGCAGAACAGGTTTCAAATACAATAGAGAAGTTCTCTCGTGATTTAGGTATTGAAGTTACTTCTGTTTACGGCGGTGTAAGTATCAATAATCAGATAAAAAAAATCCCTTACTCTGACATAATCGTCGGAACACCAGGCAGAATAATTGACCATCTAAATAGGAACACCCTTGCTCTAAAGGATGTTAAATTTCTTGTTTTAGATGAAGTAGACAGAATGTTTGATATGGGTTTTTATCAAGACGTAGAGAAGATTTTGAGGGAGTGCCCAAAGAAAAGACAAACAATGCTTTTCTCCGCAACAATCTCAAACGACATTGATTACTTAGCGAGAAAACACACCCAGAATGCCGAAATTGTTTCCACAAAATCTTATGTTGACCCTTCAAAACTTGAACAGGTATTTTACGACACCCCTTCAAACTTAAAATTTTCCCTTCTTGTTCATTTGCTTAGGAGTGAGAAATCAAATCTTGCAATGGTATTTTGCAACACTAAACGAACAACAGACCTAATTGCAAGGTTGCTAAAAAAAGAAGGTATCGATGCAAGTGCTATACATGGAGACCTAACCCAGAACAAAAGGCAAAAAACACTAAGCAGTTTTCATAAAAAACATATTAATGTATTGGTTTGCACCGATGTCGCAGCAAGAGGACTTGATATCAAAGAAGTAAGTCACGTTTATAATTATGATTTACCAGATAAACCTGATGACTATATCCACAGAATCGGCAGAACTGCACGGGCGAAAAAAGAAGGGAAAGCAGTCAACATCCTTTCTGGGAGGGACTATGAAAACTTTGACAGAATCTTAAAATTAAACCCTTCTCTAAACATTAAAAGAATAGAACTGCCGAAAATTAGAATAATAGAAGTAAAAAGAGAGAATTTTGGGGAAAGAAGACCTTTTAGAAATAGCAGAAATTTTGGAAGAAATAACTCAAGAAGTTTTGGACGCATAAGAAGATGACTACTTTTTCTTGCTTTTTTTCTTAACTTCCTTTTTGTTTTTTGGTTCTAATGACTGCTTAAATGCGACCGCAATATTATATAACCCTCCTTTGAACTCATTTCCAATATCCCTCCAACTTACTTCTTTTCCTTCAGAAACATTTTGATTAGCCTTCGTTAATATTTTTAAAACCCCGAATATTAAAACTAACACAAAGACTAATATTAAAGTAACCGACTCTACATTCCTAAAAATAAGAAGAATCTCTTTATTAGCTAATTCTTCCACTAAATATAAAACTTTGAAAATAAAACCTGCAAGAAAATAACTGGCGTATGCCTGAAATATCGGAGCAGGGAGGCTCAAGGGGAAACCAAATAGGTAAAATATCTCACTCAAAAAGAAAAGAATAGTGAATAAAATTATAACAAGAAGATTAGCATTAACAAATTCAACTATTTTTACAAAATAAATATTGTTTATTGGAAGGAAATTTACTATACTAATTAAAATTATCAAAAATAATAACCCCACAAAACTTTTAATCACCACCCCAACGATATTCTTCATATAAATTAATAATCCTCAAAGTTAAAAAGGTTTGCTAAATCTTTTTAGTTACTTTTTTCTTTCTCACGCTCTTTTTCCTAGTCTTTTTTCTCACAACCTTTTTTCCACCCTTTCCTTTATCTTCAATTACTTTTCCATCCTTTCCAATTTTTATCTCCCCGCTTGCAATTTTTTCTTTAAATTCTTCTTTCTTTTTTTGCAATTCCTCATTAGTCGGACATTTCGGGTTAAAACAAAATTTCCATGGGGCACGACCTTTTTGAAAAGAAACTACAAGAGGAAAACCACATTCAGGGCACATCTCTAGATTTTTTTCCTTGTCTCTCGCAGGTTTTATCAGTCCTCTTGGCGGAAGGGAATAAATTGTCTTGCATTTTGGATAGGCGTCGCAGGATACAAAATATCGTGAGAACCTCTTTCCAAACATTATTCTAAGATGACCTTTTTTGCAGACCGGGCATAGACTCATCGTATTTTCTTCTTTTTCTTTTTCCCAAACAGCCTCATTAGCGTCGGCTAAACTTTTTCCAATTGCCTCCATATTTTTTGTCATATCCTCCGCAATTTTCGTGACCTCTTTCTTAGCAGTATCCAAAATCTTTTTTTCCTTCTCCTTAAGATTTTTGTCAGAAGTTTCAATTTTTTCAAGTTCTTTCGTCATCTCACCCGTAAGTTCCTCTTCCAAAATTATCGGCGAATATTTTTCCAGAGTTTTTACCATTTTTTTCCCTAACTCAGTAACTTCAATACTCTTCTCCTTAACATAACCACGCGAATAAAGAGTGTCAATTATCGAGGCACGGGTTGATTTAGTCCCAAGATTTCTTTTTTCAAGTTCTTTAATAAGCGAAGATGCAGTATACCTTTTCGGCGGTTTTGTCATTTTTTCTTCGATTCTTATCTCTTCAATATCAACTTCTCCGTTAATCGTCGGGACTTCATTTTCTTTTATTGAAGATGGGTAAACATGCATCCATCCTTTCTCTTCTATTTTTATCCCCTTAGCCTTAAAAATCATTGAGTTTACATCTACAGAAATTTTCTTGTCCTCAATTTTTGCAGGTTCACAAAAGCAGGATATAAATCTTTTAACAACTAAATCGTAGATTTTCTTTTCACTCTCATTTAACTTTTTTGACTCTCCCGTAGGATAAATCGCAGGGTGCGCAGGGTCTTCTTTCTTTCCCCTGGAAGGTTTAGGATTAACAGCGTACTTTACCAAAGAGGTATACTTCTTTAATCTCTCTAAAATTTTCTTATAACCTATTGACTCAGGATAATTTTGACTTGAAGTTCTTGGATAAGAAATCACTCCCCCCAAATAAAGCCCCTGAGCAATTTTCAAAGTTTGACTTGGAGTAAATCCATGATAGCGGTAAGCTTCCGTCTGCAGTGTTGTCAGGTCAAAAGGTATTGGGCAGGGAACTTTCTCTTCTTTTATTTCCGTTGATGCGACCCCTTTCTTTCCTTTAAGATGCCTAAACTTTAACAATTCAGATTCCTTGAATATATCTTTAGGAAACTTAACCTCAACTTTCTGATTTTTTATGTCTTTAACTTGAAGGAAAATCTGCCAAAAAGGTTCAGACTTAAAAGCTTCAATCTCCATTTCCCTGTCATAAACAATTTTTAAAGAAGGACCCTGGACTCTTCCGATTGAAAGAATTCTGAATGCGCCCGTTTTTGAAAGAGCTTTCATCAACCCTCTTGAAAGATTTATTCCGTAAAACCAGTCAATTAAGTGTCTTGTTTCCCCGGCAACAGCAGCACCCCAGTTAATCGTAGGCAGAATTGATTCAAAACTTTCTGTCAATGCCTCATTAGTCAACGATGAAAACTTCATTCTTTTTGCGTCTTTTTTTCCACATATAAAACGGACAACATTCCAGCCGATAACTTCCCCTTCAACATCAAAGTCTGTTGCAACAATAAACTCATCAGATTCTCTCGCAAGTTTCTTCAGTAAGTCAAAATACTTCTTTGTAAATGCACTACCTTTATTTGTAAATGTAGGTCGCCACTCAACTTCAAAATTTGGAAAAGTCCCTCTAGGGGCGGTTTGAGTAATGCCGTAAAGATGTCCGACAGCACACCCGACAACATATCTTCTGTTGTTTTTATAAAACTCATAATAAGAAACCTTCTCTTTTGAGTTTATTTTTTCATCTTTTCCGTCACTTAAAGCGTGAGCTATTTTTGCCGCTGCCTGAGGTTTTTCTGTAATAATCAAGGTAGTCTTGCCTTTAACCATAGCAATACCATTAAAGAAGGGTTTTTATATTTTCACTGACTAAAAAGAATAACAGATTGATGACTATAAAAAAGTTTAAATAAAATCAGAGCAGATACTTTTATGGAATCGGCAGTTTGCAATGTTCATTTGACCTTGGAAAATTCTTCTGAAGAAAATGGACGCCCCTATTTGGGCGACTTCATTCTAATGGAAGACGGGCAGTTAATTTCGGGAAAACGAGAAGGGCTTACAACTCTTGAAGGAACAGTTGACGAAGAAAGTGGTTTTCCAATACATGTAGATTTTGAAAATGGAGACTTAAAGTATCTACATAGAAAAGGAGATTCTCATTATCTTTTAGATACACAATTAGAATTTACAAGAGATGTCGTGGATGGTGCAGTGAGGTTTTCTGAGAGATATAGGACATAAATTAATCTATCTAATTATGTAATAATGACTCTATCTCCTGTTCTTTTCATTGATTCCTCTTCGCAACCCGCTAAAAATTTCGATTCCTCTCTTAATTCTTGTCCACTTATATTCATTTCTCTGATATATAAATCTATAATCTGTTCATCTGTCATCGTTCCATAATCATGAATATACCTCATTGCTCTTCTTAAACCCTCTTCTAGTCCGAAGTTACATTCAAGAATAATCCGTCCTTCATTTGAGTAATAACTACCCATACCCCTTCTATGATTTTGTACCCATTTAGCTTTTACATCTTTAGGCAATTCAAATATATGTAAACCCAAAACAGGCATAAGCCCTCTTTTCTCAAGGTCTTCTATAAGCCGATTTCTAACCTCTTCCATAAAATATAAAGATAGTTGTTTTATTTAAAGATTATTGTATTAAAATAGCCCTTTTTTCCTTATACCTGAATTAACTATCTCAAAAAAAAGCTCTTTCTCAGGAAGTGAGCGGTGTTTTTTTAAAATCAGCTTTCTCCGTCCGCGGAAGTTTTGAAGCTCAATCAAGCACTTACTCCAATATTTTAACAAATCCCCACCGACCATTGAAACTTGCCTTTCAATTGTCTTGTCTTCCTCATTTTGAGTAAATGAAGCATATACCTGATTGGTGACTATGACAGGAATATTTTGCTTTCTGGATATTTCGTTTAGTACCCTTAATTGTCGCGCAAGCTTTCTGTTAACTTCTGAAATTTTTTTATTGTCTCCTGAACTTATCGCTCCTCCAAGCTCCAGCCGATAAAGCATAGCGATGCTATCTACAATTATCAGAGAAACATCTCCTTTCTTAGTGTGAATTAAAAGCGTTTCAAACGATTTCTCTTGTTCTTCAAATGAAGTTGGTTTCAGCAACAAGATATTCCCCAAAGCTTTTTCAACCTCTTCTTTAGTCCCCCCGTGAATTTGTTTAAATCTGTCAATTGAAAAACCGCCTTCGCTGTCAATTAGAATGATTTTATTTCCTTTCTTTGCCTGTGAAACTGCAACAATCGCACAAAAGTTAGACTTCCCAGAACCCCCCGGTCCATAAAAAGTCGTAATAATATCTGTTTCAAAACCGCCATAAAGAAACTTATTCAAATCATAAGAGCCCGACGAAATTCTGGTTTCTTTCATCTTTATCAAAAATATCTAAAGTTTTTAACAATTTATATGTTTAGTTAATTATTTAAATAACCTTTAATTAAGGCTTTAATGGTAAAAAATAAAAAAGAAGATTTAGAAAGAATGGAAATCCTATGGAGAATTTTAGTTTTAATAGTCACAGGGATAATTCTATGGGCTTGGGCTTATCTTATCGGAATCTTAGCAATAGTCCACCTTTTCATAGTTTTGTTCTCGGGAAAAAGAAGTAAAGATTTAGCAGAATTCTGTGAATACTGGAGTTCGGAGTCTTATAGGTTTTACAGGTATATAACTTTTACAACCAATGAAAGACCTTTCCCTTTCACTAACCTTAAAAGAATAAGCAAGTTTGAAAAATAGTTTTGAGAACTTTTAAATAATATAATTTCTCTTTATTATAATGAGAATTAATGGCGGTAAGAGGTATAAAATTATTATAGGATTTTTCCTTTTACTTTTTCTTCTTATTTTAATTTCTAACAATTCTATCGTAGGATATGTAATTTCTGATGAGGTTGTTGAAACAAGAATAGAAAAAGACTCTTCAAAACTGGAAATTAAAGAACCTTCAAAATTTATGGGAGAAGTTAGAAGCTTTAATAAAAATAAAAGAATGGACTTTGAACTTGAAGAAGGAATGATAAGAATTTACTTTGATTTGCTGAATCACAGCGATTTTGTTGAGGAGATTAATAAAAATAAAGGGGTTTTAAATGAAAATCCTGAGAATCTCTCAGAAAAATTAAAAGAGATTGCGGATTCATCAGTGGCTCCGGCTGAAGATTTTGATATAAAAGTTGAAGAGGACACGAAAGAAGAACAAAAGTACAAGTGGGGTTATTATATCCAGTTAAATGAGTTAAATTTTTCAGCTAAAATTGACGTAACCTCCAGTCTCACTATTAAAATTATTAATGATAGCACGCTTCAAATCGGGAGGTCTATAATCTCTTTTAGCGATTTAGAAGGGCAGGGTTATAATGTCAAAATTGGTCTTCCTGAAATAGAATTTATACCGGAAGAGCTGAACATAACTAAAGAAGAAAACCTAACAGAATTAACAGATAATTCATCTGAATTAGAAGAAGATTATAACTTCACAGAAGAAAAAGAGAATGTAACTGCTAACGAAACAGGTATAGGCTTTTTAGAGAACCTAACCGAAGAAGAAAACTTAACAGAACTAACAGAGAATTTATCTGCAGAAGAACCTTCAAACATAACCGAAGAGGGGAATATGGAAAATCTTTCTTTAGATTCGGTTGAAGAACTCTTGCCTGATGAAGAAACCGAAGAAAATAGTTTAGAAGAAGATAATACTTCTGAGGATTTAGAAGAAAATTTTACAGAAGAATCTAACGGGGGAGAAGAGGTCTCTAACGAAGGCGACATAACAGGCTCGGTAATAAAGTTTATCTCTGGCGTCACTTCGCGGGTTGTTGAAGAAGTAAAAGGTCCTAAAGAAGAATTATTCTATGAAAATATAGTAACCGTCTATATAGAAAGAGATTTTAGTTCAGAGGAAACCGAAATTGGACAGATTATTGAACTTGACCCGACATTTGAGATAATTGAAATAACCAAAGCAGAACATTTAGATGAAAATTACACATTCTTAGAAGATGTTTACGAAAGTGTGAAAGGATTAGACGGCAGTTATGTTTTGATTCCCAATGGAGAATATTTGAGAGTGACTTTTGAAGAGAATTTGACAAATGAAAAAGATATTACAATTTATGCAAGAAGTAACGATTCTGGAAATGTAAAAGTTTACGAAAAAGATAATAACGAAACACTAGCAGTTTTTGATAATATCTATGAGGGAGGAGAGTATAAAATTTATCTTACTGAACTTGAAGGAGAACAGGATACTTTTGACTTGAGAAGTTTTGGGGATATAGAATATGATTATGTTATTGACCCACCAATAGAAATTAACTCAGTTGAAGACTTAAACGAAACAAGAAATAATTTATCTGCTTCTTATATTCTTTTAAGAGATTTAAATTTTAGCGATTGCGATTCCTATGAAAATTGTGACAATATGGAAGCGTTTACAACAGGTGCTGGTTGGTTGCCTATTGCTACATTTACAGGAACTTTTGACGGACAAAATCATACAATCAGTAATCTATATACTAATAGAAGCGGAACGGATTATCAGGGCTTGTTTGGGAGGATTAATGGAGGCTCTGTCAGTAATTTAGGGGTTATTGATTGTGATGTTACGGGAAAGGCTGATGTTGGGGCAATATTAGGTAATGGGTATAATAATGTCTCTATTGCAAACTGCTGGTCAAGCGGGGCTATTACATCTACAGGAGGAACTGCAGGGGGATTAGTGGGTTCTTTTTATCCTTCTTATATTAGTTCTATAACCTCCTCTAATTCCTCTTGCTTAGTATCTAGTACAGGACAATGGGTAGGGGGTTTAATTGGTTATCTTCGTTCAGGCAATGTTACAAATAGTTATTTCATAGGTAATATTTCTGGGACTTCGTACTTAGGGGGTCTTGTAGGGTATGCTAATTCAAATTATGCCTCTGTTTATATTACTAATTGCTGGTCAAGTGGAAATGTTTCTGGAAGTGTAGAGACAAACGGGGGGTTTATAGGTCATAGTATTAATATAATGGTTGATTCCTGTTACGCAAAAGGAAATTCCTCGGGGACTTATTACATAGGGGGATTTGTTGGGATGAGTGATGGATCAAATATTTCAAATTCCTACTCTACTGGAAGTGTTACCCGTATTTCAGGAACTTCAACAGCTAATGGGGGTTTTGCTGGAAGGAATTATGTGGGCAGGATTAATAAATCTTATTCAACAGGTTCAGTTCATTATGAAGGAACAGATGACCCAACAGATAAAGGTTTTGTTGGGTTAGACCAAGGGATAGATACAAATTCTTTTTGGGACACTGAATCATCTGGACAATCAACAGGAGGAGGAGACGCAATAGGAAAAACAACAGCACAAATGCAAAACATATCTACTTTTACAACAGCAAGTTGGAACATTGCAGAAAAAGGCGATTATGTAAATGAAACTTGGTTTATTGATGATGGAAATGATTACCCTAGATTGGGGTGGGAATTTGAAGAAGATATGAAACCTCTAATAGAATTTGTTCCCCCGACGCTTGAAGAAGGGAATGTTACAAGTGATGACTTTATTTTTGTGAATGTTTCGGCAAGTGATATTGGAAGAGGAAATAGCAACATAAGCACATTCATTGACTTTGATAATTCATTAGTAGGATGGTGGAGGATGGATGACTTTAATGGAACAACAGTGGTAGATTATACTGGAAGCAACAATGGAACAAAACAAGGGGATGCAAAACAAACAACTGCTGGAAAACTAGGGAAGGGGTTTGAGTTTGATGGAGATGGGGATTATGTTGATGTTGCTGGACCTAGTGTTTCATATACTTATTCTACCATTTCGCTTTGGTTTAAAGCAATAAATGATGGAACTGATAATTACTTATTTAATCTTGCAGGAACTGGCTATCCTAGTGCTTTTATTAGGTGGTCAGACGATGATATTGTGCGGGTTAGATGGGATTCTGATGGACCTAATATTAATATTAATGGTCCAGTTATTACAGAAGATACTTGGAATAATCTTGTAGTAATCAATAATGAAAGTGGCATATTTCTGTATTTAAATGGGCAATATGGAGGTAGCTATTATGCTTTTAGTGGACGTCCAATAAACTTGAATACTGCTAATATAGGTTCTAAATCAGATAATAGTCAAAGTTTCAACGGTTCCATCGACGATGTAATGATATTTAATAGAAGTTTATCTGCTGAAGAAATTCAGGCATTATACGCAAACCAGAGTACAAAATACTGTTTTGATAATGAAACAGAAGTTATGACTGATTCTGGCTGGAAACATTTTTCAAATGTAAGTTTAGAGGATGAAATCCTCACTCTTAATTCAAATTCAGGAGAAACTGAATGGCAAAAACCAACTGAAAAACAGGATTTTGCACATGAAAATGAAGAAATGTACAGAATTGAAACTGAAAATTATGATGAAGAAAAAGGAAGCCTGCTCGTTTCACCTGAGCATAAAGTTTATGTTGCTTATTCTAATAAAAAAGAAAAGCGCGGCTCAGTAAGCCTCGTCATGATGGACAAATTTGGCGAAGATAATAACCTCTCTTTCTACCTTGAAAATAAGGACGTAACTTCCAACATGGACTCGCTTATAGTCTTTAAGGCTCCCCCTCAAATTTTTGAAATGCTGAAGGGAATCCCAATCGAGTTGGGCAATTTGGCAGATTTTCTTTTGAAGAGCCCTAAAAAGAGTCAAATCTTTTTTTCTAAGCTTGATGAGAGTATCATCAATAAGGGTAGTATCAATATTCATGACTCACAGAATGCATTGAATTCTTTTAAGCTTTTCGGCTTGATCTTGCCGGACTTTAAGTCTTTAGAAACCTTTTCAACAGAATCCACTACTTCTTTGACAAGAGAATCTTTAATCTCTCTTCTGTCATCATCAGATATTTCAGAAATTTCTCTAAGTTTCTTTAATAATTCTAATTTTTTAACATCCTTGAGTACCTCCAAAAATGCCCTTCTTGCTACTGAAGACCAATTAATAAAATCAGTACTATCCATTTCAGACTTCAATTCATCAGGCACAGATAGAGTGATTGTTCCCATCTTGGATTTACAAAGTAATTATTTATCTTATTTGCATACAAATAAAGTATTTAAACCTTTTGGTAGGGAAGAACTAAACAATTTCAACCTAATAAAAATCTCTGAATTATACTCTGAAATTGAAAAAGGCAATAAAAATACAGATAATTTGGTATTTTTAGATGAAAAAGGCAGAGAAATAAAAATAAAAAACATAACAAAAGAGAATTACAATGGAAGAATCTACGATGTAACTGTTCCAAACCATATTATACTAGTAAAAAGAGGAAACTTAACTGTCTGGAGCGGAAACTCCTACCATAACTTCACAAGTTTAGCAGAAGGAACACACACATTCAAAGCATACACACAAGATATGGCTGGGAATGTGAATGAAACTGAAATGAGAACGGTAACAATTAGTGGAATGGATGCAACTCCACCTTCTGTAACAATAAACTCTCCACTAAATCAAACATACTCTTATTCAACAACTTCTATCGTGGTGAATTTTACAATCAACGAAGAAGGAACTTGCTGGTTCGGAAACGGAACCTCAAACTTTTCAATGGACACCACAGATAATTTAGTGTTCAATTCAACTTATTCTATATCATCAAACAATACTTACACAATTTATGCTTATTGTAATGATACTGCAGGAAATTTAAACGATACGGAATCCGTTGTTTTCTTTGTTAATTCAACTCCTTTAATAGGGTTAGAGGTTTTATATCCGACAGAGAATATTAATATAACACAAAACGAATTTTTTAATGTAACCTTAAATGTGACCTGTCTTGAAGGGAATTGTGAAACAATCAACACAAGCTTATACTCCTCAGGTTTAATTCCTATTAATTCTGGAACGCCTTTCTACACAAATGCAAGTTCAAATCCTTTGACAACTTCTTCATTGACCGAAGGACAGAGTGAGACGATAACTTTCTGGGTAAACGCAACAGGAGAGGCGAGTAATACACATAGTTTTTATGCGTTTGCTAATTTAACTTCTAATCTAGATATCTCTAATGCGACGGGAGAATGGAATTTAACAATACAATCTGCAGAAGAAGGAATAGCGATTTATTTCTCTGATAAGCTAAATGATAAGATAAATTGGACAATCTCTTCCTTACCCATATTCAATCAGTCGGCAGAAGGGAATAATGGCGAAGGCTCAACAGATTATTACATAAATATCTCTACTTTAAGTTCTGGCGTAGATGTTTACTTAAAAGCAAACTCAGATTTAATGACCGCTGATTTAGATACTCTTGGAATCGGAAACGAAACTTTTTCGTATAGTTATGATAATCAGAGCGTTCCAAGTGAAACTAAATATAGTCTTACAACAGATTATGATAATAAGATAGGAGACAATCTTGGCGATGGAAGCGTCATCTATTTGAAATTTTTCTTGAGTGCACCCCCCGCTCAGCCGGCAGGAGTTTACAACAACTCTCTTTTATTCAAAGCAGTTCCTCACGGCCAGACTCCTTGACAAAAGATTTATAAATAAAAAGATTCAATAAGTACTATGAAAAGAGATAATTTCTTTATTGTTTTCTTCGGAATTCTATTAGTTTTATCCATTTCAATGATTCTCTTGCAAAGTATCGGAATGACAGGATACGTTACAGAGGGCTCTGCAGTTTCAAATGTTACAATCACTTCTTATTTGGCAATCCAGATGTCAAGCAACTTAGGCGAAGGAATCTTATTTGGAACAATAAATGAATTACCTGGAACAAATGTGAACGCAACCCATAATCATGATGGGGGGAGCAGTGGAAGTACAATGTATATTGAAGTTTCAAACGATAGTAATTCTAATGTGGATTTGTGCATTAAAGCAAATGAAGACCTGATGAGTCAGGAACTGGAGATTATTGGAGTGGGTAATCAAACATACGCAAATTCCACAACAACAGATGCAGGTACGCCTGCCGTAGCGAGTGAAGTTTCACTTACAAAGAGTTATGTTAAGTCAGGAGTGGATATAGAGAAAGGAAGTAATTTCTATTACCGATTTTGGTTGGATATCCCTGCAGCACAACCAGTAGGAACATATAATAATACAGTCTATTTTAAGGGAGTAATTACAGGAGGAAATTGCGAATAAAATGAAAAAAGAGGTGATATTAGCAGGGTTAATTTTAGGGATTTTATCTTTAGTTCCACTTTCGTTAGCAGGTGTTGGAATTAAGTGGGAAAAAGAGTCAATTGTCTTAGAGGAGGGTGGTAAAGCCTGTGTAAGCTATGGAGTTTATAATCCCTGGCCCACAGAAAGCTATGTAGTGATTGAGTTATCAGAAGAATTGAAAGAGGTCTTGATTTTTCAGGAAACTGAAACAAAATTAATCCCTGCAAATACCCCGAGTGGTAGTGCGATACCTATAGAATTTTGCTTTGAAGTTCCCCAGGTATACGAAAAAGATTGTTTTTTAGGGACATTATGTAAACAAGAATGTTCTGAGGAACAAAAAATCTTCTCTGGCGAAGTAATGGTTAAATCAGTAGCAAATCCCTCTGAAATAGATAATTCTGGAGGTTCAGCCACTCAGATGGTAGTTTCTGCCCCCTTAAGAATCAAAGTAATTTGTAATTCATCTGGAAGAGACCTTACCGCCCTTTATATCCTGATTGCTGTAGTCTCTCTTATTATAATAATATTCCTTGTTCGTAAAAATTATAATAAATCCCCGACTTCTATCACGCAATCAATGCCAAAAAGAAAGATTAAAAGGAAAATTGTCAGAAAGAAAAAATTGAAAAGAAATAAATAGTATTTTACTTACAATTTTCTATGGAAAATAAATCTTGGTTGGTTGTTTTTTTATTATTAGGTCTTCTTTCCGTATTTACAATAAGATATGTCGGATATGCTGTTCAGACCCCTTCAAGAGTCTCAATTCCCGGAGTTTGTGGGAATGGTGTTTGTGAGTGGAACGAGAATTGTACTTCTTGTCAAGAAGATTGTGGTGAATGTCCTGCCCCCCCAGCACCCGATATTCCTGAAGGGGGAGGTCCTAGCGGAGGGATTAGCGTAGGACCCCCATTGAGCATCTCCAATTTTGAATTAGACAAGAACTTCCTATATTATTCTATTAAGCAGGGAGAAACAGCAAACGGGTCTATTAAAGTGAAAAACACCGGAAATAACTCGCAAAGCATAACTCTTTCACATAACCTTGAAAAATTTTTGTTTTTAAGTGAAGAAAAATTTAGTCTAAGCCCTCAGGAAATCAAAAACATAGGCGTTACGGTTTTTGCAGAAGATAAAGAAATACCCGAAGTTTATACTGGAAAAATAAATGTAAAATCAGGGAACCTAACTAAATATATAAATGTTTTAATTAATATTAAAGAAAGGTCCCCCTTATTTGATGTCAGTGGGGAGTTGACAGAGGATTATGTTTATTCTGGTCAAAAAGTTGAAGTGAGTTTTAACCTTACAAATATGGGGCACTTAAAAGGCATAGATGTTTTCTTTTATTATGCTATAAAAGATTTTGATGGTAACATTTTGACATTTAAAGAGGAAAGCATCGCAATAGAAGATAAACTTGAATTAGTAAGGGGTTTAAGCATCCCCAGAGACCTCCCTCCAGGTCAATATGTTCTCTATCTAAAAGCCTCTTATGGAGAAAACATAGCGACGGGTTCATACTCTTTCTTTGTTCTTGAAGGAAGCGAGAAAAAATTCAGAGGAGCAATAGTAACCCTGACTTCTTTAATAGTTCTTGACATAATAATAATATACTTTTTAGTGAGAAGCAAAAAAGAAGCAAAAAAGAACAAAAGAAAAAATTCACTTTAATTTTTTAAATTCCTTTAATGCAGATTCTATCTCTTTTTCTATCTGGGCTATTGAATTCTTTAAAGCCTTTTTCGGATTGTCTGCTTCTATATGTAAAACAGGGTTTTTTGTAGGATGGTCTCTTTTCCAAGCAACCATCTTAACATCATTTTTATTTAGATAAACTCTCAAAAGCTCTGCAACTGTAAGGTTATCCAACTCTATATCAAGTTCATTCTTTTCATCTTTAATTATTTTAACTTCCATAGATATACTTAAGAAAATTGGTTTAAAAGGATTTTGGTTGGTCTATTTGGCTGGTTCCGTCTTTTCTTATCCTAATCACATGGTCAACAAAACCCTCAATTTTCTGTTCGTGGCTCACTAAAATTATTTGTTCCATATTTAATTGTTCAAAAATATCTCTCATTTTGTCAAGCTGTTCTGACGCAAAACCCTCTGTTGGTTCATCTAAAATTAACAAATCTTTGGTTTTAATTCTGGAAAGGATGGAATTCAAAACCTGATTAAGTGCAAGACGATAAGCCAAAGCTACAGCGGTTCTCTCCCCGCCAGAAAGAAAGTCATAATCAATTTCGTAATCCTGATTTGTGATAATTGGAGTAAAATCTTCATCAAGTCTGACAGAAATAGAATTAGGGGCAAGAACAGAAAACCACTCACCGAATATATAAGAGAACTCCTCCCGTAGTTTAACCATAACATTTTTTTCAGTTAAAACAATAAGCGAGAGAAATTTCTCTTCAATCCAGTCTTGCAGACCTTTCAGATATTGTGCCTGTTCCCTGAACTTGCTTTTGTCTTCAATATCCTTCTGAAGTTCTTCAAGCCGACTCTTTAAAATCTCAAGTTCTTTATTTTTTTCAGCGAGATTTATTTCAAAATTTCTGACAATTCTTTCTCCATTTTCGAATTCTTTTTTTACTCCCTCAAATAATTCATAAGACTTTAAATAATCAACAAGTCTTGATTTTAATACTTCAATTTGTCCTTTTAATCCTTCAATTTCATTGTAGGTTCTATCAAGGATAAATGCCTCGCTTTTTAATCTTATTTTAATCTCATTTTGATGTTCAAATTTAATCTTATTCCGTTGCATTAAATTTACATCTTCTTCATACTCTTGTATAAGCCTTTTCTCATTTTCTGTTTCTTTAATCAGAGACTCTCTCTCTTTTAATTTGCAGTCCAGCTCTCTATCAATATCCTCTATATCAAATTGGGTCCTCTTGGAAATTTTTGTTTTGTGTTCTAAACTTACAACCTGAAAGCAAGTAGGACAATTCTCTAAAGATTCAACTTTTTCTTTCAGACCAAGTAATTCTTCTTTTTTCGCTTTAAGGACAGAAATCTGGGAGTTTATTTTTAAAAAAGAAACATTTTTTTCTTCAAGAAGAAACTTGTGTTTATCTAACAAAGCCATTGTTGCCCTTAATCTCTCTTCAGAGAAATCTACCTCTTCCTCAATTTGTTTCTGCATAATCAAAATTTCCTTTTTTATCTTATTCTCTAAATCTTTTTTTCCGAGGATTAACGTTTCAAGATTTGAAATCTTTGAGTCAAGTTCTCTTTTTTCTTCTAGACTTTTCTGATAAAACTCAAGTTTCATCTTTGTTTCATCTTTCTTTTCCATCAATTTTTGGTACTCAATATTGAGGTTATTTACTTCTCTTGCAAGAAGAATTTTTTTCTCACTTTCTATGTTAAGCTTTTCCTTTATTAAATTGAGTTCAGAAGCAAGAATCTCTTTTATTCTTGTGACCTCTTTTATCTTTTGCAAAAAAATCTGTGTATTTTCTTTTATTCTCTTATATCGGTCAATACCAAAAATGTGTCTTAAAATATCAAGCCTTATTTCGGCTCTTTCTTGAATTATTGACTTCATTTCTTCCTGGGGGGTGTAAACCGTGAACTTATAAAGAAGGTTGGACTTTTTAACAAATTCTTTAGGATAGTTAAGAAGTTTCATTACTCTGTCTTTCATTTCTGAAGTTGAAAGTTCTTCTCTGGAAGAGTCTATTGTTATGATATTTGCCTCTTGCGTTATCCCTCCGTTTTTACTTCTCTTCATAGTTCTCTCAAGTGTTATTTCTTTTCCATCAATCTCAATTTCTAATGAAACATAAGCCACGTCTTTTCCTTGTCTTAAAAGAGAGGTGCTTTTTTGACCAGGCTGAAGACCAAATAACGCAAACTGCAGTCCTAAGAGGATTGATGTCTTTCCTGAACCAATATCTCCTGATAACAGGAGTGAACCTTTCGGGAATTCAATTGTAACTTCTTCGTAGCTTCTTATATTCTCCAGATGCAATTTTTTTATTATCATAGAACTTTTGCGAGGTCGAGGACGTCTTTTAATTCAGAGTATAATCTTTCCTCAAAAATTACAGATTTCTCGTCTTCTTTTTTTTCAATAGCCAGAGCCTCTAACAAGCGGGGTAAATATTTATTAAAATCCCCGGGATTTTTAGAAGAATATTCCCTAACAATCTTTTTCTCTAAATCCTCAACATTTTCATGTTCAGGGGATATTTCAAAATCGGCTTCTTTTATTTTTATAGAAGATATATTCCTTAAAAAAGAGTACGCTTCCTTCTTCTTAACAAATTCCTCTATCTCATTAAAATGTATGTCGCCCGTCTTTCCTTCACTAAGAGTTCCATAGATTTTTAATAAAAATATTTTATCTCGGAGGTTTAATTTATCAATCTCAGCAATAATTTTCTCTGTTGCGGTCAGCCCGTTTTGAATTTCTATTTCAAGATAAGCCACTTCTTTAAGGGGGATCTTTATGCTTCTCGTTTTTACTTTTCCATTAACCTCAACAATTTGAAAACTTCCGCATTTTAAGTCTGCCAATTCCTGAAAGTTATTGGGAAATGCAGGTCCAGGATAAACAAACACAGAATTTTTCTCTCTAATCTCAAAAACCTGATGGATATGACCCATAGCATAGTAGTCCGCTAGGGGAAGGTCTCTTCTCTCAACATAGTCCACAGGAAGATTTCCGACAATATCGTGAATTGTTGTGTGAATCATAAAAATAGTAAAAGGATGAATAGAATCAAGAAAAACCTTTTTTAAAAAATCTACTTCAAGCCCAGATTTTCTTCCCGAATAACCATAAATCGCAATATCTTCATAAAAAGAAGGCAAGAGTTTTATCTTCCCGTCTTCTTGAACCTCAAATTTCTCTACATTTTTACAAAAACCCGCTTTTTCTAAAACATCAAGAAAGGTCTTTCCAGAAGCAGAAAAGTCATGACTGCCTGCAATTAGATAGACTGGAATTCCCGCGTCTCTAATTTTTTTAAACTCCGCAAAAGTTTCCTTTAAAATTTCTATTGAAGGGTACGCCGAATCAAACAAATCCCCCGAAATAAGTATAAAATCTACCTTTTCTTCAATACAAATTTCCATTATCTTTTGGAAAGACCTGAAATTCAGAGTCATAAGTTCCTCTTGTCTCCACCCCCCAAGATGGCAGTCCGCTAAATGAGCAAATTTTACCATAACCCTTAAATTTAGTAATCATATATAAAGATAATTATGGTAGAGTTTTGAATAGATTTAAAAGCACCCTTTGTTTATAATCTCTATTGTGAGAGGTGACCCCTTTCATAATGACAATAGAAAAAGTAATCAAACGGCTGAAAGAAACAACTTCAAAATATGGGGTAGCTCAGCATTCTAAGGGAGAAAAAAAGGATTTTTCTGTTCCATTCAGCATTGATGACACCGCAAGAGCAGAAATATTCTTGTCCAGAGTCTCAAACAGAACTAAGGTGCCAGTCCTTTCAGACATTTTTATCAGGAATCTGTACGAATCAAAGAGAGCTGATGGATGGTTTGAAAACTATCGTATGTTGAATGGAGAGTTTGGAAAGAGGGGCGTAAGAGATAATCCCTCTTCTTTGCAGGATTGTTACGGCAGGGTATTGTGGGCTTTAACAGAGTATTCTCATTCAACTTATTCTGACAGAGATTCTGCAAGAAACTTTTTTTTAAACTCTCTTCAAAATACCGAAGCGGTTGACCATCCTATGGGTCTTGCTTTACTAGGGATTGCACTCTCAAAGTATACCTCTGAAAAAGGGCAGTCCAAGATTAGACTTCTTGCTAACAGGGTAGGAAAAGAACTTGAAAGAAGATTTATGGATAACTCAACAGAGGATTGGAAAGGATTTGGTAACGAGTATACTTACTGTGTAGCAAGAATTCCTCAGTCAATGATCCTTCTGGGAAAAAAGTTGGGTTTAGAAGAATATAAAAAAATGGGGCTTCTGTCATTAGATTTTCTCATTCAGAATCTTTTTGACTTTGAAGGCGTATTCCACGCAGTTGGAAATGGGAATCCTGCGACAAATCCTACTGAAACGCAATGGTTTAGAAAAGGTTTTGAAAGGGCGGTTTACGACGAACAAACAATTGAAGCGGGAGTCATGGTTGAAGCGTGTAGAGATGCTTATTTAAACACTGGAGATAAAAGATATCTTAACTATATGAATTATGCTTTTAATTGGTTTTTAGGTAAAAACTCTGCTAAAATGAGAATGATAAAAGAAAGTGGTGCGGTATACGATGCTATAACCGGTCCAGATTCGGTAAATAAAAATTGTGGGGCAGAATCTTTGCTTTCTTATGGTCTCGCATTAAGCTGTATACCTGTAGAAAAGTTTAAAAGTGTCTGTTTGTCACCTTAAAAATGAAATATAATGTTAGGGTTGTTAGCAGTTTTCCCCCAAGATTATGTGGGATTGGAACATATGCAGAGAATAAACTTAAAGGTACACAAAGGTATACCTCAGAAATTGGTTCTATAAATGTTGCGGCGATTGATGGGCATCACTCTTATGACTCTTTAGTAGACCTTGTTATTCGTCAGGAAGATAAAAACTCTTGGATAACTGCAGCAAAGGATATAGGTCAGAGAGCTTTAGAAAAGAATAGCCGAGGCAGGATTCCTACAGTTGTAGATATAAATCATGAATTTGGATTGGGAGGAAGAAATTGGGCAACAGAGAATAATTATGGTCCTTTTTTAGACACTTTAAGAGAAACTCCTGCATTTAAAAAAGGTTTATTATATATTGTGACAACCCTTCACACAATTTTATCTAATCCAACCCCTCATTTAAAAGAAGTTACAAGAGGTCTCGTTGAGAAAAGTGACGCAACAATAGTTCTTTCCTCTCTCGGAAAAAGAATACTCTCTTCAGATGTATACTCTCTGGATATTGATGAAAACCTCATAGAACATATTGAACATGGGGTTAGGATGGATTCCTACACCACTGAAGAATGTGCAGAAATAAAAGAGAGCTGGTCTATTGATAAAGATGTTTTCACTTTTGTTCTACCTGGTCTGATTTCCTCGGGGAAAGGAATCTTTGATTATACTGTTCCTGCTTATCGTAAGATGGTCGATGAATTAACTCAACAAGGCTCCAAAGCGAGAACAAGGCTAATTATCCGAGGTAAAAGTCACCCTGACTTTGAAAGAAACCCCTCCTTTGAGGAATTTGTTGAACAAAGTAGAGGAGCCTTATTGAATTCAAGATTATTATTAAACCCAGAAGACCCCTTTAATGAAATCTCTTTCTTAAGAAATATAGGAAGAAAAACAAGAGAAAATTCCCATGGGATTATGTTTGCTTATAGACCATTAAGTGAAGAAGAGTATTCAGGAACCTTTGCAGGAGGAGACGTTCCTGTCTTTGCGTATAAGGGCGTCGAACAAATCTCTAGTGGTCAAATCGTTGAAGCAATAGGTCATGGCAGAGCGCCTATCTCTTCTAAATTTTGGCACGCCTGTGAAGTGCTTTCTCCGGGGAACTCAGGTTCAATTGAAGACATTTTAAATTTAAAAATGCCCTCAGAAGGAGAAATTATCGGAATGAAAGACCCAAATGCGAGAGGATTGCTTGTAGATTGTGACAAGGGTTCTCAGACAATAGAACAATTAGCTAATTGTATGGTAAAATACGTCCAAGACCCTGAAACTCTCCAGCTTCATAGGGATAACGCCCGGGAAAAAGGAAAAACAATGACTTGGGATGAAATTTTTGGTCAGAATCTTAAATTATTTAAAAGAATAAGGAATAGAAAACTCAATGAGCAACAGGCCCTCCATAAATAATTTTTTCCTTGCAACAATTTTCCCGTTGAATTTTTTTATTCTATTCATTGGGGTGAGTGATGAAATGAGCAAAAAAGCTCTTCCATTTTTATTAAGGTGATTTTTAACCTGTTTTAAAAATTCTAAAGATATTTCGTCGCCTTTTTTACCTCCTGTTGTAGCAACACGAGAACTTTTAGGTTCTCTATAATCTTCTGGCAAATAAGGTGCGTTAAATGTAACTAAATCAAATTTTCCCCCAACTTTCTCAAAAAGATTAGACTTAATAGAATTAAACCCTTTATTTCTGACAAATTTCACAGCCGAAGGATTAATATCAACCGCCAAAATATTCTTCTTTTCGGTAAACTTTGAAACAACTTCAGACAAAATCCCACTCCCAGTCCCCATATCAAGATAACTAAAACTTTTATTTTTATATTTTTTTAACCAATCTTTAAGAAATTCAGAAAAGAAGTAAGAGTCTTCTGAAGGAGAATAAATTTCTGCCATACTATAACAAATCATTTATAAAGTCCAATAAAAAATCTTTAAATACGAATGCTAAAACCCCCCCGATAATCAGTAAAATCAGAATAATTATTGCAATTTTACTCCGTTTAGGAGCTTTTTTAGGTTTGACAAGAATATTTCCTGTAAGAGGAGGAAATTTTTGCGGAGGATAATCAAATCCTGAATCTTCATTAGAAGGAGACTTTTTAATGTATCCCAAAGAATTAAGGTTTATTCCTTGAATAGCACGATTCACCTGTTCACGTTCATAACCCGAATTAATTAAAGAATCCTTTATCTCCTCCAAAGACCCCCCTCTTTCCAGACCATTCTTTATAGCTCCGCTAAAATCTACTTCTTCCATCATAACTTTAGCACACCTCCATCCTGCATTAAGTGACACTGCTTACCTAAGTGATATCCGAGTTCTTTTACAAGGTTAGCCATGGGTTTAGTTTTGTCAAGACCTCCGTGTGAAGGAATTACATTTTGAGGTGAAATTAATTGCATAATATCTCTAAGGTCTTCTCTTCCGGCGTGTCCTGAAACATGAGCGTCCCTGAAAATTCTCGGTTTGCTTTTTTTAATTTTTGCTTCCATCTTAGCAAACTGCTCTCGGTTAACTTCTGTCGGGATAACACTTGAAGAAAAAACAATATTGTCATTTCTTCCAATCCTGAAAGGAAGCTGATTTCTTGAGAGCCTTTCAAGAATAGAACCAGGCTCACCCTGATGTCCTGTGCATACAACAAGAAAATCTTTTCTTCTCCTTTCAACATCTTTTAAAGTCTTTTCAACTTGCCTTCTGTACTTGGAAATTTTAACATCATTTAAAAAAGGTGCAAGCCCGGCATTTTTTGCGGCATTAGAATATTTATCCAGACTTCTTCCTAAAAAAACAACCTGCCTGTCTAATTGTTTTCCAAAATCTATAATACTTTTTAAACGGGCGATGTGAGAAGAAAATGTAGTCACAATTATTCCATCTTTTTTATTTTTTAAGGGCGTTAGTACTTCCTGCAAAAGGGCTCGGGCGATTTTTTCAGAAGGTGTTTTTCTCTCAGAACCAGAATAAAGAGAGTCAACAATGAAAGCCAAAACTCCTTCATTGGCAATTTCTCTGAGTCTTTTATAATTAGGTTTTAACCCTAAAATAGGTGTCTCGTCAAGTTTAAAGTCATTAGCATAAAGGATACTCCCTTTAGGAGTCTGTATCGCAATCATTGCCGTCTGAAGAGTAGAGTGGGTTATATTTATAAAATCCACCCTATATTTTCTGTTCTTTCCCTGAATATAAAAAGCAGTATTAGGTTTTATTTCATAAATCTTATTCCTTAGAACTATATCGCTGTCTGCTAATAAAGACCCAAGCACCTGAGCCGTAAATGGTGTAGCAAATATTGGCGCATCATACTTGTCTGACATAAATGGAACTGCTCCAACATGGTCAAGGTGTGCGTGACCAATAAATTGAGCCCGTATCTTATGGCGAATCTTGTTGATTGAAGAATCATTAGGAATTGCACTAACCGAACGAAGCCTTTTTTCAGTCATTATCTTGTCTCTTTCCTGCACAGAGACTATCGCGGGCAGAAAAAACCCCTCGTCAAAAATAAAAGCGTCTTCTTCTAGTTCAACGACTACCATATTTTTTCCAACTTCCGAGAAACCGCCGACCGTGTGAATTTTTACCATGTCTCTTTAAATAGCAATATTTTTAACCTTTAAATATGTTAACCTTCAATGAACAAAAAGATATTGGTTTTAGCAATAGCATTAGGGGCGCTAATTTTAACAGGAATTAGTTTATTTATTTTTGATTTAAAAAACTCGGCTAATCAAATAGCTAACCCTGCGTCAGAATATTGTATATCTCGAGGGCATGAATTAGAAATTCGTGAAAAAGAAGAAGGACAGGTTGGTTATTGTGTCTCTTCGTCAGGAGAAGAATGTGAAGAGTGGGCTTTTTTTAAAAGGGAATGCGAACTTGATAGCGAAATAGAATGTGTACCTGCACAGTGCTGTCACGCAACTTCCTGTGTTCAAAAAGATTTAGCTCCAAACTGCTCAGATATTTTCTGTACAATGGAATGTCGCGCCGGAACAATGGATTGTGGGGCTGGCTACTGCGATTTCATCGACGGAAAATGTGGGGTTGTCTGGAATGAATAAAGTTTTGATTATTTTCTTTTTTGGGATTTTATTTTGTAGCTTTGTTTATGGAAGTGGGGAGTATGTTCCTAATGAAATATTCGTCAAATACAAAAACGGCTCTTTAGAAGTGCGTAAACTTGATGCCCCATCAATTAAAACCGAGAGTAAAATAAAAAACTTGGAAGTTTTAGATATAAAAGAAAAGGCAGAAGAATACTCTAAAAGAGAAGATGTACTCTATGCAGAGCCCAATTATATTTACCATACTTTCTGGACACCTAATGATGAATATTATTCTCTTCAATGGCATCTTAAAAAAATCTCTTCCGAAGAGAGTTGGAACCTAACAAAAGGAAATGAGTCGGTTGTTATAGCAATTATTGATACAGGAGTTGAATGGAACCATTCGGATTTAGAGGATAACATTTGGAATAACACTGACGAAACTATTAACGGCTATGATGATGATGGAAATGGATATATAGATGACATAATAGGTTACGATTTTGTAGACGTTCAGGACGAATCTGAGTGTTCTTCTTTAAACGAAGATTGCAATGAAACAGATAGTAATCCAATTGATTTGTATGGTCACGGGACTCATTGTGCAGGGATTGCAGCAGCAAAAACAAATAATTCTATAGGGATATCTGGGATTTGTCCGAATTGTAAAATTATGGTATTAAGAGCAGGGTACAGAGATATCTTAGGGAGGGGGTCGTTGCAAACCCCATCTATTATCCAAGCAATTAACTATTCAATAGACAATGGAGCAGATATAATCTCTATGAGTTTTGGAGCAACATCCTCTTCTTCAGGAATAGAAGAAGTATTACAGGACGCTTACGATGCAGGGATAATTTTGGTTGCAGCGGCAGGAAATGAAAATACCAACACCTTAACTTATCCTGCAGCGTATGATAATGTACTCTCTGTCGGAGCAACTAATGCTTCTGACTTAAAGAGTAACTTCTCTAATTATGGAAGCTGGGTGGATATCGCTGCCCCAGGTTCAAATATAACTTCCTCCTATCTAAATAATGGATATGCTTCTGCCGACGGAACTTCAATGTCCACCCCCCTAGTTGCAGGTTCAATAGGTTTAATAAAAAGTCTGCTACCAGAAAAAACACAGAACGAGATATTAGAAGCCCTTAATTTAACCGGATACTCAATAAATTTTATAACAAATAATCTATCAAGAATTGACGTATACTCCGCAATACTATTTTTAGATAACATTCAGCCAGAGGTATACCTTGTTTCCCCGGAAAACAATGAAGTAAACTTATCTGGAAATAAAACCTTTACCTGCAACGCAACAGACTGGCAGTTAAAAAATATCACTCTCAAAATATGGAATGAAAGCAGTTTTTATTACAATGAAACAAAAAATTTGACAGGAACCCAGAATGAAACTTCTTTTGATATAATCAATATCCCCTTAGGGGATTACGAATGGAATTGTTTTGTCTACGATGAAAAGGACAACTTAGGTTTTTCTTCTTCAAACTTTACTTTCACCTCTAAAGGCATCTTAGTAAATTTATCTTCACCATTAAATAACACATACACAAAAAATAATGAAACTAACTTCACGTGCCAATTATTCTCCTATGAAAATTATAATCTCACGAATGTCACATTTTATCTTTGGAATAACGAGAGTAATGAAATAAAATCTTCTTTTGAAAATATTTCTGGTACAGATAATCAAACTATATTCACCTCAAATTTTACTGAAGAAGGCAATTATTCTTGGAACTGTTTAGCTTATAACGAAGGAGGAAATTACTCTTTTGCAACTTCTAACCATACGATTATCTTTGATGCAACTTCCCCACAAATAAGTTCTCTGAATGAAGAGAGTATAACTTCCTCTTCGGCTGTAATAACTTGGGGAACAAGTGAGCCCGCGAATTCTTCTGTGGATATCGGAGGCAGTTTTTCAGAGTATAACACTACACATTCATTTGCATTGACTGGTCTTTCTTCTTCAACAACCTATAATTATATTATTACTTCTTGTGACAGGGCAGAAAATTGTGTAAATGATTCTGGAAGTTTTACAACACTCGCTTCAACATATATTGGTTCTGGAGGCTCAAGCAGAAGCACCGGGACAACTTCAGGAGCACCCCCTGTAATAGAAATTAAGCAAGGAGAGATTACAAAAAAAAGCCTAAAAACAGGAGAAACGTTCTCTTTTAGTCTCAATAATAATTCTCATAGCATCCGAGTTCTTGAAATCGGCGAGAATCAGGCGAGAATCTTAATTCAAAGCTCCCCAATTAATCTAACTTTAAACATCGGCGAAGAAAGGAAAGTTAATCTAAGTTCCATAGAATATTATGATTTAAAAGTAGCGTTAGAAAAGATTGAGTTAGAAAAAGCGGTTGTAGTTTTAGAAAGGATATATGAGAAGATTAGAGTAGAACCTAAAACAAAAAAAGAAGAAATACAAAATATCCCCAAAGAAGAACCCATGAGTGAATCACTCTATTTTCTGTTTATTATTCTTTTGATAATCTTGCTTTTTTTCTTTAGATGGAAAAGAATTAAAAGAAAAGAGACTACATATTCCTATGGAAAAAGTAAAAAAGTTAAAGCTAAAACCCTCTCAAAGAGATAAAAGAAGATATTTAGTCTTAGATACTCTTGAGTCAACCATAGTAAGAAAGGCACTTCTTGACTATCTTGGCATTCTTGGTTTTGCTAAGTCAGGTTATACAGAGATTAGATTAAAAGATTTTCGGGGTAAGATTATAGGAAGTTGTCTTAGAGAATCTCTGGAAGATGTCCGAGCAGGACTTGCCCTTGCAGGGATTTCTATTGAAAAAGTCAGTGGAACTATAAAAGGGCTGTCCAAAAAACATAGAAAATCTTAAAAAGGTTGTCTTATAATTAATTATAATATTCTTTAATATGGAAGACATACAACACCAACAAATGGGCTATGACCGAGCCGCGACGATGTTCGCTCCAGACGGACGTATACTTCAAGTTGAATATGCTGAAAAAACAATCCGTCTAGGTTCTTCATCAGTTGGGATAGTCTGCAAGGAAGGAGTAGTGATTATCTCTGACCGAAGGCAAAAAGATAAATTAATCGTTGAAGAATCGGCTAACAAGATTAATGAAATTGATAAACATATAATTGCGGTTTCAGCAGGGGTTATGTCGGACGCCAGAGTTTTAATTGAAAAGGCGAGAGTTTTAGCACAGCAACATCGGGTAACCTATGACTCCCCAGCAAGCACAGAATCTATAGTTCAGGACATAGCAGATATTAAACAGCAATTTACTCAGTATGGTGGAGCGAGACCTTTTGGGGTTTCAATGATGTTTGCAGGTATTGAAGACAAACCAGTTTTGTTCACTACAGATGTTACGGGAAATTACTTAAAATACAAAGCAAACGCAATAGGCGAAAACGACGACAAGATAAAAGCAAGATTAAGAGAGGAATATAAATCTAACCTAACAATAAAAGAGGCAATCAAAATAATCTTTAAAATATTTAAGGAGATTCAGGGCGATGATTATTCTATTGAGAGGTTTGATGCAGGTATTCTTGAAAAAGGAAAAATTGTCAAGTTAAGTGGAAAAGAAATTGAAAAATATTAATCTGAGAATGGTAATTCAGAAAAACAAACTTATTTGATCTTCAGGTTGTTTTTTAATAAGGAAAAATGTTAGAAATAATTATTCTTTTACTCGCAGGAATTGGAGCAGGAATTGTAACGGGTTTAGTTGGTGCTAGTGCTGCAATGGTCGCCGCACCATTACTTATTGTATTCCTAGATTATCCCGCTTATTTAGCAATTGGAATCGCATTGTCAATTGATGTTTTTGCCTCTCTATTTGCAACATTGATTTATCATAAAAACGGAAGAATAAAAATAAAACCAAGTTTAATTTTGTTAATTTCTTCTTTGGTTGCTGTTTTAATTGGAAGTTATTTCTCTAAGAACATTACTTCTGACAATTTAGGTTTAGCCATAGGGATAGGAATCATTTTAGCTGGTTTATCCATTATGATAAAGAAGAAGAAAAATATTTCTACTAAAAAACATATTCCTTTTTTTGAAAAATATAAAACCCTTTCTTTAATTTTAGTAGGTTTGCTTATCGGAACAATCGCAGGATTTTTTGGGGCAGGGGGTGGAATAATGATTTTATTAGCCCTTGTGATTATTTTAGATTATAAAACTCACGAAGCAATCGGGACTTCTGTTTTTCTAATGATATTTATTGCATTATTCGGGGGAATTGCTCATTATGTAAATATGCCTTTTTCAATTCCTTATTTATTTATCGGAGCAGGGGGTGGAATAATTGGGGCAATTTTTGCATCAAAATTTGCTAATTTATTAGACGAAAAAACATTAAATAAACTAGTTGGATTTACAATAATCACCTTAGGAATTTTATTGTTTTTGAAGAATTTGTTTTTTAAATTATCTGTTTAAAATTTATTAAAATATGAGAAACAATATAAACTCTTCCTTTCTTTTTATTTTATGAAGATTATAGGTATTGATGATGCTGGGAGGGGTCCAGTGATTGGACCAATGATTCTTGCAGGAGTTCTTATAGAAGAAAAAGATAAAAAAATTTTGAAAGAATGGGGAGCCAAAGATTCCAAACTCCTTACTCCAAAAAAAAGAAAAGAAATTGGAGACAAAATAAAGAAAAAGTTTAAGAGCCACATAGAAGTAACATATCCTAAAGAGATAGACGAATCCGATAATCTAAATTATTTAGAGGCTATAAAAGCTGCAAAAATAATAAATAAACTTACAGAAAGTATTTCAGAACCTATTGATGTTATTGTTGACTGTCCTTCCGTTAATCTTTCTTCTTGGGGGAGAGATGTTTCAAAACTCCTAAAAAAGCCCGAAATTATAAAGATGTATTGCGAACACAAAGCAGATGTAAACCACCTAGTTGTCTCAGCCGCATCGATTATAGCTAAAGAAAAACGCGAAGAAGAAATCGCTAGGTTGAAAAAAGAACTTGAAGTGGATTTTGGAAGCGGTTACCCTTCTGACCCCAAAACAAAAGAGTTCATCAGAGGAAACCATAATAATTCAAAATACAGTCACACAATTAGGTTTTCATGGGAAACAATCATTAGAATAGTAAAGAAAGATAGACAGAGTAAATTATTTGATAATCCTTAAAAACTCTTTATTCTTGTAAAATCTATGACTTACATAAAAAAAATGGTGATGCAGGGCTTTAAAAGTTTTGCAAGAAAAACCGAGATTCCTTTTGAAAACGCTATGAATGTTATTGTCGGTCCAAATGGTTCTGGAAAATCAAATATTACAGATGCACTTTGTTTTGTTTTAGGAAGACTCTCTATAAAGTCAATTCGTGCGGCAAGAGCAGCGAATCTTCTTTTTTCTGGGAACAAAATTTACAAGGGTTCAAACGAGGCTTTTGTAGAGTTGATTTTTGACAATGAAGATAAAACCTTTGGAATAGACTCTAAGGAGGTTACGATTAAGAGAATTGTAAGAAAAAATGGTCAGTCAATCTATAAAATAAACGGAGAAACTAAATCAAGACAGGAATTAATTGAGCTCCTTGCTCAAGGGGGAATTGACCCAAATGGCTTTAACATTGTTTTACAGGGAGAAATCCAGTCACTTGTTAAATCAACTTCAGAAGAAAGAAGACAGATAATAGAAGAGGTAGCAGGAATTTCAATTTATGAAACTAGAAAGCACAAAAGCCTAAGAGAACTTGAAAAAACTGAGGAAAGATTGAAAGAAGTTTCAGCAGTTCTTAAAGAGAGGAGCAATTTTCTTAAAAATCTTGAGAAAGAAAGACAAGAAGCGATTTCTCATCAAAAACTTGAAGAAATGATTAAAAAATGTAAAGCGACTCTTCTTTTTAAAAATCTCAAAGAAAAAGAAAAAGAAATATGGGGTGTTGATAGGGCTATAGAAAACATAGAAAAGGACGTAGAAAAAATTAAAAAAGATATTGAAATAAAGAATCAAAAAGTTGAAGAACTTCAGGGAAAAATACAGATTATCAATAAAAAGATTCAGTCAAGTAGTGAGCAGGACGAAATTCATAGAGAAATCTCCGACCTTAAAGCAGAACTCGCAGGACTTAGAGTTAAGTATGAAAATCATGAAAATAGGAAAAATCAAGGCAACGAGAGATTATTATATTATAAAGAAAAAATTGAGAAACTTAACGAGGAGATTTCAAACCTTCAGAAAAATTCCCCTGAGATAAAAAAACAGCAGGAGATATCAAAGACTCTTCAGGAAAAATTTGACAAGCTTGAACAACAAAGAAGAAAGTTTTATATTCTTAAGGCAGACATTTCAACTCAGGAGAGTATAAAAGAAGAAAAGGAGAAATTCATAAAAGAATCTGAGCAGGAAATAAAGCTCATAGAAAAAAATATTAACGAGTTAAACCAAGAAATAAAATATGAAAAATCCCTTGATGCCGTTGATAAATTAAAAGAAAAAAAGACTACAGAAATAAAAGAAAAAGAAATGACTTTTTCTAAAATAGAGAAAGAAATATTAACTATTGAAAAAAAGAATGCTATACTTGAAGAAGGAATATCAAAAGAAGAAAAATTAAGAAGAGATATTATAAATTTGGAAAATTGCCCTATTTGCAAACAAGAAGTTAGTTCAGACCACAAACATAAAATTTCGGTTGAATCGAAGGAAAAAATAGACAAAGCAGAAAAAGAATTAAAAGAAAATGAAATTCTTAAAGAAAAATACCAAATAGAGATAAATAGTCTCCGAGAGGAAATTTTTAAATTAAGCAAACAAATTAACGAATTAGATATTGATAGAATAAAAATCAAGAACGTCACGGAAAAACAAAATCAGGCTAAATTAATAAGAAAAGAAATTGAAGATTCGAAAGAAATTATTAAAGGAAAAAAAGAGAAAATTCATTCACTAAAAGAAGAATTTGAAAAGATTAAAGATGTTGAGGAAAATTATGATGAGGTCAGGTTGAAAATACAGGAATTGTCTTTTAAAGATACTGATTTTGACACAGAGGTTTCTTTGAAACAGCGTGAAATAAATAGAATTAATGTAGAATTAAAGAGGATAGAAAGAGATATAGAAGATTCTTCAATAGAGTTAAAAAAGATTGAGGTTATACTTTCCGATAAAGAGAAGATTCTTGAGAAAAAAGAAAAAGAAGAGCAGGAATTATACGAGAAATTTCAGAAATTTTTCTCGCAAAGAAACGAAGTACAGGACCAGCAGAAAGTAATAGAAACAGATGTTATAGGTTTGCAACATACTGTCAGGAACCTTGAAGAAAAGGTAAATAACAATAAAATTTTAAAAGCCCAGTTTTCAGCACAAATTGATTCGTTAAAGAATGAATTAGTTGAATTCGGAGACATTGAAATTTTACAGATTCCTGTTGAACAGGTTAGAGAACGGCTTGGAAAAGCTCAATTTAGAATATCTCAGTTAGGGAATGTTAATATGAGGGCGTTGGAAATCTTTGATAAAGTCGCCGAGCAGTGCGAATCTATAAAACAAAAAGTTGAAACAATAGAGAATGAAAAAGAGAAAATTCAAAAAATTATCAGTGAAATAGATAAGAAAAAGAAAAAGGCTTTTCTTGGAACACTTAATTCAGTTAATGAACTCTTTACAAGAAATTTTAAACAACTTTCTAAAAAAGGAGAAATATTCCTTGAACTTGAAGATAAAAAGAATCCCTTTGACGCAGGAATAAATATTCTCATTAAAGTTTCAAGAGGTAAATATTTTGATATAACCAGCCTTTCAGGCGGAGAAAAAACTCTCGTTGCCCTTTCATTGATTTTTGCTATACAGGAATACCGCCCCTATTCGTTTTACATTTTTGACGAAATTGATGCTGCTCTTGATAAACACAATTCAGAACTTCTTGCAGCTATGATAAAAAAATATCTTAAAAGTGGTCAGTATATAATTATCACCCACAATGACACGCTAATATCTGAGGCAACGAGTCTTTATGGAGTTTCAATGCAGGAAAACATATCTAAAATTATCAGTCTAAAAGTTTAAACTAAACTATCTCCCAAATTCAACTCTTGCAACATACCTTGCCGTAACCGCATCAATTTCTGCAACAGCCATTTGATACCTTCTCTCGAAATCTCTCAATCCCTCAGGGGTACTTACTTTATATTCAATTCCTTCCTTAACTTGTCTCAGCAATTGATTCATTAAAATCCAATTATCTATAAAAAAGTAACAATACCCAACTTTTTTAAAAATATTATATTCAATCACACACTTTCAAGTATCATTTTCACGACATGTTTGTCACAATGGTATTTCGCACACTTTTCAGGGTTTTTGTCAAGTAAAAAAATATTCATATAATCTCAATTTTTTTAAATTTAAACTTTTTTAAAAAGAAAAATCCTCATAAAAAATAAAGAGGAAATTAAAAAATAATTTAATAGTAGCTTGTTTCTACTTCTTCGATTGGTTTTTCCTTTCTAGTTAAGAGGATTATCAAAACTGCAAGCAGAACGATAAAAACTATAACCAATATCACAGTCAAAGCGACAACAGAATTGGATACAGATGTCCCGATTACATTTGCACCGAAGACAGTTTGTTTTCCTTCAACTTCTATTGTGAATGTATATGTTCCAATAGAAGCAGAGTCAGAAGCTGTTACAACAATAGAAACGGTTTCACTTGAATGCGGTCCAACAACAACTATTGAAGGAACGGATACAGTTAAATCGCTTCCGGAAACTTCCTTTATGTTGAAAGCTTTTACATTTTCACCAGAATTGATTAAAATCAACTCGTATGTGACTGTTTCTCCGGCCTTTAGATCCTTGTTCTTAACTGCAGTTAAAACACTAACCGCACCAGATTCAGAAACACTAATCAATTTCTTTGCACTTGTTTTTGAGTCTAGGTTATATACCGAAACTTCAAGTTCATAAGTGCCTTGAGCGTTTTCAGGAACTTTGATATACAAAGTCTTGGAAACGGAAACCTCATCATCTTCATCATCTTCATCAGTGGAAACTAATTCACCGACATAAGTCCTTGCTGAAAGATCCAGTGAAGGAATTGAAGCTGTAATGAAGACATCATCAGCATCATTATAACCTGTATTTTTTACAACAACTGTTACCGGAACAACTTCGCCCGCGGAAACCAGTGAATTGCAATCAATAGCAAGGATATCAAGCTGATAGGATTCTCTTTGCATTTGAATTGTGTATTCTTCTTCTGTTCTGTCTTTTGCTGAAGAGATTTCAACATAAAGAGTATACTCTCTTGTCAAATCTTTTTCATCACTAGGAAGCCTTAAGTTTAGAAGTTTTGTATATGTAACTCCATCAACAATATCAAATCTTGCTGTTGAAGTGGAAACTTCTTCACGATGTCCTTCCATTCTGATATGAACTCTTACTTCACTCATATCTTCTAATGCAGTAAATGTAACTTTTACAGGAACTGTATTGCCAGTCATACCGGACATTACAGTATAAGAGTCCAGATCTACTCCATTAAAGCTTGTTTCTAAGTCAGAAGCAAGCTCAGATGCAGATGAAACACTTACCATTAAAAGAGTTAAAACTGCAACAAAAGGAACAAAAAGCAAATTTCTTTTCATTTTCATTTTACCAATTTAGTTACTTATAATTAAGAAAATAAGTATTTAAACCTTGGCATTGTTGTAATTTTTAAAGGACGAAAAAGTTTAAAAAGTATACTTGCGTATACTAAATATTGTAAAAATGAGTAATAAAAAATTGTCCAATGAGGATAACAAGATAACAACGATAAAGTTACTTGAAGAAACAAAAAATCGTATTGAAAAGTTGAGAGAGCACAAACGAGAATCATACGATGACATTCTTAGAAAAATTCTCTATGTATTAAATGTTGCAAGAGATGACCCAGAAAAAGCCAGAAGGACTCTTGAAAGAATAAGTGAACTTCGTGAGAGAATGATTCAGGAAGAGAAAGACCAAAAAGAAGATTTAAAAAAAGAGAACGGAATAAAATGAGTCCTGTAGATGAACATATTAATGAAAAAAGATATTTATGTCCTAACGAGGGGAATCCTCTAATAAGATTACCAACAGGGCATCATAAATGTCCAGAATGCGGAAGAGAACTTAGTGTGAAACAATTTGCTGAAGAAGTTTTGCATTGTAGGGAAAGTCCAATTTCAGAAGAAGATGAAAAGTACTTAACTCAGGTTGCAAGAGACTTCGTCAGTTCTGCTAACTCCATAAGTTTAATCCATCTTATTCAGGATTTTTAAACCATTAACACTGTCTTCTAAACTTCGGGGGCTTTCGTTAATTATTACAATCTCTTTGTCAAGATTCTTCAAAAAGTTAAAGAGCCCTTTCCAATTTTCTTCGCTGGTCACAAGATGTTTTTTCTCACCTTTTTCTCCGTATTCAATTCCTGAAAAATGACAATGCCATCTTTTTTGTGGGAAAAATTTTTCAATTTCATCAAATTTGTTTTCTTTGTATCTTGCTAAAATATGTGCGAAATCAATACAAAAACTGCAACCTGTTTCCTTAGCAAGATTAGAAATGTCTTCGATTGAACCAAAAACATTTACTTTTCCCATAGTCTCTGGACAAATCTCTACATCCCATTTATTCTTCTTAATCACTTCCATCATCTCAGTTATCCTTTCTTTTATGTTCTTGAAAGTTTCTTCCTTTGAAAGGTCTCCATAATAACCTGGATGAAAAACAACCTGTTTAGCACCCAAATACTGACCGATTTCACAGCATTTTAATATTCTCTCTTTACTTGCATTTACTTTTTCAATTTCCTTTGAATTAAGATTGACATAATAAGGTGCATGAATAGACAATACTATTCCCAATTCTTTTGCTTTTTTCCCTATTTCTATCGCGTCTTCTTTTTTTATATAAATTTGTCTGACAAACTCAGTCTCACAAGCTTGCAGCCCCTTATTATAAATCTCCTCAAGATTAGAAAAAGCTTCACTTACAGGACCCAATCCTGCGGGGCCGAGTTTTATATTTACCATAAAACTCTCAAGGCATGAACGAATTTAAACTTACCTACCGTTAGTTATTTAAACTCCTTGTCCTAAAAAATAAAATGAAAAAGAGGGCAGTGTCACAAGTTATTGCTACAGTTCTTATAATTCTTATCACGATTGCGGCGATAAGTATACTTTGGCTCGTTGTTCTGCCGATGCTAAAAGATTTGTCTTCATTTGAAGCAATGGTCAGTCTTGAAATAGTGAGTAGTGGTTATACGGCGTGGGACTCAGAAAATCGGCTGGCTGAAATCCAGATAAAACGGGGAGTCGACGAAGCTAAAATTGCAGGATTTAGGCTGATATTTGAAATGGAAAACGATAACCTCTATTATCGATCAGAAGAAATTATCAGCCTAAATGAAAAGAAAGTCTACAATTTTAACTTCACAAATTATTCTTCTTATGGCGAACTTTTAGTTGTTAAGCTTATTGCAGTTTATGAGGGTGGAAGTGAAAGTGGAGTCTTAAGCGAACTTGTAATAGAGAAGATTCCTAAGAAAGATTTGTCGACGAAAAATCCTTCAGGAGGATACATCTCACCTTCTACGTCCGGTTCAGGCGGAAGTTCTGGAGGAACGGGAGAATGTGATTTAACAACTACTTACTGGAACACTTCTTCGGCTACCAAGGAAAGTTTTGTTAGACTAATCGTAGAAGGAAGTAATTGTCAGAATGAGTTAATTAATTATGTGATTATAAAACAAGGAGAATTAAGCTGGAATCCTTTCAACTGGTTTAATCAGATTGTGTTCGTCGGTATTTCAAGCACTTCAATGAACTGGGTTGCTGGTCAAAGGCAGGACGGAGTCATTCAAACAGGGACTTATCATTTTGAAGCCGAGTTAAGCAATCAAGGGAGTGAAGAAGTTGTTTCAGGAAATCTGGTTGTGACAGACGAAACTTGTGTTCCTTCTTGTTCGGGTAAAGAGTGTGGTGATGATGGTTGCGGGGGAACTTGTCCTCCAGGATGCGGAGTCAGTGAAGAATGCGATTCTAACGGACAATGTGTAATCCTTGAGTGTACTAATGACGCAGGATGTTCTTCTGCAGGAAGTTTCTGCGAAGGCAATACGCCGTACACTTGCATTCTAGGGAGTGATGGGTGTCTGGACAGAACAAACGGACAAACTTGCTCTTCAGGAGAAATTTGTGTTAATGGACAGTGTGTTGTTCAGGGGAGTGGGGATATTTTTTATGTCTCCCTAACTGGGGCTGGAAGCCATACAGGAACGGTAGGTAATGAATTTAGTATGAGCGAAGCAATAAGTTATGCAGATTCTCACCTTAATGAGATGATTACTTTCTTATTAAAGGGAGGAAATTATGGTGGTGTAGGATTTAGTAGTAATATTAATAGACTTGGCTGGGATAGAAAAGTTGTTTATAAGGCGGAGTCTTCCAGCAATCCTCCTGTTTTTACAGGTATAGGTTTCAGTAGAGATATTCATAGATACGCTGAGTTTGATGGTCTGCACGTCGTTCATGGAGGAACAACTGCAAGCCACTTGATTTTAATTAGAGATTCTGATAATCTTCATTTTAAGAATATGTATTTAGAGGGAAATGGCGAGGACAATTTTCCTAGGAGTTCTTGGGATTATAGTGGGATTATAACAAGAAGAGATATTTCTGACAATAATGATAGAGAAGAGATAGTTGTAGAAAATTGTGAAATTACAGGGGTTATAAGAGGGGTAGGTATAGATGGGGGTTATAAAAAAGGAATCATTATTCGAAATAATTACTTTCACCACATTGCAGAATCAGGTATGGCTATTGAAGGAATAAAAGATGATGTTGTGTTGATTGAAGGAAATGAGGTTTATTATCAGACTATTGGGGGAGACTTTCATGGTTCTTCTATTGAAGTTAGGGGGCAGCCGTTTGTTATTAGGAACAACATATTTCATGGTTTTGGTAGGTCCTCCGCACTAATGTTCTATGACAGAACTTATGAAGAGATTGGTTATTCGAATATGATTGTTGAGGGTAACTTGATTTATGATAGTGTAAACATAAATACAGTTTGGCTTTCAGACATGGGTCATAATTTTACATTTAGGAATAATACTATAATAGGGAGATGGAGAGAAAATCCTCCTCAAACAAATAGTTGGAGATATTCTGGGGGAGTTAATCTCTATTTTGCAACGAATTCCGATAAAAATTCAATTTATTTTTACGATAATATTGTTGCAGGGATGATCTCAGGAGATCTTGCAAGTATAAACGAAGATAGAAATATAATCTATAGTGTGTGGGCAGGCTCGTCTGCAGGAGGCTGGCTTGGAGAAAGTGACTTAAATAGTAATTCCAAAATTCTCACAGACACTAATGGTGCTACAAGTGACCCAGATTATTTTGAAAATTCAGAAGAATTTTTTATTGGAGGGGATTTATTTGACACTTATAGTTTCCAGTATCCTTCTACTGGAGCATCAGGAGATTACGGAAGCCCTCATAGGATTAATCTGACTAGTGCGTATCATCCGATGATGTCGAGTTCCGCCTGCGATGGAAGTGTTAACGGGAAACCAGGCGTCGCAGTTGGGGCTTTATCCTGTAAAAATTAAGAACTCAAAACATTTATATATTGAATGTATTTATATTGACAATGGCAGAAAAGAGTGAGGTATATAACCAGAGTATTAAACAAAAAGGCTACTGGAATTATACAGAACTTTATAATTTCTGTTTTAATTGGTTTGAAGACGAAGGATATAACATCAAAGAAAAAGAGTATACAGAGAAAGTTTCTAGTGCAGGAAAAGAAATAATCCTTAAATGGGAAGCTTCTAAGAAGGTTACGGATTATTTTAAGAATCTTGTTGAAGTAAGTTGGCATATAATCGGGATGAAAGATGCGGAGATAGAAAGGGAAGGCAAAAAAGAAAGCACAAACAAAGGAGAGGTTAAGATTACTATAAAGGCGAATATTGTAAGGGACTATGAAGATAGCTGGGAGAAAAAACCCTTGTGGAAATTTATGAGGGGGATTTATGAGAAGTATATTATTAGAACAACAATTGAAGAATATGAAGACCGACTTGAAAGCAAAACAAAAACTCTTGTAAATGAAATAAAGGCATTCTTACAAATTGAAGGAAGATAAATAAATTAGAATCTAATATGAAAACGATTGAACATTGTTTAGGTTACCTAAAGGGGACTTGTCCACATTGCATCCCAGACGAGGGGAATAGATTTTGCCCAAACTACGCTCCTTACAAAGTAAGAATATTTGAAGTATCAGAAGCAGACCCTATAGACTATAGAAAACCTTCAGAGTAATTTTTCCATATAAATTCCTTCTTTATCTAAATTATATCCAAAATTCTTATAGTACTCTCTAACACCAACTCCTGCGATTATCTTTACACTTCCTCTTTTAACTATTGACTCCGCCTTCTTTAATAATTCTCTTCCAAGGCCTCTGTGCTGATATTCTTCTGTTGCTTTCTTGCCTACGTCTAATGTAGGTCCATAAACATGCAACTCTCTAATCATTGCAGGAAGTTTTCTTTTTTTTTCAATTCTTAAACGAAGAAGCCCAAAAAGGAGGTCATCGCCATTCACAGCCTCTATAAAGTACTCCTTTCCATCGGAAGCAGAATATTTTTTAACTCTTATTCCTAAATTTCCTTTAATAACTCTCTTATCTCTTAAAGCAAAACCAATTTCCCGAAACCGAATCTCTTTTATTTTAAATTTTTTCTTTCTTATTTCTTCTTCAACTTCCTTTCTTAAATCAATATTTTTTATCCCAGAGACTAAATAAAACGGAGGAATCTCACGCATTATTCTCATTATCCTGCAGTATCTCGGAGTTAACTTCATCATTTTTATTAAAAGCCTCTTTGTATCTTCTTTTGTATAGGGAACATATTCTTTATTATAATAAAGATTCTCTAATCCAGACCCTTTCAAAACCTGACAGGGATAAATTTTAATTTGGTCTGGTCTGAAGTCTTTTGAAGAAAATATTCTCTTAAACATCTTCAAATCCTTTTTAACATTACTCCCCGGGATTCCGGGCATTAAGTGGTATCCTATCTTAAATCCTGCTTTTTTCAACCTTCTTGTTGCCCCAATAACATCTGAAACTCTGTGTCCCCTGTTAACTTTAACATAAATTTCATCATCTATTGCCTGAACTCCCAATTCAACCCTTGTAGCTCCAAACATAAGCATATCTTTTATATGCACCTCAGTACAAAAATCTGGACGAGTTTCAATACAAAGCGCAGTACATCGGTATTTTGCTGTTTCATTAAATTTCTTCGCTTTTTCAAGCGACTTAGATTTCTTTTCATTTAAGGCATCATAACAACTTTTTATAAAATCAATCTGAAAATCTCTCGGATAAGCGAGAAAAGTCCCCCCCATAATTATAAGTTCTATCTTCCCCACGGAATGTCCCATCTCTTTCAGCATTTTTATTCTTGCCCTAACCTGATTATACGGGTCATAATCGCAGGATTTTGCCCTAAGAACGGCAGGACTTTCAGGAGTATATGATTGGGGGGCATTAAGCGTTGGACAATAAAGGCAAGCCCCATGAGGACACTTTCTAGGTGGGAGCATTACAGCAACAGGCGCAACCCCTGAAATGGTTTTCGTTGGTTTAATCATATATCTTTTTATTCCAAATCAATTTATAATTCTATAGATAATTATTTATAACCTTCTGTTTAGTTTAATACGGAGGTTAAATGGTAGAACTAATCTTAACGCTAAGTGCATTGACCGCAATAGTTGCAGGGTTAATTATCCTTATTTTTCCAAAGATAATCAACTATGCAATTGGTATCTGGTTATTGATTTACGGCGTTTTACAGATAATTCCTAGTTATTTAAGTTAAAATAATTATGAATCAAGAAGAAATCTGGAACGAGATAGCTGTGCATTGGAAAGAATTTAGAACAAAAATTTCGCCCACCGTAGAAAAATTTCTCAGAGAAAAGAAAGGAAGGGTTTTAGATATTGGGTGTGGTAGTGGCAGAAATTTTATTAAGATAAAGGGATTAAAATGGTTTGGAATAGATTTTTCTAAAAAAATGTTAGATTACGCGAAAATCTCAGCAAAAAATAAGGGGATAAATATTGAACTAAAAAAATCAGACTCCGTTAAAATACCTTACGAAGATAATTATTTTAATTATGTTCTTTGTTATGCCGTTCTTCATTGTGTAGACTCAGACAAAAAAAGAGAAGAAACAATCAAAGAAATTTATCGTGTTTTAAAACCAAAAAGTCAGGCTTTGATTTCTGTTTGGGGTAAAAACTCTCCGAGATTAAGGTCAAAAGAGAAAGAATGTTTTGTTCCATGGACAGTTAAAGAAAAAACCAAAATAAATAGGTATACTTATATTTATGATAAAAAAGAGCTGGAGGAGATTGTAGAAAATATTGGCTTCAAAATTTTAAAATCTTGGGAAGAAAGAAACATTAACCTAATTATACAAAAAGACTTGCACAAAAGTTAAAAACCTTCTGAAAATTTATTATAATGGAAAAAAAGACGGATTCATTAGGATATCTAAAAATTTTAAAAGCCTTAATAGAGATTCCTTTTTCAGTGGGTAAAAATCTATTGGTTGATTTCTTAGTAGGGAATTACAAGAATGCCTCTATCACAAAAAATCGTCTTGATGAACTTCAAAATTTTGGCTCATTAAACTGGGAAAAAGAAAAAGTTCATAATGAGATAAATAATTTAATCGCAAATGGAATGATTGAACAAAGAATCAGCGACTATAATCGTTTCGTTAAAGTTTTAAGAATAACAATTAAAGGTCAAAACGAGATAGTTCACCAGACTCTGACAAATAAAAAATTGAAATATAAGCTAAATTTTAGTAAGAGCCTTGTAACCGAAGAAGAAAGAGATTATTTCAAAAGCTTTGGTAGTTTTCTAAAAAAATATAACGACGAACAAAGAAAGGCAATAGTATCTCAATCTAAAAGGGTTCTTTGTGTAGCCGGGGCGGGTTCTGGGAAGACTTCTGTATTAATTAAAAGAATAGAGTTTTTAGTCAAACATAAAAATATAAGCCCAAATAAAATCCTCGCTATAACTTTTACAAGAAAGGCAAAAAAAGAAATGGAGAAGAGATTAAAAAATATAAACATTGAAGGAATAAATGTTCACACATTTAATTCATTTTGCGAAGAAATCCTAAGGAAATATGGACATAATGTTTACGGAAAACCTGTAAGAGTTATAACTTATGCCGACAAAATTTTGGCTATGAATATTTCTTTATCAGCTCTTGGTATTGATATGGAAGAAGCGGTCAACGAGTATTTTTCAAAAAAACAAAAAGAATTCAAAACACCAAATCAACTTATAAGTAGTTTTATGAATGATTGCTTTTCGGTAATTGAATACTTTAAAGTAACTGGTGAGAATTATGATTTTTCTAAGGGAGCTGAACAAAAAGATAAACAAAATGCTAAAATGGTTTATCAAATAAGCAGACTTTTAAAAGATTATATGGATACACAAGGGCTTAGAGATTTTACAGACCAATTAATCGATGCGATTAATTTCCTTGAGAAAAATAAAATTTTCATACCAAAATTTGAGCATATTTTAGTAGATGAATATCAGGACGTAAATGCTATGCAAGTCAAACTTCTTAAACTTTTAAATCCAGAAAATCTTTTTTCAGTTGGGGACCCTCGTCAGGCAATTTTTGGCTGGCGCGGTTCGGACATAAAATACATTTTAAACTTTGAGGATGATTTTGGTCGTTCAGAAGTTATCCACCTTTCAAAAAATTACCGGAGCTTAAAAGAAATCGTAGAATTTATGAATCACTCTATAAAAGATTTGGGGCTTCCGGATTTACAAAATCATAGACAAGGAAGCCCGAAGATAACTCTCTTAGGTTTTGATAGTGAAGAAGAAGAAAAGAATTATGTTATAAAAGAAATATTAAACTCTAATCTTCTTCCTACTGATATTTTTGTGTTGGCAAGAACAAACAGACAGGTTATAGAACTATCAAAAATTATGGTTGAAAAAAAGATTCCTCATACGATAAAGACTGATGAATTGAAAGAACCAAATGAATTTTCATTAGAAGGTGTTCTTCTCGCGACAATTCATTCAATAAAAGGTCTCCAAGCAAAAAAAGTTTTTGTAGTGGGTTGCAACGACCAGAATTTTCCTTGTAAGGCTAACGACAATCCTGCAATTGAATTAATAAAATCAAACGATTATGACCGCGAAGAAGAAGAAAAAAGACTTTTTTACGTGGCAATTTCACGAGCAAGAGATTGCCTGCACTTGACTTATTCAGGAAAAAAACCGACTTATTTTATTAATGAAGACATGAAAAAATTAATTTCTTCCTAATTGCCTTGCCTTCTGTTTGCTCTAAGACTTGGTCTAACTTTTGGTGACTTAATTAGGGAGTTTCTTAACCCTCTTGCTTTTTTACCTGCACTTGTAAGACCTCTTAAAGCCCTTCTCTTTGGTGATTTTACAAATCTTGATAATTCCTTGTCTGTTTTTATTTCAGGAGCATTTCTGTCAACTAAAATCACTTCGTAAAAATAATTTATCCCATCTCTTCCAACCACATAGGAGTTTAAAACTTCCATATTTGTGAATTTTCTCGCAACTCTTTGTTCTGCGATTTCTTTATAATTCATAGTAAGGTTCTTTCTGATATGAAGTCTTTTTGTCCTTCTCGCTTTGTAAGGTCTAGTTCTCTTGTGCCCCCCTCTTTTAATCCTAATCCTAACGATAACTACTCCTTTTTTTGCCTTGTAACCAAGATTTCTTGCTCTGTCAAGTCTTAGAGGTTTTTCTACTCTTACAACTGATTCGCCTTTTCTCCATTCAATCATCCTTTCTCTAAGGACTTTTACATCTGGTTTTTTCCAAGCTTCTCTTAAGTACTTTGTAGTCCCCATCAAATAATCATTGAAAATTGGTTTTTAAATATTGGGGTTAAGAAAGACGAGCCCTCTTGAGGCATGATTGTGAGTAGAACAATTTGGTCTTGCGTTCTCTTGTATTTAAACTATTTTAAGCAAGACATGATTGTGAGCTGGACTCCTGCCAGGCAGGAGGACTGAATGAGCCCGCTGGGATTTGAACCCAGGACCCCTGCCTTCCTTCGACTGAAGAAAATCTACAATTCATTGAATCGCAGTCATATAAGAGCAGTGCTCTACCTGGCTGAGCTACGGGCTCACCTAAACCCTACAAAATTATTGTTTATAAAATTACTTATTAAGCACACAAATACTTAAAAATATCCTAACTATCTAACTATATGGAGCCTTCAGGAAGTAGAACTGTAAGTGATTCTGATATTGAAAAAGTGGTTATTGACTATTTAGAAAGACCTGATTTTAATGATATACATTCTCCTGACCCTTCTCTTGGGCGTGCAGGGTTTGATGGACATAACTGGGTTTCCTATTATGCCTTATATAATCATATAATTGGTTCTTTAGGAGATAATGGCTTGTCAGGGGAGGTAATTCGGATAATAGACGCGATGGTAAAAGGTAAAAAAGTTTTGACTTCAGTTAAAAGGTCACAGGATTCCCCTCACACTTGGGGAGGTCCCAAGTTTCTTTATTTAGCGATATAGTAAACCCTAAAAACCTTTTACTAATTATAAAGTGATGGAAAATATAAGAATTATTCCTTTATCCGAAAAAATTTAAGAGATGCATCGAAATTATTAGTTAATGTTTTTAGTGTTAAATCCTCCGATGAGGATTACCCTCCGAAGTGGTTAAAAGCAAGTTTACATCCAGAAAAGTACAAGTCTTTATATGCTCGGTTTGATTTAGTGATTACTAAATATTGGACGGCATTGATTCTAAAGGAAAAGTTATTGGAGTCACAGGTCTTTATAGTTTAAAATATGATGAAAAAGAAGCTTATTGGCTGGGTTGGTATTGCGTTAATCCTTCTTTTAGGGGGGAGGGAATTGGTAGAGATTTATTAGGATTTATTATTAATCTATCTAAGATGGATAATAAAAAATGGCTTAGGTTGTATACTTCTAAAGATCCAAACGAAAAAAGAGCAAACGAAATTTATAATAAACTGGGATTTAAGCCCCTTAAAGAAAAGATAGTAAATGAATTAGTTACAGGGAAATTTAAGTTTACAAAAGGTCTAATCTTCAAAGAACTTGAACTTTAACACAAATCTTTTTAACCTTGTTATTTCTTTCTAATTTATGTTAATCGGTCTTGTTGGAAAACCTTCATGTGGAAAGTCAACTTTTTTTAAAGCGACGACTCTAGCAGATGTTCTTATTGCGTCATACCCTTTCGCAACTATAAAACCAAATCACGGAATTGGTTATGTTAGAGTTAAGGCACTTTGTAAAGAGCTAGGTGTAAGATGTAACCCAAGAACTGGATTTTGCAACGGCGAAACCCGCTTTGTTCCTGTTGAATTAATGGATGTTGCAGGTTTAGTGGAAGGTGCAAGTGAAGGCAAAGGTCTTGGAAACCAATTTTTAGATGACTTGCGACAGGCAGACGCGTTTATCCATATAGTAGACATCTCAGGAACGACAGACAAGGAAGGAAAGGAAGGGACGGGCGACCCGATAGAAGATGTCTTAATGCTTGAAAGCGAACTGGACAAATGGTATATGGGAATATTCCAAAAAGTTTGGGATAGGCTTTCTCGTTCAATTCAATCAACCAAACAAAATTTCGCAAAAGTAGTTGCAAAACAATTTTCCGGATTAAAAGTTTCAGAAGACGACATAAAAGCAGTTTTAATAAAATTAAAATTAAATGGGGAAAATCCAGAAAGCTGGGAAGAAGAGGACTTAATGAACTTTACAAAGACAATAAGGCAAATGACAAAGCCGATGATAATAGCAGCGAATAAAGTAGATAAGGAAAATGCGAAAGAAAATCTTCAAGAATTAAAAACAAAATTTCCTTCTGCATTGATAATCCCCTGTTCAGCGGACTCTGAACTCTCATTGCGTCAGGCTTCAAAAGCTGGGGTGATAGAATATACTCAAGGCGATTCATCGTTTAAAATTAATGAAGAAAGAGTAAATGAAAAACAGAAAGAAGCCTTGAAGATGATTAAAAAAAATGTTTTAGATATTTATGGTTCAACAGGCGTTCAAGAGATTTTAGATAAATCAGTTTTTGAATTACTAAATTACATTGCGGTTTTTCCTGCGGGAGCAAAACTCGCAGATAGTAAAGGTAATATTTTACCAGATTGCTTTTTACTTCCAAAAGGCTCAACCGCTTTAGATTTCGCGTACAAACTCCACACAGATATCGGAGACAAATTCGTCAAAGCGATTGACGTTAGAACAAAACAACCAGTAGGCAAAGACCACCCATTAAAACATCGTGATGGAATAGAAATAATCACTAGATAAGATGAAAATTGAAATAAAGGTGAGACCAAATTCAAAAAAACAAGAAATCCATAAAATTTCAGAGAGTGAATATAAAGTGTTTTTAAAAAAACCAGCAGAAGACAATAAAGCAAACATTGAGCTCTTAAGGCTTTTAAAAAAATATTTTAATTCAGAAATAAAATTATTGAAAGGTCGGAATTCCAAGAATAAACTCATAGAAGTAAAAAATGCCAATTAAATACGAACAAGCACCTGACATAAAAAAAATCGCAGAGGAAATTATCTACAACTTAGATTGGGACCACATTTTTCTTGAGCACGTAGCTTTTCTTAGGAGTCGTGGCTCTTCAGCAAGGAGGACAATCGCAAGATGTCATGCCCTTGGAAAAGCGATGCAAATTGGGATGGGAAGAAAAAAAGGATTTTACCTTATTGAAGTAATCTCAGAGAGATTTGACAAACTCCCCTATAATGAAAAAGTAAAAGTAGTGATTCATGAATTAATGCACATTCCAAAATCTTTCGGTGGGGGTTTTATTCATCACGATAAAGTTCACGAAAGTTCCGTTGAAAACGTCTATCAAAAATTTATAAGGAAAAAAGAGGAAAAGGGATGGTTTTAAAGAATATCAATTATAGGTTTAAAGGAAAGAAACATTCGGTAAACGCGAAAGTCTTAAAAACAATTCCTCAAAAATTTCTTGGATTGATGTTCCGTCGTAGAAGTCCGCCACTATTATTTGTATTTAACCGAGAAAAGAAAATTTCTATTCACTCTTTTTTCTGCAAACCTTTCAAGGCAGTCTGGCTTGACGATAATTTTGTTGCGACAAAGTTTGTTGACGTTAAGAACTGGAAATTAAATATCTCCGGAAAAGGGAAATATTTATTGGAGATCTTGCATTGAACGAGAAAAGGACGACGACAATAGAAACATTTAAATATAAATTGAGACTTAATTAATCATTATTGATTGAAAAAGGAGGTTAAAATGGGAAAAATTGTTGTTAAAAAGGTTATCACAAGAAAGCCTGGACACCTTTACTACGTTGATGGGGCAGGCAATGTTTGTGAAGCTGTGATGGCTCGAGGTGGAAGGAAGAAGAAAAAGTCCGCTAAGAAAACCACTAAAAAGAAAAAAAGATAAATAATTTATTAATTTAATCATACTCAATGAACCTTTCAAAAGGGAGGAAAGGTTCATTACTTTTTTAAAATTTATTTCTTCTCCCAATTCTCAATTGCTTTCCTTAACGCGTCAGCTGCAAGATTTGAGCAATGGATTTTTATCGGCGGGAGTTGTCCTAAATATTTTGCAACGTCTTCGTTAGTTATCTTCTTCGCTTCCTTTAAACTCTTACCCTTAACAATTTCTGTCAAAGCAGAAGAAGACGCAATCGCTGCCGCGCAACCAAAAGTTTGGAAAGTAATGTCTTTAATTTTATCTCCCTCTATTTTTATCATAATTTTCATCACATCGCCACAGGTTGGGTTTCCAACTATCCCCTCTGCATCAGCGTCTTTCATCTCACCCATATTTCTTGGATTTTTGAAATAGTCAAGAACTTTTTCGTTATAAGAAACATTGTTTTTCATACTAACAAATTATAACTCCTTTTGTTTTTCTTTGAATTTTAACGGCTTTTTTCAAGAAAGAGTTAAAACTATGTCCATTAATCCATTTTTCTTCTAACTCATCCATAAATTTTTTGTTTTTTACGACAAAGCCAACATCTTCATAGTTTGGGGTCAAAAACAATTTTTTTATCGGGGTTTTAAATAAAATTAAATGATCAATCCCCTCCATTAAAGGAGATTTTACAGCCTCATTAATCTCTTTAAATTTTAGATTCTCTAAGGCATCAATATAATATAGATGCACAAGTTCATGAAATAAAAAATAGTTCAGCCAATCTTTACTCCATATATTTATAAAAATATTTTTACCATCAATTACATTTGCTATATTGTAATCAAAAAAAGCATTGATATTAACTATTTTATCATTATTTAAATCAACTTCAAAAATCGTTTTTAGTTCATTAAGAAATTTTTTCTCTTTTTCTTTTAAGATTCCTTCACATTTAGATTTTGTTTCCTTTAGCCTATCTTTATTGTCTAGGTGAATTTTCTTAATTTGATTGAAGACATCTTTCTTCCCTCTTAAATTCCTTATTAAGATCTCTTTACCCGCAAAATGTATTGTGTCTAAGATATTTTTTCTCTTAGGATTTGAAGTTATTTTCATTTCCCCTTATTCAGCTCTTTAATTAATTTTTCAACGTCAACCCCATGCATTGTCGCTCCTTCTTCAATCGTTTCAAACTGAGCCATTGGACAGCCTCCACAAAATAAACCGCGCCTCGCAAGTTCTTGTGCTGCCTTGGGGTTGATTTCAATTAATTCGGCAAAAGTCATTTCTTTAGTTATCTTCTTCATATTTCCTCCTTAAATTTAAATGGACTAATTTTTTTTAATCTTTCTACACTCTCTTTTATACATTTGACCACATCTTCGGCGTCTTTTTCAGTAATCTCCCCCAGTGTAATCCGAATGCTCCCATTAATATACATCTCATCAACACCTATAGCCTTCAGAACATAACTTTCCCGTAGTTTACTGGATGCACAAGCGGAACCCGTTGAAACAAATATCCCCTTTTCATTAAGCAATAACATAAGACTCTCACCCTCTATTCCAAAAAATGAAACATTAATATTATTGTGAACCCTTTTTTCAACAGAGCCATTAATTCTCACTCCCCCAATTTTTAAAATTTCCTCAATCATTTTATCTCTTAATTTTCTTATTTCTGCTCTATTAAAATCAAAATCTAAAGCAACAGCTAAACCCACAATTCCAGAAGTATTTTCAGTCCCGCTTCTTAAACCTTTTTCCTGTCCTCCACCAGTTAAAATCCCTTTGATGTTCGTTCCTTGCTTTACATATAAAAAACCAATTCCTTTTGGAGCACCAAACTTATGTCCTGAAACTGACATCAAATCCACATTCATTCCAGAAACGTCAATCTCCAATTTTTTAAATGATTGAACGGCGTCTGTATGAAAATAAACTTTTCTCTCTCTGCAAATTTGACCAATTTCTTCAATCGGTTGGATAGTTCCGATTTCATTATTTACATGCATAACAGAAACAACCAATGTGTCGTCATTAATTTTATCTTTCAGGTCTTTCAAATCAACAATTCCTTCTTTGTCTACTTTTACATAATCAACATTGTAACCTTCTTCTTCAAGGTCTTTGCAAGTCTCTAAAACTGAAGGATGTTCAATTACAGAAGTAATAATATGCTTCTTCTTAGGATTGGCTTTTGCAAGGCCCCTTATCGCAAGGTTATTACTTTCTGTCCCCCCTGAAGTAAATATAATCTCAGAAGGCTTCGCTTTAATAAACTTAGCAACCTTCTCCCGGGTCATTTCAGTAATATCCCTTGCTTTCTCACCCTTTTTATGAAGTGATGAAGCATTTCCGTAATTTTTTGTCAGAACATCTAAAACTCCCTTCGCTACATCTGGCAAAACTTTTGTAGTAGATGCATTATCCAAATAAATTTCTTTTACCATCAGTACCTCGGCTCACAATTGCAATATTTAATTACTTCTTTATTATACCTTTTGCAGACGTTACAAGAACAGCTCGTATCTTTCATAAATTTGAGAATTCTTTGAATTTCTAAAACAGCCATTCGGGGGTTTTCATAAATTACTTTAGAAGACTTTTTAATTTCTTTTTTTACCTCATCACTTAGTTTAATTTTATTAGCTCTTTTATTAGACACATACTGAGAAACTGCTGCTTTACTGACCCCGAGAGTGTCCCCCGTCTTTTCGTAACTTAATCTATATTCACTAATCAGAAGCATCGCTAACTCTTTCCTTACTGCAGGTATGATATACCAAACTTCTATTTCCTGAGGTAGCAGATACATGTTAACTATAGTTAACTGAGGTTTATAAATTTTTTGAACGACCAAAACTCTTTAGAGAAATATTTATAAACTTACTCATTTGTATCTATCATCATTAGATGGGCAGTATAGTAGAATTCTCTGGGTGTGAAGAGGATGAACCTCCTAATCCCAATAATGTTGCTTTAGTTATCCCTGAATGGAAAAGCATCTTGTCAAAAAGCCTTTCAAGCCCATGTTCAATTTCATACCTTTTAGGTCTACCAGAACAGGAAATAAAAGAAGTTTGTAAAAAGTATCCTGCCCTTATCAATCCCTATTATCTTTCCCTTATTAAAGAAAAAAATGACCCGATTTACAAGCAATGTATTCCATCTAAAGAAGAACTTTCTGATTCTTTTGGCTGTGAGGACCCGCTTAACGAAGAACCTGAGCATCAAAAAAGAGTAAATGTCCCATCACTTATAACCCACAGATATCCAGACAGAGTTTTATTTAGGGTTTCTAATAAATGTGCAATGTATTGCCGTTTCTGTACACGAAAAAGAAAGGTCGGCGATATCAACAAACAACCCACATGGAAAGAAGTAATTGAAGGCCTGAATTATATAAAAAGTCACTTGGAAATTCGCGACGTTTTACTTTCCGGAGGAGACCCGTTTATGCTAAGTGATAATATTTTAGAGAGAATAATAAGTTCCATTTATAAAATCTTAAAAGAACGTAAAAACTCTATCATTCGTATTGGAACGAGAATACCCTGCGTTCTCCCCCAAAGAATAACTCCTCAATTATGCGATATTCTAAAAAAGTATCACCCCATTTATATCAACACCCACTTTAATCACCCTAACGAAATCACTCCCGAAAGTCGAAGAGCTTGTGAAATGCTCGCAGATTCAGGTATCCCAGTTGGATGTCAGACAGTTTTATTAAAAGGTGTAAATGACGACCCAAATGTTATGAAAGAATTAATGCAGGGGTTAGTCAGTATGAGGGTCAGACCTTATTATATCTATCAGGCAGACCCAGTCAGAGGAACTAACCATTTTAGGACAAGGGTTGAAAAAGGACAAGAAATCTACAAAGCAATCCGGGGTCACACTTCTGGTTTATGTGTCCCTACTTATGTAATAGATGCCCCTGGAGGAGGTGGAAAGGTCCCTGCAATTCCAAACTATATTCAGGAGATAAATAGTAAAAAAGTTATAATGAAAAACTTTGAAGGTAATTTGCACGAATATCCGCAAATTGAGGAAGATTAACTATTAAAAAGCTATATAACTTTTATAGCACCAACAGGACAGCCTTCTTCCGCTTCTTTTTCACAGGTTATTTCCCCTACTTCGGCTTTCTTAGGTTTTGCTTTCCCCCCGTCTAACTTAAAAGATTTAGGGCAGGTTGCAACACAAGCTCCACACCCGATACATTTGTTTCTATCAACACTTATCTTATGCATTTTACCTCCTTTTTGTTATTCTTTAAAATCGTTAAAATAATTGCAGGGCTTGTTATCACATTTCCAGTCACCCCAGAAAAATAAGCAACAGCAGCTAAAAGCAAAAGAATAATTAAAATTCCTATCGTAATCGCCACGGCTCTTTTTTTACTGACCATCTCTTTTCTAATCCCACAAGATTTATAAACTTAACCCGCTTGAAGAGGTTATGGCTTTCATAATTTGGATATTAATCGGGATAGTTCTTGTTTTGGCCATAATACTATTTATATACTACAATCGTTTTGTCACCTTATCTAATCAAATAGATAATTCTCTAGCCCAAATTGATGTTCAATTAAAGAAAAGAGCAGACCTCGTTCCAAGTTTAATAGAATCTGTTAAGGGTTATATGAAACATGAGAAGGCAGTCATAACGGAAGTAACGAACGCAAGAAAATCTTTAATTGGAGCAAAAGATTTGCAGTCAAAAATAAAAGCTGGCAACAAGCTTGAAGGAGCATTAGGAAGACTTTTTGCAGTCGCAGAAAATTATCCAAATCTTAAGGCAAATGAGAACTTCTTACATTTCCAGCAGGAAATTTCCGCAATTGAAAACAAGATAGCTTACGCAAGACAATACTTTAACGACGGAATAATGAGTTACAATATCCTTCAGACAACAATTCCTGGAAAATGGTTCGCTTCTCTTTACAAGTTCGGTAAAAAAGATTATCTTCAGATTCCTGAAGAATCGAGAGCGATGCCCCAAGTTAAGTTTTAATTTTTTCTCTACTCTTTCAAAATTCTCCTTGCGTAAAAGCGAACCCCTATTTTTAATGTTTTAAGTCGCCCCTTATAGAACTAAATTCTTTTAGAAACCTTTTCTTTTACTTCTTTAACAAATTCTTCCAATTTAACGTCAAATCTCAGTTTCTTTTCTCCCCTTTCACGAACAGCAAGAGTCTCTTTTTCTTCTTCCTTATCTCCGATAGTTATAATATAAGGAATTTTCATCATTTCTGCATTTCTTACTTTGTCATTAACAGTTGTTGAGTCAAAATCAAAATCTGCCCGAATTCCTTCTTCCTTCAATTTATCAAAAAATTCTTTTGCCTTTTCTATATTTCTGTCAGTAAAACTCAAAACACGCACTTGAACAGGAGACAGCCAAAGAGGAAGAGCTCCATTAGTATGCTCTAATAGTATCCCTGCAAACCTCTCTAATGAGCCATAAATAGCATTATGAAGCATAACTGGACGTTTCTTTTCATTATCTTTATCAATATAAGATATTTCAAACCTCTCTGGCATTGAAAAGTCAAGCTGAATAGTTCCGCACTGCCATGTTCTTTTTAAAGAATCTGTTAAATGAAAATCAATTTTTGGACCATAAAAAGCCCCATCCCCTTCGTTAATCTTAAATTTAATCTTTTTCTTCTCAAGAACTTTCTTTAAGATACTTTCTGACAAGTCCCAAATTTTCTCATCACCAATCCTTTTTTCAGGACGGGTAGACAATTCCACCTTGTATTCAAAACCAAATTTCTTATATACAAAATCAACTAAATCCATCAATTTTGAAACCTCATCTTCCACTTGCTCCTCTGTGCAAAAAACATGAGCATCATCTTGTGTAAATTGAATAACTCTAAAAAGCCCTGCCAAAACTCCTGATAATTCACACCTGTGGACAACTCCAAGCTCTCCAACCCTCAAAGGAAGGTCTTTGTAAGATTTAGGAGAGTTTTTGAAAACAAGCAATCCGCCAGGGCAACTCATAGGTTTCACAAGAAAATCCCGATTCTCATAATTAGTAACAAAATTATTCTCTTTATATTTGTCCCAATGACCCGAAATTTTCCAAACCTTTGAATCCATTATCTGAGGTGTTTTTATCTCCTGATAGCCATTTCTTCTATGGACTTCTCTCCAAAATTCAGCAAGCTCGTTATAAATGATTAATCCTTTATTATGCCAGAAAACCATTCCGGGTGCGACTTCGTTAAAAGAAAACAAATCCAGCTTCTGCCCTAAAATTCTGTGGTCATTTTCTTTAAGTTTTGAAGTGTCAAGTTTTGATTTAGCAATCTGCCTTAAGAGTTTTTTTTCATCATAATCTTCTTTTTTGTTGCTTATCTCTATCACCTTTTCTTCTCCGCCAATTTCTCTTGATAATTCCGCCAGAGGATGGCCCTTACATTTCAATTCAAATTCTTTATAATAGCCAAAAGGGGCACGATAAACTTCAATCTTCTTTTTTTTCAATTTAGTTTCAGACTCAATTAAGACGAGAAGAGCTGTATCGGAGTCGGCTAAATTTGAGGAGAGATGGGCATAGGGATAAAGGACGACTTTTTTCGCTCCAGTTTTTTCTAGAATTTCTAAAACATTTTTAACGAGCTCATCAGAAGCTTTGTCAGGGTTTAATTCATCAATTTTCTCAACAGCAACAAAAACACCTAAAGGTTCTTTAACATTGACCTCTTCTTTACCTTTCAATTCTTCTGGATTTTTAATCGCTTTTTTCAAAGGCTTAAATTTCAAATAGTCACAATGCAAACTTAATATTTTCATACAATTATATATCAGAATTCTTTTTAAAGTTAACCGAATGGTTTATAAATAAGAAAGTATAATTATTTTTATGAGTGATTTGATAGAGAGGTGTCCTACTGGTATAAAGGGTTTTGACCGCCTTTGTCAAGGGGGATTTGTAAGAAATTCTGATAATCTTCTTGTTGGGGGTCCAGGTTCAGGAAAAACTACTTTTCTCTTAGAATTCTTATGGAATGGTGCAACGAGGTTTAACGAAAACGGGCTTTACTGCTCATTTGAACCCGACGTCGTGGAGATATTAAAAGATGGAATGGTTTACGGCTGGGATTTTACTAAATTAAATAATATGGGAAAAATAAAATTTATGAGATTCGCTCCACAGACATCAATTGAAGAATTAAAATCAGAACTGACTAAAATAATTTCTAAAAATGATATAAGGAGAATTTGCTTTGACCCAATCTCAGTTCTTGCTATGAATCTTGACGACCTCGGAAAAGTAAGACAAACTATTTTTGAATTATCTTCTTTAATGAAAAGACTAAAAGTGACTTGTATCTATGCCGATGAAAGTCTTGAAAGTGAAATGAATGGGGGAAATAGCGAACTAGCAAAAACAGACGTGCTAAAATTCTTATCAGACTCTGTTACGGTTTTTTATGAATCAGGAATCGCTGGAGCTGGAGATAGAGCCTTAAGAATAGCCAAAATGAGACGAACCTCCCACGAGAGGAATGCTATTGGAATGAAAATAACGCAAAAAGGAATTGAGGTTATTGACCCTTCGCTTGTTATTGGGGAAATTCCCGCGATAGAAGGGGATTATACAGATGTAGAACCCCAGCAAAGTGCAGAAGAAGTAACCAGCTTCCCAACACCTATTCAACAAGCGCCCTCTCAACAACCCCAAAAACCAATAGTTCAACAAACCCCTCAGCAAGAGCAACCAACTTCTATTCAGGAATATTAATTTTTTAAGAGTTATTTAATCAAAAACTGGTCAATTCTTTTTTCAGCTTCTTTCTTCTTCTTTTGGTGTTCCTTTAAGAATTCATTTATTCTCTCAATTAAAATTCCTTTCAACTCCCCTGAAAGCATCTTTCCCGACTCATATTTCTTTTTAATTTCTTCAAGTTTATTATCATCTGGTTCAAAAAACATTTTTAAATATTGAAAGGAAACATCAATTTCGGCGTTTCCCCCTTTCTTTCTGTGCTCTTCAATTGTTGCCTGACCGCCGGAAAAAGCATATTTGTTTATTTTTTTCTTTACGGTTTTTGGGTCATCAGAAAGGAAGATAACCCCTTCTCCGCTTGATGACATTTTTATCCCCCCATATAGTGAAGGAATAAATTTAGCGTGAATCGCCGCAGGTTTTTCAAGTTTAAAATCAGAATGGTTAGCAATATCTCTTGTCAACCTTATAAAAGGGTCTTGGTCAATTCCAACAGGAACCACCGAAATGTGCTTTTCCTTTAAATAGAACTGGGGGAACAGAATATGTGCAGCCTGCATTGCAGGATAAAAAGACCAGCCAATATTCTTCTCAGGAGAAAGCCCAAACGTCGCCTTAGCCGTAGAGTAAGTTATTCTTTTTGCTATCCTTGCCGCATACTTGTAAATGTCTGTATAAACGAAATCTTCAAAAATAAATGTTTTTTCAGGGTCAAAACCAAGGGCTATGATATCTAAAATATTATCATAAGAGAACTTTAAAGACTGCTCAAATGTTATATTCTCATTTACAAAAAACTTCTCATCATCAGAAATAGGTATAAAAACAGGGCAGTCAAAATTCTCCTGAAGTGACTTAGCCACAAGCAAAGGAACAAGATGTCCAATATGCATTTTTTCAGAAGGACCCCTACCAGTTATCACAGAAACCTTTTTTCCTTCATCAAAAGCACTAAGCCACCTATCAAAATCTCTATGTGAAAAGTAGATTTTCCTTCTAAGAAGAGGATGGCAATTTTTTACTCTCTCATAAATCTTGTCAGAAATCTTAATCGTCCCAAATTCTTTCACAAGTTTGTCATAATCTACCTCTCCGGAAACTTCCCACGGAGTCACCTTATTTGCCATAAAACTCTAACCCCCCGACATTTATAAATTTGTTTATGAGATTGCTTTACGATAATATTTAAATAGTATCTTGTCATATTTAAAGAATGAAAAAGAGATTGGGATTAATACTTATTATGCTTTTTTTAACTTCATTAGTTTTCGCAGAAATGTCTATTTCCGAACCTTTAGGAACATACAATTTAAAAGATAAATTATATGTAACTGTAAGTGGAGTAAGAGGGGAAGAAAGTGGGAATTTTAACATAGACTTGGTTTGTAGCAACAAAACAATTAATCTTGCGAAAGTTTCTGCAAGGTCTTTTCCGACAGAGAAAGATTCGGTATATGAACTTCCCTTCAAAATTTTAGATGAGGAAGACCTTGAGATAGAAAACATAACAGATATTATAGGAAATTGTCAGATTATTGCTTATATAGGTCAAAATGCAGTCTCTACAAAAGTTTTCACTATCACAGATAAAATCTTTATAACCCCGACGCTAGATAAAAAATCTTATAATCCAAAAGAAGCAATAACCTTAAAGGTTGACGCTGTAAAAGCAAATGGGGATTTATTTAATGGGTTCATTGAGGTTACTGAAGCATCCTTCTTTAGTAAGGCTGTTGAATCTGGGCAGATGATGAACACTTTTAGTCTTTCTGAAACATTAGAAGCTGGAACATATTATCTTAACATAACTGCTTATGATTTAGGAAGCAAGGGAAGGCTAAACACTGGTTCGTCCAGAATTTCTTTTGACATAAATCAAGTAGCTACTTCACTCGTATTAACATTATCCGATAATGTAGCAACGCCGGGAGGAGAATTTACAATAAGTGCCGAAGTCTTTGACCAATCGGGAAAAGAAATGAGTGGAAAAGTTTCGGGAAAATTAATCTCTCCTTCAGGCGAAGAAAGAGAGGTCTTAATGAATACAAAAGATTATTTTAAAGTAAATTTTCCTACAAACGCTACTGCAGGAATCTGGAAATTAAGAGTTTTCTTTGAAAAGCTCGGAGAAGAAAGAGAAATAGAAATGAAAGAACTTCAAAAAGTTAACTTAGAGATTGAAGGTTCCGTTCTTATCGTAACCAATGTTGGTAATGCCCGTTACAACAAGACTATAAGCGTCCAGATAGGAAATGAAACAAAAGAATTAAATCTAAATATGGAAATGGGTGAACAAAGAAAGTTTAATCTGGGAGCACCTGAAGGAGAATATGAGGTTTTAGTTGAAGACGGAGAAAGCTCCCTGTCAAAACAGGTTTTGCTTACAGGAAGAGCAATTTCCATCGATGATTTGGAAAAAGGCAGTTTTAGAAACTATCTTGTTTTATGGGTATTTCTGATAGTTTTATTCGGTGGAGTAGGAATAGTTATGTTAAGAAAATCTCAAAAGACCACAAACCTCAATGAGAAAAACAATCATGAGGAAAAGAACTTTCTTAGTAAAATTTTGGATAAGTTCAGAGGTTCAGGAAAGCGAAAATCAGTGGAAGACATTGTATATGAAAAAAGTAAATCAGATAAAAAAACCTTGGATTTAACCTCGGGAAAAACATCAGGTGCAGAATCAGCCCTAGTATTAAAGGGAGAGAAATATCCATCAGCAATTATTTCATTAAGTATAAAGAATTATGGGACTTTAGGGACTCAGGCTAAAGAATCTTTGGTAAAGTTAATCGGAGACTTGGATACAAAGAGGGGTTTAGTAGATTGGAAGAGCGATTACATCTTTATCATTTTTTCACCAGTAGTTACAAAAACTTACGCCAATGAAGTTCTTGCTTCAAAAGTTGCATTTGCCTTGTGGGGGGCATTATGTGAATATAATAAAAGGTCAAAAGAAAAAATAGAATTCAACATGGGAGTAAATTCAGGGGACATCATCGCATCAAAAAATCAAGGTAAACTTGAGTATACAGGGGTTGGAAACACAATTTCGCTGGCGAAAAGAATATCAGATTCAGACTCTGGAAAGATTTTAGTCTCAGAAAACATAAGGAAAAGAGGAATAAGAGATCTATCAGTTAGGAAATTAAAAGAAATTGGGGAAAACCCAGTTTATGAGGTTTATAACATAAAAGACAGGGAAGCAAACGAAGCAAAACTAAAAGATTTGCTAAAAAGAGGAAACATCTAGTTGGACTTTAGTTTCTTAATCTCTGCACTTATTTTCTTGTCTGTTTCCTTCGGATGCGTTCTACAATAAAGCTCTATTTTGCTTGAATCATTATGTGCAGATTCGTATTCCATACCCTTAGCCATCAAATTCCTTTCGTGAATTTCATGGAGAAGAACGAATTTTCTTTCTTTTAACGAAAGGTCGTCATCAATCCATATCTCTCCCTTAGGTATAAAAGAATACACCTTATCATGACCTCCTTCTGTAAAATCTATAAACAAAAAACTTCGCACAATTTCTCCGTTAACAACCCATACCTTAATCTTTTTGCTGTAAGAAATAATTTTCTTTTTATGAATCTTCTTAATTAACTGGGGATAATCTTTGCTTAGACCGAATTCTTTTTTTATTAATTCTTTTTTTGCCCTCTCTTTTTTCTCTATTTTCTCAGCAAGTTCAACTGCCTCCTTTTTTTTAATCCCTCGGGAAATAAGGCGATGTAGTGCAAGCATATAATCTATGAAAAACTTTTCCTCTCCAGGACTTCTCTCTTTATCAATCCAAATTTCATTTTTGGGGATGAACTTAAATTGAGGGTACTGACCAAAATTAGTGAAATTAATCTCTAAATTATTTCTTATATAATTGCCGTCTACTATCCAAGCGACTAAGCCAGAAAACTCGCCGTATTTTTTTATATAAGGCTTCACCAACATCCATATACTTACAAAATTCTAATTATAAATCTTTCCTAAAAATTTTCTCCATTGCATTGACTATATTAATCTCAATATCCTGATTTTTTTCTGAAAATTTATCAATTAATTTCCCTATCTTTCTATTAGATTTTCTTTTCCCACCATAAATATTTTTAATTTTTGCATAAAGTTCAATTTCTTTGTCAGATAAAAAATAAAGCGGACGAGAAATTTTATCTTTTGGTTTTGGTCCAGTAAATTTTCCTTTAAGAATATTTATAAAAATCCTTTCGGCGCATTCGCTTAAATTTTCAGAACTAAAATTTGGTTTATTAGAAAACTTGACCTTAAATTTTCCTCCAAGAACTCTTTTCAAAACAAGATAATTTAAATTGTCAGACTTTTTCAGTAAAATAATTCTGTCTTTTGGGAGCATTCCATATTTTCGGATAGTTCTGAAAATTTTCCTTTCAAAGTAATTAATAAACTCTTTTTTATTCAATTCTCTCTGATTAGTAAACTTCCAGACCTTTTTCTCCATAAAAGTTTAATCCCAAAACATTTTTATAGTTATCTCATTTGATATATTTATGCAACTTGCCGATGCAATAAAAAAGAGAAAAAGTGTCAGAAGGTTTTCTCATAAAAGCCCTAATTGGAGAAAAATCATAAGAGCAATTGATTTAACAAGGTTTAGTCCGAGTGCAGGAAATCAATTTTCTTTGAAATTTATCTTAGTTTCGGACAAATACAAAATTGGAAAGCTTTCTGAAGCATCACAGCAGGAATTTGTTGGAAACGCCCAATATATAGTGGTTGCGGTTTCTGATGATTCAAAACTGATAAAACTATACGGAGAGCGGGGAATCCGTTATTCTTCTCTTCAAGCAGGAGCCTCTATTCAAAACTTTCTTTTAGCACTAACCGAGCAGGGTCTTGTAACAACTTGGGTAGGACATTTCTACGATGAACAGGTGAAAGAAGTCTTAAACATCCCGGAAAATCTTTCAGTTGAAGGAATTTTTCCCGTAGGGATAGAAACAAAAATTAAAACAAAAGAGAGATTAAAACTTGATTTGGAAAATATCGTTTACTTTGACAAGTGGGGAAACAAGAAAATGGAACCTTTGACAAGAGTCAGCCTTGAAGGTTTATAATGGGGGTGTCTTTAGAAATTAATGTAGAAAGATGTAAGGGATGCGGGCTGTGTGTATCTCACTGTCTTAATAATATTCTAGAAATGGGCAACGACACAAATCAAAATTCTTATAATTATCCCCAATTAATAGAACCAGAACAATGTGTGGGTTGTAGGAATTGTTACACTATCTGTCCAGATGTTTGTTTCAAGATAGTCAAAACTTAATGGATATAACTAAGGAAGGATTATACCAATAATTTAAATAATACCCTTTTTTTCATATTAAATGCCACTCATAAACACCACAGAAAAAACTAGGAAAGTAATAGATGGAAAACCTTTTTATGTGGTCCCTAAGGGGGGAGATACTTTGACAAACCCAAGAACAAATGAGGTATATAGAACGGATGGGGATAGAGTATACATTAGGGGGAGAGTAATTGGGAGATTAGAGAGATTTTCTTAATTACTTTTTTCTTTTTTAGCTTTCTTTACCCACTTGACTTTCTTAGCGACTCTTCCGATTTTGACGTTCTTTCGGCATTTTGAAGAGCAGTAATATTTTACATTCCCATCTTTTAAAACTACAGTAGTTCCTCGTGGAAATTCGTAACTTTTTTTGCAAAATGAACAAACAGGCATCTTAACTCTGTGCTCCTTTGTTTATTTTCTTCATTATTCTTCGTGCTTCAATCTCTGTTTCTCTAAGCATCAAAATATCTCTCTTTCTCACTGGACCTCTGACATTTCTTCTTATAGATTTTCCTCTATTTCTTCCCTGTAAAATCTTACACTTTACCTGTGTGATTTCCCCTTTTGTTCCGCTTCTTCCTAAAATTGCTTCTACAATTGCTGGAACAGCACCTTCTTCAGTAAGTTTTTCAGAACCTTTCGAGCCCCCTTGTTTCTTTTCCTGCTGAGGCTTTCCTTTTTCCTTTTTTTCTTTAGCCATTCTCTTAGTAAATTATCAGAGTTTTGCGTCGCCTTCTTTGATTACAGCAACAGCAGTTGTTGGTCTGCTAATTCCTGCGCAAATTCCTAGTTTTTCCTTGGAATCCACTTCAGCGAATTTAATTCCTTTCTCTTTGCAAAGAATCGGCAAATGCTGAGTAAGTTCTTTGGGCTCAACATCTTTTGCAACAACAACAAGCTTTGCTACCCCCCTCTCAACCGCCTTGGTAACTTCATTCACACCCTTGTCTACCTTGCCAGTCTTAGACGCTTTCTCGATAATATCGTATGTTTCTGCCATTTTATTTAATTGAGAACAAAGTCCTCATAACCAAAAGTTAATCATTGGTGAAAGAAAAGAGAAATTTGAGTTTATAAAACTATTCATTCAAGATTATTTTTCAATCCATCTAAACAACAAATGATTTTTTTTATTATCCACTTCTTCAACAACAATAGGTTCAACATAATCCTCATAGGGCCCACTATAATTTTTAGGTTTACCATAAAGAATATCTCTAATACCTTCCCCCCACCAAGAAGAATCAGAAAGACACCATTTTAAATCTTCAAATCCAATTAGCCTTACATGCTCTTCCAACATAACCCTACTAAAAGCAATTATATCTTCCATGTAAATACAAAAAATAACAATTTATAATCTTATCTAAACTCTCCACCCAACCACAACATCGTCCGTCCTTTCTCTAGGTTTTATATCTGCTTTGTTTAAATCTCCCTCAAACAACCCTTCCTTAAACATTTTTAATCCAAGATACCCTATCATCCCCGCATTATCCACAAGTAAACTTCTGTTTGGACAGAAAAACTTCACACCCCTATCATCACACATTTTCTTGCACATTTCTTGCAATCTGCTGTTGCAAGCAACTCCTCCCCCAAGCAGAAGTTCTTTTTTCCCAGTGTGTGCCAGAGCCCTTTCAGCAACTTCAACAAGCATAGCAAAAATAGTTTCCTGCATAGAATAAGCTATCTTCCTTAAATCCTCTTTTTTGTCAACTAAATTCTTGATTTTTGTCTGCAAACCCGAAAATGCGACATCCATTCCTTTAACAGAGTAAGGCAAATCAATAATTTCACTTTTGTTTTCATATTCTTCCGCCATCTTTTGTATCTTTGGTCCACCAGGAAAACCCAACCCCAAATATCTAGCGATAGTGTCAATGAAATTTCCCACCCCTAAATCAAGAGTCTCGCCAAAAACTCTATACTTCCCAGCCTCATAAGCAATTACTTGTGTGTTTGCTCCACTCGCGTAAAGCAGAACAGGGTCCTTTGCCCCAGTTGTCTCCCCAATTTCTAAATGGGCAATGCAATGATTGACGCAAACAACAGGTATACCTAATTTTTTCGCAGTATCTTTAGAAAATTTCATCCCTTCCAGCAAACAAGGTGCAAGTCCCGGAGCATTAGAAAAAGCAACAGCCTCAATATCCGCTTCGTTAATCATAGCCTCCTTCAAAGCACGCTCGTACAATTCTTTAGAGACTTTTTGGTGATGTTTTCTGACTTCAATAGGAATCATCCCACCCTTTTCAGTCGTGTAAACATCTTTTACATTAGACAAAATCTTTCCCCCAAAATCCACAACAGCAACTCCAAAAGTATGCGCCGTGCTCTCAATTCCTAAGATGTATTTCATAGAAAATAAAGCAAAAGGTGTTTTATAACTTTTACTTATATAAAAATGTGATTAGAGGGGATAGGGAAATAAATCTCCTCCCTATGTAAGACATAAAGGTCATCTTTTTCGTCAACTACCAGTAACCGACTACGGGGCTGAACAATACCCAAAACATAGACTATACCATCTTCTACTATAGGTTCTTTTATTCGATATCTGCCACCTTTTGCAAAGGGAAGAACCGTTATTACATCCCCTCGATAAGGAGGATCTTCTGAAGGAACACTATCCTCTTTAGAAAGTCCTGATTTGGCAGGAATTATTTTTGATAAATCTTGTGTTTCTAAAAACTTTTCAATAATCCTCCGTCTTTCAAAAGGGCTGGAAGTATTTTCTAATAGACTGAATAAACCCATATAAAAATTAAAAATAAAACTTATTTAAAGATTATTATACTATATTTCTTAATTTCATTTTCTTATTTTCCAGTAAATACGAAGAGATACATAAAGTTATAAATAGTAGATGTTCTTGTTTTCCCCATGGTTGCAGAAAAAGAGAAAAACTTCATAGATTTAATAAAGATAGTTTCCCCCGGAACAACACTAAGAAATGTGATAGACGACCTTTTAAGGTCTGACCTTGGAGCAATAATTGTTTTTGATTCTCCCGAACTTCACGAAAAAGGGCTTTTTGAGGGAGGATTCAGGATTAACTGCCGTTTTACAGCACAAAAACTCTTTGAACTATGCAAAATGGACGGGGGGATAATAATTTCAGATGACTTTAAGAGAATTCTCTATGCAAATGTACTAATGACTCCCGACAACTCCATACACACTAACGAAACTGGAACACGCCATAAAGCTGCAGAAAGGATAGCAAAACAGGCAAAAACTTTTGTCATCGCTATCTCAGAAAGAAAAAGAAAGACAACTCTTTATTTCCAAAACTCAAAGTATTATCTTAAAACAACAGAAGAATTAATAAGGGAGATTAGTTCAACCCTTCAGATTCTTGAAAAGCAAAGGGAAATTTTCGACGAGCAATTAGGAACCCTCAACATCCTTGAAATGTCAAAACTCGTTTCCGTAGGTGATGTTTGCAAGGTCCTCCAAAGAACAGAAATGATAATGAAAATCTCAGAATCAATTAAAAAAAGTTTTACAGAACTCGGAAAAGAAGGCAATGTTATGCAGATGAGATACAGGGAACTTCTAAGAGGAATAGAAAAAACAAAAAGTGAACTTCTTAGAGATTATTCAATATTATCTTTGAAAAAATCTGTAAATCTTCTTGAAAATCTTACTTTTGAAGGAATTTTAGACCTAGAATCAATTTCTCGTCTCATATTTGAAAAACCTGTTGAAGAGAACATAATGCCGAAAGGATACAGATTCCTATCACATCTAAATCTTACAAGCAAAGAGATTTCACAGATAGTAAGAGAACTCAAAGATTTAAAGAGAATATTAGAATTAGAATCAAAAGATTTAGAACAATTACTCAAGGGTAGAGCCAAAAAAACAGAAGAAGAAATCAATAATTTAAGAGAACAAATTTTAAACGGAAAAGTTGTCTGCTAAATTATAAATCTCGTGCAAAAAGAGTCCTTCGCCCGTTAGCCTTCGCCCGTTCTTCAGCTTTTTTCAGCATCTCTTCCGTTTTCCTCTCAAATTCCCTCTCAAACTCGTCAGACACACTCGCCTCAACATACTTTCTAATATTACTTTTTATCACCAACGCCATATTTCAATCTTCAACCTCAGGCTTCATAAAAGGGAAAGGAATAACATCTCTTATAGACTCTTGTTCGGTCAGCAAAATTGCAATTCTGTCAATCCCCATACCATAACCTGCTGTCGGAGGCATTCCCGTTTTCAAAGCTTCAATAAAATCAATGTCCATAGGCATTGCTTCCCTGTCGCCTTCGCAAAGCAAATCGGCCTGCTCCTTTAAACGCTTCTCTTGGTCAAAAGGGTCATTCAACTCGTCATAAGCCTTAACAAGCTCCGCCCCGTCAACAATTAATTGAAAAGTATTAATGAGTCTGGGATTTTCTTCATTTCTTTTCGCAAGAGCAATCATCTCAACAGGGTAATGAGTAAGGAAAATAGGCTCAACGATGCTCGGTCTTACAACCCTTTTATAAAGTTCATCAAGCAAAGCTCCGTAATGTTTGCACCCTGAAATATCAACCCCCTTTATCCCCTTTCTTTCAATCTCTTCTTTAAGCGAATCAAAATCGCTCATTTTCTCAAGGTCAATTCCCGTCTTTTCAAGAATTAAATCCCAAAACCTGACCCTTTTTATCGGAAACTTAAATTTAATTAACTTCTCTCCTGATTTAATTTCTTCCTTTATTTTCAAATTCTTAAAAATAAGTTTCAGCATCTCTTCTGTCATAACCATAAGTTTTTCATAATTTGAATAAGCACAATAAAATTCCATCATTGTAAACTCAGGATTGTGAGTAGCATCAATTCCTTCATTCCTAAAGTTCTTTGAAATTGTAAAAACCCTATCAAACCCCCCGACAATAAGTCTTTTCAGATAAAGTTCTGGAGAAATTGAAAGGAATAAATCCATATCAAGAGCATTCAAATGAGTTCTAAAAGGTTCTGCACTCGCCCCCCCGTAAATTGCCTGCAAATTCGGCGTCTCAACCTCTGTAAAATTATTTTTTTTCAGATAACCTCTAATTGTATCAATAATCACACTTTTCTTCTTAAAAACCTCCAAAACTTCTGGATTAACAATCATATCCAGATACCTTTTCCTATATCTGTCTTCTTTTTCCTGAAGTCCGTGCCACTTTTCAGGCAAAGGTAAAACTGACTTACTCAAAAGTTCAAGTTTCTCGCAAAGAATTGAAATCTCCCCCGTCTTTGTCTTAATCACTTTTCCTGAAACCCCAACAATATCTCCTAAATCTATATAACTTTTAAAAAAATCAATAAATTCTTGTTTAGTCTTGCCTTCCTGCAAAACAACTTGAATAGAACCCGACTCGTCCTGAATCTTTGAAAAAATAATCTTCCCAATATCTCTCTTACTAACTAATCTCCCGGCAGTTTTAACTTTCTTATCAATCTTAAAACACTCACTAATCATATTTTTTTTCTCAAATCTCTGCGGATAAGGATTAGTTCCAGAAATTTTTAACTCACCAATTTTTCTCAATCTCTCACCAACAATCTGCTCTTTTCTTCCTGCCATAATCAAACAAGATAAACCCTATTTATATATTTTCCGAACAACAATTTTTTAAACCGTCTTTTCTTAGTGAGATTATGGTAATAAAAACCCCCGATATTCTCCCAGGTGAACCAGGTTATATCTCTAAAAAAGATAGGAGAGAAAAGCAAAAAAATAGGGAGAAGAAGCAAAAAAATAGGGAGAAAGTCCCCGTCCAAATAGGTAAAATCATTCTTGGCTCAAAATCTTTTAGAATAGGTCGTCCAGTAACAACCCCAAGAAAAGAGAAAAAATTTATTATTTGGAGATACACTAAAAAAATTGGTGAGGTAATCCTGTCCCCAAACGGAAATGTTAATCTAAAGTTCTTTAGATTTGGAGGAGTAGCTAATTACAAAAACTTAATTCAAGATGTAGATTTCCAGCGTCGTTGGACAGAAAGAGAGCAAGAGCTTCTTCTGAAACAAAATAAATGTTTCCTTTGTGGAGCAAAAATTTCCCGTTCAGCAAAACCAAATCTCTACCACGCAAAGATGTGGCAAAAACGGGCACATATTCTGGAAGAAGCCGAAAAAATACCTGAAGAAGTTGTAGAAGGGGAATTAACCGTAGAAGAAGGCTGGGCAAGATTCAATGATATTTTAGAGGAAGGGAACAGGTATTATATGTCTTTAGAAGATACACACTTAATTTGTGCAAGTTGCGCAAAGAAAAAAGGATTAAGTTACTGATTTTCTGCCAAACCTTTCCTATCTCTGACCTGCCTTATTATCTTTGTCTGAAGTTCATTAGGTAGTTTCTTGAAAGTCTGACTAACTAAACTGGAAACCCCTCGCCCCTCAGTAGCACTTCTAAGGTCACTGGTCCAGCCAATCATCTCCTGGACAGGAATCTCTGCTTTTATAGTAACCATTGCCGCATCCTGATTTACATCAATTAAATTTCCTCTCTTTGAAGAAATAAGCGATGTAACAGCCCCCATAAAATTGTTTGGTGCTTCAATCTGATGAACCTGAACAGGCTCAAAAATTGCTGGGACCGCTTTAGCGAAAGCCTCTCTAACAGATTCCCTAATAGCAGGATAAACCTGTGCAGGACCCCTGTGTATTGCATCTTCGTGAAGTTTAAGGTCAACCAAAGAAACTTTTAGTCTCAAACAAGGTTCCCGTGCCAAAGGACCAGCCTTCATAACTTCCTCAAAAGAGTCCAAAACAAGTTCGATTACTTCACCAATATGAACCTCTCCCTTCGTCTTATCTAAAAAAACATTCCCGTGAAAAATATCCCTATACTGCTGTGCTTCTTCTCTAGTAATTCCAAGTTTTACTAACGTTTCGTCTAAGGTTTTATCTTTCTTTTTTATTCTCCCTTCAGGAAGCTTCCCCTCAGCAATTGCTTCCGAAATCTTATCTTCCAAAGGTTCAACAGTAAGGTAAAAAGTATTATGCTTATTAGGAGATCTTCCTTCTGCAGGCTCGCTTTTCTTAACAACAGACTCCCTAAACACAACAATTGGCGGACCCATCTCAACTTCCAATCCTTTCTCTGTTTTTATTCTGTTTTCAATAATCTCTAAATGAAGTTCCCCCATACCAGACATAAGAGACTCCCCTGTTTCCTCGTTGATTTCTATTCTAAGGCTCGGGTCTTCCTTTCCAACCTGCCTTAAAACCTCAATTAATTTAGACAAATCTGCAGTCCTCTTTGCAGTAATAGATTTTGTAACAACTGGCTCAAAAAGATGAGTAATCGCATCAAAAGGCTCAATCGGATTTTTAGAGACAGTCTCTCCAACAACAACATCTCTTAAGCCGACAATTCCTACAATATTTCCTGCTATGACTTCATCAAGCTGAACTCTCTGAGCCCCTTTATAAACCGAAACTTGCTGGACCCTAACAGTTCTATTAGCAATGTTCATATGGAGTTCATCTCCTTGTTTTATTTTTCCCGAGAATAGTCTTCCCGCAGCAACCTCCCCAGCATGGGGATCAATTACAATTTTAATAGGGACAAAAGCAACCTCTCCATCAGGATTGCAAGACCTTAAATCCTTTCCAATAGAACTATCAGCATCTCCGTGCCATATCTTAGGGATTCTATAATCCTGTGCTTCTTTAGGATTAGGGTGGTTTCTTATAACCATATTTAAAACGACTTCGTGAATAGGAGCCTTTTTCGCGAGTTCTTTATAATTCTCCCCCCCAGATTCGTAAGCATCAATTATCTCTTTAAAGCTAATTCCTTTCTTTTTCATATAAGGAATACTCAATGCCCAGTTATGAAACGCCGAACCAAAAGCCACGCTCCCCTCATTAACACTAACCCGCCATTTTGAACCATATTCTTCTTCAGCAATATTTAATATGAGCTTATTAACATTATTAATTATATCAATAAATCTCTTTTGCATCTCTTCAGGGGTTAGTTTTACTTCTCTAATTAATCTGTCCACTTTGTTAATAAATAAAACTGGTTTTACTCTCTCTTTCAAAGCCTGTCTTAAAACAGTTTCTGTCTGAGGCATTATTCCTTCACTTGCACAGCAAAGAACAATCGCACCATCAACCGCCCTCATAGCTCTCGTAACATCTCCTCCAAAATCTACGTGACCAGGAGTATCAATTAGGTTAATTAAATAGTCTTCATTATCAAATTTATGAATCATCGAAACACTGGCAGAATCTATTGTTATCCCCCTCGCCGCCTCATCTTCATGAAAGTCTAATGCACACTGCTTACCGGCAAGTTCGGCAGAAAGCATTCCTGCCCCTGCTAACAGATTATCAGAAAAAGTAGTCTTACCATGGTCAATATGGGCGCAAATAGCAATATTACGAATGTGAGTCGGGTCTTTTTGTAGTTTCTTAACCTTTACAGTCATATCTTCAGCCATTAACAATTATTGAAAAAATGCTTTATAAAGTTTACTAGCCTACTGCCCAAAGTTTCTCGGATGAAACTCAACTACTCTATTTGGATTATTTAAATTATTTTTTGCCTCTCTATTTCTCAAAAATGCAGAAATCTTGCTGAAAGGAATTATCTCAATCAAACCAACATTCTTGCCGTAAGATTTTTTCATTATATAATTAACTTTCTCAGAATTCCATCCCTGATTTTTAAGTGATTTAACGATTTCTCCGTCTTTTATTCCTCTGGCACGGGAGTTCGCAACATACATCAGAAGATTATAAATCTGGCTTCGGTCATCTCCAAAAAGATAAATTTCATAATGTTTTTTATACCATAATTGTAAAAAAACATATATCACTAACATAATCAAAAAAACAATAATCACATAGAATAGAGCACGCGATTTTGGTTTGCAGTCACTTCTGCAATTTTCCCAATCTTCTCCAAACTCAGGTTCACATACTAAATTAAAATTACAATTTTCGTCTATATCCTCTTCAAGAATCATGGAACTCAGCCTCGGAGAAACAAAAAAAGAAGTTTCTTCAGGATTTAGAGAATAAAACTCAATCACTTTTCTCTCATTGCTCCCTATTAGAATCCCAGAAGAACCATCAGAGCTCTTCACTAAAGAATTTTCTTTAAAATACAAACTCTCTTTGGGCGCATTAATAACAAAATAACTTTCTTCATCACTATTTGACTTTAAATTAAGATTATAGTGCCTAAATATTTCTTCGTCGCCACTTTCTCTCAAAAAGATAATTTTCTTGTAGCCTACCCTCGCATCGATATTCTCTCTTTGCCAAGTCAGGATTTGACCAACATAACCACCTGGATTAGAAGGGTTGCTCTCCTCAAAAAATGACGCTACTGCATTTGCATTAACTTCAGACCGAGAAGTTAAAATTGCGGGGATAATTCTGCTTTCGGTGTAAATACTGCTGAAGAAATCCATAGAATAAATCTCATTGGCTATTCTAAGAAAGTCTTCATCTGTTTTTGCGTCTTCTCTATCTTCTTCAAGCCTCAGCAAATTTTGTTCGTAAAAAGATATATTTAATTCCTTCCTTAAAGAGTCCCTGTACCAATCAGAAATCTTGTTGAAATAAGAGTTTATTTGTTCAAGAGAGTTTTTTCTTTGATTAATTGAATAGTCTATAGCATCTTCTGGACTTATGGCACTAACTGAAAAATTCTTTTTAGAAGACAGATTCCCTCCAGAAGAGACTTCTACTGAGACATCATAGTCTTTTATCTCTGGAAAAGTATAGGTAATCTTTCCTTTATTAGTTTTCAAAATCTTTCCATCACCAAAATTCCAGCGATACTCTAAATTATTATACGAACCACTAAATGCGACCCTAAGATAAAATGTTACAGGGATTCCTGCAGGAGGATTTGTTGGAAAAAAAGAGATAATCTCTGGAGCAGGTAAAAGGACAACATCTTCTTCTAAAATTTCCTTGCCTCCTAAATAAAGACGATATACTCCTTCATTTTTTATTTGAAAATCTGTTTTGCTTAAATCAAGACTTCCATTAAAATTAACTTGTGCGGGAATAATTTCAAGTTCGTAAATTTTGTTTTCAACATAATCTTCGTTATCTTTAAGATAATCTAAAGCGATATTAGAAATTTTAATTGTCTGGGGGATACCAGAAATTCTCAATGGTAAAATACATCCGTCAGAGCAATCTCCTTCATATTTCTTGTTAATTATATAATTCGCACCAGAAATATAATCTTCAAAATTGATGTCATATGAGCTAAAATTCTCCGAGTCTGCATATTGGGCAGTTTTTGCAAATATTCCGTAATCTTTCGTACTTGAAGAAGGTCCAGAAGAATGTACAAAACCACATGTAGGTTCCTCAGTTTCCTCATAGATTTTATAATTTGTATTGGTCTCCGAACCCACACAAATTTGATATTTTCCTGAAGAAAAAATCTCCCCGATGTTTATCTTGCACCCTTCTTCAACAATAGGATTAAAAGAGCAATCTCCTAAAAAATGCCCTTGTTCGGTGTAAATAGACATCTTAAGACTCTTGCTATCTCCATTATCTACTTTAGCCCCTGCAAAAACAGAATTTGTTTCAGATAGATAAATTAATTCACAGTATGTGGAAGTCCTTATTAAAGGTCCAGCAGTAGAAACCTCTCCGTTAAAACAGCCACTATCCTCCGGGGTAAATTTATCCAATGAAAACTTATTAAATTTCCATTCATACTCTTCAAAAAACTCAACTCTCAATGGATTCTCAATAGTTGAATAAAAATCGCTTTCAATTGAGAAATCAAGTCCCGTAACCTCTACATCATCTCCAAATAAAATGAATCCTGCATAAACATCATCGAAATCTTTGCTAAAATCTTTGCTTGTTGAACCAGATAATGTTTTGTAATCATCAGAACAATCCTTTGGAGAGCAGGTGTAATCTGCATTATTGACTTCTAAAAAATTTCCAAGAGTAATCTCATCATCTTCACTTGAAGTTAATTTTATGTTAATTTCTTCATTACGGAGAGTTAGATTAATTTTCCCAGAAATAGTATCCCCAGAAACATAAGAATCTTTAAATGTATAGTTATTAACAGAGATAGAAGCCATAGAAAATCCAATCAGGATTAAAAAGCCTAAAAATAACAACTCTTTTTTCATAAGATATTATACCTTAAATCCTTTATAAATTTTCTCAATTCTTTTTTATTAAAGATAATCCGACGATTAAAAAGAGAGACACTATTAAAGCAAAAACACTAAATCCAGGAAGTTGTAAAAAAGGTCTCCCGCACGAAACCATATAAGTTCTGTCACTGCATGGAATTTCAGATATCAAACAGGTTTCGTTACTAAAACTCCCCCAAATATCATCTAACACTGCAGTAATACCGACAGTTCTTACATAATTCTCGCACTCTCCGACATCCAAATACTCTCGACATTTATACTCTATTGGGTTAACAGAATAAATTTCCTCTTTAACTTCCCTAATTAATTCACATCTGCCTGCATTCCACTCACAAGCACACTTATTCACCACAAAAGAGATATTCTGATGACAAGAATCAATATAAAATCCTTTTTCACACTCTTCTGTTCCGATACCCCTTTGACCCAATCCGAATTCATCATTATTACAGGAAGTCTGATCTGAATATACACTGCATCCATACTCATAAGGATTATATTCACACGAGTCATCTAACCAGAAACAACCTTGGCTTTGACATTGAGGAGAACTTCCTATTGCAGAGCAGTTAACTAAAAATTGCCTACACCCCTCAGAAGTACAATAAGTCCCTAAAGGACAGCAATAACTACACGCAAAACCACTAGTCCCAGTATCGTAAAGAGTTCCATTATCATGGCAGTAGAATCCTCCGTCAGTAGAACAGGTACCTATAGCAAGACCATTACTGCAACCAAGAATATTAAATTCTACTTCTGTAAAAGACTTACTCTCTGCGCTAACAAACGCAACTAAAATTAACAACGACAACAAAAAAAACATCACCTTCATCTATTATTCAGGAAATTGATATTTATAAATATTAGGTTTCTAAAAAATCTTTTTTCTAAAATAATATATTACAAATATTAGGGCTAATGAAATTATAATGGCAAAAACACTAAATCCAGGGAGTTTTAAAAGTGGAGTTCCGCAATCTGCGTGGTCTTCTTTATCAGCACAATCTTCAAAACCCAATATTGAAGAATCATTTACTCCACCCCATACCGCTTCAGTAATATAAGTAAGATAACCTTCTGTTTCACATTCATCTATAACTTCTAAAAATGAAAAAGAACACTCTCCTGAAGGAATTGTTCCGTCAGGGCATATGACCAGAGAATCGTAAACCGAATCACATTTCCCGTTGTCCCATTCACATCTGCAATCGCTAATATACTCTATACAATCCTCATCTTCAGAATAAACTCTTTGTGTTCCACAAAAAGAAGTTTTCCCTACAATCTCCTCTACACTTTTTTCACCAATATCATAATTTGCATTCTCACAACTTTCTTCATCTTCATATTGCCCGCACAAATAAATTGGTTCAGCTACACAAATTCCTGAAGAAATATCGCAGGTATGAGTTGGAGATGGGCAACAGGTTCTGTGATATCCACTGGGGTTGTAACAATCTAAAAGACTGTCTGTTCTAATGAGGTTATCTTCAATATCATAAACCCCCCAGTAATTTCCATCAATACAAAAATAACTCCCTGAAGAGATATAGAATGGAACCGAAGATTCTTCACCCCATATTATATCTGCACTAGCTAAGCCGAGCAAAATCAAGAACAAATTAAAAATAAAAATTTTTCTTATCATATATCAAAACCCAACCTCAATTTAGCCCAATGATTCTCAGATTTTGGTTGTATAAACAGCTTACTGAACTCTACAACCCGACCATAGTCTGCAGACCAACTTCCAGACCTTGGCTCACCCTCACTGAAGGTCCAGTTAAAATAGAGGTCATAGTAATCATTAATCCACTCTTTAGGGTAGTCATAACAATGAAGACCTCCCACACTATAACAATTTGTTATGGCGCTCTCTCCAGTAGGAGGGCTTGGAAAGTTACAAGTACTCAATGTTGTACAGTTAGATGCAAAACTATTACTTGCATCAAAACTAATCATACTCTTTTCATCAAATCTCTTGCCAAACTCGGGCTCATCAATTATTGAGAAAAGGTTAAGGTTTTCGTCATATACTAAAACTCTTGTGTAGTTTTTAGCAGTTCCTGTTCGTCCCATTTCCTCAACAAGAACCGTAATAACATAAGCCGCCTGACTTTCTGAGTAGGTGTAATCCACATTACAATTCCCTGTTGTAAGACAATTATTTCTGGTTATTGTAGGCTTCCCATCACCAAAGTCCCAAATAGCCCTTAAATCATCATCTTCATCTTCAAACTCCGCGATAAAGCTAATGGTTTCCCCTAATTCAAATTTAGAATCTTTTGATGGAGAGACTATTTTTACTTTAGGAGGGGAGTTCTCTAAAGGTTCTGTAACTTCTAATTCTCCAGAAGTTGCTATTCCATTGGAGAGTTTTGCATTAAAATAATAATTCCCTGAAACCAAATTCCCTTCTTCGTCCATCCCCGCTCTCCAAAAAGTATAACCTAAAGAAGATGTTTGCGCAACTCTCTTGTCAAAAGGCCACCACCAGGAACTGCTTACTCTATATATTTCATACTCTATTTCACCAGCCATATCCGAACCCGAAACCCCCAACTTAACTAAATCTCCTATTTCTGTATTTGTGATGCTTTCATCTAAAAGGTTTGTCCAAAAAGCACTATATTCTTCTGAGGATTTACAGCAAATCTTTATAGGATAATCATTTAAACCAGATAATTGAGCATTTGTGTTTTCTGAAAGAGAAACAACCAACCTTTCATTGGACAGACAGGAGTCTCTTGCGGCACAAACTAAATTTCCATAACAAACGGGAAAACCATAATTATCTAAAGAGGGGACTTCTGCGTGGGCATTAGTTACATTAGACAGACCAACAACTTTATTATATCCATTGCATGAATGAGGATTTACCCCAATATATGAAGAACCAAAAATATCACTATAACAGATAGAATAATTATAGCCAGTCCCATTCCACAGGGTTCCGTGGGTGTTTGTATCCGAATATAACTTCATTATTGTATCATTAGAACTTGGGCAGGGATGATTAATCATTTCTAAACAAGTTCCTTCAGAGCAAATTCTTCCTTCATCAGGATAAAGTGTGTCACAATTTCCGCAACTCCCCTCACACCCATTATCCCCACATTCTTTTCCTGTACAATTTGGAACGCAAGAAGTCTCATCATAAGCACCAATTTCTTCTACCATTACTGCTCCATCCCACCCTCCACTAACCCCAAAATAACCGCTGACTGTTAACCTTATTCTCTCAACATTGTTCCAATTCCCAGTACATTCCCTGCCAAATCTTGCATAAAGTTGGGTAGGATGATTATAAGGGGATTCAAATAAAACTTCACAATTACTTGCCTCTGTCCAAGCCCCACCAGAATAAACTTCCAATTTGGTAGTAGCATTTTCTCCCGAACTAGCCGAAGGATAATAAACCATAATAAGTCTATAAGTATAATTTACTTTACTCATAGAAATGGGTTCAGGAAAAGTTAACTGAAGAACATAACTCCTCCAATCTCCGTCATATTCGCATCCCATTGAGTAAGTATCATAAGAATTGTCGTGTGCATTCCAGGCTCCAGAAGCAGGCGAAAAAGCCCAGCAATTAAAATCGGTCCCGCTATGGATAGAAGTAACATCCCATCCAACTTTATCTAAGCATAAATTTTCGGCAGAACTCGCAAAGCTTATAATAAAAACCAAGACCAAAACAAGATAATACCCTCTTTTCATTCCTTTTTAAGAAATCTGATATTTATAAACATTACTTTATTGAACCGCTCCTAAAGGTCTAACTTCAACTTCTAACTCTGCCTTTCTTTCATTGACTGGAACAAAAATTTTATAAAAAAGATATGCTCTTTCGTCTACACCCCCATCTATATATGGGTTGTCTCTGTAACCCCCTTCGTCACTAAATCTCCATTTAAACAAGAGGTCTTCTTTTCCTATTGGAATTATTTGATAAGGAAAAGAGCCTGCCCCGGGGGTAAATAAAACTCCACGACTACTTGACGCATTGAATCTAACAATTCCACTAGGAAGATTAGAAAGGTCTTCAGGTTCATCAATGCAGGCAGCAACATAAAAAGTCCACATTGTAGAACTTAAATCAACAATCATAATGTTAGAAGTTCTTCTTATTCTTTCACCTAATGAATTAACTACCTCTGCAACAAGACGATAATTCCCACCACCTAAACTTGAATTAAATATGTAATTAAAATTATTGTTTCCATAGACCAAATGATAAATGTCTAACTGGAGTTCAACATTATCTTCTCCCACTTTATAAATAGTTAAAGTTCCGCTGTCAAAATTAAATGCATTAACCTCTATATTGATCGTGTCTCCTAAAGTAAAATTTTCACCACATTTTGGAAAAACTATCTCTACTTCGGGCTCTTCAGAAGATTCTTCTATCGCAAGATAACCGCTTGTCATTGAGGAAGAAACTAAGACCACCCTAAAATAGTATTCTTCATGGTCATCTGAAGAACCAGCACCATCATAGTCACTTTGAGAAATTGTCCAATTCGCTTTCAGAACTCCGCTGGAATCAACAACTCCGATAACATCCCTGATATGGTCATCTAACAAAGGGTCATTATCGTAGATCTCAAAAGTAGCGGAACTCCCCGTAGCTAAACCACTACTCTCCACAACTAAGAAAATTGTACTCCCGACATTTGCACTGGAAATCTCTGCTCCTGCCGAATTCTCCCAACGATAAATAGGATTAAGGATTTCAACACAGACGCCTCCTACACAATTTTGTCCTGTTGGACAACCACAGGTTAGTATATTTTCGCAACCATCACTTAACCCACTCCCGCACTGACCTAAGGTAGCATAATCCTCACAAGTGATGCTAGGAGTACATAGAGCCGGACCTACAGTAAAAGTAATTGTATCACTTAACCCCCCTGCAGAAACGGTTAAAGTATAGCTCCCCGGAGACATAGCTCCTATTGATGATGTAGCTGTGCAAGTACCAGAACCACCCCCTCCAGAAGAAGTACAAGAAAAACTTCCATGGCTTGTCCCACTAGGACCAACCATATCATAACTATAAGAAGTCATAGGTAAACTTGTATCTAACTCTATAGAAAAAATAAAAGGAGAATCATAGTACCCTCCGTCAACAGGATAAATAATCTCCAATCTTGGAGGATTATAAGTCACACTAAATCTCCTAACCGCACTGACACCCCAAATACCACTATCATCTCTGCCATAAACCCTTAAATTATATCCGTCAGGCGGAAGATTAGTCAATACTCTATTCAGATTAAGATTCGTTCCAGTATAAGAATAATTTACTGCTGATTGGCTATCCCCGTCTAACTCAATTCTCCACTGAGTTATTCTATTTTGGAGGGTATTTACATTAGATGCCGTTGCCGTAATACTCACATTATTGGTACTACTAAAAACCTGATTATTTGAAGGAGCACTGATTATTATAGTTGGTTTTTGAGCGACTGAAAAAGAAGCAGAATCACTGCCAACAGGACCCTCTTCAAATTCCCAAGCAGATAAATTCAGAAGGTAATTTCCATTATAAAAAGAAATTTGCCTATTAAAACTAGTCCCGCTTTGAGTATAAAAGTTACTCCCGCTGTAAGAACCAGAATAACTTACTTCCCAAAGATAAACCTCTTTATCCGAACTCCCAATTATATTAACGTTTCTGGAAGTAGAAACTTGTCCTGCCATGGGATTAGCCAAGCTTACCGCAGGGGGAACATAATCTCCGTAAAATAAAAAGAACCTATCTAAAGGATTCCAAGAAGGGATTCCAAGAGGGGCACCATAGGTGGTCATATAAGAAAGTATCCAATTCTCACCATCATAACTATAATAAGATTCTCCATCTTCATAATATCCCGGATAGTCTTTTTCAGTCCCATCACAAGTAGCACAAGCAACATTCCATCTATTGGTTGAACTAGGAACTGGAAAATGAAGCACTAAAACATACTTCGTGTTTTTATTTAGAATGCAATTAGGGAAAAAGACTCTGTAAATACTCTCTGAATAAATAATCTCCCCACTACACCCATAGATAGCCTCAGAAGGAGTTATTAAATTACCTGAAGAAGACAAAATTTCTCTTATTTCTGCTGTTGGATTCCCATTTAAACTAAAAGAACCCATTAACTGCAAATAATTCACTTTTTGTTCATAATTAAAACTTGTTGACCCTATAGTAAATGTCTGTGCACTCCATTCTCCACTAACTTCTGACCAAACATTATATCCTATTTCCTGATGCTCAAGTAAGATATCACAACTTCCAAGACCAACCGCAAAAATAAACACTAAAAATAAACCTAAATACAATCCTCTTTTCATTGGTTTTTAAAATATAATAACTTTATAAATATTGCTTATCCTTTCATAACTGCCAGAGGTTTTAACCTCGCAACAATTTTTCCGAGACCTGCCTTTTCACTTACCCTCACAACCTCATCAATGTCCTTATATGAAGAAGGCATCTCTTCAATTAACCCCTTGACACTTCCAGATTCAACTTCAACACCGATTTCTTCCATTTCTTTTTTTGCTTTTTCAAAAGTTAAATCTTTTTTAGAACTAATTCTGCTTTTTAACCTCCCCGCCCCGTGTGCAGTTGAACCAAAAGATTTTTCTTCTGCTATCTTAGTCCCACACAAAACATAACTACTTGTTCCCATACTCCCTGGTATTAAAACGGGCTGTCCAACCATTTTATATTTTTCGGGGATTTCCACCCTCTCTGGACCAAAACTTCTGGTTGCCCCCTTCCTTATAACTAAAACCTCTTTTTCAAACTTCCCAATTAAATGCTTTTCAAATTTAGCAATGTTATGGCATAAATCATAAACTACCTTGACTTCAATCTTAGGAAAATAATGTTTTAAATCCTCTCTGACAAGATGTGTAATAATCTGTTTATTTGCAAAAGCAAAATTAGCAGAACAAGCCATAGCGGAAAGATAAGCCTTTCCAAGTTCGGAATTTATTGAGGCATTAACAAGTTCTCTGTCAAAATCAGGGTGCCCGTATTTTTCATCCATTAGTTTAATATAATCAGATGCAACTTGATGACCTAATCCACGACTCCCACAATGAATCATAATAACAATCTGGCCTTTTTCCAGCCCAAATTCTTTAGCGACCCCTTCATCAAAAATTTCATCAACAACCTGTATTTCTAAAAAATGGTTTCCGGCCCCCAGGGTTCCAAGCTGACTCAGACCACGTCCTTTTGCTCTTCTTGAAACATCTTTAGGATTTGCATTTTCCATTTTACCACCTTCCTCAATAAAAAGACAATCTTCCTCCAAACCAAACCCATTTTCAATTGCCCATCTTGCACCCCCAGTCAAGACCTCATCAAGCTTTTTGTAATCCAACTTCATTTTACTGCCTATTCCTACACCTGAAGGGACCACTCTGAAAAGAGAGTGAATTACCTCTTTTTCCCTACCCTTAATGTTTTCTTTTTTTAAATTAGTAGATAAAAGCCTGACACTGCAATTAATATCATAACCAACCCCGCCAGGACTTATGACTCCTTTTTCAACATCAAATGCCGCTACCCCCCCAATCGGAAAACCATATCCCTGATGAGCATCAGGCATAGCAAAAGAAGCCAAAATTATCCCGGGAAGCCTTGCTACATTTTTTACCTGTTCAAGACACCTATCCTTCTTCATATCCTCTAAAAGTCTCTCACTGGCAAAAATCCTGCAGGGAACGTTCATTCCTCCTTCCTGAGGGATTTCCCACTCAAAATCTGACACTTTTCTTATATTCATTAAATAAGTAAGAAAATAAAGTTTTTATACCTTACATAGGAAAATTTAAATAGGATAAAGGCTATTTCATAATATGTTCAAAAGGAAGTGTCCTTCTTGTGCTAAAAATATTGAAAGAAAATTCCGTTTTTGCCCATATTGTGGTGAATCTTTCAAGAAAGTACGGGAAGAAAAAGATTATGGCTTGTTGGGAAGAGAAGATTCACCAGAAGTATTTAGAAATGAGATGAAACTGCCTTTTGGAATGGAAAAAATAATGGATTCTTTAGTAAAACAATTAGAAAAACAAATGAATGAAATGGAAAAATCGGGAAACGGACATGTTCCAAAAGGATTTAAAATAAAGATTTCAACAGGAAACCCCCAAATAAAACAAGTTGTACAAAACAAAAAACCTCTAATTACTAACAACTTTACAGAAGAAGAAATAAGAGAAAGAATAAAACTGCCTAAAGTTGAAGCTGAATCAAAAGTTCGTCGTCTGTCAGACAGAGTAATTTATGAATTATCAACCCCTGGCGTAAAATCGCCGAGAGAGGTAATAATCTCAAAACTTGCTTCAGGGCTTGAAATAAAAGCTTACTCAAAAGAAAAATGCTACACAAAATTTATCCCAATGACCTTTGAAATTATTCAATTCTACATAAAAGACGAAAAGCTTATGATTGAGTTAAAGGTTTAAAAGCGTAATTTTATAAACAACTATTTTTTAAAATGTCTATGAGCCCGTAGCGCAGCCAGGTAGCGCACCGCTCTGATAAGGCGGGGGTCCTGAGTTCAAATCTCAGCGGGCTCATTTACACGAATTGATTTGAACGAAGGACGTCCTGAGTGAGCAATTAGGTCTTTTGATTATTACATTTAGACTATCTTGAGAAAGACATGATTGCGAATAAAATCTCAGCGGGCTCATTTACACGAATTGATTTGAACGAAGGACGTCCTGAGTGAGCAATTAGGTCTTTTGATTATTACATTTAGACTATCTTGAGAAAGACATGATTGCGAATAAAATCTCAGCGGGCTCATTTACACGAATTGATTTGAATTACGAAAAATAGATATTTTACTATATAAATCCTTAAATATTTCTTTTATTAAGTTCTGTTATGGAGAAAGAAGAAGCGAAAAAAAAGATAACTGAAATTTTAGATTCTATTGAAAAGGATAGAGTTCTTGACGAATATCAGTTTTTATGCAAGTCTACAGCAAAGAAATTTGAGACGCCTGTAGAAGAGATTTTAACATGGGGTCTTGGGATTACAGGAGAAGCGGGAGATGTCGCCTCTTGTATCAAAAAAACATTTATGCATAATAACGACAAAAAAGACGGCATTCGCGAAAATATAGGAGATACACTTTGGTATACCGCTATGATTTGCAATTTCTTTAATTGGAGTCTACAAGAAATTCTAGACGAAAATATCGCAAAACTAAAAGAAAGATACCCTAAAGGATTCACCATTGAAAACGCCAGAAGAAAAGGGGAAATGATTGATTGGAATAAAGATGATAACCGACTATAGTTTTTTTATGACCAAACCTTTTCCACCTATAGATAATCCTGAAATTGAAGGAAGGGTCATTATTACTTTAGAAAATCATTTAAGAGTTACAGGGGGATTTCACAGGACACGAGAACCTTACAGAATGGTCCCTCCAAAAGAAGAATTTTGGAGAGAATTCTACTCTCATGTCCCAGAAGAGATACTTAAACCGATGGTTTCAGATTTGATGGGTCTTTTGAAAGACCCATTAAAAAGTCCTTTAATAATTTTCTATTCAGGAGGAAGAATCACACAAAGGATTATTGACAAATTGGGTCCAACAAGGCATTCAGATAATCAGGTGCTGGACACTATAAGAGGATTTTATGCTGTTTCATCAGACCCAAATTGGAAGAATGTTGCGCATGCACCAAAACCAGACGAAGTTAAAAAACAAATAAGCATATTAGGAAGACACAGACTCGCCTGATTATTTTTTACAAAGTGCAAGAGCATAAGAGCCGTCATCAGAAACCTTGACACTGACCTCATCAAAATAAAGATTAAGGAAACTTATGAAATCCTCTTTGTTGTAATGATAAGAAACTGCAACAATTAATTGGTCGCCTTTCAAAAAATTAATTTCTTTGTTTTGAAATTTTACTTTTTTGTCTTTATTAAGAATGTAATAATATTCTATTCTATAATTCTTAAATCTAACTTCAAATTCTATATCCTCTTCATCAAGACCAATCTGCAAAGGGATTTTGGTAAAAAACTTATTAAATAAATTATTTTCCTTACAAAACTTAACAACATCTTCTTCCACCCTGTTGTTATCCAAGCCATTACCTATCAAAAGTAAATCCCCCGATTTCATACTGCTTCTTACTTCGTACATTAATTCATGAAATTCAAAATTACTTAAGGTATTACCTAGTAATAAGAAAAAACTCTTCTTATACTCCTTATAATTTAGTAAGGGGATTATATTTTCTAAATTTTCAAAATCTGATATATTCCACTTTGATTCAATTACTTCACTTATTCCAAGATCAGAAATTGTATTAATAGCCTTAGTTACCATATACCCACTAATATCAATAGGGCAATATCTTATCTCTTCCCCTTCTTCCAGAAAACCCTTTACAAAAATCGCAGCTTTTCTTCCATCGCCACAACCTAAATCAACCAAATTTAAAGGACCTTTCCCCCCCTTTTTAATAAATTCTTTTAAGTACTTATGAATTAATGTTAATTCCTTAGGCCCAAAATCACTACCATAACTCTCAGAATCTAAAATATCTAAATAAGCTTGAGCCTGTTCAGGGGTCAAATACCAAAGTTTAGAGTCGGCGAGATTCCATACTCTCGTGTTTCCTTCAAGAGAATAACCTCTTTTGATAAGTTCCTTGAAGATAAGGTCATTTATCAACATACTGGAAGAAGGTTCATTCGCTTTTTTCACTGCGACTTTTACCATAAAATATCAAGAAAATAAGGGTTTTTATGTCTTTGTATTTTCCTTCTGATAGATTATTTAGTAACCTTTAAAAACAAATTTAGACCTCTATGAATACGCTCGCGTAGTCTAGTGGCCAAGGATTCTGCCCTTTCACGGCAGCGACCCGGGTTCAAATCCCGGCGCGAGCACTCTAAAATAAAGGAAGGATTTGAACCCGAGGGTTCAACGAACAATTAGGTCTTGTGAACACCCAAAGCACAGAAAAGATTCTCCTTTTGAGCAAGACATGATTGTGAGCACCGGCGCGAGCACTCTAAAAACATAAAAAACGAGCGGGAAAGGGAATATTCTTTCCCTAGATTAAAACTAAAATTACTTTTTAACTTCCCAAGCTATAGGGTAACTTCTTGCAACAAGATTATATATCCATATCGCAAATAATACAAATACATAACTAACAACCCCCCCTACAATAGGAGTTAAAACTACTGCCTGCAAAAAAGTTATCTCACCTAAGATTTCTGTCATTTCTGGAGCTTGCCAAACTATAAGGTAGCTTAAAAGACCTATTATGAGGTACATAACTAATGCAAAGACACCAAAAAAACTAGCTGAAGAGTATTTTATCTTTGATAACTTCATTTTTCACCTCAATTTAATTGACAATGAAAAGAGGCAAGATTATTTAAAGTTATTGGAATAAGTTGTTTTATGGATTACGAAAAAATTGGTTTGAAAGCAGGACTTGAAATTCATCAGCAGTTAGAAACACAAAAATTATTTTGTAGGTGTCCTTCAATCTTAAGAAACGACACTCCTTCGTTTAAGATTGAAAGAGAGATAAACCCTGTCATAGGTGAAACAGGAGAAATTGACATTGCTGCAACTTACGAAAAATCTAAAACAAAAAAATTTACTTATGAAGTATATGACACCAACTGCTTGGTAGAATTAGATGAAGAACCCCCAAGACCAATTAACGAAGAAGCCCTTCTAATAAGTCTCCACATTGCACTTTTATTAAACTGCAAGATTTTTCCAGTAACTCAAATTATGAGAAAGACCGTCGTGGACGGCTCAAACACCTCTGGTTTTCAAAGAACCGCTTTAATTGCTTACGACGGGTGGGTGGACACCTCATTCGGAAAAGTTGCCATTGATTATCTCTTTTTAGAAGAGGACTCAGCCAGACCTTCCTCAAAAGACAAAGAAGATGATGAAACTTCAAGAACCTACAAATTAGACAGATTAGGGATTCCTTTGGTGGAAATCGCTACAGGACCTCACATGCATACCCCAGAACAAATAAAAGAAACTGCCCTAAAAATTGGAGAAATATTAAGAGCTTGCAAAGTCAAGAGGGGAATAGGAACGATAAGACAAGATGTAAATATCTCTATTAAAGGAAGCAAAAGAGTAGAAATCAAGGGGTTTCAGGATCAGAAAACAATGATAAAAACAATCAACGAAGAAATAGAAAGACAAAAAGAATGTATCAAGATGGGAAAATGCATAAGCGAAGTAAGACGGGCGAAACAAGATGGAACGACAGAATTTTTAAGGCCAATGCCAGGTTCAGCAAGAATGTACCCAGAAACAGACATACCACTCCTTAAAATATCAAAAGAAATATTAAACGAAGCCAAAAGAACCCTCCCAAAATTAATTTCAGAGAACAAATCTTATTTAAAAAAATTTGGACTTAACGACGAACTTATAAAATTAATTTTAAATCAAAACAAAGTTGAAGACTTCAAAATATTAATGAATACCTTAGACAATCCAGAACTGATAGCCAAATCAATTACTCTCTTCCCAAGAGAGATAGCAAAAAAAGAAAATAAATCTCTAGAAGAAGTTGAAAATATTTTAAATATCCATGTAATAGAAAACGTTCTTGAAGAAGTTGATAAAAAGATTTCTTCAAATGATGTAAGGAATGTTTTGCAAAAAATTGTGTCTGGAACTTTAATAAAAGAAGCGCTTAAAAAATCAGAAGTTAATCTAAAAGAAGAAATTAAAAAGATAATTAAAGAAAAACCGAATCTTTCAAAAGGGGCCTATATGGGGCTAATTATGGCAAAATTTTCTGGACAAATCTCTGGAAAAGAAGTAAACGAAAATTTAAACGAAATTCTTTCCTAATTATTTTATATACCCGCTTAAAAGCCAGGCAATGATAAATGCTACAACGGCGGAGACGAATCCGACGACAACCCAGCTGTTTGAACCTGAAGCCGAACCAGCCATACCGCCAAAAGCCCCTGAAATCCCAGAAACAAAAAGCATTTTATATTTGATATTCATATATTAAATTAAAAAAAGAACTATAAAAATCTTTATATAAGCTCTTTTATTCATGACTAAATGATTTGGCAGGATATGGTTGTTGCGATAGCAAATATCTTATTTGGATATTCTCTAATTTTTCAGGTTGTCAAAGGATTTAAAGAAAGAAAAGGATTCATCGTATTCCAGACTTCTTTTTTTACAACTCTCGGTCTTTATGCAGTTACAATAGTTTACTTTTCACTGAATCTATTTCTGTCTTCTGTAATTTCTTTCTTCAATGGCTCAATGTGGCTTATTCTTTTAATTCAAAGACTCGCTTACAAGAAAGCCTGATTTTTCCGACGACAAAATAAAAATAGATATTCTAAAAAATAAAAATCATTGTTAAGAAGGGAAGAATTTAAATAGTTGTGTTGCCTTAAGTTTTCATCTTAGGATAAATTAAAGGAGGAAAAATGGTTGCAAAAAAGAAAAAAGTTTCTAAGAAGAAACCGGTTAAGAAAAAGGCGGTAAAGAAGACTACTAAGAAAAAAAAGAAAAGATAATCTTTCAGATTATTTAATTTATTTATTTTTAATTTATTATAAACAACATCAGTTTTATAAACTCTAGCTTGTTCACTCTCTTATGGAAAGAACAATGATTAATAAACTCCCAACCCTTGTGGGTAAAGAAGTCTTAATTAGTGGTTGGGTAGATACGATTAGAGAACACGGAAAAATTACCTTTTTGGAAATAAGAGATATCACTGGGACTGTTCAAAGTGTTGTAACGGCAAAAAATGAAGAGAATTTTAAAAAAACTAAAAATATCTTAAAAGAATCTTGTATTAGCATTTCTGGTATTGTTAATGAAAGGCCAAAAGGAACTGAAAATAAAAATTCCCCAGCTGGAAATGTTGAGATAAAAATTTCAAATATAGAAATTCTAAATATTTGTCCTGCATTGCCTTTTGATTTAGATAATATTGATACTAATGAAGAAGTAAGATTAAAATATAGATATTTGGATTTAAGAAGACCCATAATGCAAAAAAATCTAATATTAAGAAGCCAGATTATTAAAGTTATCAGAGATACTCTCTACGAAGAAGGTTTTAATGAATTTGAAACTCCAATCCTGGCTAAATCAACTCCCGAAGGCGCACGAGATTACGTTGTTCCGTCCAGAACCCAGCCGGGAAAGTTTTTTGCACTTCCGCAATCTCCCCAATTATTCAAGCAACTTTTGATGGTCGCAGGTTTTGAGAAATATTTTCAGATAGCAAAATGTATGCGGGACGAAGATTTACGGAGTGATAGACAGCCGGAATTCACACAACTTGACATTGAAATGTCTTTCATCACACAGGAAGAAATAATGAATCTAACAGAAAAACTCCTTAAAAGAATTTGGAAAGAAATCTTAAATGTTGATATAAAAACTCCCTTCAAAAGAATAACCTATGATGAGTCAATGAAGAAATATGGAACAGACCGGCCTGATTTGAGGAAAAATAAGGGAGATAAAAAAGAATTTGCATTTTGTTGGGTTATTGATTTTCCTGCTTTTGAATTTTCAAAAGAAAATAACAAATATGTTGCAACGCATCATCCTTTTACACACCCAGAAATGAAGTCTTTTGAAAAAGACCCTAAAACTGCTAAATCAATTGCTTACGATATAGTCTTAAACGGAGTTGAAATTGGTGGAGGTTCAATTAGAATCCATAATGAAGAAATCCAATCAAAAGTTTTTGAATTTTTAGGTATTGATGAAGAAGAACAAAAAGAAAAATTTGGTTTCTTGCTTGACGCACTCAAATTTGGTGCTCCGCCACACGGAGGAATCGCTTGGGGGCTTGATAGGTTAATTCAAATAATCACTGGAGCAGAATCTATTAGAGAGGTTATCGCTTTTCCAAAAAACAAAGAAGCCAGAGATTTAATGCTTGACGCACCCTCTTCTTTAGCAGATAAACAACTTAAAGAAGTTCATATAAAATTTGACCTCCCTAAAAAGACTAAACATTAACCCTAAACCCATCACTCTCTTTTCTTGGAAGAATATGCAAATGTGCATGATGAATTATCTGCCCCGCCGACGCCCCATTATTAACAATAAAATTAAACCCTGTAGAGGACCCCTCATTACCCAGAATTTCAGCAGATTTTTTAGCAACTCTAATTAACTCACCATACAAACTTTCAGGAAGTTCAAAAAAAGTCTCAATATGTTCTTTTGGGATAACTAGTGAATGACCTTTAACCTTTGGGTTTGCATCTTTTATAACAATAAAATTCTCACTTTCAAAAACCTTCTCACTTTTAATCCCCCCTTCAACAATTTTACAAAATATACAATCCATTTTATATAAAAAATATTTAAAGTTATAAACCTTACCATACTAAATCTTAAAAACTCTATTAGTTTATTCCTTCTATGGAAAAAGATTTCAAATGGCACAAAGTTTCTGAAGAAGAAAAGGAAGAGATAAGGCAGAAATCAAAGAATCTCTTGAATGAATTTGCTTCAAAAATAGAAAAGATAAAAACGAAAGAAAGTCATTTTGAAAATAAAGAAGGTTTTCGTGAAGAGGGAAGCGGATGGAACACGGACCCAAATTTTCGGGATTTAATGTTTCTGAACGCACCTTTTGTTGAAGACGATTTTATTGTGGCTGAAAAGGGGGGCTGGAAATGACAATAATTATCCCCAGAGAAGCCGAATATGAAAAGACAAGAAAAATTATTGTAAATAGCGGGGCGGATACGCTCCATATCCTTGCTGATTTTGATAAGACTCTGACTTATGCTAAAACAAAAGACGGAAGACCACTCCATTCAGTAATTTCCCTTCTTAGAGATAGAGATTACATCTCTGCCGAATATCAAAAGAGAGCAAAAGAACTTTTTGAAACGTATCACCCTATTGAAGAAGACCCCAGCATTCCTATGCAAAAAAGAAAAGAAGCAATGAAAGAATGGTGGACAAAACATTTTGATTTACTTATTTCTTCTGGGCTCAATAGAAAAGATTTAGAAAGAATTGTAAAAAGTGGTGAAATTAGGCTAAGAGATGGTTTTTCTGAGTTGGCGAGTTTACTGCAAGACGAAGGAATCCCCTTGATTATTCTTTCTGCTAATGGAATAGGCAACGTCATCCCTATGATTCTTGAAAGAGAAGGTTTCCTCTATGATAATATTTACATAATCACAAATCTTTTAAAATTTGACGAACAGGGTAAAGCTATTGGAGTAAACGAACCAATCGTTCACTCATTTAACAAAGATGAAACGGAATTAAGAGGTCATCCTTCCTACAATAAAATAAAAAATAGAAAAAATGTAGTACTTCTTGGAGATAGTTTGGGTGACACAGAAATGCTAAAGGGTCTAAAATATGAAAGTTGTATAAAAATAGGTTTCCTAAGGGAAGGACTAAACGAACAGGATTTAGAATCTTATAAAAAAGCCTATGATGTCTTGTTAGATGAAGATTCAGATTTATCATTCGTAAATAAATTAGTAAAAGAAATATCAGAATGAGAAGAAAAAAGATTATTAAAAAAGCCCTAAGAAGAATAAACCTTTCAGAGTTAAGTTATGAAGAACTTAAAAGAACTCCTGAAGGCTGTCTTGAGATTTATCGTCGCTATTTACCCCTAATAGTCGCTGAAAGAGGTATTCCCTCGGAAGAATTCGTAGGACTTTTAGATATATACTTTGAAAGAGCCTTAATGAAATCACCAGAAGAAATTTCTTCAGGTTATTTTGATGAATATAATTCTTTATTTGATGAATATTCTCCAAAGAATCTTCCAGATATCTTGAAAAGACCTATTGCAGGAGAAATAATTGACTTTAGAGATGAAATGGACTCTATGGAACCTTCAGATCGGGAGCTATCATTATTGGAGGTAAGCTTAGCATGAGTCTTTCCCAAAAAGTTTCTTTAATAAGGTCAGGTAAACTAACAGCGGTAGATAACTTAAAAGAATTTTCTAGTAAAATCTCATGTTCAAAAGACCTAAATCTCTTTCTTGTAATGAACAAACATGCAATTGAAAAGGCTAAGGAAATTGACAAAAGAATCAAAGAAAAAAAAGAAGTTGGAAAACTGGCTGGTCTCTGTTTTGCGGTAAAATCAAACATTTGTGTAAAAGGGCTTGAAACAAATTGTGCATCAAAAGTTTTAGAAGGATTCGTTGCCCCTTACAACGCAAGCGTGATAAACAAATTATTGACTGAAGACGCAATAGTTATTGGTATGACAAATATGGACGAATTTGCTTGTGGGGCTTCAGGAGAAACCTCTGCATATGGTCCTGCACTAAACCCAAAAAACCCCGAATTAATTCCTGGGGGTTCTTCTTCTGGTTCGGCAGGAGCAGTTTCAGCAGGTCATTGTGACTTTGCCTTAGGCTCAGACACAGGGGGCTCAATAAGAAATCCTGCATCTCACTGCGGAGTCGTCGGACTAAAACCAACCTACGGAGCAGTATCAAGATACGGCTTAATAGATATGGCAATGTCCTTTGACTGTATCGGACCGATAACAAACTGCGTTGAAGACTCAAAACTGATATTTGATATAATAAAAGGGCAAGACAACTTTGACCAGACGACAAAAGAAGCCCAAATAAAAAAAGGAAAAATAAAAACAATAGGCTTGGTAAATGTAAAAAATTTCTGCGATAAAAAAATAGACGAATTAGTGGAAAGCAAAATAAAAGAAATCTCAAAAAAGAAAGGCTATAAGACAAAAGAAATCAACCTGCCTTTAAATATAGCAATTGAAACTTACTACATAATCGTCTACACAGAATTCTTTTCAGGAACAAGGAAATTTGACGGCAGAAGATTTGGTAGGAAAATTGAAGAATTTGGCGGTCCAGAAGTTCTTAGAAGGATAATAGGTGGTTCAGAAATCACAAAAGCCGAACACGAAGGAAAATATTATCGTGAAGCATTAAAGGCAAGAAATTACATAAAACAGAAGTTTGATGAGATTTTTAATGAATGCGATTTAGTTATTTTGCCGACGGTCCCCAAACTCCCTCACAAAATCGGAGAAAAGATTTCTGTTGAAGAAATGTACTCTTATGACATCTTAACCACACCAGCCTCAATTGCTGGACTCCCCGCAATTTCAATTCCAATAGGAAAAATTGACGGAAAAGAAATAGGGATGCAGGTAATTGCTAATAATTTTGAAGAAGAAAAGATTTTTGAATTAGTGAAGGAGATAGAAAAATGCCAGAAATAACCTTTGAAAAAGCAAAAGAATTTTTAGAAAAAATCAATGAAAAAGATAATATTGCAGTTGTTCATCACGATGATACTGATGGTTTTGCGTCAGGACTTATGCTTTACGACTGGTGTAAGAAGAAAAGTGCAAAAGTTCAGCAGTTTACGATATCTTTAGGGGACAACCAACAAAAAATCATTGATAAACTTAAACCTTTCAATAAAATCCTTTTCTCGGATTTAGCTTTTTTAACAGAAGAACTGCTTAATTCAGTTAAAGAAAAAGAAGTCTTATCTATTGACCACCATATAAAAGAAGAGAAAATGCCTGAAGAAATTTTAGATTATAGGACAGAAAGTAAGATTTCTGCATCAAAATCAGTTTATTCTATGATTTATGGCAGAAAATGGCTTGAAATTGTCAGTGAATTGGCTGATGTCGGATACAGCTATCCCGAAAACAAAGTAAAAATTGACAGGTTCGCAAAAGAACACGGCATCGCCCCAGAAGAAGTAAAAGAGAAATTCTACTTTAGAATTGACTTATTTCTAGCTTATTTTCATAAAGACTACAATAAGGCGTTTGAGATATTTGAAAGCATAGAAGATTACAACGACTTAGACAACCTAGACAAATATGCCAATGAAGTCCAAAAAGAATTAGATCATTTTATGAAAGACTATGAAAATAAAAGAGAAAAACTAGGGATGGTCAATTACTATTATTTTGAGCCTAAATTCCCCATAAAATCTAGGGTCACTACAAACATAAGTTTTAAACATCTAAACGAAGTCTTTGTTTTTGCTATCCCAAAAGGTAATAAAATTAATATATCTGCAAGAAACCAATCAGGAGATTATGATTGCTCAAAAATACTCAAAAAAGCAACAGAAGGACTAAAAGATTCCCTTGCAGGCGGTCATTCTAAGGCTTCCGGGGGGATAATTTTTAAGGAAGATTTGGAAAAATTCAAAGAAAATCTGGCAAAAATAACAGCACAATAATTCTTAAAAACCTTAAAAAACAAGGCATTTTATGGCAGAAGAGGATGAATCCCTCTTAAATAGGTATATTTATAAACTTCAAATTATCCTCTAAGTTATGGAAAATAAAAATTTACAAAGTTACGACAAAGATAGCCCAGTTCAAAATGAATTTTTGAGTATACCATCTGAAACAGATAATTTGATTGTAGTTAATGAAAGCATTTGTTTGTATGATTAAAATTTATATGGTAATCTATGCAAATAAATGAACATTTACCGAATGTAGATTATTTATTATTAGATTTAATTGCTTCTTGTAATCTAAATTGTTTGCATTGTAGGGCAAGTGGTTTTGATAAAAAATCTATACTTCCTTTTGATACGATTGAATTAATACTCCTAAATGCAAAAAAAGTCGGGGTTAAGACAATTACTTTTTCAGGGGGGGAACCTTTCACAAGAGACGATATTTTTGATTTAATTAATCTAGTTAAAAATAAGGGATTTATTTTGAGAATACAATCAAATATTCTTTTATTAAATGAGCAAAAAATTAAGAAACTTAAAGAATTGGGTGTAGACTATATCGGAACAGGTATTGATGGTTTAGAAAAAAATCATAACAAACTAAGAAATAAAAAAGGGGCTTTCAAGAAAGTTATTGAGAATATAAAAATATTAAAAAAATATGGTATGAAGATCCATGTAGAATTTACAGCAACAAAATTCAATTTTGAAGATTTTGAAGATGTAATGAAACTTTGTGAAAGACTAGGTATTTATGATGTTATGACTCGTGCGGTTTTACCTTCAGGAAGGGGTAGAGATTTTGATTTTTCATTAACAAAAGACCAATACAAGAAATTTCTTCAAAAAGTTATTTCTATTAAAAAGGGAAAAATTAATGTTAAACTTTATTGCCAAGACCCCGTTTCACTTTATTTAGACAAAGAAAGAATAAAAAAATTAGAGGATAAGTATTCTTTAATGAATTTTATTGGGGGTTGTTCTGCTGGAATAAATATGCTTTATATTTCTCCTTTAGGAGAAGTACAACCTTGTTCTTTCTTAGATATTTCTTTTGGGAACATAAAAAATAATTCACTAACGGAGATCATTAATTCAAAAAAAAGAAAAGATTTTTTGAGTAAACAAGTATCTCGGGATTTTGGAACAAAATGTTCTAGTTGCAATATTCGGTTTCTGTGTGGGGGATGCAGAGCAAGAGCATTAAACTTTAATAAAGAATTATGGGGTGACGATCCTTTCTGTTTTAGAGATTAAAATTAGTTGCTCTCTCTTAATTTTATCTTGTTACGATTAACTTTTCCAATTCTTCAAGCATCTTTTTCACTTTTGGCTGTTCAAAATGCTTTCTTGCTGGCTCAAGAATTTGAATTAATTTTTCAGATACTGAATTTTTTAAGTCCATTGGATGAAGCTTCTTTTCGGCAAAATCCTTTTCTAATTCATTGTATGATGTGTAGGTTATGCCCCCACCAAATTTTTCCGACCTTTTAATTTCTAATTTTGAGTCTGCATCCCTAAAAATGAGATATTTTACCCAATCAAGAATAGGATTAAATTCTGTTTCGCCCTCAAGACAAAATGCCTGGTTTATTTTTCTCTTAATTTCCTCAGGGGAATCGTGAATAAATATGCAGGTATCTGGTTTTGATTTGCTCATTTTTAGAGCAGACCATAATTCTTGTAGTTGTTCTTTTGGTACTGGCCAAACAGGGGGTCTTCCTAATCCTAAAATTAAATGATGATGAACTGCAACCGGTTTCATCCGTTTTCCTTCTTTGTCCAACAAAGGTTTAGTTTTAATTTTTAATGCAACATCTCTTGCTATTACTTGGGCTTTTCTTTGATCAATTCCTGCATGAGGTAAATTTATTCCTTGAATAAAAATATCTGCAACTTGCATTGGCGGATAAATTAATTTTGCGAAATCAACGGAACCACCTTCTTTTCTACCCATTATTGTAATACTCCTTTGCATTCTCGCAAGAGACGTATTTTTACTCACATCTACCATTGTTGCCCAATAATCATCATTATTATGATATAAATCCGAACCTAGAATAAATTTTATTTTCTCTGGGTCGCCTCCAAAACATTTCAAACTAGCCTTTAATCCTTCTTTGAAGTATCCCCCCGCTACCCTCTTAATTACTTCCCTATCTCCACCGAGTTTGTCATTTATCCAGCTGTGCCAATCTGCCAGAAAAATTGAACAATCAATCCCAGCATCCATAAAATCTTTGATTTTAGACATGCACATTAATCCAGTTCCTAAATGGATTTTGCCTGAAATCTCAAAACCTATGTAATGTTTAATCTTTGTTCCGCTATCTAAAAGAAGCTTTAAACATTCTTCTGTCATAATTTCTTCTGTATTATTTTTGATTAATTCAAAACGTTTTTGAATATCCATATTGCTTAATGAAAAAATACTTATTTATAATCTTTTGCTATTAAAATCTCTTTTGAAGGGTTGTATTAAAAATTAATATAAGTGCCTTTTAACAACTCTATGAAATTATCTCAGAATTTCTTAACGGAAACTTCTTTAACCCATTTATAAACAGCACAATAATTCTTAAAAACCTCAAAAAACAAGGCATTTTATGGCAGAAGAGGATGAACCCCCTAATCAGAAAGACAAAGAAGGAATCTTACTATTGCCTGACAGAACTCAAAACGAAATAGCGGTTTGCAATGCTTCTGTATGCCCAACTTACATACCAAACAAAGGCTATCCTGTGCTTACAAGAGTCAGGCTAAAAGCAGATAACGGCTATGGGGAGTGTTCAATTATAAAAAGGGGCTTTCTCATAACCCCTACAAAAATGTCAGAAGATTACAAAGTCTTTCTCTCCCCAGATGATAACTACTCAAAATATGGGAGAGAAGATGCAAGAATTGTCCAAAAAGGAGGGGAATATTACATTACCTCAATAGCTTTTGATGGGGAAAATACAAGGGTTATGCTTGACACTTCAGGCGACTTAGAAGAAGTCACTCCCAGAGGAGTAATATGTGACATCCCCTTAGAAAGGGCGGTAGAAATTGCAGGAAAAAATTCCTACTATGGAAGGTTTTGGAAAAGAAACTTAAGAGATTCTCCTTTAGAAAGAAAAACCCAATTATTAGGTATAAAAGATGTTGCTCTAGAATTTTTGCCTGATGGAAAGGTAGGAATCTTTTATAGAATGGAGCCTAATATGCAATTCTCCGTAGCAGATGATATTTCAGACTTTTTCAGAAGAGACTACTGGGAAAATGAAATAGAAAACCTTATGGACAGAACAATTATGACAAGAGAAAAAGGCGAAACTAAAATAGGGCTTGGAGGTCCTCCAATTACTATAAACGGAGAAAAAATTGGCACCTATCATAAAGTCACTTACGAAAGACAAGGTAATTTGGACGTTTACTATTACTCTGGAAGTTTCTTCAGTTTTGACCCTCAAAAAAGACAAATAACGGCAAGACTTAGAAACCCATTACTTACTCCTAAAAGAGACGACGCTCTTGTAGAAGTTGACCAGAGAAACAGGTTAAGAACAATAAAACTTGTCTCATTTCCTATGGGGATGATTGTGAACCCTCAAAATCTGAACGAACTATATATATACTATGGGGGAGGCGATGAAAGAGAAGCTTGGAGAACAACCCAAATTCCTTGGCTTGTGAACGAACTAAAAACCCCTTTCAACTCAGAGAAAGTTGTGGACTTTGAAGAGTAACAATAAATCACATATATATTTTTAAATAGTAACGAACACTATTAAATTAAATACTGAAAGGAGGTAATAAAAATGCCATTAGATTTTGCAAAAGAAGCTATTGAAAAAGCGGAAAAAAATAGTATCAATTTTGACGAACTCCGTGCTGGTAAGGCAAATATCAAAGTTTTTGGTCTTGGAGGTTGTGGTTGCAATATGGCAACTTGGCTATTCAACAAAGGGATAAATGGAGCAACTATTTACGGAATTAATACCGATGCTCTTCACCTATCTATCACAAAAACTGATGAAAAAATCCTTATCGGAAAAGAGTTAACAAAAGGACTTGGCTGTGGTGGTTATCCTAAGAAAGGGAGAGAAGCTGCAAAAGAATCACTTACTGACCTGAAGAGAGCCGTTTCGAATTCGGATATGGTTTTCACTCTGGCTGGTATGGGTGGAGGTTCTGGAACAGGAGCTATTCCTGTCGTCGCTCAGTTAGCTAAAGAAGCTGGAGCAGTAGTTATCGCCGTGGTCACAATGCCTTTTGAAGCCGAAAAAGCCAGAATTGACAAAGCTGAATTTGGTCTACAGGAGTTAAGAGAAGTTGTTGATACTGTAATCGTTCTTGATAACAATAGACTGGTAGATATTGCGGGTCAGTTGCCAATGGAACAAGCTTTTGCCGTTGCTAACGAACTTGTTGCAACAATGATTAAAGGTATCGTAGAGACAATCACTCTGCCTTCATTAATCAACCTTGACTATGCCGACGTTTCTTCAATTATGAAGAACGGAGATGTAGCCGTAATAGGTATTGGTGAAGACAATTCAAATGCCAGAGTAGATGCTGCAGTTCAGCAGGCGCTCACACACCCATTATTGGATGTAGACTATAGAGGAGCAACTGGTGCACTTATCCACGTAACCTGCGGTCCAGACTTAAAGCTTGAAGAATTTGACAACATAGGTAGACTCGTAACAGAGAACCTATCTCCAGAAGCGATGGTTATCATAGGAGCAAGAGTCAATAAAGAATTCCAAGGTAGAGTAAGAGTCATCACAATTATGACTGGAGTAAAATCCCCTTACATCCTCGGAAAAAACTCAAGCCAATTTGAAGAACGAGAGCAAAGAATCAGCGTAAACGACTTAGGTCTAGACGACTTCAGATAATTTTTTATTTCCCAATTAATTTTTTTGGGATTTTTCTTTTTAACAATAAGTTTTTATATTTCTTTCTTATAATAAATTTATGGGGAATCCACAAGGAAGGGACCCTGAAGAAGGTTGTGACTATAACTTTGAAAGCGAAAGAAGAAATTCAATTATCCCAAATGGTTTAGATATCTTATGTGGCGTTGCTTCTCTGGGATACTATTTAGTTCAGGGTGTAAAATATGTGTCAAGAATTCCAAGAAGAATTGGAGACTCCCTAGTCAGAAAAGCATTTGGTGAAATCGGCGGACTGGAAGACGGAGATTTAGATTAATAATAACAAGTTAACCATCTTAACGAAAGTATAAAAACTCATTTATTTATCATTTTTAATGGAACGTAAAATTTACAAAAAAGGAACGTCACACGAAAAAATTGAACATTATGACCTACTTATTTTAGGTGCAGGACCCGCAGGTCTTACCGCGGCAATTTATGCAGGAAGATACAATTTAAAAACTATTGTCGTAGCAAAATCTTTCGGCGGAACAGCAAATCTCGCCGGAGAAATAGAAAACTGGCCAGGCTACTTTGGCCCTGGTCTTGAATTAATGAACAAATTCAAAGAACAAGCAAAAAAATTCGGTGCCACCTTCCTTGAAGGCGAAGTAAAAGATGTCTTAAAAGATGACAACGGCTTTGTCCTGCATTTAGAGGGGCACGAAATACACGGAAAATCCCTAATCATCGCACTTGGAACAGAACACATACAGCTGAATGTCCCTGGAGAAAAAGAATTTTTAGGAAAGGGGGTCTCATATTGTGCAACATGTGATGGAAATTTTTTCAGGGACAAAGATGTAGCCGTAATCGGCGGAGCAGACTCAGCGGCAAAAGCGGCAATTTATCTTTCAAAAATTTGTAAAAAAGTTCATATAATTTACCGAAGACACGAAATGAGATGCGAGCCAATATCCTTATCAAAAATTTGTAACACCAAGAATATTGAAATTCATTATTATAGCCAGCCCACTGAAATAAAAGGTGAAAACAAAGTTGAAACAATGGAAATAATCCAAGAATGGCCTGACAAAGAACCGACCCTAGTTTCAATTTCTGTTGACGGAGTTTTTATTGAAATCGGAGCAACACCAGTAAATAAAGTTGTTGAAAAATTAGGACTAAAAATGGAAAAAGATTATATTATAACTAATAAAAAAATGGAAACTAATATTGAAGGTGTTTTTGCCTGTGGGGATGTAACAGATAATTTTTTAAAACAAGTAGTAACTGCCTCGGCAGAAGGAGCCATCGCCGTAAAATCTGCCCATGAATGGTTGATGAAAAAGTCCTAATCAAGAACAGGGACCACATAATTAACAAAACAAATACCCACCAAGGCAGTCCCATAGTTTTTCTTAGGAACCAAACTTTCAGTTAGGATTTTTACCTTCTTAAGATTATATTTTTCAGAAAAACCATTTTCATAAAGTTCATTTATACTCGCCTTTAATTTTTCTTTTATCTCTTCCACAGAATAATCTCCATTATGCTCACACACAAGTCCGCCAAATTTCTTTCTGGTTTTTTTATCATAAAGCCAGCCAAAAATCATTCCTGCCGTCGCTCGTTGTCCTTTCTCTGCATGAGCCACCGCCATAATAGATTCAAGAACTTCGCCGTGAGTAAAATCTTTTGGCTTCCTGATTTGTTTTGAAATCTCCGGCATTATCGACGAATAAGTCATTATGTTGCACATTTCTATTCCCGCCTTTTTTAGTGCAAGATGATATGAACCTGCATGAACAGTAATATCACTCTGACCAGTTCCCTTAGTTATAAAAAAATCTTTGGGTACCCTCCTTCCAATAAGAATTCCTCTTTTGGTCATCTTGGAAATATTTTATACATTTCTTTTTATAAACTTATGCCTACATACTTTCTAATCTTTCTATTCTTTTTTCTAAAGGGGGGTGGGTCATAAAAATTTCTCTTGATTTATTTGGTTTAGCTAAGAACAAGGGAGCAACAGCACCAGAGACTTTCATAGGAGAATTACTTTTTATCTTTTTTAAAGCCCCAATTAAACCCGTGGGGGTTCTCATAAATTTTACGGCAGAAGAATCAGCTACATATTCTCTCCGACGGGAAATCGCCAGTTGAACAAGTGAAGTAATTATTGGAGCAAGAATCGCAAGAACAACACCAATTATTAAAAAAATTGCCTTGCCTTTATTATTGTCCCTTCCATTTGTCATTGAGCCAAACCAAAGACTCCTTATGAAAATTTGAGAGATAATGGAAATCATTCCTACAAGAACGGCAGTTAGGGTCATAAAACGAATGTCATAGTTGGCTATGTGACTCATCTCATGAGCTAAAACCCCCTCCAACTCCTGATTATTTAACTTTTCCAAGGCTCCGGTAGTTACACAGATTATAGCATTTTGAGGGTCTCTCCCGGAAGCAAAAGCATTTATCTGAGAATTATTCATAACGTATAACTTAGGTTTGGGGAGACCCGATGCTAAAGCAAGACCTTCAACAAGATGATGGTATTGCCTATACTGGGTTTCACTCGCAGGTTTAGCATTAACTGAGACCAAGGCAAGTTGTGCAGATTTGTAATAACCGCAGACGACATATAAAACAGAGATTATAGTCCCCGCAATTAATATAAAAAAGAAATAGTCCGTTCCAACAACCATTGCAATAACATAAACGAGCAGAAGAAGAACTAACATAACTACCCCCACCAAAAGATTTGAATGCCTCTTGTTCTTTTTTATTTCATCATAAAATGACAATCTTTGACTTGCCATACAATTATAGGATTATAGAGTTTTTAAGATTATCTCAGGAAAAAGCTCTGACCTGATTATTCCCCTCGTCAATTTCAGAGATTTTGTTACTATAATCGATGTAAAAATCAATTACATTTATGTTGCTGGAAAACATTCTTAAATTTTGAACAGTAAGTGTTCTTGCGTATCCTTTATAAATATCATTTAGGAGAAAGTTGGAAATCTCTTTTTCTTCAGATAAAAGTACGAGCTCAACGACGCCTACATCTGACATTCCTTCATTAACTATCGTAACATTAAAATCAAGATATCGCCCTTTCTTAACAACTTCTAAGTTCTTTATTTTTAAATCTGGCAGAGGCTCAATTGAGTAGAGTTCATTCAAAATTTTTATAATATCCGGTGTTATCCTCTGGTCACAGCTGTAAGTATCATACAGAATACTATTTGGATTTTCAGAATGGTCAAAACCTAAAACATGTAGGAGTTCGTGGACCTCTGTAACAGGGTAATCACATTTAGAGTCTTTATACAAATGAATCCTCCCCTCTTCAATCAAATTAAATTTCCCGACTTTTATTACTTTTGTCGGACCACCCTCACCGACAGCAAACAAATTGGTATCAACTTCTATCTCCTCGTCAGAACAACCAACATACACCTCTGCTGAATTTCGGTCAATTACCTCTGAAAAAGAAAGCCCATTAACCGAACCTTCTATTATATTAAAAGCTTCACCCATTTTTAAAGTTCTGGAAATCGGGCAGGAATCGTCGATATAATAAGAAACTTCATTTTTGCTGAACCTTATATTCTCAGCAAACATCGGGGTTTCCCCGTAATTAATAAAATCTTCAGGATCATCAATAACTCCTTCAACTGAAAGCTTAGTCGGATTAAGTGGGATATTATCATAAAGATAATAAAAACTAAATGAAATTAATAGAATCATAAGGATTATAGTCACCACTTTCATTATCATATCACTCACTGGAAAAGAAGGTATTTATTTGTTTCTAATTCTTTCAAAGTTTTAATCTTGACCAATTTTCTTCTCACATCTTTTGCGTCTTTCATCCCTTTAGTAAAATTCATTGCCTGCATTTTTATCTGTCTAAACGGAAGATTATATTTTTTTGTTAGGTCTAAATAATCTAAAAAAGTAAAATTATCCGCCGAACCTGTGAGCTTTGAAAAAATATTTGGGTTACCAATAGCCCTTCTTCCTATAAAAACAAAATCAAAATCTTCTAATATTTTAAAAGCATTCTCTTCATCAACATCCCCAGAATAAATAACCGGAACAGAAACCGCATTTTTTATTTTAAGAGCAAAATCATAATTAGGTTTCCCTGAATATCCCTGAGAAATTTCCCTAGGATGAATCGCTATCGCATCGACATACTTTTCAGCAACCCTTGCTATTTCAATCGCATTTTTAGATTTACGAAGTTTTATCGTAATAGGTTTTTTTGTAGAATCTCTCATAGTTTTCAGAATCTTTTCTATCAAACTGATTTCCTTATGCATAAAAGCCCCGTGGTGCAGTCGTTTAGAGAGCTTTGAAGGACAACCTAAATTAAAATCCCAAAGCGAAACCTTTCGGTCATTCTTTTCAATAAAAGTCTTTATCCCTTTTTCAGAGTTCCCAAAAAGCTGAACCGCAGGTTTATCATCAAGTAACACCCTTTTTTTTGAAAGAGGACTCGTCATCCCAGTATAAGTCAAAGCACAGCCAGACTTTTTACAAAGAATCCTAAAAGCAATATCATTCGGTTCAAGCATTGGAGCTAAAAGAAACCTATTTTTCAGCTCAAGATTCCCAATTTTTATCTTTTCCATATAGAGAAACAACGAAATCCAAATAAAAACCTTATCATTAACTTTTTAAACCTAATTTCTTACATTTTTCTATGGCGTTTAAAATAAATGTTTCGCATAAGGGAAAGACTTTCAAAGTTGAAAAAGAAAATGAAAGCTTAGTCGGAATCTCAATAGGAGACAAAATAAACGGCTCTGAGGTCTCAGAAGAATTAAAGGGATACGAACTTGAAATAACAGGAACTTCTGACAAGGCAGGTTTCGCGGGAATGCCGAACATTTCGGGACCTAACCTTAAAAAAGTTCTCTTAACATATGGAAAAGGAATGCACAAAAAACCAAAAGGACTAAAAAAAGTTAATAAGAAACCAAAAGGACTAAGGTTAAGAAAAACAATTAGGGGAAAAGAAATCTCTCTAAACACTGTTCAAATCAACACAAAGGTCATCAAAGAAGGTCAAAAAAAATTTGAAGAGCTCTTTGCTAAGCCAGAAGAAAAGAAAGAATGAGGGCGTTAAGTTATCGGGAGATGAATAAAGTGCTAAGGGACGTTGTTTTTTATGGATTATGTTATTAATAAAATTAAAAGAAGGGATTGACTATTTAGAGTTTAGAAATTTCACCACTAATTTTGTGTGATCTTTTAAGGAAAGGTTTATATAGTTTGGGTTAGTTTATCATTCATGGAACCACTTGAAGCAAGAGCTGAAGAACACACAAAAGGAATGGAACTTCGTTGCAAAGGCTGGTGTCATGACACTCAAAGCAACCATAGCAACGAGGAACAGCAACCAAAATATAAATTAGAAACTCCTGAAGCAAAATATTTCCTAAATTAAACCATGTTTATTTTTCTGTAGAATGAGATTTTCTAAATTTGCAAATGTTTATGAATGTATATTTGGAGATGAATGTTTTTATATCCTTAGACACTCAATAACAAATAAGTCTTATATTTTAAATAACAAAAAATTTGATGAACTAATTTATCTTTTAAAAAGTAAAAAAACAAGTGATTCAATAGCCAAATTAAAAAAAGAACATCTTTTAGTCCCCGATTTTTATTCAGAAGATAAATTTGTAGATTATTTAAAAAATCTTACAACTTGAACAAATTTGATTTAGAACTAATTTATCTTTTGTTTAATACTGGATGCAATCTTAAATGCAAATATTGTTATGTTGAAGGTAGCTCAGAACCTAATTTTAAAAATTATTCAATAGATAAACAAACTTTTGATTCGTTGATGGAATATATAGATAAACTCATTACGTTTGAAAAAAACAATAATCCAAAAAAGGAAAAATTAACTTTTATTTACTATGGTTCTGAACCTTTGATGTCTAAAAATTATTTCATAGAAAGTTTAAGTAAGATAAAAAAAATTTGTGATAAAAATAATATTGTGCCTGATTTTCAAATAACCACAAATGGGACTTTAATTGATGAGGAGATTATTAAGACTATGAAAAAATATCATGTGGGGGTTTCCGTTTCTTTAGATGGAAAAAAGGAGATTAATGACAAGATGAGAATAACACAAGATAATAAGGGAACTTACGATAAAGTAATCGCAGGATTGAATTTATTTAAAAAATCAAATATTCCTTTTGGAATTTCTTGCACAATTAGTGATCATAATATAGATGAATTAAAGGATTCTGCAAGTCATTTTATTCAACTTGGTGCAAGTAGTGTAGGATTCAATATTTTATTAAATCCCCGATATTCTAAAATTCACTTAAACTCTTTGCCAAAATTAAATAATTCTTTAATCGAAGCATCGAACGAAGTTCAGAAATTAGGTTTTTATGAAGATAGGCTACAAAGGAAAGTAAGAGCTTTTAATGGTCTCCCAAGATTTAAGGACTGTGGGGGTGTTGGAAACCAATTAGTATTTTTTCCAAATGGAGATATCGGACCTTGCGAAGCATACCTTTGCAATAGAAAATCTATAATTGGAAATATTAATTCTATTAAAGTTGAAGAAATTAAAAACAGCCCGATCATTAAATATTGGACAGAAAGATATCCCTTGAATATGGAAGAATGTCTATATTGTCCCGCTTTAGGAATTTGTGGGGGAGGATGCCCTTTTAATGCAGAAACCTTATCTAAAAAAGATATTTATCAAAGAGATAAATCTTTTTGTGCCCATACCGAAATAATCTTAAATTGGTTACTTAAAAAAAGTGTAGAAGAAAAAACTGGCAAGAAAAACCCTTTTATCAGAAATATAACTTTTATGTATTCAAATAAAATCTTTTAGTTTTTCAACGGCAAAATTCGAAATTTCCTCATTCTTTGAGTCATTATTAAATTTATCTTTAAAAATCTTAAATCCTTCGTCTTGATTAAAGGTTACCAAATCCTCAAAATCTTTATCAAATTTATCTATATTTATATCTTCAATAACCTTCTTATATTTTGGCTTTTCTTTTGAAGCTCTTGGGATTATAATTTTCTCAATTTTTGTTTTGTCAAAACCTTTCAAAATTTTATTTGTCATAAATTTAGCATACCCCTCATCAAATAAGATTATCTTTTCACTTCCAATAAAATTTTTTCTGTCAAACTTAAATTTCAAAGAATTAACATTTTTGTTTAATTTTTTATATAAATGTAAATGCAACGATTCATGAATCAATAATTCTAAAAATTCCAATGCAGGATAAAATCCTTTTTTGAAGGGATTAAAATTCATCTCTACTATAGCACTTTCTTCAAAATTTAGAGTCCCATAAGTTCCATTATTTAATGCACATCTTATTATCTCTTTTGAAAATTTTTCGCTAAAATTATAATTTTCAACTTCAAGTGAAACTTTTTCTATGAACTTTTCAAAGGAATTGTAGAAATAAATTTTTTTTGGGATAAAAATATCGTTTTCCTTTAATAGTTTTTCTGCAATTAAGATAATCTTTTTTAGATTTTCAAAATCTTTCTCTTTAAATGGAACCTTGGGAATTATTTTTAAGTCCATAAATAATGATATTTCTTTCCCTTAATAAAAGTTCTTCTTTTTTAGGAAAAGGAAACAAAAAAGGGTAGGCTTTTTTCTCTAATTCTTTGGTCGTCGGAAACAACCATCCTCCTCCCCCAACCTGAAAGAAAAATTAAGAAATTTGAGGAAACTTTGTGTTTCAACTTGTGCCTCATTTAGTTCGGTCAAGAAACAACAGATTAAAAGGTAATTTCTTTTTGCTTACGCAAATCGGCTTCGTGCCAACCAGAAATTGAATTTCTCTTAATCGCGAGGTTGCTTGGCTTCGCCCAAAACATACTAATTATAATTTTCTTGTTAAAACTAAAAACTTTATGAACCAATTAAATTTTGCTCTCTTTATTGTAGAAAAAAGTAGAATTTAAAAACTCTTTTAATTTAATTATTTAATGGTGAGTATACTTGGTCTTTTTCAGGGGGTAAACCTTTTCAACAGAGATTATGGACTCGCCTTTGTAATGGTTTTTTTCACAACTGTCTTTGTTATCTACTCTATCTTCGTTTACTACTTTTACAGGTTTCTCGCAAAGAAAAACCTCTTCGAACTAAACCTCAGTCAATATAACCAATATAGTAGCCCAGGAATTGTAAAATTTTTCGCAGTATTATTCTACTTCCTTGAATATATACTCTTTCTTCCAATTATGGTCTTGTTCTGGTTCGGGGTTCTGGCTATACTAATTTTAATGATGGCAGAAGGCGTAGAAACCCCAACAATTCTTCTGATTTCTGCTGCACTTGTCGCTTCCGTTAGAATCACTTCTTATGTCAGTGAAAATTTATCAAAAGACCTAGCAAAAGTTTTTCCTTTTACAATAATTGCAGTTGCAATAACTCAAAAAGGATTCTTTAATGTGAGCTCTTTCCTTTCAAGAATCGGAGAAATCCCTTCACTATTCTCAAACATATTATATTATCTTGTATTTATTGTTGCCATTGAACTTCTTATGAGAGTTGCAGAATCGGTCACAATCCTTTTTAAACAGACTAATGAATAATCCAAATGATAAACTTTTAAACCCCTTCCCCCTTTCAAAATTATGATAGATATTTCAAAAATTGACACAATAAATGTAGGAATAGTGGGGCATATTGACCACGGAAAAACAACCCTTTTACAGAAACTTTCTGGAAAATGGGCAGATACTCACTCCGAGGAATTAAAAAGAGGGATTACCATCAAGCTAGGTTATGGAGATGCCGTAATCTATAATGAAAATGGAAAATTGACTACGAATAAAGATTCTTCTGGAGAACCTGTTAGATATATTACATTTGTGGATGCTCCAGGTCACGAAATGCTCATGGCTACAATGCTTTCAGGAGCGGCAATAATAGATGTTGCAATCTTAGTTGTTGCGGCAAATGAAGGAATAAAACCCCAAACGCAGGAACACCTTACCGCCTTAGGAGTGAAAAAAATTAAAAATATTATCGTTGCACAAAATAAGATAGACTTGGTTACAAAAGAACAGGCAATGAAAAGCTATGAAGATATAAAAAAATTCATAAAAGGCACTTGCGCCGAAAACGCTCCAATAATCCCTATCTCCGCACACCAAGGGATTAACATAGACAAAATTCTAGACCATTTATGTAAAATAAAAATAGAAAAAGAAAAAAAAGAAGGAAAACCAATATTCCTTATCGCAAGAAGTTTTGATATAAACCGACCGGGGACTAACGTAGAAAACTTGCACGGAGGAATTCTTGGAGGAGTACTTAAACAAGGGAAATTAAAAATAGGAGATATAATTGAAATTAAGCCTGGCTACACTTATAAAAAACAAAATCAAATAAATTACAAGACGATAAAATCAAAAATTATCTCTTTACATAAAGGGAATTATCCTGTTAAGGAAGTTGCTTCAGGAGGAAGTATCGCAATAGAAACTGAATTAGACCCTGCACTTACAAAAGCGGACGCCCTTTCAGGAAGCGTGTCTTCACTTGAAGGAATTCTACCCGAGATAACAGAAAAAATAAGAATAAAATACGAATTGTTTAAAGAGTTGATGGGAAGTTCACAGCACGAAAAAATTCAGGACTTAAAGTTAAATGAATTGCTAATGATAAGTATAAACACCTCAATTACGGTCGGGCAAATTGCCAAAATTCAGGACAAATACATTGAAGTCAACCTAAAAATCCCCGTTGTTCCTCTCAAAGAAGATTCAATTGGGCTCGCAAGAAACTTTAACGGACACTGGAGACTGATAGGGCAGGGGAAAATTGAATGATGCAAGAGTTTATAAAAAAGAGAATACTTTAAAAAAGATGGCTGAAAAAGTAGATTTCACCAAACAAGAAGTGATGTACGAAAATGAAGGGGGAGTTAATGACGAAATCGTCAAAAAACCTGTTGAAGAGCCCCTTAAAAAGATTAATCTCCCATCTAAAGAATCTCCAAAGAAAACCGGAGAAAAACAAATTCCTCCGAAACCTTCTGAACAAAACAATAACGAGAGCAACATAGAAAAATCAATGAATCCTGAACAAAATAAAAAGATTCATTACAGATTTGCAGGTCACGAGTCCCTCCTAGAAATGATTAAAAAAACTCTGCCAAAAGAATTCTTTCCATCAAAAAGACTTGAATTAATTTTCGGAATTGTCTTCTTAGCAATAATTTTTTTAGGTTTAATAAGATTCCCCCTCCACTCTCTGCTTGCCGGAGACACAAGTGCCGCAATAACCATTGGTTTCCCTTTCTTTAATTTTCTTGTATTTGATATGATTGAACCAGAAAATTTCCCCTTAAAAATTCCTGCACTAATATTTGATATGATTTTCTTCCTTATTATTGCCTATGCAATAGACATAATAATGAATTTTGTACATTATAGAGCAAAATCTCTAACAAAAGAAGAAAGAGGAAAAAGACCAAAAATACTTAAAATTGATAAAAAAGAAAGCTTATCAGATAAATTTACAAAAAAATTATTTGGAGAAGAATAATGAAAAAAAGAGCTGTGTCACAAGTTATTGCTACGGTTCTTATAATTCTCCTGACAATTGTTGCAATAAGCATTTTATGGTTTGTCGTCCTGCCGATGCTGAATAAAGTTTCTTTATTCGGAGAAAAAGTCAGTCTAGAAATTTTAAGCGAAGGATATACCGCTTGGGATTCTGATAACAGGCTGGCTGAAATCCAAATAAAAAGAGGAGTTGACGATGCTAAAATTGTAGGATTTAAACTAATATTTGAATTGGAAAACGACAACCTCTACTATATCGTCGACGAAGTAATAAATTTCAACGAGAAAAAAGTCTACAATTTTAACTTCACAAATTATTCCTCTTACGGCGAACTTCTCGTCGTCAAACTTGTCGCGATTTACGAAAATGGAAAAGAAAGCAGAGTTTTAAGCGAACTTAGAATCAGAGAAACCCCAAAAAAAGATTTATCTTCCAAAAATCCGTCGGGAGGTTATATCTCACCATCTCCTTCAGGAAGTCCGTCAGGAGGAGGAGCGGGAGGAGGATCAGGAGGCGGAACTTCCGGCGATGAAGAAAAAATCTGTGACCTGACAAACGCATACTGGAACACATCTTCTGTTATTGAAGGAAGAACAGTTAGATTAAATGTGGAAGGAAATTATTGCCAAAATAAATTAGTAAACTACACGATAATCAGGCAGGGAGAATTAAGCTGGAACCCGTTCAGATGGTTTAGTCAAATAGTATTTAGCGGAACTTCTACGACATCAATGAATTGGGTCGCCGGTCAAAGACAAGATGAAGTTATTCAGACAGGAACTTATTTCTTCAAAGCAACTTTGAGTGAAAACACAAGCGAAGAAATTATTTCAGTAAATTTAATCGTTGAGTCAAGTGCGTGTGTTCCCGAATCCCCCTCAGCAACTTGCGGAAGTCGGGTTTGCGGAACAAGAACAAATAATTGTGGCGAGCAAATAAATTGCGGAACTTGTGGAAGCGGAGATGAATGTGATTCATCTGGTCAGTGCATAGAAAAACCAGTAACACCGACGCCATCAACAACTTGTGAAGTAGATTTTGATTGTTCAGGAAACGGACCAGGATTTTTCTGCAACCAAGAAAAAATTTGTGAGTGGCTCCCACCAATAGGAATCCCAGTTCCTGAATTTGGAATTTATGAAACTTACAGAATGTATGACGAACCTGAAAACAGAAACACGGATTTAACTTATCATCAAAACAGCGAGGGAGGATTTTACACTCACTATGTTGATAACACAGATCCAAGCTGTACAAATACAAATAATAATGGGACGATTGAGAATCCAAGATGTTCTATTCCGACAGCCTATACTATTATCCCAGAAGGCTCTGTCATTGAAGTTCATGGAGGGCCTTATCAGGCCAGCTTCATAAGAGCTATGGGAAACGGAACAAGGGAAAGACCTATTTTTGTTAGAGGATTAAATTATCAGGAAAAACCCGTATTCACTACAGCTTTGAATATATTTAGTGAAAATGTTGCTTTTGAAAGCAAGTATATGATTTTTGAGAATCTTAACTTAACTAATGGCTTTGCTTTTAGAGGAAACACCCTCTCAAATGTAAGCTATGGAGTAATAAGAAATTCTTATTCTACCAATACTATTGGAGTGACTTACTGCAGGAATTGTGTTGTTTACAATAATGTTATCCGTCCTGGTCCGGAAGATTTAATGGATCTTCCTTCTTTTAATGAACTGGATAGAATGGGGGTCGCGATGGGCTCTAACACAGATAAAGTTTGGGTTTTGGATAGTCATATTTATAGAGGCTCAGGAGATGCGATAGGAAACGCACACGGAGCAAAGTATACTGCTTCTAACTGGTACATAGGAAGAAATTTAATGCATAATTGGGGGGAGAATGCTGTTGATATAAAAGAAGCAGAAAATGTTACAATATCTCAAAATATAATGTATAACTTTTTTGGACAATCTTCAGGAGATGCAGGATTAGCAACCGTTGTTCATTATGGTCCCCAATTATCTCCGAAAAATGTTTGGTTTATTTTCAACGAAGTTTACAATGCAGTTTCAACAGCAATGCAGATTGGCGGAGACCAAGCTTACGATGTCTATTACATTGGAAACATTATCCATGACATAAAAAATGAAGCAGGCACTGCAAAAGCATTTCAATCATGGAACAGCAGAGTAATTTATGTTGTGGGAAATACAATATATAATGTTGATGAAGGCATTGTTTTTGATTCCCAATCCACATTATCTAAAGCATACATTCATAACAATATAATTTATCTATCTGAAGGAAGCGGAAATCATTTGTACTTATCCGGCTCAAATTATGTGAAAAACGCAAGCATAGAAAATAATCTCTTTTACAAGGAAAATGGAGATTTACAAATTAGATGGGGAGGAGCCACATATAATGACATGTCCTCTTTCCAGACAGCAACAGGAAAATGCTCTGGCTGTATAAATGCAAATCCATTATTTGTTGACGCTCCTAATCTCAATTTCAGTTTACAGCCTTCAAGTCCTGCGATTGATTCAAGCGACAACAATTTAATTGAAAGTTTAAACAATCTCTACCATTCTTTATGGGGTGTAGATATCTCTGTTGATTATAATAATCTTCCGCGCCCCCAAGGAGCAGGATGGGACATCGGAGCTTATGAGTATGCTGAGTCTCCAAAAGTAATTTATGTTGATAATCAACTAACAGCAGATTGTAAAGAGACCTATTCAATCGCGAACAGAAACTGCAACGGAGGCGACGGAGACGCTTACAACACCCCCCAGAAGGCATTAAACATCGTAGAACCCGGAAACAAAATAATTATTCTGGGAGACGTCAACAAAAGTTCGGACAAAGCGATATATAATGTATCCTGCAACGGAATAAATTTAGTCAATTCAGGAACTCCCCAAAATAGGATAACTATAGAATCTTATCCAAATCATTATGTAAAAATTCACGGAACTGGAGCAGAAGGATGTGACGGAATAGAGTTTGACGGAGGAGGAGCCAACTACTACACAATAAGAGGACTGCACTTTGACAATTTCAACAAAGCGACAGAAGGAAGCGTCAACATAAGAAAAGAAGGTCTAATAATAGAAAAATGTGAATTTTCCAACTTCGCAGACAGAGGAATAATCCTAAGAAACGTGCACAACTCTATATTCAAAGACTTATACATCCATCATTCTTATGAAGCCGGATTCGTCACTTACGCCCCCGCAAACAACCTAACCTTAATTAATGTTGAGAGTAGCTATAACAACGACGGAAAAGGAAGTGAAGGAGACGCAGACGGCTTTGCATTAGGCGACGGAACCGGAAACATCACGCTAATCAACTGCACCGCAATAGACAACGGAGAAGACGGCATAGACATCACTGGAGAAAACGTCCAACTAATCAACTTCTACACTTCAGGAGGAAACGCATGTGGAATAAAATTATGGCGAAGAACAACCACTTCTTACTCTAACTATACTCTAATAAACACCGTTGTAGAAGGTTATAATGAGGCAGGAATAAAGATAACTGGAGGGTCTACTTCACCCCAAGGGGAATATCACGTCCATATTTACAACTCTTTATTTTATAATAATGGGGAGAACGGGTTGGTATTAAACTTTGGGAGAGAAGATATATCTGCTTCAGCAGAGATATATAACTCCCTCTTCATAAAGAACGGATATTTTAATCCTAACGATAACTCCTGTTGTTATCCTGCGTTTTCTGTTTCAAGTTCTATAGCCCCTTACTGGAACATCACTTCTGATTATAATTTATTCTATGATAACTGGGACAACGACACCGCCTGGAGCGGGGAAGGAATTAATTCACTTAAAGGAATTAACCCTAAATTGTTTTCTCCTGAATCGGGAGATTTTCACTTAACAGGGAATAGCCCTTTAATTGACACAGGAAAGACGATTTCTGCCGTAAATTTTGATTTTGATGGGAAAAATAGACCTGTAGATGGAAATAATGATGGAAGTTCTATTATAGATATAGGACCTTTTGAATCGTATCAAAAACCAGGAAATCAAGGACCCTCCTTTTCTTATTCAGGAGCAACAAACTTCCAGATTAATGAAGGGCAAGAACTATTTGTGACCTTCCCCGCAGTGGACCCAGAAGGGGACTCATTAAGATACCTTCTTTTTACAGGTGACATTTTACCCGAAATGAAAATAGACAATGAAGGTAAGTTTACCTTTACTCCCAACTATGACCGAGCAACATCTTCTCAGGAAGGAAGCTATGAGTTAACTATTGCCGTTACCGACGAAAATTATTACTACCCCCCTGCCACACTAAATATCTCAATAAAAGTTAATGATATTAATCGGCCTCCAGTTTATGAAGGACTAAATTATTATACTTTTATTGAAGGAAGAAATTCCCGCTTAAGATTCCCCGTTACAGATCTTGACGGAGAAATCACAATGACATCTACAATCTCAAACCTCCCTCAATCAGCAAATTATGATAATTCAAAATTCATAATAGATTGGACGCCTTCAAATGAAGATATTGGGAAAAATATTATTGAATTAGAATTTTCCGACGGAATAGACACTTCAAAGAATACTATAATTCTAGAAGTTCTCCCAAAAACACCTTATCAAGAACCATCAGAGGAGAACACTTTCTATGTAGACGGAAATAATGGATTAGATACAAACGACGGTCAAACATCTCAGACCTCTTGGAAAACAATACAAAAAGCAAAGAATACATTAAATGCAGGACAAATGGTATTAATTCACGAAGGAATGTATAATGAATATGGAAGTCTCACAAAGTCAGGAACTCCTGAAGCCCCAATAATTTTCAAAAACTATCCCGAAGAAAAAGTCGTAATGGAAGGGAGTTCATTTTCCAGCCCTGAAGCTTTCAACTTTGGAGGAGGAGTTTCAAATATTATCATTGATGGGATAGAAATGGCAAATTTCGGAGAAACAATTTATTTTAGAGGAAGCAATGAAAACGTCACTTTGCTAAATTTAAATATCTACGGAGCAGATTATGGAATCTACGGCTCTGCAAACAATATAAGAATTGAAAACGTAACTGTTACCAACATTTCTGACAGGGGGATTTATGTAGGGAAAAATGCACATATATACAATGTTAGTATAAGTGATTATGAAGATAGAGGGATAACAGCATACTCCGAAGAGATAGATAATGTCAATATTCTAAATTCAAAAATACGCAACTCAAGATCAATGGGGACTTATGGAATCCTAGCAGGAGGAAAAAACGTCTACATGTCTAATGTAGAACTTCTAAACAACTCAGGGAGTTCCGTATCTTCTGATACAGATTACATCTATATAAAGAACACAATAATAGCAAAAACAAGACCAAGAAGTGGAACCGCAATAGGTCTTCGCATAAGCACAGAAGAAGACGGATATTTTGAACTCTACAACAATATTTTCTATGAAAGTGCAATATACGAAATTTATTTTGGCAACTTATTAGAAGGTCTATTAAGAAATAATATAATTTATAGCAACAACACAAGAATAAGAGGAACCTTGCTAAATGAGGATTATAATCTCTTTGGGGATGGATTCCCTCCTGTAGGAAGTCATTCTTTCAACGCAGACCCCCTTTTTACAAATCCTGAAAACAATGACTTCTCTCTGCAATTAGAAAGCCCTGCAATAGACGCCGGAATAGATATTGGCTTGCCTTATTCTGGAAATGCCCCTGACATCGGTTCTTATGAATATGAAACAGAAAACCCTGAAACCACCTTCTTTTCACTCCTAATAAACCAAATCAAAGAATTATTTTCTTAAGAAATCATTTATCCCACGCAAGTTCAAACATATAACAAAGTGAATTCGCAAAATAAGGAGAATTTATCCAGACCCCATAATCAAAATCTTCGTGAACATTTGTCGGCTTTATTGTAAAAATCAATTCTGTTCTGTCAGCAATAACAAATCTGGAGTTTATCCGCTTTGACCTAACTACAACACCCAACTTTTTTGAAAGTTTCTCGGCTTCTTCAACATCGTCTGAAACCATAACCTTAACGTCAACTCGTCTTTTCTTCAACTTGTCAAAAACTTCTTTAAACATTTTAAACTTAGAATTAAGTTCGTAAGATGAAGACACAACATAAACAGATTTCTCAGCGCTTTCCATTACATTTCTCATCTGAGTATAAAGATTTGACCTTCCTTTAATTGAAGTAGAAAGCTCGTGGTTCTTTATAGGCTCAATTCCAATCTTGTGAAGTTCGTTCAACTCCTGATACTCTTTGGTCTCCTTCAAATTAGATAAGACACTTATTCTCTCTTCAGCATATTTGACAGTATTATTCTTGAGTTTCTCAATTACAATTTCAGGTTTTACTGCTAAATATTTCACCGGCTTTCCAAGTTTCTGAATAACAAAACCTCTCTTTTCTAGAGATTCTAAAACATCGTAAGTTCTAGACCTAGGAACTTCGGAAAGTTCCGCAATCTCGCCAGCCGAAGAAACTCCCTTAGAAAGCAAAGCCAGCCAAACTTTAGTTTCATAAATATTCAAATCAAAATATCCTTTCAATTTCCTTATTAATTCTGGTTTAGTTATCGCCATCGTTTACTTTTTCTACCTCTAGTGAAACCTTTGTTACTTTATAACCTCCTTCTCTAAGAACCCTATAAATTTGATGAATCTCTCTCGGATTAGGAGAACCCCTATCAAAATTAATAAGTTCTCCGTCGGTAACACAACTAATATAATTCACCCCATCTTTTACTGCTTCAGCTATATCTCCTATACTCCCTTTGTGACCCCTTAATTTTATTTCGATCCCAGATGCCATTTTAATTCCTTTATTACTATACAGGGAAAAAACTATTTATAAACCTTTCTATGTGTTGTCTTTGCGTGGGGGTTACAATAGAAAATATTAAATAGTATACCTCAATAAAAATATATGAACTTAAAGTATACCTTAGTATTTTCGGCAGGTTTCATTAGTTGCGTCCTTTTATTTTACATATTCTCTATCTTAAACCTTAACATTCCTTTGACAGGACTCACGATAAAAGAAAACCTCTCACCTTCAAATAGAATAACTAACGATGACATCCTTGTCTACAACGACAAAATAGTCTTAAAAATTCCGAATATTACAATATCAAACTACGCTGACACTGGAAGTATGAAACCATTTCTAGATGAAAATACAAACGGAATAAAAATCGTTCCAAAAAGTCCCTCTGACATTCAGGTAGGAGATATCATCAGTTTCAGGTCATCAGGTAAGCTAATCGTCCACAGGGTCATCGAAAAAGGAATTGACGAAAAAGGAGTATATTTTTTAACAAAAGGGGATAACAATCAACTAAACGACGGTAAAGTGAGATTTGAAGACGTAGAATATATCACAATAGGTGTCTTATGGTAAAAGAATTTGATATAGACTTAAGAGAAGTTAATTCCTACGTTGAAAGAATGGATGAATTATCTATTATAATTAGAGCATTAAAAAAACAAAGATTATTTGGAAGAAATTTTTTATACTCAGGTTTTGAAGGTCTTAAAATTCCTAACTTAAAAAAAGGAATTAGTTATAGAAAAGACCAAAGCTCTATATTTGCATTTAATTCGGATAATCTTAGATGGTATCCAGAGCAAGAGAAAAGAGGTTTAGTTGACTATTGTGATATATGCGCTATTCCTGCAATGGCTATTTGGAATGCAAGAAGTTTTCATCAGGATTACGAATGCCAAAGATACGAATATCTCTTTAACGAAGGAAGAAATGTATTCAATTCATTAAAAGGAATTGCCCGTCTGATTTAAATAAAGCGAAAAACTAACGCTAACAAAACACCAATAAATATCCCTGCCGAAATATAGGGCATCGCAGGATAAGATTTTCCTTTCTCAGTAATACTAAACAAATAAATAAGCCCTGCCAAAGCCCCGAAAGTAACAAAAAGCGCAGGAATTATCCCAAAGAACTTAAGAAAAACTCCCGAAGCAATTATCGGAAAGATAATATCCCCCCCACCTAAAATAGCCAGATTAACTTTATACTTTCTCTTTTTATATTTCTTCGGAATTTCTTTATTCCTATATTTTTGTTTTACAATCTTAATCTCATTTCTATCTTTATTTGAAAGAGAAGGAATCAACAAGCCTCCGAAAACTTTTATTTCTTCCATTTGAAACTTTGCCATCTTTTGCATTATTCCCGACTTCCAGACAGCCCACATATCATAAATTGAAATTAAAACAAGGACGAGAAGAGCTGAAAAAGGGGTAAGCAAAGTCACGAAAACCGCCGCAATTCCAGGATAAATAAAAAGTTCCGTCGCATTGTGGACTATATAACTCGGCCTGAAAACTTTAAAGAAAGCCAGAGGAAAAGCGACAACTAACGAAATTACCGAAGCATAAACTAAAAAATTCTTCAAAACAGCATTCAAAGAAATACTTAAAGCGATAATGACGACAAGAAAAAACCAGACTTTTATTACTTTCTTCCACCTATATTTCATAAGAAAAAATACAAGTGCAACTGCCAAAACAAAAGAAAAAACGATTGAAAGAAAATTCGGAGAATTTTCCCGATTTTCCAAACCAAAAGGCAGAGGATTTTCCACTTCTATTTCTCTTGCCTCTCCGGTAGACGGGTCAACAATTGTCTGAGTTACAGGAAAATAAGAGTTTACAACAAGAAGACCTATAAACTGCGTCACTAAGAACATCGCAATAAGCAAAATAGTTACCGAAATTTTATGTTTCATATCCCTTTAAACTAAATAAATAAAGACATTTTTAAATGTAAGGTTTACCTTAACCTAACCGTTTCAAGATTCTTAGGCACAACAGTCTCAATCCTCTGTGACTTATAGATGCTTGATGCAAGGTCAAGTGCGCGAGATTGTTCCCCGTGATTAATTATAACCTTTCGGGGCTTAGGATTAATATGACTCATAAAAGCCATAAGTTCATTTCTTGAAGAATGCCCTGAAAACCCCTCAATTGACAAGAACTTTAATTTTATAGGAACTACCTCTTCTTTCCCATCAACATTAAAAGTTGCCTCTTTAAGTCCCTCCTGAAGTTGCCTACCGAGTCCGCCCGCAGGTTGATAACAAGAAAGACAAAGCCCATTATTAGGATTATCTGCAAACTCTCTTAAATATTCTACAGAAGCACCTCCAACAAGCATACCAGAAGTCGCAAGAATAATACAGGGACCTCCCTCAATTACCTGCCTTCTCTCCTGTGAGGAACCAACCTGTTTAAAAATCTCTGAAGTAAAAGGATTCTTATCAGCAAAAATCATTGAACGAATACCATTCGCTAAAAAGTCGGGATAAGCTGTGTGAACTGCATTAATATCCCAAATCATACCGTCAACATAAACTGGAACGGCAGGAATACGTCCAATTCTCATTGACTCTTCAAGCAAAAGCATTTTTTCCTGTGCGTGACCAGTCCCTAATTCCGGAAGCAAAACCTTGCCCCCTTTCCCGATAACTTCGTTAATAAAATTAAGAAGATCCTGTTCAGAATCTTTCCTTTTAGGATAATTATTGTCTTTACCACCATAAGTAGACTCTATCTGAATAGTTTCAAGTCTTGGAAAATAAGTTGAACTCGCCTCCAAGGACCTTGATTTGCCAAACTTAATGTCTCCTGTATAAAGATAATTATGAAGCCCGTTTCCAATGTTAAAATGAACCATAGAAGAACCAAGTGTATGACCTGCATTATAAAACGTAATCCTTATATCTGGAGTTATATCCGTAACTTCATTGTAATTTAAAGTAATTGAATGTTTAACCATATTACGAACATCAGATGACTTAAAAAGTGGTGCCGTCGCCTGTTTATAAGCAACACCTATGAAGTCCAAAGCCATTAATGCGGAAATATCTCTTGTCGGAGCAGTCATATAAACAGGACCTTTATAACCCATCTTATATAGATAAGGTATAAGCCCAGAATGGTCAAGATGTGCGTGAGAAAGAATAATAGCGTCCACGGTTGACAAATCAAGTTCAGGAGCCTCTAAATAAGGATATTTATCTTTCCCAGCAGAAGAAACGTCAATTCCACAATCAATTAAAACCTTTGAAATAGGAGTCTGAAGTAAAAAACAACTTCTACCTACTTGTCTACCGCCACCCAAAACCGTCAGCCGAACCCATTCTTCCATCTTATCTGGATTCCACTCTTTGTAAATTTTCTCTCCAATTGAGTTCAAAAACTTCTTTCTATAAGAATTATCCTGATAAAGAACCTCCCTTATTTTGTCGGTTATCTTTGATTTTATTGCTGCTGACCTCTGAACCTGTGGAGTCCAAAGAGTCCTAAGTTTTATTTCCCTAAGTAAAGACCCCGCCTTACCGATAGCAAGCCCAGGTCTCTTTGTCTCAATAATCAAAACACTTCTCTGTGGGTCAAAAATTATCTGGGTCAATTCCGCCTCTTCAGGAAGAATTTCACGAATAACCTTTTCTGCTCCCTCTTGTGGCATTAACAGACCCTTATCCGCCCTAAGTTCCACCCTCTTTTTTATACTATTTACTACTTCTTTTATCTCAGAATCTCCTTCTTTAAAGAAATTCACATCTGAAGTATACACTACAATATTTGCACCTTCATAAATTGTAGAACTCACTACACCCGAAGGTAACCTGCTTTCAATTGTTTTTAAGATATCTGCCATCGCTATTATTACTCTTCTTTATAGACTGATTCAACAAACTGCTTTGCAACTTGTTTAATACCATCTTTTGTTATTGTATAAACGTCAACCCCATGACCTGACGCAGTGTCTCTTTGAGAAGAAGACTTTATTGCCTCAATCGCGAGTTCTTTTCCTTCTTCAACAGTTATGTCTTTTTTATATTGTCTTTCAAGCAAACCGAGAATATAGGGCATCCCTGAAGAAAAGTTAGCATCATAATCTTCTACTTTCATAGCACTTCCAGAAGGCTCAATTGAATATAATTCTGTCGTTCCGTCCTCATTAAAACCACCTATCATCGTTCCAGCAATAAAAGGAATCATTGAAGGTTGTCTTATATTCTGATAAGCCATTCTCGCAGCTAAATTAGCTGATTCTTTAACCGTGGGTCTTTTTTTATCTCTCAATTCTTTTATTCTTAACTGGGCAGAAAGAAGTTTTGTAAGAATCATCGCGTCCGCTACTCCTCCTGTCCAAGAAATTACCAAATAATCATTCAAAGGATTTACTTTAGAAAAATTCTTATTAACAACAAGACTTCCTCCAGCGGTCACTTTTCTGTCACCAGCCATCACAATTCCATCTCTACAAACTATTCCGACTAAACTAGTTCCGCTCTTTAATATATTTTTTTTCAAATCTTCGTCCATCTTACAACTCTTAAAATTCCTAGAATTTCTAATATTTAATAGAAAAAGCCATTTAAAAGTTTTTTGGTTGCTAAAATCCCTTATTTTCTGAAAAAACACTACAATAATCTTTATAAAATCCCTATACCCCCTTCTATAATGAAAAAACTATCATTTGTATTTTTCACGATATTCCTTTTAGGTCTTGCCTCAGCTATAAGCATCAGCGAGGAATATGACACCAATGTAATAATAAAAGATTTAGACACCCCAATTAAACTAACCTTAACAATTACAAACGCCCCCACAGGTTCTTATAATCTTTACACCCTCTCAGATATTTCAATAACCCCTTCAGAAATATTTAATATTGAAGGTGGAGGAATAGTTAAAGAATTCACACTAAAATCGACCGATTATTTAAAAGACACAAACGGATATTACACCTTTACTTATACTCTGCACCGAAGAGGTGTTGAACAAATAGATAGAAAATTCACTATTAAATTAACAAATTTAGAAGACGCAATAGAGATAATAAACGGTTCTGCTGACTATGAAACTGGAGAAATAATTTTTTACATAAGAAATAAAGAAAACATCTCTTTAAACAAACTATCAGGAAGATTTTCCTCTCTTTTATTTTCTGATATTAAAGAAGAATTTGACCTTGAACCTTTTGAAGAGTATAAAATAAAAATCATCGTAGACAAAGAAGATTTAGAAAGAACAAAAGCAGGAAACTATATTATAACCTCTATCTTTGAAACGGTTGAAGGCGAAAGCAAAATAGAAGGAAAACTATTTTTAGGAGAAAAGAAAGGTATATCTACTGATGAAGACCGATTTGGTATTTTGATAAAAAATTATATAATTACAAAAACAAACGCGGGCAACACTGTTGAAAATATTGAAATAACTGTTGAAAAAAACATTCTCTCAAGGCTATTTACTTCCTTTAATATTAAACCAAATTTAGTAGAAAGAGAAGGTTTGTCAGTGAAATACAAGTGGATAAAAAACAGATTTGAACCTGGAGAAATATTCACTCTAAGAGTAAGAACGAACTATCTAATCCCCCTAGTAATTTTAATCGTCCTCGTAGTAGCTTACTTCGGAGTAAAAAAATATACCAAAACAAAAGTTGAAGTAAAAAAATCCGTTTCCCCTGTAAAAACCAAAAATGATGAATTCGCACTAAAAATAAAAATCTCAGTAAAAGCAAAAAACAATGTTGAAAATGTAACTCTAATTGACCAAGTTCCGCCGATGGTTAAAGTTTATAACAAGTTTGGAACAAGCAAACCAAACAAAGTTGATGTAAGTAGCAGGAGAATTCATTGGACACTCGGAGATTTAGATGAAGGAGAAGAAAGGATATTCAGCTACATTGTCTATTCAAAAGTCGGAGTCGTTGGGAAATTCTCTCTTCCAGAGGCAATGGCCGTATTTGAAAAAGATGGAGAAATTTATGAAGTTACTTCAAAAAAAGTCTTCTTTATGAGCGAACAGGTAAGTAAAAATAAATAATTAAATTTATTAATCTCTATTCGTTAAAATCTTATGAAAGAGTCTTTTAAAAAAGGAATAAGTTTTGGGATGACTTCTGGGATCATCACAACCCTAGGACTTATTGTGGGACTTAACTCTGGAACAGGGTTGAAGAGGGTAGTGATTGGGGGGATTTTAACCATCGCGATTGCTGACGCTTCCAGCGACGCTTTAGGAATACACATATCAGAAGAATCAAGTAAAAGAAACGGTTCAAGGTCTGTCTGGGAAGCAACATTCGCAACGCTTTTAACAAAACTAATCGTAGCAATGACTTTTGTCTCCCCTTTCATTTTTATGAACTTAAGAAACTCCATCATAACAAGTATAATCTGGGGTTTTATCCTTTTAGTGATATTTAATTACATTCTGGCAAAGCAAAAAGGAGAAAAGCCTTTATGGATAATCTTTGAACATTTAATCATAGCATCGGCAGTCATATTAATATCTCATTTTATAGGAAAACTAATCTCCTTACATTTCATATAAAACTTTATAAACGATTTTGCATAGTAAATTAAATCCCGCCATAGTTCAACGGTAGAACACGTGGCTGTAGAAGTGCGCTGGACATGGTGCTATTGCACATAAGAATGAAAGCGTTTTAGCCCGTATCAGGGTTGCAGAACCCGCGATGCCCAAGTTCGACTCTTGGTGGCGGGATATTTTATATTGAACTTGGGCTACCCAAGCGAGCAATTAGGTCTTGCGATTTCTCTACATATCTAAAAACTATCTTAAGCAAGACATTCATCAACATATTTATAAATAATTAAGAACTTTATTTCCTATGAAATTGAAAAGAGTTATGATGATTTTCTTATTCGGATTTCTCTTATTTTCTATAATTCCAAATGTCAGTGCTGACCCAGTTAATGAAATCGCAAGAAGTTTAAGTGAAATCATAAGTGGTGCATACGAAGTAATTGAAAAACCTCTGGAAATTCTCGTAGGCGATTCTTCTTCAAGCGAATGGTTCATGGCGCGGGTTCTTTTCCTTTTAATAATTTTCTCTCTAGTTTGGGTCATTCTTGATAAACTCCCTTTTTTTGAAGACTACAAGAACAGATGGGCCCTTTGGATTGTAGCGATTTCTGTTTCTATTTTATCTATTAGGTGGATTGGAGAAACCGAGGTAGTTCAAAGTATACTCCTTCCTTATTCAACCCTGGGTGTAGCTATGACTGCAGGACTACCTTTCATACTTTTTTTCCTTTTTGTTAAAGATTTTTCAACACCAATAAGAAAAGTATCCTGGATATTTTTTGCAGTTATATTCTTGGGTCTATGGTATGTTAGACTTGACCAGCTTAATCTTGTAGGATTTGCAAGTTATATCTACCTTGTCACAGCAATTGCAGCACTTTTAATGTTTTCCCTTGACGGGACAATACAAAACTGGAGAAAACAAATCAAAGACTCAGAAAGAAAAGAATCAATGAATGTAGAAAATAGAGCAAGAATAATGCGTGCCGAACACCAGTTAAACGAAGATGTCATGAACAATCCTTCTTATATTAACACTCAAGATTACAAAACACGGCACGACAACATAGAAAGACTAAAAAGAAAATACGGAATGAAATAAAAATTTATAAACTCCTTATTCATCAATAAACTATGAAAAAAGAAGGATACTTCCTCGTTTTGTTACTCTCCTCTTTATTTTTAATATCTCTCGTCTCTTCGGCTTACTATACTCCAGGAAGTTTTGGAAGTGGACTTGGTTTTGGTGTGAGTCAACTAATAGAGATTATTGAAGATGTTTCCTATCCTTTAGCGGCATCTATCTTTGGAAGCACAGAATATATATTTGAAAAACTCTTATTTTTACTCATCATAGTCTCTATAATTTATGTTGTATTGGGTAAAATCCCTATTTTTGGGGGTAGTGAAAAAACCGAAAAGTCAATAAGATGGATTGTAACTCTTGCTATTGGACTTCTCGCAACAAGATTCATGATTGAAACTGAACTCATTCAAATGATGATTCTCCCTTACACCGTCCTCGGCGTAGTCCTGACCTCAATCCTCCCCCTCGTTATATACTTTTTCTTTGTCATAACAGGATTTCAAGGAACTACTTTGGGTTACAGCGTAATGAGAAAAGTCCTCTGGATATTCTTCGGGATAGTCTTTATAGGAATATGGAACTCTAGGATTGACCAAATCGGCGACCTTGCTTGGATTTATCTTGCAACAGGACTCATATCTTTCTTATTCCTATTCCTCGACGGAACAATAAACAGAGCAATCCTTCGCTCAAAATACGGAGAATTGAAAAGAGATAGTCTTCTAAGGAACATAGCAAAAGAAAAGGAAAACTTAGATGAAATTGAAGAATGGCACAGAGATAATAAAATTGGAGAAGAAGATTATAAAAGAATAAGAAGAAAGATTATGAAGAACATAAACCGACTTGAAAGGGAACTCTAAGAAAGGTTTATAAATAAATAACGGCTAAAAAACATATGAAAACGACTACAAAAAAAGTTTTGGTGTTTGGATTACTCGGTCTTTTTGCTCTCACGCTTCTTATAAATTTTGTTTCAGCTGCTGAAAGTCCTTTTGATCCTATTAAGAGCTGGTTCGCTGACTGGACTGGAGGAAATTTAAGCCCAAACATAGCAAAATTTTTATTTTGGGCATTAGTCTCTATAGTCGTTTTCGCTATAGGATCTAAAATTCCTGGTTTAAATTCTCTATTCTCAGACAAAATGATGTGGCTTGGAGCTGTATTTTCAATTCTAGTAGGATTTTTATCTATGGCTTATATAACTCCTGAAGAAGTCTTTGCCTTAATGACAAGTTACAGTGCATTGGGATTTGTTTTAGGAGGAGCCCTTCCTTTTATTATCTTATTTTACTTTACAGTTACATTAGCTATGGAATCTGAATCCAAAGGAGCTACTCAGAGATATATGAGCAAACTTTTCGCAATAGGTCTTTGGATATTATTTACTTTTTTTATTGCACTAAAGATATTTTATCCTTCAGACGAAGAAGTTATTAAAACAGGAACTTATTTTCTTTTAACTTGGGGGCTATTCGCTTTAGGAGTTTTATGTACAGTTTCAATAAGTTGGATGTTCGGTAAAATTTGGTCAAATGTCAAAAAAGAAAAGATTGGTAAATCCAAAGATGTAACTGAAAAATCAACTGCAGCTGTGAAAAATCGGGCTGGAGAAACTGAGGAACTTGGAGGATAATTTAGGTTTCAATTTTATTCTTTTCTAAATCTTTTTTTACTCGCTCGTTCACTAAATTTTGTTAAAGTTCTATTTTAGAATTCTCCCCCTAGCCCTTCTTCTTTAAGACTTAGAACCATCTTACTCTTCAGATAGTTTTTCAGTACTCTCAGCGTTAATTTTCGCTATTTTTCTCAACATATTAACATCTTCCCCACTCCCTTTCGCAGTCTCTCTTCTAATTCTCCTTCTTAACATCCCAAAAAGCATTCTCACAGCAAAGAATAAAACTATTAAAATGAACAAAATCAGGAAAATAACACCCCACCCCATTTTACTCACAAGTTCCCTATACAACCCCAGACTAAAAAACCAATCTGCAACAACCGAATTTATCACCCCTGTTAATGCAATAATCAGCACAATTATCAGCCCCATAAGATAATCTGTGTTAAACTTAAAAATAAAAATCTCTACAGGTTCCCTATGCAAAGGAGTTATATAAATCACCCCAGCGACAATCGCTAAAATCACTAAAAAAACTCCTACTAAAACAATAAAATACTCTATTCCAATCTCTCTATCTGCCTCAATCTGAAAAACAAACCTTGTAATCCCCTGAACAAAGTCAGGTAAAACAAGGTTACTCTGAATATCACCCATATTTATTCGTCCAGAAATCTCTTTCAAAGATTCGTTCAAATCAGTTTTATTCTCCTGCCCGACGACAAAACTAAATAATAAAACTGCAAAAAACAACACAGCAACCTCTTTCCTCATAAAAATAACAGAATAATCAAGTTTAAAATGTTTTCTGAAAGGTTTAAAAGTTCCGCTTACCTAAAGATTAAATGAAAAAAAGAGTGTTAGCACTGACCTTACTATCCCTAATTTTTCTTAGTGTCTTTGTTATAGCAAATGAAACTCTTGTTGAAGAAAGCGAAGTTAAAGACATTCAGGAAAAAATAGACCAGATACCTCTCGACCCAGAGACAGGAGAATTTGACCCAAACAAACTTAACAAAAGTATCGCTGAAGAAAGAGTTGAAAAAATAAACAGCTGGATTTCTGAAAACGCAGAATGGCTCAAAATTGTCTTTTGCATGGTGCCTGAAATATCCTGGCTTTTCGCTTTCGTTATATATATCTGGATACTCTTCTTCATGGTTTTCATACTAAACAGAAAAATCTTTCAGTTACTTAGTCCTATAGGACGCTCCACGCAGGCAAACGCTATCTCGTGGATTGCAGGAATAGGTATCTTTGCAATTTCTGTCGCCCTAAAAATCATTTTCTACATAGGAGAATTTTTCTATAACCTCTGGATAATTGTCTGGAACTATGTTCTTCCCATCGGAATAATAGCCTCTGTAATAGGGATAGTGGTCTTAATAGTCGTCTTAGTCATGTTCCCCTCACTAATCCTTGTCTTAATCAGGACAATGAAGGCAAAAAAAGAGGCCAAAGCAAAAGAAATAGAAAAAGAAGACAGAGAAAACCTACACACTTTTACTGAAGAAGCATTCAGGTAAATAAAATTCGCCCCCTCTTTCCCTTCTCTTATCCGCTATAGCAATACCTAAACCGAGATTTCTTTACCAAACCTAGACAAAAAAAGAACATTTATATTTAGATTTTTGCAAAAGTTTCTCCCTATCCCTGTTAGTTCGTCCATACCATAAAATACACCCAAGAAGTATATAAGTACTTGTATATAAGGAGTTATGTGTAATAATTTTAGCATCCTAATATGGAAAAGCTTTATATAATTTATATTTCTCTTAATTTCTATTATGGCTGATTACAAATCAACAACTGAAAAAGGCGAGTGTATTTTTTGCAAGATTATTGGTGGCGACATCAAGACGCCAGGCATCTTTTGGGAGAATGATGAATTTATGGCATTCCTTTCAACGTGGCCGAATACTGAAGGTTTTACGGTTGTCGTTCCAAAGGAACATTATGGAAGTGACGTGCTCGGAATGCCTGATGATAAATTGAGCAAATTCGTTCTTGCCGCTAAAACCGTTTCAAAAAATTTGATAGCCCATTTTGAAGATGTTGGAAGAGTTGGTCTAATTATGGAAGGCACTGGAATAGACCATGCACATATCAAATTGTTTCCAATGCACGGGACTGGACACATGAAGAAAGGAGAATGGAAACAGTATCACAGTAATAATGACAAATTTTTTGAAACTTACGAAGGGTATATTTGCTCAAATGATGGCCCAAAAGGTGACGAGCAAAAAATACGAGAACTCGCCGAGAAATTAAGAGAAATAAAGTAACGGATGCCAAAATTACTTCTCCGCTTCGCTACGAGCCACGACTTGCAGTCTCTCACTTCGTTCGGGACGCCTAACAGCGATTTAAAGGGATTTTCTTGCAGGCTCCACCCAAATTTCAGCCCTTCGAGTTGTTTTATCCCTAAAGTTATGTCTAATTCAAAAAGTTAGCTTCTAATCTTTATTATTCACTTCCTAGTATCTTTCCTATATCTTCAAGTTCTTCAGGCGTGAATTCTTCAAGTGCAATAGTGTACAAAACCTCATCTTCCATATTCTTATGGGCTCTTATCTTACTAATTAGCCTTTTCAAATCACTCTCAAAGCGCTCCCTAAGTTTTGCCTCGTTCCCAGAATTAATTGCCTCTTTAATCCTATTTATATGCCCTCTCAAATCCCTATGCTCACAAGTCATCTTGTAAACAGGCATCTTAATCCTTTCTTTTTCCATTATCCCAAAAACCTTTTCTTCTTTTTCTTCATGAATATCCCAAATACTGCACAATTCCTTAAAACAATGAACAAGATTAGGATAATTAATCACTTCGTCGTCTTCCATCACACTCTCTAACTGAAAAAGCTCCATCTCAATTTGCTCATGCTCTTTTTTGAGAATATCTAAAGGATTTTTCATAAAACCAAAAAGAAAAAAGCCTATTTATCTTTTTTCCTTGCCTCAAGGTCATAAAAATACTTGCCAATTCCGTTAGCTATCCCCCCTGCAATGAAATGAGAATCCTTAAGAATGTACTCTAAGTCCTTCTGATTAGAAAGAAAACCAGGTTCAACTAAAACAGCAGGCATTTTCGTATGTTTTAATACATAAAAATTCCCCTCTCTTACAGCCCCATGAGTATTTTCAAAACCCTCAACTTTTCCTTTCAAATACCTTAAAATTTCCTCTTGTACAAATTCTGCAAGTATTTTACCTTCCTTACTGCCCTTGCAATAGTAAGTATTAACTCCTCTTGGCTCCTGAGATGGAGAAGAGTTATAATGTAAACTGACAAATACATCAGCCCCCGATTTGTTAGCTAAGTCCACCCTATCTTTAAGAGAAAGCTCAACATTATTGCTTTTCCTCGTTCTTACTACATCGCACCCAAGATACCCTTCTAAATTAACCCTTTCAAAGATTTTAGAAGTATATTTAGCCAAATCAAGGACTAAATCTGCCTCCTGATGTCTGCCGTCGTAACTTATAGCGCCAGGGTCGTAAATCCCTTTAGAATTAATATTCCCATGACCAGGGTCAAGAATAATAATCTTTCCTTCAGGAATCTCAATTTTAAGCGAATCTGCAAAAACATTCAACGAAGGCAAAGCTAACGGCAACAACAAACTTCCCTTCAAAAAATCCCTTCTTTCCATTGAGAAATCAGAAAAATTACTTTTTTAAATCTTACCAATCACTTCCTAACTTTCTTAGAAGTCTTTTTCTTAACAAATGTGTTATCTTTCTTCTTTTTCTTAGAAACAATAAAGAAAGCTACAATTAAAACCAAGAAAAGGATCAAAACCCACCAGCCGAAGCTTCCAAAAGCTCCAATCACACCACCTGTAATAAACGAGAAGAATCCTTTACTTTCGCATTCTCTAATAACTTCCGGCTTAGACCCTCCAGTTCCACAGCTATTCAAATCTGTGCACCCCCTTACTCCGCATTCTTCCTCCTGATTACTCCAATTAAGGCAAACCCAGTTCTCTACGCAATCTTCTCCTGTAGAAGAAGAATTGCTTGTGATTATTGCACCACTGCCAGAACTCGTTATTTTAGACCCGCCACCAGAACCACTATTAGATGGATTTATCATTCCTCCATTGTCCTCTGGCTCTACCGGGCATGAAACAATCTCCCCGTGATTTGAAGGAAATGCTGTTGTCCCACATTGATTTCTATCATAACATATATAAGTTTGAAAACCATCAATACATTCCGTTAAAACACACTCCCAATTAGGAGAACATTCCGATTCTCCTATCACAATCGCCCCGTCTTCGTTTTCTTCAAGACTAAAGCTCCCACTAGTCGTTGCAGAATATACAAATCCTATAGATAAGACTAATAAAAACAAGAATATTGCGTTTAATTTCTTTTCTTCCATCTTAATACCTAAAAATGACATTTAATCTTCCTGAATATCCTCACATAAAGGAGAACTTTCATCTGTTATAGACTCCATAAAGTAATCTATCTTATTAATACTCCCAAGTTCATCAGTCATATTACCACTCATACTGAGAGTAAGATTAAACTGCGCCTTACCATTAATCTCTTCACATGACAATGGAAGTGTTCCTGCAACTGTCTTAAACCAACATATACCCTCTTCCCAAACATAATCAAATCCCTTCTCTATTTCCTCCATACAATTCTGCTCAGTTTTATTTGTTTTTTCAAACAAACCAACATCTTTACTATAATTCCCACTTGAAATTGATGCGTTCATCTTTCCAGGAGTGAACAACCCTCCAACCTCATCCATCCAGAATTTAATACTATTTCCTCCCCTCATGCAAACATTAAATTCAAACTCACATTCCTTTGGCTCCCCAGGGATTATCTTACAATTTGCAGGGTTAATATACTGAACCATTAACGACTCGCTCAAATACTCATTCAAAGTTTCATTGCCTTGATTCCCAAGGTTATCTGAAGCATAAACAACTAATTGATACCATCCTGAAGGGAGGCTCTTGTCCATTATTTCTTCATATGTTACTGTTACTTCCCCTTCATCTTCATAAACCACCTTACCCAAAGTAATATTCTTAACAACTACTCCTTCTCCAGAATCACTAATCAACACAGCACGAATACTAGATTCATTAACCCCCGATTTCTTATCTATTACTTGGATTAAAACCTTTTGAGAACACTCACTCACATTGCTTTCTTCTTCTGGTTTCACAATAGAAATATATGGACCGACATTATCAACATTATCATATTCTACCTGAGTCTCGCCTACGTTTCCTAGCCCATCTTCGCAGTACCATTCAACTTTATGAAGTGAATCTGTGTGGTAGTTAAATGTAAACTCTTTGCTTGAATTAAGGGTTTCGCAAATCCAGTCACTCTGTTCATAACCTGGACCTTCTATTTTGTAACAGATTTTCTCGCTCTCAACAGGGTGAGGGTTCTGGTCAGCACAGGATAAAGTAATATTTGTACTGGAGTTTACATAATAAGCAGACCATTGCCCCTTAGGACCACACTTTTCATCTCCATCTTCGCAAAGCATCTTCGGCTCTCCAAGGACTTTATTTGTGCTAGGTGCTTTGTTATCTACAAAAACAAACTTAACATTAACATTTTCTATCTTATTGACATTATCAACAGAGTAGTATTCAATAGCGTGACAGGAATCATCAGGTATTACAAAAGGAACGAAAGGAGTAGAGGTATTCCAATCTCCAGATAATCCTTCTCTAAATTCAGTTTCATTTGTCCCATAACAGAAAGAATCATCTACAAGCCCGAATCTATACCTTGTTTCCTTAATTCCAGAAGGATGAGGTAAATTATCAACAGCACTTAATGTAATTGAGGTTGAACCATTTATCCACTCAACACCACCCTTATTTACGTAAGGGGTTCCATAAGTTAAGGTAGTTGTAGGTTTTGTCTTATCAACTATAAAAGTATCAACATCTGTAACAAGATTTCCTAAGGCATCCTCACAGACAATAGTCAACTCGTGAACAGACTCTTCAGGGAAATGAACAATAAATGGAGAACCTAAGTTCTGTCCGCCAACAATTGTAACAGGTTCACATTGGTCCGTAATCCTATAACTCCAACTACAAGTCACATCATCAACAGGGTGTGGTTGTGGGTCCGTAACACTCACAGATATATTCGTAATGCCATCAATATAGCAATCCTTAACACTCATAGTACTAAAATCTCCACTAGTAGTCATCTCCCCACAATATCCAGACCAAGGACCAACAATTTCTTTATCAATTACAGGAGCCTGATTATCAACTGCATCTATTTCGGTCTCTAATTCCTCTGCATTTCCTAAAGCATCAACACAATAATATTCTATCTTATGACAGGAATCATTTAAATCTACTATTGTCGCGTTACCATCACTGGAATACTGCCCTAAAGGAGTCCAAGGTTCTTCACTATCACACTCATATTTCCAAGAAACATTCCAATAAAGTGTAACATCATTAACAGGGTGTGGTTGCGGGTCAACACAAGTTAAATTAATCTGTGTCCCTGAAGTAATATAATAATGAATACCTTCCTCTCCTTCAACTTTAGGTTCTCCTACAACCTTCGTTGTTATCGGTGCCTTTGTATCTACAATATCCAACTCAAAGTGATGAGTTTCCTCATTACCGCAAACACCATCAACAGACCAGTATTCAATTAGGTGACAAGAGTCTTCATTTAATACGATAGGTCCTTCATAAACCATCTCATCTCCCTCTTCCCATTCGCAATTACAATCTTCACTAAACCAAACCTTGTATTTTGTAGTAACATCTCCTGCGTATTCTCCAGTCAAATTATTATATCCTTCTCCAAGCCCAATCTGGTCAGTAGAATCATCAGGGTTAAAATCTCGTGCTTCAAGAGTTATACTAGTCCCCTGCTTAACATAAGCGCAACCATCTGTCAAACTAACTTTGCCAGGAAGAATATATTCTTGTCCAGAACAAACAACAGAAGCCCCATCTACAAGGTTCAAAGTCTTCTTTGTCTTAGGCGCAGTCGTATCTTTTATAAATGAAACAGCATCAAAACCACTAAACTTACCCCAATTTTCTGCTCTATCTTTTCCGTGCAATTTAATATAATGAGTCCCTTCGCTTAAGTTGGTCATGTTCACCTCAGCAATAACCTCTTCACATTGTTCATCAAAAGCCCCATCAACAGCACCCATATTAAACCCAAACCAATTTGGTTGATTAAAATTATCTATGAAGTATTCTGCAGCTTGTAGCCTTGACTCGGCATCACTAATATAGGCTGTTAAAGAAGGATTATTTCCACAAACAAGTAATTCAGCGATATTGCACTCTCCATTCAAACTCATACCAAACTCTCCAGCACAACTATCACATCTAGGATTATCTGGAGCAACCTTATCTATATCAATAGAAACATAAGCACAATTGCTAGGGTTCCCTTCTTCATCCCAAGCCATTACATAAACATCATGCTTCCCATCAGCAAATGAACTAAAATCTGCACCATACTTTATCAAGTCCTCCATTTTCTCATCAAATGCTCCATCAAGTGCATTTAATGAACCTTTTTCAGTTTGGCAATAATTATCTACATAATAAGAAGCATTTTTTATATTACTACATAAATCTTCTGCATAAGCACTAATATTTGATAAAGAATTAGTTAAAGCCGGATTAACAACTAAATCAGAAACAACAGGACCAGTCACATCATAAAATTCTTGCTCACATTGATAATTAACACACGAAGCAGTATGACAGGAATCTTCAAAGTAACTACAATCACTATCCTCCTCACACTCAACATCATCTACCTTATCAAAAGCCACACATCCAGCATAAACGCTATTTGGATTTCCACTCGGGGCAGATAAATAAGTGTGAAACCCCTTAACCCCATTAGCATTAAGTATCAACAAACTATCATCTACCTCACCAGACCAATCAGCAAACAAAACGTTGTCCGCCAAATCATCCGAAGCACTTGAATTAACTATATTATATCCAGTAGAATTAAAGAAAAGAACCTTATATTGCTCATAAGCCTGATTCTGCCCTGCTCTGCCAGAATTCCCATCATAAGCATAAAGCGAAACATCGTAATATCCCAATAAAGAAACACTCTTCAAACCAGTCTGAGCATCATTAATATTTCCATTTGATAAAAGCGATTCAGAAAAGTCTACAATAGTTCTTCCACTCTGTGCCTTAAAAGGACAAGTTGTATCTTGACAACTAAACGAGCAACCATCTCCATTATTTGTGTTTCCATCATCGCACTCTTCTCCTTCATCTATATTCCCATCCCCACAAACTGGGTTATCTATAGTAAAAGGGCAATTTGAAGTGTCCCAATCGTCACCTGCACCATCTATAATCTTTATACAATAATTTGAACCATCAGAAACGCCAGTAGTATCCCACTGAACAGAATGGGAGCCCGTTAATGGAGAGTCAACAGAGCCTATATCTGTCCACGAACCAGAACATCCAGAACTACTATACTTTACATACACCACCCCTAATGGAGATTGACCATTATTTTGAACATCAAAAGTTATATCAATTGTCCCTGAAACTACTTCCCCACCATTAGGATAAGTCAAAACTAAATCTACAACATTATCAGTAAAACTTCCAGTTGCAAGAACCTCCTCTTCATCAGTATCTAAAATTTTAATTTCATATTCTCCTTCAACTCCATCCAATATATAATTGAATTCAAATTTCCCCCCAGAGTCAATTGTTACATAATCATAATCTTTAGGCCACGCCTCAAAAGTTCCATCACCACTTACAACAGAATTGTCAGGTCTTGTCACCTTGACTAAAACCTCATCGTATTCTCCAAATCCCTCACCCGAAATTACAACCGTTTCTTCTGGAGCATAATCTTCTTTATCTGTCGTAATAGTTGGGACATCATCAGCACCAACACTAACAACCAAGAACATAAAAGCGACGAGGAATAAAACTGCAAATGTAACTAAAGAAATCTTCACCAGTGCTTTTTTATTCCCAATCATCAAGAAGTTAAACACAATCCCTATTTAAACATTATTATCCACGAGTAAATAGTTTCTTTTACTACTCCCTTCCCGAGAAAATTCCAAAAATTACATTGCCTATTCAATAATAGTAATTAAAAAAGGCCCTTACTTATCCTCTTTAATTTTATCTTTTCCAAAGAATGATTGAACTCTATAACAAACTCATCAAAGAAACCCTCACGCCCGATTATCACCGGAGCCTTAGTGTCATCTAAAACAACCTGAACAGGCATAGAAAACTCATAACTCTCATGACCTTTCTTAATCATTACTTCCGTTTTAGAATTAATAACTCTCACCTCCCCGCCAATCCCATTAGCCTTTTCTTCCTCCCCCACAAACTCAAGCCCCAATAACTCTGCAAAGTCCTTAGGCATCACAGAAACATCTGCCCCAGAATCTAATAAAGCCATTGTCTGAATCCAAGAAAAACCTTTTTTAAAGAAAACGGGAATATACGGAAGCTTTCTCTCTACCCCCTCAGCCCTTCTCACCCTTTTATATTTAAAAGAAATAGCCATCTTAATATATCATCGTCTGTTCTTCAGGAACCTTAGCAATCATCAATTTCTTCCCCTTGCACTTCCTCAAAGCATCTTCATAAACTTCCTTCGCGTTTTCCCCAAAAGAAACAATATCAGTCTCACAAACAACAACCCATTTTCCCTTGTATTTCTCCAAATCAAATTTTAAGAAAACCTCATCATTTTCCATAACCAATCTAAGACTAGCCCCTTTATAAATTTTCACAATTCACTAAATTTATAACCCCTGACTTCCTAAACTTATATGGGATTTTGGCCTGTCGTTCTTAACGTTTTGAAAAATTCTGATGTAATTGTCCTCATAGCCGACGCAAGAGTTCCTGAAATCACAACAAATAAGGAGATAGTAAAAAAAGCCTCTCTCTTAAACAAAAAATTCGTTCTTGTCCTCAACAAAACCGACCTTCTTGACAGACAGACAATAGAAAAACTAAAAGAAAAATACCCTAACTCTTTCTTCACTTCTGAAAAAAATTACCTTGAACTTCTTCGTTTAAGGAAACATTTAGAAAGCCTCGCCGAAAAACAAGACAGAAAAAGTCTTAGAATAGGAATAGTCGGCTACCCAAATGTCGGAAAATCTACAATAATAAACAAAATTGTCCCAAAAGCAAGACTAAAAGTCTCCCCCCTTTCTGGAACAACTAAAAAAACCCACTGGATTAGATACAAAAGACTAAGAATTATGGACTCTCCCGGCGTAATTCCTTCACAAGACACGCCCGAAACCCTCGGACTAATCTCCGGAAAATCCCCTCAAAAAATAAGAAACCCCGAAAAATCTGCAATGAGAATAATAGAATTCCTAAACAAAAAAGACAAAAACATACTAAAAAAATTCTATAATGTAGAATCCGAAAACAACTATGACCTTTTTCTCAAAATAGGAAAAAAGAAAGGCTTCCTCTTAAAAAAAGGCGAAATTGATGAACAAAGAACCGCAATAAAGATAATTGAAGACTGGCAAAAAGGAAAAATCCCCTTAAAATAAATACCAAATTCTTTATAAACACCATTTTCTTCACTAAATAATGAACTACGAAGAATTACTAACACAGGCTTATAAAAATATCACCCCTTTAGAAGTAGGTGCGCGATTTGAAATCCCAAAAGTTGAAGGTCATCACGAAGGAACAAGGACTATTTTAACAAATTTCTCAAAAATAGCCAGTTTCCTCAGAAGAAAACCTGAACACATAGCAAAATTCTTAGGAAAAGAACTCGCAAGTTCCATAGAACTCTCAGGTGAAAGATTGATACTATCAAGAAGACTCCCCTCAAAAGAGATAAACGAAAAAATAGAAAAATACACGAATTGCTTCATCCTCTGCCCAAAATGTAAAAAACCGGACACCGAACTCCTCTGTGAGGGAAACAAAATGTTTATTAAGTGTCTAGCGTGTGGAGAAAAATACGAAATTCATAAACTATAATGAAAGGAGGAAAAATGGAAGGATATTGTGTCAAATGCAAGGCAAAGAAAGAGATGAAAGATGTTAAAATAGTCCAGACCGCCAAAGGAGGATATATGGCAAGAGGCTCCTGTGTCACCTGCGGAACAGGAATGTGCAAAATAATGTCAAAAGAAAACGCTGAAAAAGCCGTCTCATCTGGTGAAGCAAAAAAAGCCTATTAATTTAAAATTCTCCTACATTCTTCTTTATTGTCGTAGGAGCTTCCCCGCCGTGCCAGGTAAATCTTGGTCTGACCCTCATAGGGTAAATTCTCTCACTATTGTCATCAAGGATAATCGCGGAACCTTTCAACTTAGGTAAACTATTTAATTTATCCGATATACTCTCATAAAGATAAGACTGAGTTATCTCGTTTAAAGCCTCAACATCAACTTTCGCCGTAACCCTATGAGAAATAACAATATCTGACTGAGTTATCGCATCTGTATGAATTTTCCCAGGTTGTTGTGTTGCTAAAACCATAGAAATCCCTGGTTGCCTTCCCTCTCTAAGAAGCTGAACAAGAGCATCAGTCGCGGGAGTCTTGCTGTCCCTGGGCAAAAACTCGTGTGCCTCATCAATAAAAATCCAGACGATAGGCATCTCCCTCCTTATACTATACCTCCCATAATCTGCCCCGCGTGAAACTGCCTGAATCTCCTCATTTTTCCTCGCAACCATTCTTGCCATAAAAAGCTTCTTTGAAACAAGACCAATAATTAACGCCCGAACATTGAAAGCCCCAACAGAAACATACATTGACAAATCAATAACTGTAGTCTGTCCTGCTGAAACCAATTCATCTATTTTAGTCCCTTTCTTTTCATCAAAAACCTTCCAAGTCTGACAGGCGTCAAAAAGAGCAATAGCCGAATTCTTAACATTCTGCTCTACATTCTCCACACGGGAAATCATCGCATAAATATCCTCAAAACCAAAAGAACCCTTTTTCTCCCTAAGCTCACTAATCACAGACTCAATAACAACCGCAACAGGGTCAATGTAATTAAGCTCAAAAAGACTAATCCAATCATTCGCTTCAAGCTCACTAATTTTTATCGCAAACTCCCCGTCAACATCAATCCCCTTGTCCTTGTACTCCTGAAAATACCCGAAAGGTGCAAAAACTTTCAGAGGGATGTTCTTCGGCTCAAGACCCCACTCCGCTAACAAATCTCCGTCCTTCTCGTTCTTGTACTTCATCGTCCAAAAAATCCCCATCGTATCAAAAATCAAAGAAGAAACATTCCCCGACTCTTCAACCCCAAGTGTAGATAAAGACTCAGCCATCGTCCCAATAGTATACGACTTACCTGAACCCCTCTTACCTGAAATTAAAACAACATGACTCCGCACGACATCAAGATAAATAGGATTTGACAAACTTGTATAAGCCCCCATAGAGACATAACCTTTCCCGATAAAAGCAAGACCCCTTTTCCCAAAATCCTTCTTATCACTTTCATTTCTCCCCACAACAATATCAAACGGCATATTAAAGTAAATTCGCCAATTTATTTATATCTTTGTTTGCAACATGGGTGTATATTTGTGTAGTTTGTAAATTCGCATGTCCTAACAATTTTTGTATATATCTTATATCACATCCTGCCTCTAAAAGGTGTGTTGCAAATGAATGCCTTAATGTATGAGGAGTAACTCTCTTCTTAATTTTCGCTTTCTTAGCGGAAGATTTAACAATCTTTTGTATCGCTTCTTCTGAATACTTCCTACCCCTATTTGATTCAAAAATCAAACCTTCCCTATGAACCTTAAACTTATTAAGAGATTCAATTAGTTTTTCATGTAAAAAGATTGTTCTTTGGTGTTCGCCTTTAGCAATTTTAAGTTGTATAATCTTACGCTCAAAATCAATATCTTCCCATTTCAAGTTTCTAACTTCATTAAGTCTCAACCCTCCATAATACAAAAACATAATTATCAATTTATGCTGCAAGTTTTCAGTGTAGTTAACCATTTTATGAACTTCTTCTTTATTGAGAACAATCGGAAGCATCTGTTTTTTCCTCGCAATTGGAAGTTTATCTAAAAAATCCTCGTGCAAAATATTTTTATAATAAAAATTTAGGGCAAAGTAAACACTTCTCATAGTGTTCCTACTCATTTCCACATAATCCTCTAAAAAATCTCTCGGAGTCTTTTTACTTTGCAAGAATTTTTCTACATAAAATAGATATTTTTGGATAGTTTCTTTTGAATACCTTCTAAACAAAAGTTCTTTTTTAAGCATATTTAAGAAAAATTCCTTATCCTGAGAGTCCATAAAATATACGTGTAACAATATTATTTAAACATTACTAATAATTTTTTTAGGTAATAGATGTTCATTTCAATTTCCAATCTCCTCCTCAGCGTCGGTAAACCTCAAATTCTGATTTTGATATCTTCGTTTAACGCTCCAATGCGAAATTAAAATTGTCGCATAACATCGCTGATTAAACGAAAT